>NZ_DAJPEN010000001.1:3152333-3782800 GCF_025993685.1 Bacteroides mediterraneensis | reverse complement strand
ACATCACTTACGTTGGGCAGGAAATAGGTCAGTTTTATGGTTATGTTTATGAAGGAATTGCACGTACTCAAGAAGACCTTGATAACCATGCTGTTCAGGAAGGAGCCAATGTGGGCGACTGCTTATATAAGGATATAAATGATGACGGGAGAATAGATACCGACGATAGAGTGGTGCTGGGAAGCGGTCTACCTAAAATAAACTTTGGTCTTAATGCACGTTTCGAGTATAAGGGATTTGATTTAAGTATTGCTACTTATGGTGCACTGAATTATCATGTGAGCGATGACATATATAACTCACTCAACTCTTGTTACGGATGGAGCAACAAGGAGGTAGCTATGTTGGATGCTAACCGCTTTAGTGAAGATGGAACGACCTATTTGTCTGATGTTCCACGTACATATATAACTAACAGCGCAAGTTTGGCATGGAATGATTTGTTCAGTTCTCGTAAGATTCAGAACGCTGCTTATTGGAAAATTGCCAATGTAGAGTTGGGATATAATTTCCCTGATAAGTGGTTTGGTAAATACATCTCAGATGTGCGTCTGTATGTGTCGGCACAGAATCTTTACACATTCACAGGTTATAAAGGTTATAATGTGGACTATGCAGGTGGAACTTTCACTCCTGGATATAACTTCTGCTCTTATCCTACTGCACGTACATTTATGTGTGGCGTACATTTTACATTCTAATAGCTATTCTGTATCTTAATACTAAAAAAATATCGTATGAAACTTAATATATATTCACTTGCTCTCATTTTGGGATTTGGTACTCTGTCTTCCTGTAGTGATAGATTGGATTTAATCAATCCCAATCAGCAGACTTCAAGCACTTTCGGTTTTGATGCCGATGATTTAGAGGAATGTGTTATTGCTGCATATAATCACATTCGTATGGAAGGATCGTATGCACGTGTGGGTTACACTATCGACGTATGCCGTGGAGATGAGGCTTGGAACTCATCACAAGTTTGGTATTTGCCATTTGACGACCTTAATGTAGAAGTTACATCAGATATTGCATTCTGGCCATGGCGTGAATGGTACTATACCATAAACGTTTGTAATTTCATCTTGTCTCGTTGTGGAGAAGATGACACACAACTTTCTGAGAATATGAAATTGATCAAAGGGCAAGCTCTTTTCTTGCGTGGATTATCATACTATAATCTGGCTGGATACTATCAGAATCCGCCGTTAATTACAGATTATGACACTTATTCTTCATTGGATGGGCTTTATGGGGCCAACAGCACTTATGATGAGGTTCTTGATCAGGTAGAAAAGGATTTTTTGGAAGCTATGGAGTTGTTACCCTCTCGTGATGAAGGTGGCGAGTGGGCTGGAGGGCGCGCTACGTGTGGAGCTGCGGCTGGCTACTACGCCCGTACGTTGATGGTACGCCATAAATTTAGTGAAGCACTTACCGTACTTAAAGATATTATTGCAAAGAAGTATGGTACTTATAGGTTGATGGATAACTATGGTGATAACTTCCGTGAAGGCTCTGCTTATGAAAACAATGATGAGAGTCTGTTTGAGATACAATTCCTTGATTATGGTTCACAAGGTACAGATGATGAATGGACGCCGGTAAATACAAGTCCTAATGCAACTCAGGGTTCTGCAATAGAAAGTAACTTTGCTCCTGGTAATTATGGTGGATGGGCTGATATCTCGGCTTCCCCGTGGTTATATCATCTTTTTAAAGAAGAACGTACAACAGACAATAAACTTGATCCTCGCCTTTATTGGACTATCGGTACTTATGAGGCCGAGTGGGAAGATTTTGAGTATGGAAATGTAGCTTATACGAATCAGCTTTCGGCTACAGATAACATTGTGACCAATAATATTTATGGAGGTTTGCCTATTGCTAAATTCACAAATCTTCGTACGGGCCTTTATAGTACTGTTGTTACAGGTTTGCATGATGGAATCAATTTGCGTCTAATGCGTTATTCAGATGTATTGCTTCGTGCAGCAGAGTGTGAAAACGAAGTAAACGGTCCTACTCAGCAGGCTATCGATTGGATTAATGAAGTGCGTAATCGTGTTGATTTGCCGGATTTGAAACTTGCCGATTTTGATACTGCTGATAAACTTTTTGAACAAATTGCAAATGTAGAAAGGCCAAAAGAATTTGGATGTGAGTTTGGACGTGGTTTCGACCTTATTCGCTGGGGATTTTTCTATGATAGTGGTCGCCTTCAGCAACTTAAGGAGCATGGAACTTTTCGTCGTTCAATCGAAGGTGTGAAAGAACCTGTAAGTTATAGTGATATAGCAACAGATTCGGAATTGAAGTGTTCTTATGATACCTATATTCAAGGACATGAGTTTTTACCTATTGTTCAGACGCTGACTAACAATAATCCGAATTTGGAGGGAAACTCTGCTAATTATAGCACAGACAATTCAACTTATTTCCGTGAGAATGGATGGAAAGTACGTCCGGTTGTGGATTTAAGTAAGTAGAGATATTCCAAAACAATCTTTTTATATGATAGAGGAGATTGTGATAAATTAATTACTTATTAATGTTTAATACAATGAAATATTCAAATAACATAATATCAGCCTGTTTTTCGTTAGCTTTAGGTATGTCTGCTTTGACTGGTTGTGAGGGTGGTGAGCTTTTTGATGTAAATGCACCCGACTGGCTTTCCGATAAAATACAGGAAATTGAGGATTCGAAGAACGATAATCAGGATGAGATAGTTCTTGAAGGTATGATGGAAGATGTATATACTATTGGCAGTACTGATTACTCAAGTGGCTGGTGGGCGGCTTTCTCTAAATATTATGTAATACCTGATGGTCAGAAATGGTACGCAGTGTTCAATCTTCACATTAATCCAAGTGCGACGAATACTTATAAGAATTTTGCTCTGATAATCTGTTCAGATGCGGATCGTGACAGTGACGGATATAAGGAGTATGGTGCAATACGTTTTGATAACCAGCCTTCCGGAAACTCTGAGTGGGGTGATTATATTGATCGCTCTTATGTCGAAAGTACGCTTACTTTTGAAACCGATACCGATGAAGGTATTGATAAACTCGGAGGAAAGGTAACACTCGTAGTCGACAGAACTAATGCGGAATCATTCAGTGTAACGATGACAAATGGAACAGTTACTAAGACTTATACTCAACCAACTGCTCTCGTTAATTTGAATGCAGATGCAAGTAATACCAATATCCGTTGTTTCCTGGTACCGGAAGGTTCTTACATTGATTTCCAACAGACAAACATTGAACCAATAGGTGGTTGTACTTCTGCTGAGGACAAGAATCCGGTCTCAATGGTATTGCAGAATGTCCCCGATCAGGTAAATGTTGGCACTACACTGGAGGATGCTATGGCCAATGTAACTGCTTTGATTACATTTGAAGAGGGAGTTACAAAAACTGTTGCTGCATCCGAGCTCAGTTTCACGGCAATACCTGATATGGATACTGCGGGAGAAAAGACACTTGTAGCTGTTTATAATAAGACATTTAAAGGTGAGAACTGTGATCAACCGATTGTGGCGAATGCAGCTTTCGAAGTAGTGGAAAAGATTGCATCAATTCAGGTAACGACTCAGCCTTCCCGTACGCATTATTATTATTATACTTCGGCTGCTACTGAGGCTTTGACAAACCGTACGTTAGCTTTTGATCCGACAGGTATGGCTGTTACTGCCACTTATGTCAATGGCGAGTCAAAAGTGATGGATAATTCTAGACTTAGTTTCTCTACTATCCCTGCTCAGGATGGTTCTCATAAGGTTACCATTACAGCTGATGAGGGAATTACTGCAGAGGTTGACGTTACAGTTTCCAAGTCTACAGCTTCGGCTGTAAGCAATAGTACGGCTGTAGTAGGAGCTGAAGATAATTCTACTGCTTTTTGGGGAGCTTTTTCTGATGAATTTAATGTGCCTGTAGGGGAAACAAAGTCTATCACATTCACCAATTACAGCAGTTTGGCTGGAAACTGGAACAATTATGTGGTTGTTCTCCGTAAGAAAGATCTTACTGAGTATGCAGTAGTTCGTGCCGATAATTATGGATGGGGTGACGGATATGCTGCTTGTCTGACTAGTGGAGGCCAAACAGATTGGGTTACTTGGCTTGCAGGTATGAACGGAGCCAAGGTGACAGTGTATGTGACTAATTGTGGTAATGGTACAGCTGATGTTCAGGCTGTGATGCAGGGAACAACAGGAACTACTTCTACCCAGTATTATTTGGGCATTAATACAGTAGATTCCAGTGACCTGAACTTTGCACTGACCGTTGATGGTTGCCATTTGATTTTTGGAGCTGAATAACAATTATGCCATGCCTTCTCCCTTTATTAGAAGGAGGGAAAGGCATGGTTCTTTAAAACCAATTAAATGAAAAAATTATCGTTTTTCTGGATATCTTTATTACTTGTTTTTACGTTTGTAGCTTGTTCTGATAACAATGACTCCCCCGAATATAATCAGAATGGTGAGGTGACTGTGGCTACGCCTGAGGTTACTGCGACGACAGCAACTTCATTGACTGTTATTTCGTCAGTCTCTGGTAATGTCGAAGTTGTTGTTAAGAAAGGGTTTTGCTATAGTTCCAACGCACAAAATCCTACTATCAATGACAATGTAGTCGAGGTAGGCGAAGATTTCAGTGCTACAATTTTAGGTTTGATGGGTAATACAACTTATTATGTCCGGGCATATGTTTACGGCAACAGCCGTTATACCTACTCGGATGTGCTTACAGTGACTACAGAAAATCAGAGCCTGGATGATCAACTGCTGTCTTATGTGGCTCCAGCTTATGAAGACAATTATGTAAATATTGCCGACTGGTCTAAGCGTGGTCAATGGAACCTCAGTAATGTACATGATCCTACAGTTGTATTGGCTGAAGATGGATATTATTACATGTATCAGACAGACGCTTCGTATGGCAATGCACATACAGCAGGTGGACACTTTCATGGACGTCGTTCAAAAAACCTGGTAGATTGGGAATATTTGGGAGGTACTATGCAAAGCTTGCCCGACTGGGTAATTCCGAAGCTGAATGAAATTCGTGAGACGATGGGATTGGGGAGTGTCTCTCCCAATACCGCTGATTTTGGTTATTGGGCTCCTTGTGTGCGAAAAGTTAGGAATGGGCTTTATCGCATGTATTACTCCATTGTATGTCCTGGTACATTGAGCGGGGACGGTACATGGAGTGAACGCGCGTTTATCGGATTGATGGAGAATGACAATCCAGCCAATAACGAGGGCTGGGTGGATAAAGGTTATGTCACTACCAATGCTTCGGATAAGGGACTTGATTTCCATGTAGCTGCGGATGATTGGGGCAATTGCTATTACAAATGGAATGCCATTGACCCCAGCTATATTATTACGGAAGATGGCAGACATTATCTGGCCTATGGCTCTTGGCATAGTGGCATTGCGTTGGTAGAACTTGATGGAGAGACCGGTAAAGTGAAAGCAGACCTGCCTAATCCTTGGGGAACCAGTGATGATATTGCAGCTTATGGTCAACTGATAGCTACTCGTCAGATGGGTAACCGTTGGCAAGGTTCTGAAGGACCGGAGTTGATTTACCATGATGGATATTATTACTTGTTCCTGGCTTATGATGCATTGGATATCCCTTACAATACCCGTGTAGCCCGTGCTACAAATATTTCAGGTCCGTATATGGGGATGGACGGTACAGATGTAACTACGGTTGGGGGCGATATTCTTCCGGTGGTGACTCATCCGTATAAGTTTAATAACAGTGAAGGCTGGGTAGGTATTTCTCATTGTTGTGTGTTTGATGATGGAAACGGTAACTGGTACTTTGCTTCACAAGGTCGTTTTCCCGCCAATGTGGGAGGTAATGCGTACAGCAATGCTTTGATGATGGGGCATGTACGTTCTATCCGTTGGACAGAAGATGGTTGGCCGCTTGTAATGCCAGAACGTTACGGTGCGGTACCGCAAGTTGCTATTACTGAAAATGAATTAGTCGGGAACTGGGAGCATATAGATTTATCTTATTCTTATGGGAACCAGAAAACTTCTACTCAAATGACGTTAGCAACTGACCATACAGTAACAGAGGGTCCTTGGAAAGGAACGACATGGTCGTTTGATGCCACAAAATCTACTTTGACGTTTAGTAACGGTGTTGAATTGTATTTACAGCGTGAAACAGATTGGGAGGCTTCTCCAAGAACTCATACAATTGTTTATGCCGGCTATGGCGATAATTATAAGACTTATTGGGGAAAGAAAAGTAAGTAACTCATTTTTAGTGAGGTGACATTAAAATGATAAAATGAGTAATTTTGTTTATAGAATTACTCATTTTTTATAAGTAGTGATTTGATTTATATTAAGTCTATGAAACATACCTTCTTTTCATTTTTTTTACTGGCCGTAGTAAGTACGGCGTATGCATCTTCGCCGGAGAAAAGTTCATCCGTCATTCCTATCAGTAAGGTAATGACCCATGATCCGGTGCTGGCCAAGCAGGGGGATACCTACTATCTCTTTGCTACCGGGCAGGGGATTTCGGTCATGTCCTCCAAAGACATGGAAAACTGGAAATTCGAGAAACCGGTATTCGACAAGGCACCCCAATGGGCGGTAGAAGCCATCAAAGGTTATAAAGGACATACCTGGGCGCCAGATATTCTTTATCATAACGGGTTGTATCATTTGTTTTATTCCTGTTCGGCCTTTGGAAAGAACACTTCAGCTATCGGACATGCTACGAACCCTACGCTTGACCCGTCCAGTCCCGATTTTAAGTGGACTGACCACGGGAAAGTGATTCAGTCGGTCCCTCACCGGGATATGTGGAATGCCATCGACCCGAATGTGATTATCGATGAAAACGGTACGCCGTGGATGAGCTTCGGTTCCTTCTGGGACGGCATCAAGCTGGTCAAGCTGACGCCGGACCTGAACGAGGTGGCCCAGCCTGAAGAATGGCATTCGCTTTGCCGTCGTCCGCGTACGTTCGACTTGCCGGAGGAAGAGGCAGGCGACGGAGCAGTAGAAGCCCCTTTTATCATGAAGCACGGGAATTATTATTACCTCTTCGTGTCGTTCGACTATTGCTGTAAGGGATTGCAAAGCGACTACAAAGTAATGGTGGGCCGTGCGAAAACGGTGACAGGTCCTTATTTGGATAAAGAAGGAAAAGCTTTGAACCGGGGAGGCGGTTCGTTGGTCATTCAGGGCAACGAGGATTATGCCGGAGTGGGGCACAATGCTGCCTATCATCTTGACGGGAAAGATTATTTTATTTGCCATGCCTATTCGGTGGTAGAAGAAGGAGCTCCCAAACTGCTTGTCCGCGAAATAAGCTGGACACCCGACGGTTGGCCGGTTGTCCGGTTCTGAGAATGATATCAGACAGATACCGCTATGAGATTTGTGAAACCTCATGGCGGTTTTTTTGTAGTTACTTGCATGATTTGCGGTCGTTTTTGAAGAATCTTTTATTGTTAGTTTCACACTTAATTTCTATTTTTGTCCTGATTAGTAATTATCTGAAAAACACCTATGAAGAAACAAGTATTTTTTGGCACATTGGCATTATTGGCCTCTCAGGCATTTGCTCAGCAGGCGGCAGTGACGGGGCCGGATGCACGTTTAAAACTCGATTTTCAGTTACAGGACGGTAAACCTGTTTATTCAGTGACTTACGACGGCAAGACCGTTTTGGAGAATTCTCCGTTGGGCTTCGTGTCCAATATCGGTGATTTCAGCCGGCAGATGACGTTTGTGGACCAGCAGACAGATAAGGTGGACAAGACCTACACGCAGACCCGTATCAAATGTTCTACGGTACACTATGCGGCTAACAAGCTGACCGTGACGCTGGAAAACGCAGACAAGAAGAAAGTGGATATCGTGTTCCAGCTGAGCAACAACGACATCGCGTTCCGCTATGAGATGCCTCAGTATGGCGAAACAGCCTGTATGGTAGTGGAGAAGGAAGCCACCGGATTTGATTTCCCCTCTTCCACCACGACGTTCCTTTCCCCGCAGAGCGACCCGATGATTGGTTGGATGCGTACCAAGCCGAGTTATGAGGAAGAATATGTTCCTGATGAGCCGGTGGCTACGCCGTCAAAATACGGTGAGGGGTATACCTTCCCGGCACTTTTCCACGTAGGCGATAACTGGGCACTGGTTTCGGAAACCGGTGTGCGCAGCTTGTATTGTGCGTCTCATCTGAGCGATGCCACGAAGGACGGGCTGTATAGCATTGCCTTCCCGAACCCGGGCGAGATGAACGGACTGGGTTCTTCCACTCCGGGACTGGCTTTGCCGGGTGTGACTCCCTGGCGTACCATTACGGTGGGCAACGGGCTGAAGCCGATTGTGGAAACTACAGTCCCGTTTGATGTGGTGGATCCGCTTTATGAACCTTCACAGGACTATAAGTTCGGACGTTCCACCTGGAGCTGGATTATGTGGCAGGACCCGAGCATCAACTACGACGACCAGGTGCGTTTCATCGACCTGGCCAGTGAGATGGGCTATGAATATACCCTGATTGACGGCGGTTGGGAGAAAAACATCGGCCGTGACAAGATGGAGAAACTTTTCCAATATGCACACCAGAAGAAGGTGGACGTATTCGTGTGGTACAACTCCAACGGCTATTGGAACGATGCGCCGCAGGATGCCAAGCAGTGCATGAGCAACTCCGTAGCCCGTAAGAAAGAAATGAAATGGTTGCAGAAATGCGGTGTGAAGGGACTGAAGGTGGATTTCTTCGGCAGTGACAAGCAGCAGATGATGGGCTTGTACGAAGACATCCTGACCGATGCCAACGAATACGGACTGATGATTATCTTCCATGGCTGTACCATTCCGCGCGGATGGGAACGGATGTATCCCAACTATGTGGGCAGCGAGGCGGTACTGGCTTCGGAGAACCTGATATTCAACCAGCACTTTGACGATATGGAGGCCTACAATGCCTGCCTGCATCCGTTTATCCGCAACACCATCGGCTGCATGGAGTTCGGAGGCACCTTGCTGAACAAGCGTTACAACCGGACAAACGACGGGGGTACTATCCGCAAGACCACCGATGTGTTCCAGCTGGCTACGGCTGTGCTGTATCAGAACCCGATTCAGAACTTTGCCCTGTCTCCGAACAACCTGACCGATGCGCCGGCTTTGGCCATCGACTTCATGAAGCAGGTGCCGACCACTTGGGATGAAACGGTGTTCCTGGATGGTTATCCCGGTAAATATTGTGTGCTGGCCCGCCGTCACGGTGACCGTTGGTACGTGGTGGGAGTGAATGCCCAGAAAGAACCGTTGAAGCTGACGCTGAACCTGCCGATGTGGCAGAAGGGTGAGACGGTGTCTTATTACCTGGACGACAAGAAGCGCCAGCCGCAGCTGGAGGAATTGAAAATCAAGAATCCGTCTGAAGTGAAAGTGGTGATTCAGCCGGAAGGCGGTATTGTCCTGACGAAATAACCCGAGGGGGATTGCAAAGAGAAAAGCGTGATTTTTTAGCCGAAATCACGCTTTTCTCTTTTTAATTTATAACTTTGCAACCTAACTCTTTTGAATTATGGAGAATAACAAGCTTTTCATTTACAATACACTGACCCGCAAGAAGGAACTTTTCGTGCCTTTGCATGCTCCTCATGTGGGCATGTATGTGTGTGGTCCTACCGTATACGGTGACGGACATCTGGGACATGCGCGTCCCGCCATTACGTTTGATATCTTGTTCCGCTACCTGAAGCATCTGGGCTACAAGGTGCGTTACGTGCGTAACATTACCGATGTGGGCCATCTGGAACACGATGCCGACGACGGAGAAGACAAGATTGCCAAGAAGGCTCGTCTGGAACAGCTGGAGCCGATGGAAGTGGTGCAGTATTACCTGTTGCGTTACCACAAGGCTATGGAAGCTCTGAACGTGTTGCCGCCCAGCATCGAGCCGCATGCGTCCGGACACATCATCGAACAGATTCAGCTGGTACAGGAAATCCTGAAAAACGGATATGCGTACGAAAGCAAGGGTTCGGTGTATTTTGATGTAGCCAAGTACAACAAAGACCATCATTACGGTGTATTGTCGGGCCGTAACCTCGACGACGTGCTCAACACGACCCGTGAACTCGACGGACAGGACGAGAAACACAATCCGGCCGACTTTGCGTTGTGGAAGTGTGCACAGCCGGAACACATCATGCGCTGGCCGTCACCTTGGAGCAACGGTTTCCCGGGCTGGCACTGTGAATGTACAGCCATGGGACGGAAATACCTGGGTGAGACCTTCGACATTCACGGAGGAGGCATGGACTTGATTTTCCCGCATCATGAATGTGAGATTGCACAGGCTGTGGCTTCCGAAGGTCATCCGATGGTACGCTACTGGATGCACAACAACATGATTACCATCAACGGACAGAAGATGGGTAAGTCATTGGGTAACTTCATCACTTTGGATGAGTTCTTCACCGGCTCCAACAAGCTGCTGACACAGGCTTATACGCCGATGACCATCCGTTTCTTCATCCTGCAGGCACACTACCGCAGTACGGTGGACTTCAGCAACGAAGCATTGCAGGCAGCTGAAAAGGGACTGGAACGTCTGCTGGAAGGTGTGAAGAACCTGGAACGCATCACCCCGTCGAAGACCACTTCGGGCATCGAGCCGCAGGGCTTGCGCGAGAAGTGCTACGAAGCCATGAACGACGACTTGAATACACCGATTGTCATTTCACACCTGTTTGATGCCACTCGCATGATTAATACGGTGATTGACAAGAAGGCGACCATCAGTGCCGAAGACCTGGAAGAGCTGAAGAACGTGTTCCATCTGTTCGTGTTCGACATTCTGGGACTGAAAGCGGAGGCTGAAAACAATGCGGCCCGTGAAGAAGCATACGGAAAGGTGGTCGACATGCTGCTGGAACAGCGTATGCAGGCCAAGGCCAACAAAGACTGGGCTACCAGCGACAAGATTCGTGACAACCTAGCTGCACTGGGCTTTGAGGTGAAGGATACCAAGGACGGATTCACCTGGAAGCTGAACAAGTGACGGAGATTTTGAAAACTACATGATAGGAAGAAGGGGTATCGGTGTGTGTGCCGGTACCCCTTTCTGTTTCTGTATGAGAAGAAATACTTATTTTTTGCGGATTTCAATTCGCTTTCCGTCGGCCTGTACGGCATAAAGCTTGGTATTGGTCAGGTCTACTCCCGCCGGAATGTCATAGCTGAACATGTTGAAGAAATAAACCAGCTCTCCTTCGGCACTGTTTTTCCGCAGTTCAAAGGCCACTGCATTTTCTCCGTTTTCTACGGTATATTTCTTTCCGGAAACGGTGTAGGCAATGTTGGGGCTGATTTCCTTCACTTTTCCTTCAAACTGGGTGTAATATCCGGTGTCCGAAGGTTTGGTATCCAGTCCGGTATCTCCGGCCTTGCGGTCTTCAATGTACTGGAAAGCATGTTTGGGCTTCGGGAATTTCTTCATGAAGTCCTTGGCTTGTTTAATCATTTCTGCCGTCACTTTATATTTCCAGGTACCATACTGGTCAATGGTATCTTCTCCCGGGATAAAGAAGCCCCACAAGTCGAAGAAGTCGGTCAGGTCTTCCTTGGCTGCCTCACTGGCTTTCATGGCAAACTTGAGCTGGGCAGCGCCGGGATCGCTTTCTGTAATCCGGTCTTCACGCAGCAGTTTGAACAAGGTCTGCCAGAATTTGGGGTTGTGTCCGCAACGGTGGTAGTAGTTCCACAGCTGCCAGTTCATGCGCATGTGTATTTCCGTGTCCTCTCCCTGATGCGTGGCGTCTCCCATGTTATACCATGCTTTCTTGTGTACGAAGCGGGAATCAGCCAGGTCGTTCAGTTCACTACCTCTGGAGCAGTATTTCCCCAGTTTGTACAGAACGTAGTTGGAGAACAGGTTGTTGGACGATTCCGTGCTGCCAGGCCAGTTGATGGCGGCCTGATGGATGTGACCTATCTCGTGGGCCGGTCCCCAGGCGTTGTCTTTGGCGGACATGACATTCTCTTTCAGCAGGATATTCTTCAGGTAAGTGTAGACGAAACCGATGCAATAGTCGGAGGCCCACATGTAACTTCCTTCCGGCGAGATGGCAAAGATATGGTTGTTCACCTGCGACGGGCGTACATCCTCGATGCCCATCAGTTCCTGTTCCCAGCCGATGATGTCATCCCACAGGTTGATGGCCGACAGTATCTGGTTGGGGACAAATTCCTGCATCTTGGAAGTATGGAAATAGAACATGATGCGTTCACCTCGTACACAGAAATATTTGTGGGTCGCTTTCTTCAAGAGTTCGGCATACTTTTCATCGGTTTTGTGTTCTTTCAGGTCGAAGAAGCCGGTCACTTTTCCGCTTCCCATCGGGATATGAATCTTGATAGGTTTGGCATCGGGCGAGGTCAGGTCGGTGTTGTACATGACGAAAAGCTGTCCTTCCTTGCGCATGGTCAGTTTGTTGACACCCGGTGACAGGAAATAGACTTCTCCGCTCACGTTGGTCTGCTTGTATTCCTGTCCGCTTTCCCAGATACTTTGCAAGGATATCTGTTGGCCGTGAGTATCGCCCACCAGTACGATAATTTCATCGCCTTGCTGTACCGAGATACCGGTAGGATTGTCGAGGTTGCTGTATTTCTTGGTCATCAGTTTGGTGGCCCACTCCTCCGGTATGCTGTAAGGGGCATATTCACGGATACGGAATTCTTTTTCATGCGCATCGTATGTGTGGTTCTGGAGAGCTTTGGCCAGTCGGACGAAATAGTCGGGGAGGGCATTGATTTGTTCGTCGGTCACTCCTTCTTTCAAGGTGCTGCAAGTGATGTCGCCGAATACGGTGAGCAGCGTTTTCTCCAGCGTGTTTTCCTGGTTGTACCGATAGAACTCCATTTCGTCACAGCTCACAAAATTGCCGGCGCCCGATTTGACTTCGAATTTGATACCTGTCACTTTCTGGGTTGTCTTGAAGGTGATTTTGGAAGGTGCATTCTGCATGCGGAAATTGTAGGAACCATATTTCTTCCAGTCCGAATGTCCCTCGTCGGTCGCCATCAGCAGGTCAAATTCCCCGAAGTTTCCGTTTCCGGAGCGGGTATAATAAATAAGGTAGTCTATGTCGGCACCTCCTTGGAAATAATATTCCAGTTTGACCGGGAAATTGGCCGATTTCCCCCATGGTGAGTGATAAGGATTGGCGCCATCGGCAGAGAATTTGCCGTCCCATGTGTTTTCAATGTCTTGTCCGGGTTGGCATTCGCTGGCCTTACCTCCGGAAGGCTGCACCTTGATGTCTTCGCTGAGGACGATGTCGGACGAGCCATATTGGGTCACATTGAGGATATAGTTCTGAACGGGAGACAGAATTTTGACTACCGCTGTTCTGCGCTCTCCGGAGGTGTTGGCCGTAGCGGAAATTTTGAGGCTTGCTCCCTGCGAAGCATCTTCCTGGGTAGACAGGAAAAGCCAGTTGGCCTCACTCTCGGCTTTCCAGTCGTTCAGTGACAGGTTGGTTTTGACAAGGATGATTTTATTTTCCGGAGCACTTCCGAATTCCTGGTTCATGTCTGCCTCTTCAATGGAAAAGAAACGGTCTTTGAGATTCTCTTTTTCTTTGCATCCCGAGGAAGAAAGTATCAGGAGCAGCAGCATCGTGAAAGACGCGAAAAATAGTCTTTTTTTCATGGTGTTAAGGTTGAGGTTTTAAAATAGAGAAAGGAATACGGGTAAGTACTCCTCCCTCTATTGCATGAGTGTTTATCAAAATCAATTACCGTATAGTGTAAGCTCTCCCAGGTTGAACCAAGATTTTCCACTGGTCATGGAGCCTGCGGTACTTGTCAGCACGGCGAAACGGAAATGAGTAAATTTGTTGGCTGCACGGTAGATAGGAGAAGAATATTGCTGGTTTGCACCCGTAGGAAGCCCGCTTTTAATCTCTCCCAGTTCGGTCCATGCTTTTCCATCTGTGCTGGTAAACAGCTTGATGTGGGTCGGGGCTGCATTCCCGTTTTCAAAGCGTGTCCAGTAGTCCAGCTTGATGGATTGGATAGGAGTGGTCAGTGTCACATCAATGTAGTTGCCGTAAGTGGCATCTTGTACAGGGGCACTCCAGTTGGAGTGGAAGTGCAGGCCGGCGCCGAGACCGTCAATCAGACCAGCATAACCCGTTCCGTCACCTTCAGCAATGGAGTTTGCCTTAAATTGGCTGGCTTTCAGCACCAGTTTGTCTGGAGAGTAAGAAACACCCAACAGAACGGTTTTTTGAGTCGCTTTGATTTCCAGGCCTTCCACGCTGGGATTGGAAATGGTAAGAGGAAGAATATATTCTCCCATTTGCAGGGCAGTCCGGTTGAAAGTGACCTCCATTGTGGCAGTAGTGGCTGCTTCGGCGAAAGTTACCACACCATTGTTGGGCAGGGTGTAAGCGTTTGCCGGAAGTTGTTGGTAACGGTTACCGTTCTGTGCATTGTATTTCTTGAAAGCCTCTACCGCTTCTTCGTTGCAAGTGACGCTGCATTTCAATCCCCAGGCATTCGGAGTGGGCAGGGCCAGCTCCACCGTATGGGTCTGTTTGGCTTCCCCTTTGGAAGTGAACTGTACGGCACTTACGAACCCGGCACTGGTCAGTTCGAGCGAAGGAGCCTTGATGTCGGGGGCAATGATGAGCAAGCTGTCGTGTACGGAAGCTCCGTTTCCGTGGAGCAGCAAGGGCAAGGCATATTTCTGTCCGTGATTGCTTTCCTGCAGTTTCAAGATTTCTCTTGTTTTCAACACGACGTTCATTATTTTGTAGCGTTCCTGTGCAGAAAATTGCAGTTCCTCGTTCGGCATTGTATAATATGCGGCAGGCAGATAAGCATATTTCAGTGCATTGTT
Organism: Bacteroides mediterraneensis; assembly: GCF_025993685.1. Taxonomy (NCBI): domain Bacteria; kingdom Pseudomonadati; phylum Bacteroidota; class Bacteroidia; order Bacteroidales; family Bacteroidaceae; genus Bacteroides; species Bacteroides mediterraneensis. The sequence continues at coordinate 3,767,861 of NZ_DAJPEN010000001.1, read as the reverse complement.
GGTGCAATATGCCTGAAAAGCTTCTTCCGTCATCGGGACAAGTGTTCCGTTGGCGGGTACTTCCCCTTTGCTTCCGGTTTTCATGATGGAAATAGGGATGGTTCCTTCCGCTTCGGTAGTATATAATTCCGTGTTACGGATGCCTGCATCCTTGATGTTCAATACGCAATGGTATTGTGCAGGGAACAGTTCGTCATATTTTTCGCAGCTGGATAGGGCCAATGTGCCTCCTAAGACACAGATTGCCCCAAATAGATTATGTAGTTTCATATTAAATACTTTTTAATAGCCTGGTGCCTGAATAAGTTGTGGGTTTTTGTAAACTTCATTTTCAAAAACAGGAAGGAAATACATGCGGTTCGTCCATTTGAAATTCTGGCTGATAACCACCGGCGTGTTGAATTCCTCAAAGGTCGGGTCGAGCTTGCTCATGGCATTGAGTCCCTTGCGTACGCCGGCACCCATGTATTCTGGGGCAATCATCCAGCGGCGGATGTCGTAGTAACGGTGACCTTCTCCCCACAGCTCGACAAAGCGTTCATTCTGTACCCATTTCATGATAGGCATGTCGTTGGTGACGTCTTTCATATCGAGGTTTCTGATTCCGGCACGCTGACGGATAATGTTCAGCTGTTCCAGGGCCTTAGAAGTTTCACCGAGAGCTGCATAACATTCGGCCAGATTCAGATACAATTCGGCCATACGGATCAGTGGTCTCGGCTTGTCCTGCTTTTCTTCGGCACTGGCAGTCCAGGCGAACGTAGGCTCAATGAACTTTTGAGACAGGTAACCGGTCACACAGTTATCGCGGTTGAACAAGGACGGATTGTAACCGTGAAGTTCCGATTTGCGCATTTCCAGTTTCAAGGGCTGTCCACCATAGACACGGCTTCCCATGTCGCCGCCATCGAATGCAATCCAGGCATAGAAGCGGGGCTCACGACGAGCATTCAGTTTGATGATGTCACTGCGATTGTTTACGCCGGCACTCTGGAACCATTCATTCTCACGATAGAATTTTTCGTCTTTTTCGATGGGCACTCCGTTTTCTGTGTAGAATTGCTCCACTGTATTTAGAGTGGGGGATACTCCGGAATATCCGGCTTTCCAAGTTCCCTGGTTGTTTTTGATGACACGGTGTGGAAGGGAACCGATAATCATGGTTCCCTGGTTGGCATGTCCCCAGATGGTTTCGCGGTTACCTTCCTTATAGCGGGTGGTGACCACGTATCGCATCAGCTGTACGCGTTCCATGAATTCTTTGTCCTTGTCGGCTGTTCCACCACTTTCGCTCTTGAAAGGAACGAACGGGAGCGGCAGATTGGCTTGTTTATACAAGATGCGTGCATCGTCCAGGCTGAACAGTTTATGTCCGGCTGCGTTTGCGGCTTCAATGGCTTCCAGACAGGCCTTCTTGGCTGCTTCCCATTTCTTGGGGTCGTATTGTTTGCTGATTAGTTCCTTGCCATAGCCCGGAGTCTCGAAATTCGTGTTTTCCCAGTCCTTGTAAGGGAAGCTGCCGTTGTATAGCGGAGAGGCGGCATATACCAGCAGGCGGGCCTTCAGGGCTTTGGCCATGACCGAAGTGGCTCTTCCCCATTCATCCCCGCTGCGGGTGGCAGGAAGCTGTCCGTCTTCGCAGACCTCATCGAATTTCTGGCAAATCCAGTCTTTCACGTAGTCGAAGTGCATACGTCCCCTGTACTCTGATTCAGGAGTAGCCTGGTCGATATAGGTGTCGGTGATGGGACAAGGGCCGTAGGCTACCAATGTAGCCATGTGATAGTACGCCAGCAGGAAGTTGGCTTCTGCGGCCCATGCTCTTTTCTGTTCGTCTGTCACCCCTCTGGCATTAGGCAGTTCCTGCAGGAAGAGCAGACACTGTCCGATGAAGCGGTAGTTGGTTCCCCAGCTCCATCCGTCGGCGATGTTGGTCGGGAGGTTCAAGTCCCAGGTGATTTTTTGTGAACCGGTGTTCCACAGGGGAGGAAGCACGTATTCGTCGGCACCGGCTTCCACCGTCTGATAATCGAACGGACTTCTCACTCCTCCGTAGCAGGAGAAAAGAAAGCCCAGTGTGGCTTCCGGGTCTTTGGTGGCATCTGGCAAGGAGGCTTGTTCGGGTGGTACTACGTCGAGGTAGTTACATGAAGTGGTTCCTCCACATAAAGCCAGTGAGAGTAAGGCGATTTTTCCTATGTTTTTAAAAGTCTTCATCGTAATTAGATTTTTTAGAAAGTTAACTGTAATCCGATATTAAACGTTCTCTGTAAAGGGTAGCTGTTCCAAGCCAGTTCCGGGTCCCACAACTTGAACGGACTGAATACGAACAGGTTGTTTCCGCTGAAGTACACGCGGGCATGCTTGAAGCGGTATCCGATTTCCAGCGTCTTGAAGCGGATAAAGTTACCGTTTCTCATCCAGTAGGTGCTGGCCTGGGTGTTGTTGGCCGTCTGTGCGTCGGTCAGTCCCAGACGCGGATACGCCGCATTGGGGTTCGGGTTGGCTTCTGTCCAGTAATCATCTGCAATGAACTGCATGACGTTGAAGTCGTCTTGTCCGAACGGAGTGATACCGCTGATCATGAGGGTACGCATGGCCGAACCGTTGAAGAATACGCCGAAATTGAATCCTTTGTAGTCGATGTTCATACCCAGACCGTACTGGATGCGCGGCATGTTGCCGTATTCTGAAATCATGACTTGGTCTTCTGTGTTGATGATGCCGTCACCGTTTACGTCGCGGTATTTCACGTCGCCTACCATTACGCTACTTCCCAAGTTTTGTGTCGGGCTGTTGTCAATCTCTTCCTGACTTTGGAACAGTCCGTCGGCGATGTAACCTTTCTGGTGGCTCAAAGGTTTGCCGGTCACGGTCTGCCAAGTATAAGGATAGAGCGGTTCGTCGTAGTCTACGTATTTATTCTGGGTGTAGGTAAAGTTTCCTTGGAAGTCTACGGCCAGGTCTTTGTTGAACTGCTTGCGGTAGTTGACGCTGAGTTCATATCCCCAGTTGTTTACTTTTCCTTTGTTGCTCCAAGGTTTGGCAGAGTCATATCCCAGAGACTGCGGCCATGCCTCGCGGTGTAGCAGGATGTTGTAGCGCTTGTCGTAGAAGAAGTCGAAGGTCAGGCTCAAGCTGCGGAACAGTTCCATGTCGAAACCGACGTCCAGTTTTTTCACACGTTCCCATCCGGCGTTCTGCACGGCATACTGAGTGACCACAGGACCGTATTTGGTGACATTCAGGTCTTCTCCAAAGGTGGCTCCCGGGCGATTCTGGCCAATGACATTTACCTGGTCGATGTACAAGAAGTGAGGTGAGCCTTGAGGACCGGTTTCGTCGCTACCTACCAGACCGTAGGAACCTCTCAGCTTCAAGGACGATATGACCTTGCTGAGGGGAGCGAAGAATTTCTCGTTGGAAACCACCCATCCCAAAGAGATGGCCGGGAAGAATTCAAAACGGTCACCTTTTGCCAGACGCTCGGTACCGTTGTAACCGAAGTTGATTTCAGCCAAATAGCGTTGGTCGAAGTCGTAGGTGAAACGTCCGGAGAAACCCTGGTTGCGGTTCGGCAGCACAGCCTTCCGGTATTCACGCTGCATATAGAGCAGCATACCGCCTACACTATGTTTTCCGAAACGGCGTTGATAGTCGAGGGTAAACTGCAGGAAGAAAGTGTTGTCACCGTCTTTTGTGATGTCCGACTGTGAGATATAGTCTGTTCCGCTTGTGCCCAGTCTTTCCAGGGTATATTCTCCCGTAGAAGGATTGAAACTTCCGTCTTTAATGCGGTAGTAGTAGGGTTCGATGCTGCGGTTATACCAGTTGGACGACCAGTTCTTGAAGTTGACCAAAGCCGTGGCACTCAGTCCCTTGGTGATGAAATCAAGCTGCTGGCTGATTTTCAAAGAGGTGTTCAAGGTATTTTCCTGCATCTGCTTGTAAGAAGAGAGCATGTAGGCATACGGGTTGGTGCGCAAGTTGGTTCCGCTCAGGATGGCATTACCGAAACGGATATGTGTGTCGCCTTCCTCTGCCGGGAATGTGACAGGGAAGTTGATCGGGTTGGTGGTCAGGGCCATCTTGAACAAATCGGATGTATTATAGTTAGGACCCTGGTTGTTGCGTATCTGCGCATTCATTCGCAAGTCTACGGTCGTAGTAGACGTCAGCTTGTATTTGATGTTGTTCTGGAAGTTGTAGCTCCAGTTGTTGATGTTGTTGTTATAAGAATATACTTTTCGGGTATTCAGCAATCCGGAGTCATGGTTGGCCTGGATACTCATGTAGTAAGTGGCTCTGGAACCACCACCCTGTACGTTGATATTGGCCCGCTGGCTCATGGCCATGTTTTTGAAAATCACGTCATTCCATTTCACGCTGGGATACATGTAGGGATTGGTGCCCAGGCGGGTGTTTTCAATCTGTTCTTGCGAATATTTGGGCGTTACGCCCGGATTGCGGGTGGTCTGTGCCTCGTTGTACATTTCCATCCAGGTGGCACCGTCCACGAAGTCCGGGAAATTGGTCATGACGTTGAACGCGTTTTCTACCGTCACGTTAATCTGTGTACGTTCATTTTCCCGTCCCGATTTGGTGGTAATCAACATTACACCGTTGGCACCGCGGGCACCGTAGATGGCGGTTGCCGAAGCATCTTTCAGGATAGAGAAACTTTCAATGGTTTCCGCCGGAATGTTGTTCAGGTCGGCAGCCGAGATTTCCACGTCGTCCAGCATAATCAGCGGAGTAGCTCTTCCGCCGAACGTGCCGATACCGCGGATATAGAATTCGGCAGCCTGTCCCGGCGCACCGCTGGAAGTCTTGGCGATGACACCTGCCAGCTTACCGGCGAGGGCATTGGTCAAAGAAGAGGTAGGAGTGACAAGAGAAGAACCTTTTACACTGGTGATAGAACCGGTGACACTGACTTTTTTCTGCGTACCGGCACCGACTACTACGACTTCGTCCAGCATCTCATTGTCCGACCGCAGTTTCACGTTGATGACACCGAGGTCGGCCACGGAAATCTCACGGGTTTTGTAACCGATAAAGCTGACCACCAGGATGTCTTTGCTGGTGGCTTCGATAGAATAATTACCATCAAGGTCGGAAATGACGCCGGTATTTTTCCCTTTCAGGACAATGTTGGCTCCGATGATAGGCGTTCCGTCGGAAGCATCGGTAATGGTACCGGTGATGGTTCGTTTTCTGGGACTTTGTGCAGTAGCCTCGATGTCTTTGGTTTCATGAAAGGAAACTGCTGGAAGGGGGCTTGCATCGAGTGTGGCACTGGATACAGCCCAGGAGGAAAGAGGTAGCATACATAATGCCAGTCCAAGTTTTTTTCCAAACTTGTTCGTTTTTCCTTGTTGCATGTCAGTAAAATTAAGGTTATTAAATTTAGGTATTAAGCTCTTGTGGAAGAGGTTTCAAGGTAAAAAATGGTAAGGGTGTAATAAGGTTGTTCAGTTTTCGTTTTTTTTGGTTTTTAGGTTACAAGGTTTAATAATGTAATTTTTTGATTATGTATTTCTGTTTAGTATTAATTCTTGGTTTTATGTTTTTGGTTTATCGCAAAAATATAGTAATGGAATATATGAAAGAAATATTTTTTATTAATAAATGAAAAATAAAAATTTTTAATTTAGGAGGAAGGAGATGTCTTGTATTGAGAATCAATGGTTTACAGGTTCTGGATAAGGTGTCAAAAAAACGCACTTGCGTTTGCTCTTAAACGCAAGTGCGTTTTGCACAAAACGTCCTTGCGTTTGAGGTAAAACGTAAGGACGTTTTTTCAGGGATGATTTTATGTGTATAAACCGTATATTTATCCGAAACAGATACCCATCCGGCGGCCCTGTACCACCAGGTCGTGCTCTTCCGTCACCAGTTTCAGCTTTCCGGCCACTTCGCTCAGTGGTACCGAATCAATGGCGTTTCCTTTCAAGGCCACCATCCGCCCGAACAGGCCCTGTGCAATCAGCTCGGTGGCATGTCCTCCCATGCGTGTGGCCAGGTTACGGTCGTAGGCCGTAGGACTTCCTCCGCGCTGGATGTAGCCCAGCACCGTTTCGCGTGTCTCAAATCCTGTTTCGTATTCGATTTCTTCGGCAATGTATTGTGCCGCTTTCTTGCCGCCCAGCGTAGGAATACCTTCTGCTACCACCACGATGGAGTAGGGCTTACCCTTTTTGAGCCGGTTGATGATGGCATCGCCGATGCGGTGGATGTCGAACGGGATTTCCGGCAGCAGGATGATGTCGCCTCCTCCAGCCATGCCCGAATAAAGGGCAATCCATCCGGCCTTGTGTCCCATCACTTCAATGACCATGACCCGCTGGTGCGCGCTGGCTGTGGAGTGCAGGCGGTCGATGGCATCGGTGGCGATGGATACTGCCGAGTCGAAACCGAACGACACGTCGGTTCCCCACACGTCGTTGTCGATGGTTTTAGGAATGCTTACCACATTGACTCCCGCTTCCGCCAGTTTGGCCGCGGTCTTTTGGGTGCCGTTACCGCCGATGCACACGATGCAGTCCAGCTGCCGGTCGCGGATGGTCTGTAACAGGATGGCAGGCTTGTCCTCCGAGACGGCAGTCCCTTTCTTCTTGAAAGGTTTTTCACGCGAGGTGCCGAGGATGGTCCCTCCCAGGTTGAGCAGTCCGGTGAGTGAACTCTCGTCCATCGGGATGATGTCGTTGTCGAGCAAGCCCCGGAAACCGCTGTGGATGCCATACACCTCCATCCCGTAATGATTGATGGCTGTCTTGCAAACCCCTCGGATTGTAGCATTTATGCCCGGACAGTCACCGCCTGAAGTCAAGATTCCTATCTTCATGTTTAGTGGTATTAATCGATTGTGTGGTAAAGGTAAGAAAAAACTGTATATTTGTCGTGAGGGAGGAAAAAATAATGTTCCTGCCTGCTGAATTAGGCAGAAAAAATCTACCTTTGCAACTACCACAATAAGGATTTGAAATTTAAGGACGAATGAATTCAACAAAGTTAATAGGAAAGCTATTTGCTCCCAGACAGAGAGAAATCGACCTTTATGGGACAAAGGCCGAAGAAATTCAGGACCGCGTATTCCGAAAACTGATACAGAGAGCTTCCGCCACGGAGTGGGGCACAAAATATGATTTCAACCAGATCCGGAACTATACGGATTTCCAGCGGGTTCCGGTACAGACCTATGAAGATGTGAAAGGATATGTAGACCGCATGCGCCACGGAGAAAAGGACGTGCTGTGGCCGGGAAAAGTCATCTGGTATGCCAAATCGTCGGGAACTACCAACGACAAGAGCAAGTTTATTCCCGTCAGTCCGGAAGGTCTGAAAGGTATTCATTACCGGGGAGGCACGGATGCGGTGGCACTTTACCTGCGCGAAAATCCGCAGAGCCGCTTCTTCTCGGGAAAGGGTTTGATTCTGGGCGGAAGCCATAGTCCGAACTACAACGTGAAGGACAGTCTGGTGGGCGACCTCTCGGCCATCCTGATTCAGAACATCAATCCGCTGGTCAACCTGATTCGGGTGCCGAAAAAGGAGATAGCCCTGCTGAGTGAGTTCGAAGAGAAGGTGGAACGCATTGCCGATACCACAATTCACCAGAATGTGACCAACCTGTCGGGGGTACCTTCGTGGATGCTGGCTGTGATACATCGCATTCTGGAGAAAACCGGAGCCAAACATCTGAACGAGGTGTGGCCCAATCTGGAAGTGTTCTTCCATGGGGGTGTATGCTTTACGCCCTACCGTGAGCAGTACAAGCAGCTGATTCCTTCCGACAAGATGCATTACATGGAGACGTATAATGCCAGCGAAGGTTTCTTCGGCTTGCAGAGCGACTTGCACGACCCCGCCATGTTGCTGATGATTGACTACGACGTGTTCTATGAGTTCATTCCGCTGGAAGACATCGACAAACCGAATCCGGCTATCGTGCCGCTCTGGGGTGTGGAAGTGGGACGTAACTATGCGATGGTCATCACGACCTCTTGCGGTTTGTGGCGTTACCTCATCGGTGACACGGTGAAATTTACGCAGAAGAATCCTTACAAGTTCATCATTTCCGGCCGTACGAAACACTTTATCAACGCCTTCGGTGAGGAACTGATGGTGGACAATGCCGAAAAGGGACTGGAGCGTGCCTGCAAGGAAACGGGAGCGCAGGTGCTGGAATATACGGCAGCACCGGTGTTCATGGATGCCAATGCCAAATGCCGTCACCAGTGGTTGATTGAGTTCAGCGTGATGCCCGATTCGCTGGAGAAATTCACGCAGGTACTCGATACGGCCTTGCAGGAAATCAACTCGGACTACGAAGCCAAACGGCATAAGGACATCACCTTGCAGCGGCTGGAAGTGATTGTGGCCCGTGAGGGACTGTTCCACGACTGGCTGAAGCAAAAAGGCAAGCTGGGCGGACAGCACAAGGTGCCCCGTCTGAGCAACAGCCGTGACTATATTGAAGAAATGTTGAAACTGAATAACTAGACGAAAACCGATGAAGCCAATTCCTAAATATCTGGCCTTGCTGCTCGTGATTATCGGGTTCTACGCCTGTGCAAGTACAGGTATGCCCGACGGGGGACCGTATGACGAGACACCGCCCAAATTTGTGCGGGCTACTCCTGAACCCAATGCCACCAACAACAAGCGCAAGAAAATCTCCATTGAGTTCGACGAATACATCAAGCTGGACAAACCTTCGGAGAAGGTCATCATTTCGCCTCCTCAGATAGAAGCGCCGGAAGTGAAGGTGAGCGGCCACCGGGTGCTGGTGGAGTTTTTTGATACGTTACGGGCCAATACGACGTATACCATTGATTTTGGGGATGCCATTGTGGACAACAATGAAGACAATCCGCTGGGAAATTTTGCCTATGCTTTCTCTACCGGTGAGCATATTGACACGATGGAAGTGTCGGGTACGGTGCTGAATGCCGAGAATCTGGAGCCGGTGAAGGGCATTCAGGTGGGGCTTCACAGCAACCTGGAAGACAGTGCGTTCGTGAAACTCCCGTTCGACCGCATTTCGCGTACCGACAGTCGTGGGCAGTTCACTATCCGGGGAGTGGCACCGGGAAAATACCGTATTTATGCCTTGATGGACGGTAACCAGAACTATCTGTTCGATTCGAAAACAGAGGCGATTGCTTTTCTGGATTCACTCGTTGTGCCCGACATGCGGCAGGCTGTGCGTCAGGATACGGTGTGGAACGAACTCGATACGCTGGCCTACGATACGATTTACGATGTGCACTACACGCGCTTCCTGCCCGACAACCTGATTCTGCGTTCGTTCAAGGAAGAGAATCCGATGCAGTATCTGGTGAAGAGCGAACGGGAACAGTTGAACCGTTTCTCGTTGTATTTCAGTGCCAAAGCAGATACACTTCCCACAATCAAGGGACTGGATTTTGACGAGAAAGATGCGTTTGTCATCGAAAGCAATCCGCGCAACGATACCATCCGCTACTGGATTAAGGATACGGTGATGTGCGAACGCGATACATTGACTTTCCAGATGGATTACCTGGCCACGGATACGCTGGGCCAGCTGGTGCCGAAAACCGATACGCTGCGTATGGTAAACAAGATTGACAAGAAGCGGCGCATGGCTTTGGCGGAAGAGGCTTTGAAGAAGGAGGAAAAGGAACGCAAGCGGCGGGAAAAGAAGGGGGATACGCTGAAGGCACAGCCCAAGTTCTTTGCCATGTCGGTGGATGCTCCTTCCAGCCTTGACCTGAACCGGAACATCGTGCTGAAGTTCGACGAGCCGGTGGAACACATCGATACGGCGGCCATTCACATGGCGGTCAAGGTGGATTCCTTGTGGGAGACTATTCCGTTTATTTTGATGAAAGATTCGGTGGCCCCTCGTCAGTACCAGATTCTGGCCGACTGGCAGCCCGGACAGGAGTATCAGTTCAAGATAGATTCATTGGGTATCAAGGGCATTTACGGACTTTATACGGATAAGGTGGAAAATGAACTGAAGGTGAAGACGCTGGAAGAGTATGGCACGTTGTACCTGAACATTGTGGGTGCCGGCCCTCACGCCATCGTGCAGTTGCTGAACGGCAGTGACGAGGTGGTGCGCCAGCAGCCGGTGACGGAAAAGAACACGTGCGACTTTTATTTCCTTCAGCCCAGCACGAAATATTATATCCGTCTGTTCAATGACGACAACAACAACGGGGTGTGGGATACCGGCAATTACAGCGAAAAACGCCAGCCGGAAGAAGTGTTCTACTTCCCGAAAGTATGGGAGATGAAAGCCAACTTTGAGTTTGAGGAGACATGGGATGTCCATGCCACGCCGCTCGACAAGCAGAAGTTGGACGAGATAAAGAAACAAAAGCCCGACGAGGCGAAAAAAATCAAGGACCGCAACAAAGAGCGGGCGCGTAAACTAGGAAAAACATGATTAAGAAACTGATTCTTTGCCTTTTCCTCCTGGTGGGAGGAATGGCAGCCAATGCACAATGTGGTGCTGTGAATGATGCAATCAAGCCAGGGGAGACGCTCTCTTATGAGCTGAAGTTTAACTGGAAGTTTGTCTGGATCAATGCCGGATGGGCAAAGATGACGGTCAACGAGACGAAATACAAGGGCGTTCCGTGTCTGAAGACGGATTTGCAGTCGTACACCAACAAGAAGATTGACTTCTTCTTCAAGATGCGTGACACACTGACTTGCATCACTTCGAAAGACCTGGTACCGCTGTATTTCCGGAAAGGGGCAGAAGAAGGCAAACGCTATACGGTGGACGAAGTGAATTTCAGTTACCAGAACGGAAAGTGTATTGTCGACCAGCAGCGTACGTTGCGGGGCAATACCGACAAGCATCATGAGGAACTGCCGGTGTGTGTGTATGACATGCTGAGCATCCTCTTGCAAGCCCGTTCATACGATGCGGCGGATTACAAGCCCGGACAGAAAATTCTTTTCTCCATGGCTACCGGAAGAGAAGTGGAGAAGCAGACACTGATTTACCGCCGCAAGGAGAACTACAAGGCAGAGAACGGGGTAACCTACCGTTGTCTGGTATTCTCGCTGGTGGAATATGTGGGCGAAGAGAAAAAAGAAAAGGAAGTCATCACGTTCTATGTGACTGACGACCGGAACCATTTGCCGGTACGTCTGGACATGTACCTGAATTTCGGTTCGGCCAAGGCCTTCCTGACCGATATCAAGGGTAACCGCCATCCGCTGACTTCCATCGTCAAGGGAAAATAACTTACAAAAAATCCTCAACTATTCCTGAGGGGGTAGCTGAGGATTTATTTTATGGGGGCAGACATTTGTCATGTAGAGACAAGTACTCTACACCGTGGTCTGTGTGTCCTGTGTGTCTTTTTCTGGCACGTCTGCAAGTTGAAACGCCGCTTCTTCTGCTTCTGCTATAATCCGTTCCACATCATCGTATTTCTCTGTTGTCACGACTTCTTCGGTCACTTCCAGAGAAGCTGCTTCTTCCTCCCGGACATTCGTAGGGAGGGGTGTGTGGCTCGTCTCCGGAGCATCAGTGGAAGCTGTATTCTGGCTCTCTTCTGCTGCCTTTTCGCGGGCTGCTTTCTTTGCAAAGATGGCATCGATAAACTGAGGGTCGTTCTTGATTTTGTTCAAGGTCTCATGTGCGGCCTCTTGCTGTGATTCTTTCTTGGAATATCCTTTTCCTTGTCCGGCAGGCACCTGTTCCACTACGACCTGTGTTTCGAATACCGGGTTCAGCTCTTCGTCGACTGACTGTTCCAATAGGTTGAACTCGATGAGGAAGCGGTTCTTTTGTCCCCATTCAATCAGTTTCGACTTGAAGTTGACCTCCTTGCGCGACAGTTTATCGAGGTTCAGATAAGGCTTGATGATGCGTTCTTCCATGAAGAACTTGCAGGTTTCGTATCCTCTGTCCAGGTAGATGGCTCCAACGAGCGCTTCAAACGCATTGCCGCACATGTAACTGTTGTGTGACGACTGCCGTGTGGTGTATTTAATCAGCTTGTCGAGTCCGATTTGTACCGCAATCCGGTTCAGTGTTTCTCTTTGTACGATTTTAGATCGCGTGTTGGTCAGAAATCCTTCCCGTTTTCCCTCAAACCGTTTGTAGACGATGTCGGCCACGACCGCATCCAGAATGGCGTCTCCCAAAAATTCCAGCCGCTCGTTGTTGAGCAGTCGGCCTTTAGTCTTTACTGAAGAAGATTTGTGCAAGAGAGCCTGCTGGTAGATTTCGATGTTCCGCGGGTAGAATCCCAGCATCTTATAAAAACAAAGATAAGACTCCTTATCCTTGCGAAAAAGGAGTCTTATCTTATCTGGTATATTGCTAAACACAGTTTATTCAGTGTATTTTTTAATGATTACACATGCATTGTGTCCGCCAAATCCGAAGGTGTTGCTCAATGCGGCACGTACAGTACGCTGCTGTGCTTTATTGAAAGTGAAGTTCAGGTTATAGTCGATGTTTTCATCGTTATCACCTTCTTCGTGGTTGATGGTTGGAGGAACAATGTCATTTTTCACAGAAAGTACACATGCAATTGCTTCTACGCCACCTGTTGCTCCCAAAAGGTGTCCGGTCATAGACTTGGTGGAACTGATGTTCAGTTTGTAGGCATGTTCGCCGAACAAGTCTTTGATGGCTTTCACTTCTGAAATATCACCTACCGGAGTAGAAGTTCCGTGTACGTTGATATAGTCGATGTCTTCCGGTTTCATTCCGGCATCTTCCAACGCACTCTGCATAACCAGTTTCGCACCCAGACCTTCAGGATGAGAAGCTGTCAGATGGTAAGCGTCGCCAGAAGCACCTGTACCGGCCAGCTCTGCATATATCTTCGCGCCACGAGCTTTTGCGTGTTCCAGTTCTTCAAGAATCAGACATCCGGCACCTTCACCCATTACGAAACCGTCACGGCTTGCGCTGAACGGACGTGAAGCATGAGTCGGGTCATCGTTGCGGGTAGACAATGCATGCATGGCATTGAAACCACCTACTCCTGCGGGGAAGATGGCTGCTTCGGCTCCACCGGTCACAATGATGTTGGCTTTTCCCAGACGGATATAGTTGAACGCATCAGCTATGGCGTTGGAAGAAGAAGCACATGCAGAAGTGGTGGTGAAGTTAGGGCCATGGAAGCCATACATAATGGAAATCTGTCCGGCAGCGATGTCTGCAATCATCTTGGGGATGAAGAACGGATTGAATTTCGGTCCGATTGTATCTTTCGTCTTTTCATATCCGGCAACTTCTTCCTCGAAAGTATGGATACCTCCGATTCCGACGCCGAGAATTACTCCGACTTTGTTCAAATCTTCTTTTTCTACGTCGATTCCGGCATCAGTGACCGCTTCTTTTGCTGCTACTACGGCATATTGTGTATAGAGGTCCATCTTGCGGGCTTCCTTGCGGTCAATATGGTCGGCAGCATTGAAGTTCTTCACTTCGCAAGCGAACTGAGTCTTGAACTTCGACGCATCAAAATGAGTAATAGGTCCTGCTCCGCTGACGCCGTTCAGGAGGTTGTTCCAGAATTCCGGAACCGTATTACCTACCGGGGTCAACGCACCAAGACCTGTTACTACTACTCTTTTTAATTCCATAAAAGTAGAATTAAATTATTTTGCGTTAGCTTCGATGTAAGAGATAGCGTCGCCTACAGTCTGGATTTTTTCTGCCTGATCGTCAGGAATAGAGATTCCGAATTCTTTTTCGAATTCCATGATCAATTCTACTGTATCCAAAGAGTCAGCACCCAGATCGTTAGTGAAGCTCGCAGTTGGAACAACTTCTGATTCTTCTACGCCCAATTTATCTACGATAATTTTCTGTACTTTTGATGCGATTTCAGACATAATTCTAATTTTTTTAAGTTTATAAATAATGTAATTTATTGATTTTTCGTTGCAAAGGAATAAATATTTCTGCTTTTAAACAAGTATTCTAGCAAATAAATGCACTCCCTTTGCACATTTTTATACATTCTGTGCACGAAAACATGCATTTAAGTGCCTTATTCCCTTCGTAAAGGATAGTCTCCACGAAGCTGTTCGAACTGTTCCGGATGAGCCCGCAAATGCTCACAGTCGGTGTGCGGATTGTATTGATGGAGAAGCTGGAATTCCTCTTCTCCGGAAGGGCCGGGGTGGGGAATTTCCGGCAACGCGAGGTGGAAATTTACCGGCTTGTGGAAAAAACGGCAGAAAGCTTCCAGCACCATCCGCGTGGCATTGGCTTTTCCGTCGGCGGAATAACCGGCAATGTGGGGGGTACCGATAAAAACCTTGTCGAGTAGCTCCCGGCTGATGTGTGGTTCGTTCTCCCATACGTCGATTACGGCCCCTGCCACAGCGCCCGTGTCCAGGGCGTCCAGCAGGGCTTCTGTTTCTACCACTTCCCCACGGGAGGTATTGAGGAGATAAGGTTTTTTCCGTAACTTCCGGAGGAAACCACGGTCGGCCAGGTGGAAGGTCCGGTATTTCCCCTCCCGAATCAATGGGGTGTGGAAGGTCAGGACGTCGCATTGTCCGGCCAGAGTGTCTAGTGAGGTGAAGCCTAGTTCGCCTTTATCCGCTCGTGGGGGGTCGTTCAGAAGCACCTTCATGCCAATGCGTTCCGCCATCCGTCGGATGCGTTCGCCCACATGTCCCACACCGACAATGCCCAGACAGGCTCCCTTGAGTTGGAGCCCTTTTTCCTGTTGCAGCAACAGCAGGGCGGCATGTACATATTGCTCCACGGCTCCGGCATTGCATCCGGGACAGTTGCTCCACGTGATGCCGGCTTCCTGACAGTATTTTGTATCAATGTGGTCGAAGCCGATGGTGGCTGTTCCGATAAATCGTATTTTGCTACCTTCCAGCAGCTGGCGGTTGCAGCATGTGCGGGTGCGGATGAGCAAGGCATCTGCTTCTTTCACCACTTCCGGAGTAAAGTCTTTTCCGGGAAGATAAATGACTTCGTCTGCCAGTGGCTCGATGAGCCCTTTTATATAAGGTATCTTATTGTCTACGATTACTTTCATTCTTGTGTTGGTTTTGTAGGGTTACAAATGTATATACTTTTGATGAAATGGAATACTAAATTGGGGACAATGCAGTGTAAATCTTATTTTATTCCTATCTTTGCCCAATAGGATCAATAAACTACGGTTATGACGAAACAGTATGATTACCTGATTGTAGGGGCCGGTTTGTTCGGTGCCGTCTTCGCTTATGAAGCGAAAAAGAGAGGAAAGCGTTGTTTGGTGCTGGATAAGCGGACCCATCGTGGGGGAAATATTTATTGCGAAGATGTGGAAAGCATCCATGTGCATAAATATGGAGCCCATATTTTTCATACGGACAAAAAGGAAATCTGGGATTACGTCAATCAATTTGTAGAATTTAACCGCTTTACGAATTCTCCATTGGCTTATTTCAAGGGAAAATTGTACAACCTTCCGTTCAATATGAATACTTTCTATCAGTTATGGAATGTACGGACTCCTTTGGAAGCCAAGGCAAAGATAGAAGCACAACGAAAAATTTACAGTCACCTTTCAGAGCCGGCCAATTTAGAGGAGCAGGCACTGAAATTGTGTGGCGAAGATATTTATCATATCCTGATCAAAGGCTATACGGAAAAGCAATGGGGGCGTTCGGCTACAGAACTTCCGGCTTTTATCATCAAGCGTATTCCTTTTCGGTTTACCTTCGACAATAATTATTTTAATGATGCCTATCAGGGTATTCCCAAAGGAGGATATAATGCGCTGATTGATGCATTGCTGGAAGGTATTGAAGTTCGTCTGGGAGTAGATTATCTGAAAGAACGTTCTTACTGGGAGGGTATTGCAGATAAAGTGTTATTCACAGGATGTATTGATGAATTCTTTGACTATCAGTGTGGCTGTCTGGAATATAGAAGTCTTCGGTTTGAGCAAAAGCTGTTGGACATGGAAGACTTTCAGGGCAATGCGGTAGTGAACTATACCGAACGGGAAGTGCCTTATACCAGAATCATTGAGCATAAGCATTTTGAGTTTGGACACCAGCCTGTGACGGTGATTACCTACGAATATCCAGATAACTTTGAGTTGGGAAAAGAGCCTTATTATCCGGTAAATGATGTACGGAATACCGGTCTTTTCAAGCGTTATCAAGAATTGGCCCAAAGCCGGAAGAATATTTTGTTTGGCGGAAGACTGGGACAATATACGTATGCCGATATGGATGATACAGTGGAAGCGGCATTGAATTTAATAAGACAAGAATTTGTAAATCAATAAGTGATGGAAAGTCTGCATATTATTACTCCTGTCAAGGATTCCATTGAATTTACGTTGGAAACGATAAAAGCCATCTTGGATTCTGAAATAAAGGTACCTTATACCTATACTGTGTATAATGATTTCAGTACCCCAGAAAACACGAAGATACTGGAAGAGAATGCGAAGCAGCTGGGCTTCCGCCTGGTGAATCTGTCGGATTTGACAGACCATCCTTCCCCCAATTACTTGCTGGTATTGCAGATGGCGCAAAAGGAGGCCATTGAAGCAAAGGCCGGACTGTTGATTGTGGAGTCGGATGTAGTGGTGAAGAAGAACACCTTGCAGGGCTTGTTCGACGGGGCTGTGGCACGTCCGGACTGTGCCATTGCAGCTGCTGTCACTACTGACGAGGCAGGTGTCATCAATTATCCTTATCTGCATGCCAAAGGAAATGAGAACAAGATTTATGCTGAAAAGAAGCATTGCAGTTTCTGTTGCTCCTTGCTGACATTGAACTTTTTGCGGAAGTTCGACTTCCATCAGCTGGATGCCTCGAAGAATTGGTACGATGTGACCATTTCTCACGAAGCCTTGAAAAAAGGTTTTCAGAATTATTTGTTTACGGTATTGCCGGTATGGCATCGTCCGCACGGAAGCCGGCCATGGAAACAGTTGAAATACAAGAACCCCTTGAAATACTATTGGTTGAAGTTTACGAAAGGGTTGGATAAGATTTAGTTAAATGTGCATTTATGAGTTTCATTAATCATCAGACCTTGGTTCTTAGCCCCGAATGCGAGTCTTTCAGATCGTTCATGCTTTCTATACCGGAACGTTTTGAGAAAGGCGAGGGAACTGTCATACATAAAGGACGGAATGAATTGCGGAAAATGGCTTATGACGGTAAGGAACTTGTGGTGAAATCTTTTCGTACTCCCAATATTATCAACCGTTGGGTGTATGGGGTGTTTCGTCCTTCAAAAGCCAAACGTTCTTTTGTGCATGCGAAGATGCTGCTGGACATTGGAGTCGGCACTCCTCGTCCGGTGGGATATCTGAATATCCGGAAAGGATTACAGTTCGACCGCAGTTATTATGTGACTTTTGCTTCCGACTGTCCCTATACGTATGAAGAACTGTTTAAACGCAAGTTTCCATACGAAGACGAGGTACTTGCTGCGGTGGGACACGTTACAGCCCGGTTACATAATCATGGCTATGCTCACAAAGATTATGGACGGGGCAATATTCTGTTTGGGCAGACACCGGAAGGGATAAAGATTGAGATTGTCGATTTGAACCGCATGGATATCGGTCCGCTGGATATGAAGGCAGGTTGCAAGAACCTGGAGCGGCTGCCGGCTACTCCTCACATGCACAGGGTATTGGCCGAGGCGTACGCCAAAGACCGGGGCTTTGATCCGGAGGCATGTTATAAACTGATGGTGGCCTACCGGAGTACCCAACCGGGAAAGATTGACGGACTTTACTAAAGAACGACGGAGATATGAAAATAGTAGCTGTAGTGGTGACTTACAACCGGAGGGAGCTGTTGAAGCGCAACATCCACTGTCTGCGTGCGAATGCTCCCGTATCTTCCATTGTGGTAGTGAACAATGGAAGTACGGACGGCACTGCCGAGTGGCTGGATGCCCAGCAGGACCTTACCGTGATTCATCAGGAGAATGTGGGTGGGTCCGGCGGATTCCATCGGGGGATTGAGTATGCTTATCAGGCGGGTGCGGAATGGATATGGTGTATGGACGATGATGTCTTTCCACGGGCCGATTGTATGGAGCACCTTTTACCTTATATGACAGAACCGCATGTGGGTATCCTGGCTCCTCGCCGGATGATGGAGGGACAGATTTTTACCAATGATTTTCAGCGGGTAAACCTGACAAATCCGTTTGCCTCCATGTATCAGCAGAAATTGAAGAAACAGGTGGTCAATGCACCGGTGGAGATTTGTGGAACTGCCTTCGAAGGATTGTGTATCCGGCGCGAGGCGGTAGAAAAGATTGGGCTGCCCAACAAAGAGCTGTTTATTTTCTGTGATGATACGGATTATTGCCTGCGGACGGTATTGGCCGGATTCCGTATTCTGTATATCCCTTCTGCCTTGATGGATAAGGAAAAGTTCTTTTCCAATGACAATTGGGAGGAACGGAGTAAGAAGAAGAAATGGAAGCGTTTCTATCAGGTGCGCAACTCGACCTATTTGAATCATCATTACGGACGTAACTGGGGAGTGAGATACCTGCGGGGATTTAATGGGATGCTGGGCTATTGGCTGGTGGCTTTGTTGACTTGTCCGTTTAAGGATGTCTATAGCCTGAAAGATGTCGGTAAATTCTGGAAGGCCTATTGTGACGGTATTCACGAGAAACTCGGGAAATATTGATTCTGTCAGATTGAAAAAATACACCCGGCTGGGAGGGAACTTATCACTTCTTCCAGCCGGGTGACTTTTTATAGGGCCTGCATATCGTTCAATCGCTTGTAGTATCCGTTTTGCGCCAACAATTCCTCGTGTTTTCCGCTTTCCACAATTTTACCTTCGTAGAGCACGTAAATCTGGTTGGCGTTCTTGATGGTCGACAGGCGGTGGGCGATGGCAATGGTGGTTCGGGTCTTCATCAGCCGTTCCAGCGCCTCCTGTACCAGCCGTTCGCTTTCGGTGTCGAGGGCGGAAGTCGCTTCATCCAATATCAAGATGGCCGGGTTTTTCAGAATGGCCCGTGCGATGGAGATACGCTGGCGTTGTCCTCCGGAAAGGCGGCATCCCCGGTCACCGATGTTGGTGTCGTACCCGTGTTCCGATTCCATGATGAAGTCGTGGGCATTGGCAATCTTGGCCGCTTCTATCACCTGTTCCTTGGTCGCATTGTCCACTCCAAACGTGATGTTGTTATAGAAACTGTCGTTAAACAGAATGGCTTCCTGGTTCACATAGCCGATGAGTGAACGGAGGTCGCTGATGGATACGTCCTTGATATTGACTCCGTCAATCAGAATCTCTCCTCCTTGCACATCGTGGAAACGGGGAAGCAGGTCTACCAGCGTGGATTTCCCGGAACCGCTTTGTCCTACCAGAGCAATGGTTTCTCCTTTCTGAATACGAAGGTTGATGTCGTTCAGCACCTGGGTCTGTCCATTGTAGCTGAAAGAAATATGATTGAACTGGATATCCTGGTTCAAGGAAGACAGATGCTGCGGGTTCTTTTTCTCCACGATATTGTTGGGCGCCTTCAGAATCTTGTCTACACGTTCCATGGAAGCCAGTCCACGCGGAATCATGTAGCTGGCCTTGGAGAAATCTTTCAGCGGATTGATGATGCTGTAAAGAATCACCATATAATAAATGAAGGTTGAGGCATCGATGGAAGAGTTGTTGCCCAAAATCAGGGAACCTCCAAACCATAATACAAATACGATGAGTACCGTACCGAGGAATTCGCTCATCGGATGCGCCAATGCCTGACGGATAGATACCCGGCTGGTGGCATCCCGGTATTCGTTGCTGCATTTGTTGAAGCGGTTAATCATCTTTTCTTCGGCAGTGAAAGCCTTGATTACCCGCAATCCTCCCAGTGTCTCTTCCAACTGTGACATCGTTTCTCCCCATTTTTCCTGCGCGTCGAGGGACTGTCTTTTCAGTTTACGCCCGATTTTTCCCATCAGCCATCCCATGGTAGGCAAGACGAGGATGGTAAATAAGGTCAGCTGCCAGCTGATAATCATCAAGGTGGTGAAATAGGAAATAATCAAAATAGGATTTTTCAGCAGCATATCCAGTGAACTGGTGATGGAGTTCTCGATTTCTGCCACATCCCCGCTCATTCGGGCGATGATATCCCCTTTTCTCTCTTCCGAGAAGAAACCTAAAGGAAGGTAGGTCACCTTGGTATAGACCATCGTGCGTATGTCGCGTACGATACCGGTACGCAGGGGTACCATGACCGCTGTCGACCCGAAATAACAAGCCGTTTTCAGGAACGTCATACCGGCCAGAAACAGCCCGAGGAACAGCAGGGTGGTAGAGGGACCGAAGGAATCAATCAGCTGATTGACATAATAGTAGAAGTTATTGATTGCCGTCTCTTTCAGCGAGTCCACCGTCCATTCCCAGTCCATGTATTGATACACCTTTTCTTGTGCATCTGTTTTGAACAGGATGTTCAGGATGGGAATCAGGAGTGAAAAAGAAAATACATTGAAGATGGCTGATAGTATATTCAGAAGAACGGCCCAGCAGACATATTTTTTATAGGGCGATACGAATCGCCGCATGAGTTGGAAGAATTCTTTCATAAAATGTAACTACTTGTATTTTGCAAAGATAGTGCAAAATACCATAGGTACGCCATCCTTTCTGTAAAAATTGAAGTTCCCGTAGGGAGAGGATGGTAGATTTTTTGTAGCTTTGCCCTGAATTATAATTCAATGTCCTGATGAAGTTTGTATACCGCATATTATTTTTCTTCCTGTATCTGTTGTCCCTACTTCCGTTGAGGCTGCTTTATTTCATTTCCGACTTGCTGTTTTTCCCCCTATTTCATTGGATTAAATATCGTCGGAAGGTGGTTCAGCGGCAGTTGGAAGAATGTTTCCCGGAGAAAAGCCAGAAAGAAAGAGAGAATATTGAACGTGGGTTCTATCATTTCTTCTGTGATTACCTGATGGAAGTGATTAAGCTGTTTTCCATTTCAAAACGAGAGATGAGGCGCCGGATGGTGTTTACGAATTTGGATGAAGTTCGTGCCGATTTGGAAAAGGAGAATAAAAAATTCTGCTTTTTGTATTTAGGACATTATTGCAATTGGGAATACATTGCTTCGTTGAGCGGTTGGATTCCGGATATGCATGGAGGTCAGATTTATCACCGCATTTATAATCAGGCCTTTGATGAACTTTTTCTACGTTTGCGAGGAAAGTTTGGTGGAGAATCGATCTTGATGAAAGATACCCTGCGCCGTATCCTGACTTTACGAGGGCAGGAAAAGAAGGTGATGATTGGCTTTATCTCCGACCAGCTTCCAAAATGGGAAAACATGAACCATTGGACTACCTTCCTGAATCATGAGACTTCTTTCTTTATCGGGGCAGAGCGTATTGCCAAACAAGTAGATGCGGCCTTATATTATGTGGATGTGAAGCGCGTGAGAAGAGGATATTATCAGGCTACTTTCCGTTTGATGACGCTTCATCCGAAAGAATATCCGGATTATTCCTTGACAGACCAGTATGCGCGTCTGCTGGAAGAGACGATTCGCCAGGCACCAGAGTATTGGTTGTGGACACACAAGCGATGGAAACGGACGAAAGAAGAATGGTTAAAGTGGAAACAAGAAAATAATAAATGATATATGGTCATAAATTGCGTGGTTGTTACTTATAATCGGTTGGCTTTGCTTAAAGAATGTCTGGCCGCTTTAAAGAATCAGACTTATTCATTAAACAAGGTTATCGTTGTGGATAATTGTTCTACAGACGGAACCCCTGAGTTTTTGCAGGAATTAAAGCATGATCCGCTCTATTTCGTGATTCGTACAAATGAAAATGTGGGTGGAGCAGGAGGCTTTGCTTTGGGAATGAAGGCTGCAGTACAGGAAGGGTGTGATTATGTGTGGTTGATGGATGACGATACCATACCTGCTTCCGATGCCTTGGAAGCTTTGGTACAGACTCTACAGGTGGATGAAAACGTAGGTTTCGTGTGTAGTCGGGTCAATTGGACAGACGGTACTCCTCATGTGATGAATAAGGCAGGCCTTCTGTACGACAATCATGAACCGATAAAAGTAGAGGTGGGTGGACAGACTGCGTTAAGATGTGATTTATGTTCTTTTGTTTCTGTGCTGGTTAGTACGGCTGCCATAAGGAAGCTAGGTTTGCCTATTAAAGAGTTCTTTATTTGGTGCGATGATATAGAATATACGTTACGAATCTCAAAAGCTGGGTATAGCTGTTTTTATGTGGAGAAGAGCATTGTTTGCCATAAGACTGCTTCAAATTATTCTCCTTCCATTGATAAGGCACCTGTCAGTATGGCTTGGAGATTTTATTATCAAGCGCGTAACCGGTGTTACATGAAGCACCGCGAAATGAAGTGCAAGTTGTTTTTCTATATTTCTGTCTGGAATATGTATCGCATATACAAACATCGGATAGGAAAGAGAAATGATGGGCATAAGGATGAGTTCGTGAAGGCTGTCAAGAAAGGGTGTAAAGATGGGCTGACGTTTTTCCCGGAAATAGAGTTTGTGGAATAAAGTCAAAGTCTTGCTTTCTTACAGAGATGTCCGTAGAAGGTTTCTTTTCCTTCTGACGTCTGTTCCGCGAATTGCTGTTTATAGTTTAACTTATGAAAGGTCATTTCTGTAGTTAAAGTATGGAATACGGATTCCGAGAAAGGTTGGTTCAATAACTGTTCTAGTCTGTTTATTTGTGAGTTTGTGTCAGGCAAGTGGTCTATGGCGTATGAAACGCTGGGTAATGTTTCATAAGCAAGGGCGATAATGTAATCAATCAAGAAATAATTCAACAGATAGTCCTCTTGCTCCCAGTATGCGAACAGAAAATCTCTGGCGAAGCTGAAAAGAGGGCCATTGGCGGCTCCCCCGATGAGAAAACCTGTCCAGCGGGCCTGTGACACATTGGCCGTAGGAGTGATACGTGGGGCCACGGTAAACAAAGGGGTATGAAAGATATCCTCTTGGATGGGCTGGCTGACGTAGACCGTGGCATCTATCCATAATCCTCCATATTGTGCCAGTAAGGCCATGCGAAGGATGTCTGATAAATGTGTGAGTGTGATTCTGCCTTTTTGAACTTTCTCTTCAATAAAATCAGGCAGTTGTAGGTATTGTCCGATTGAGTCTTTGGTGATAAGATGTATGGGATGCGAGGTATGCTTCCGGAGCGACTGGTAACATATTTGCACGATTTCGGGCATAGAAGATTCTCCTTGCCACCAGCAGACCCATACTGGCGCGTTTTCTGGCAATATGCCTTCTTGGGTGGTTCGGCTTTTATATTGAGAGAGCAGGTTGCCATATTTGCCGCGAAGGGTTTCCATGATTACTTCATTCTTATGAAGGTGCCTTTTCAGGGCTGTTTTTGAATTCCCACAATGAGGCCGAATCGCGATATCATAGACCTTCGTGAATCCTGCTACTTTCCAGGCGCTTACAATCTCATTACTCCGTTTTTTTATTTTCCGGATAAGTTTAGGCTCTTTCATTGTGTTATGCTTTTATACATGGAATGAACGCTTCCCAGAATTTCATGCGGCTTTTGTGCATGAAGCCATGGCATCCCATCGGCAGTTGTTGATGGTTCAGCTGGTAGCACACTCTGGGTTTTAAGTCGAAGGCGAATTGCAGGGCAGTCTCTACGCTCGGATACCGGAAATCGGTCGGAACCAAGGCCCAGAAGATATCTTCGTTGTGCATGGAGTCGGCCTGGCTGTTGAAGTATTGTATCTCTTTGGCATATTGTCGGCAGGCTTTGCGGAAGGCAGACACCTTCCGGAGACACAGTCCTCCGTTGCCGATTTTGTCATACATTTGCAGGCGGGAAATCTTGTTCGGCGAAGTACACAGCCATTTCTTCAGCTGGATGAACTGTTTCATCGGGAAATGTTTGTATCGGGGGCGTGTAGGCCACGGAGCCGCTATCAGGTCGTAGTCTGCCTGGCACCACTGCTGCAGCTGGTCACTGAAAATCCACGCATCGGTATGGCAGATCAAGATATAGTCTGTATCGTCAAACAGCTGGTAGAAAGCTTCCGACATCATCATCTCGTTGTAGCCGGCGATACCTCTTTTCGTACCCAGCCAGTCGGTCGATACCCGGACAGTTTCGGCTTGGGGATACGTTTGCGTATAATGTGCGATATTCAATCCCTCGGGAGCAAGAAACACAATCGGGTAGGCCGCCAGTTTTTCCATATTGTTGGCCAGTGCGGCATTTTCCCAGCTGTTCAGAGTTTCTTTATAGAAAGGTATGATGATTTTTACCAGTTGTTTCATAGGGGCTGTTTTATCAGAGGACATTTAATTGGATGTATTTGGGTTTGCGCAATCCTATATAGAAAGGCAGCAGCCGGAAGAAGCGTTTCAACCGGTTGACCGGATTGTGCAACACCCGTTGTCCTTTCCAGGGCGTCAGGTCAAGGTATTTGAA
The DNA here is from genome assembly GCF_025993685.1 of Bacteroides mediterraneensis. Lineage (NCBI taxonomy): Bacteria > Pseudomonadati > Bacteroidota > Bacteroidia > Bacteroidales > Bacteroidaceae > Bacteroides > Bacteroides mediterraneensis. The sequence continues at coordinate 3,743,406 of NZ_DAJPEN010000001.1, read as the reverse complement.
GTAAACCTCTCTGAGAGGATGCTGACTGTCATATTCCCATGGCTTCCGGTTGGTGTAATGCAGAATGACGGGATGCTTCAATACATCCGCAAATTTCTTTCGCCAGGCTTCATCCATTTGTTTGGGACGGCGATAAAACGCGTCCTGCACATTCCATTTCAAGTCTACCAATATTTTGTTTTTGTGCAGGATGCTGTTCAATAAGTCCTGGTCGTTGAATAAGATACGTTCCGGATATTTATGGAAGTAGTCTACACAGGCATGCGCCACATCATTTTTGCGCCAATAATCCAGGTTGATTAAAAGTACTCCCGCATTGAAATAAGAATCTTCCATAGGATATTTCAGAATCTCATAGCGTGCCGCCTCATCGCAACCCATATCGGCTACGGCCGCCACTCCTGTTTCATCGCTCAGTGGCGTATTCCAGTATTCAGAAATGTCTCCCACGATGACGATGTCGCAATCCAGATAGAGCAGACGGTCGATATCAGCAGGAAGCAGTTCGGAAAGAATGCAGCGATAATAAGTAGCCATGGAAATGCGTTTGCTGAACTTGCGGATGGTGAACCCTTCCAGCAGCTTGATGTCTGGTTCGTAGAAGCAAACCCGGTTCCCGTAGGGAGCAGCCAAGTCAATCAGTGTTTTTTTCTCTGCATCCGACAAGTCACGGGCAATGATATGAGCTGTGATGGGCTCTTTCCGGTTGTTTTCAAATAGTGAAACCAAGGTTACCGCACAGTGGCGTACGTAATTGCTGTCTATGTTGCAAGCGATGTGTATCATGCTTTATGAAGGGGTTTTGCATTCATTTTTGCAAAGATATAAGATATTCACATAAAAGCACTATCTTTGTCTGGAAACATTTATTCATCCAGATAACAACCTACGATTATGTCTGACAACATCCTGTATAAACTGCACAGCGGAAAACCTATTAAGTTTTTGGACTTTGTAAAGAATTTCTCCGGCTTACTGATTCCCGACGGATGGTATCGCAGCCGGCGTGAAAGCATGTTGGCCAAAGCCCGTCGGCGTCCGGACTATGCGTATATGCAGAAACGTGTGGCGTATTATATTCGTATCCAGTCGCCTTGGCATATATCAGCGGAGGATAAGCTGACCCGTGACCGTAGCTGGATTCATTACACTGGGGCCATTGGCGATTACCGGCGGAAAATGTTTCATACAGCCTATTATTTTGACCAACATGACGTGACTCGCTGGTTTCCCCGTACGCTGCGGTGGAATTTCTGTCCGGGTGATGTGTATTTCACTCCGGAAGTACCTACAGTCGTGAAAAGTCGTCTGCTGGCTGCCGATAACCAGAATTCCGTGGTGTTGAAGCTGGACAAATTGCGCCATTTCATGTTTGTGCACGATGCGAAACCATTCCGGGAGAAAAAAGACTGTGCCATTTTCCGGGGAAAGATTCGTCAGAGCCGCTTGCGGACCTGTTTCCTGGAAAAATTCTTTGGCAACCCGTTGTGCGACTGCGGAGTGGTAGGGCGGAATGAGGGCTGTCCGGAAGAGTGGATGACTCCCAAGAAAACGATACGGGAACACCTGGACTATAAGTTTATCATGGCGATTGAAGGAAACGACGTGGCCTCCAACCTGAAATGGGTGATGTCGTCAAATTCTTTGGCGGTGATGCCGCGTCCCACCTGTGAAACGTGGTTTATGGAAGGTACCCTGATTCCTGATTATCACTATGTGGAAGTGAAGGACGATTTCTCAGACTTGGAAGAAAAGCTGCACTATTACATTACCCATCCGGAAAAAGCGGAAGAGATTATCGCTCATGCCCATGAATATGTGGCGCAGTTCCGCGACAAGAAGCGGGAAGAGCTGTTGCAGGTGATGGTGATGGAGCACTACTTCAAGACAAGCGGACAGTTATAATGGTACTCAATACAAACAGAAAAAGGGAAGATTATCTTCCCTTTTTCTGTTTGTATGCATTGATTCGTTCCATATATTCCTGGTCTTTCTTATTGCCGGGAGCAGGGGTGAAGTTCAGGTTTTCCGGAATGTCTTTTCCTTCGTCCAATAGTCGGGTCTGTCCTTTGTCCTTGACAATCTTGACACAATCGTACAGGCTTCCGGTGGAGGCATCAAAAGCATTCATGGTCAAGGTATCTCCTTGCACCTGTATCTGCTGGTAGTATTTCCCGTCGATGCCGAACTTGTCGAAACCTTCTCCAAAGTAAATGCGGTAGATTTTGGGGGAACAGTGGCTGACGGTGTACAGCGGAGTCGTAGGGTTCCCTTCTTTGTCGTGGAGTGTCATTCTGCCGTAGGAGTGTTCGTGTCCTTGCAGTACCAGGTCTACCTGATGTTCCTGAATCAGGGAGTTGAATATGGATTTCTGGATGAGGTTGTTGTATTTTCCCTTGATGGAATACAGTGGATGGTGCAATACTACGATTTTCCAGCGTGCAGTACTTTTTTCCAGCTGTTCTTTCAGCCATTTCCGCTGGGTCCACAAGTAAAAGAACTCGCGGTTGCTGTCCAGACAGAACAGTTGCATGTCATTGTATTTCAGTGTGTACACCTGGTTCTCTCCCACCATGGAGTCCAGATAATAAGAGAAAATCAGTGAAAAGCGGCGTTCCAGTTTGCGAATCGGATATTTCAAATAGTCATGATTGCCGGTCACGGTCAGGATGGGGAGGCATTGGGCTATGGAATCCAGGCCACGGAAGGTTTCTCCCCAGTATGCGTCGATGGGCCGTTCGGTAAGGTCGCCTCCACATACCAGGAATTCCGTTTCCGGATGTGCCTGTAAGGCTTTCTTCAGGAAATAGTGGGTTTTCCCGTGGATGGAGTCCTGCACGTCGCCTACATAAAGAAAACTGTAACGGTCTGTATCAGACTGGTTGTGAGTCTGGAAATGATACCATGCAGAATATTTTCCGTCGCTGCACACGCGGTAACGGTAGTAGCGTGAGGGTCTCAGGGAACGCAGACGGGCCACATAATAAGCGGCTTTTCCACTGCGCGATTGGAACGTCTCTCCTTGGGCCTTGATGTAAAGGGTATCTTTTGTAAGGGTATCCGTGAGTTCTACATGAGAAGGATGGACAACGGAGTCATATTGCCAGCTGATATTGCGCGACAAAGCGTCTTTATCACCGAAAGTCAGAAGGACTCTTCCCGGTTCGCTCAACGGGCTGTAGGGAGGTTCAGGCGGATTGCCGAACCAGGCATTCCAGCGGGAGTTTACCCAGCAGGTCAAGGCGATGAGAAGGACGACCGTGATACTTAGTTTGATGACGTTTCTTTTTTTCATGTATCTAAAGATTTATATAGTGAAGTTGCAAAGATATAAATAAACTGCGATTTTTATGGGTTTGCAAAAATATAACTAACTTTACAGCCCTAAAAATTAAATGGATATGATGAACAAGAGCCTTTTTTCGAATGTGCTTTCACTGGCATGGAACTTATTGATGGTCTATGTGTGCTATTTTGTGTGCCGCCTGACTTTCTTGTTGACCAATTTCAATTTGTTTAGTGAACAGTTTGAATGGGGATACATGTGTCGCCTGTTTGGAGCCGGAGTGATTTTTGACACCACAGCCATCCTTTATATCAATGCGTTGTTTATCCTTTTGTTTCTGTTTCCTTTTCATTGGAAAGAAAGTAAAGGTTTCTATCAGGTGGTCCGGTGGGTGTTTGTCGTGGCAAATACTTTCTTCCTGATAGCCAATCTGGTGGATTGTGTGTATTTCCGTTTTTCCGGACGACGTACCACCATGTCTGTGTTCCAGGAGTTCAGCCATGAGGCCGGAGGCAATCTGACTTCCATCATTTTGAAAGAGTTCGCGGCCAACTGGTACCTGGTGTTGCTGGCAGCCGCGCTGGCTTATTTCCTGTATAAGGTGTATCGGGCGCCCCGTCCGCAGGTGTCGGGCAAGAAATGGGGGTATTATATTCTGCAGACCGTCACTTTGCTGGTGGCCATTCCGCTTGTCGTGTTTGGCATGCGTGGGGGAATGACTGCTGCCACCCGTCCCATCACCATCAGCAACGCCAATCAGTATGCCGACCGTCCGGTAGATGCGTGTCTGGTGCTGAACACGCCTTTTTCTTTGTTCCGTACTTTGGGAAAGAAGGCGTTTATTACCCCTCAGTATATGACAGATGCCGAAGCCGAGAAGGTGTACACTCCGCTGCATGTACCGGCCGATTCGGTACAGTTCCGCCCGATGAATGTAGTAGTGCTGATTGTGGAAAGTTTCAGCAAGGAGTTTGTGGGCAGCTTCAATCGAAGTTTGGACAATGGAACCTACAAAGGATATACGCCGTTTCTGGATTCCTTACTGACCAAGGGACTGACGTTTGAATATTCATATAGCAACGGACGGAAGAGTATTGACGGCATGCCGTCGGTTTTGTCTTCCATTCCGAGTTTCGTAGAGCCGTTTTTCCTGACACCGGCTTCCTTGAACGATGTGTCAAGTCTGGCGCGGGAGCTGAAGCGCAAGGGATATTATTCCGCTTTCTTCCATGGAGCGATGAACGGTTCCATGGGCTTCCAGGCATTTGCCAACTCCGTTGGTTTTGATAGTTATTGGGGAAGAACGGAATACAATGAAGACCCAGATTTCCAGGGTGACAAGGACTTTGATGGTACTTGGGCCATTTGGGACGAGGAGTTCCTGCAGTTTTATTGCAAGCGCATGAGCGGATTCAAGCAACCTTTCATCACATCGGTGTTTACGGCCACTTCGCATAATCCGTATGCGTTGCCTGAACGTTACAAGAATGTCTTTCCCAAAGGGACTCATCCGATTCATGAGTGCATTGGCTATACGGATAATGCCTTGCGGCATTTCTTTGCCACGGCATCCCGCCAGCCTTGGTTTAAGAATACGCTTTTTGTCCTGACGGCCGACCATGCCAGCATGAATGAGCATCCGGAATATGTGACCGACTTGGGAGCTTATAAAGTACCGATTTTATTTTATGCACCCGGCATGCCGGAATTGAAAGGCTGGGACAAGGAGAAAATTGTGGAGCAGATAGACATCATGCCGACGGTGTTGGGCATTCTGGGGTATGATTATCCGTATATCGGTTTCGGGCAGGATGCGCTTCATACGTCGCCGGCGGAGAAATTCGCGGTGAACTATATCAACGGAAGCGGCATCTACCAGTTCCTGAAAGGCGACTACCTGATTCAGTTCGATGGGGAGAAAGTGATTCATGCCTACCGTTTCCGTACGGATGTGCTGATGAAGGAGGATGTGAAAGACACCATGCCGCAAGATACCTTGAAGGCAATGGAAACCCAGCTGAAGTCCCTCATCCAGCAATACATGGAGCGGATGAATGGTAATAACCTGGTGTATCGGGAAAAATAAAAGAGAACAGCATATACAAGAAATCCGGGCTTTTAAAGGAGATTCCTCAAAAGTCCGGATTTTTTGTATTCAAAATGTGTGATTATGAATTCTTGTTGGCACGCTTGCGTTCCGTTTCATCCAGGATGATTTTACGCATACGCATGCTCTTCGGAGTTACTTCCACGTATTCATCTTCCTTGATGTATTCCAGTGCCTCTTCCAGTGAGAAGATGACCGGCGGAATGATACGGGCCTTGTCGTCCGAACCGGAAGCACGCATGTTGGTCAGCTTCTTTGATTTGGTTACGTTGACCACCAGGTCGTTCTCATGTACGTGTTCACCTACCACCTGTCCGGCATATACCTCGTCCTGCGGATAGATGAAGAACTTACCGCGGTCTTGCAGCTTGTCGATGGCGTAGGCAAAGGCAGTTCCCGATTCCATGGCAATCATGGAGCCGTTGGTGCGGCGAGGGATGTCACCTTTGAACGGCTGGTATTCCTTGAAGCGGTGAGCCATGATGGCTTCACCCTGAGAAGCAGTCAGCACGTTTGTGCGCAGACCGATGATACCGCGCGACGGCATGTCGAACTCGATGTTCACACGGTCGCCCTGTGTTTCCATGGACACCATCTCACCTTTGCGGCGGGTAACCATATCAATCATCTTGCTGGCAAATTCTTCGGGCACGCTGATGGTCAGCTCTTCAATCGGTTCGCACTTCACGCCGTCGATTTCCTTGTAGATAACCTGCGGCTGTCCTACCTGAAGTTCGTAACCTTCACGGCGCATGGTCTCAATCAACACAGACAAGTGGAGCACACCACGTCCGGATACAATCCATTTTCCATCTTCGTTTTCGGTCTTGCGTACGCGCAAAGCCAGATTCTTGTCGAGTTCTTTCATCAGACGGTCATGGATGTGACGGGAAGTCACGTATTTACCTTCCTTTCCAAAGAACGGAGAGTCGTTGATGGTGAACAGCATGCTCATGGTCGGTTCGTCGATGGCGATAGGTGGCAGCGGTTCCGGATTGTCGAAGTCGCAGATGGTGTCACCGATTTCGAAGCCTTCCACACCGATGATGGCGCAGATGTCGCCCGAAGATACGGATTCCACTTTCTTGCGTCCCAGTCCTTCGAAAGTATGTACCTCCTTGATTTTGGACTTCACCATGGTGCCGTCACGTTTGGCCAAGGTGATGTTCATGCCTTCTTTCAGGGTACCTCTGTGCACACGGCCTACGGCGATACGTCCCGTGTAGGAAGAATAGTCGAGTGAGGTAATCAGCATCTGCGGCGTACCTTCCAGCTGTTGCGGAGCCGGGATGTATTTCACGATGGCATCCAGCAGCGGGGTGATGGTACCCGTCGGCGTCTTCCAGTCTTCGCCCATCCAGTTGTTCTTGGCCGAACCGTAGAGTACGGGGAAGTCCAGCTGGTCTTCTGTGGCGTTGAGGCTGAACATCAGGTCGAACACCATTTCGTACACTTCTTCCGGACGGCAGTTCGGCTTGTCCACTTTGTTGACCACTACAATCGGTTTCAGTCCGATTTGAAGGGCTTTCTGCAGCACGAAGCGGGTCTGCGGCATCGGGCCTTCGAAGGCGTCTACCAGCAGAATACATCCGTCGGCCATGTTCAAGACACGTTCCACTTCTCCACCGAAGTCGGCGTGTCCCGGAGTATCGATAATGTTGATTTTCGTACCGTTGTAATTGATGGAAACGTTTTTGGAAAGGATAGTGATACCTCTTTCCCGTTCCAGGTCGTTGTTATCCAATACCAGTTCACCGTTGGTCTGGTCGTTGCGGAACAGGTGTCCCGCCAGCATCATCTTGTCCACGAGCGTGGTTTTCCCGTGGTCAACGTGAGCAATAATGGCAATGTTTCTAATATCTTGCATACTATACCTATAATTTGTGTGCAAAGGTACGATTTTTCTTCGAAAAAATTATTGTAAATAAAAAGAATAAGCGGGTGGACCCTTATGGATTTATCAGCTTTTCACCTTTTTTATTCTGCTCTAGTCAGGGGAAAGAGGAGGCTGGGTTGGTTGGGAAATGACTTTCGGGGGGACTGAAACAGATTCCGGTAGATTTTTGCGGAGTAAATTCTGCAAATGAAGGTCACTTTTTTCCGTAGTAACTTGCTAACTTTGCGGTCCGTTTAAAAGTAAAAAAGAGATGAACGAGGAACAGCTTAAGCAAAGAGTGCAAAAGAGAATTGTGTTGATTTCCTTTTTGATACTGATTGGAAAGTTTGCAGCCTATTGGCTGACTAATTCTGTAGGAATCCTGACGGATGCCATGGAAAGTATTGTCAATGTGGTGGCGGGGGCAGTCAGCCTTTACAGCCTGCATTGGTCGGCACGGCCCAAGGATAAAAGCCACCCTTTCGGACATGGGAAAATGGAACAGATTTCGGCTTCCGTCGAAGGCATTCTGATTACGTTTGCCGGGGTGCTGATTGTGTATGAGGGAGTGTCGCACTTGTTTTTCCCGGTGGGCATACAGAAATTGGATGTGGGTATCTATATCGTCGCTTTTTCCGGACTGGTCAACTACCTGATGGGCTGGTATAGTGTGCGTATCGGGAAACGTTATAATTCGATGGCCTTGATTGCAGGGGGAAAGCATCTGCAGTCGGACACGTATTCTACCATCGGACTGGTGGCAGGGTTGCTCTTGCTCTATTTCACTGAAATAGCTTGGATTGACAGTGTGCTGGCCTTCCTGTTCGGAGGAATTATCATTGTGACGGGAATTTCCATCTTGCGCAAGACGATTGCGAATCTGCTGGACAAGGCGGATGAGGCTTTGCTGAACGATATTGCTCAGGAACTGAATGAGAAGCGTTCGCCCGACTGGATAGATATTCACAATGCCAAGGTCATCAAGTATGGAAGTTATCTGTATATGGATTGTGACTTGACGCTTCCCTGGTTTTATACCATTGAAGAAGGGCACCGTGAAGGAGCCCGCTTGAAACAGATTCTGGAAAAGAAATATGCCGACCGGATTCAGCTGACGATACATTTGGATCCATGTACTGTTTTTGAGCAGGCAAAATGCCGGAACTGTCCTTGCCTGAAATGTGCGACACGCAAAATGGAATTTAAGCAGATTGAACCGATTACATCGGCCACTTTCATTGAACATGCCAATGAGCTGAAGGCTTGAACCCTTTTTGGCTTGTTTGTGAAAAAAAGTCGTAAAATGCTTGTAGTCTGAAAGATTATGCTTACCTTTGCATCCGCAAATCAAATTTATACATTTTAATAAACAGTCAAATTATGTATTTAGACGCAGCTAAAAAACAAGAAATCTTTGGAAAGTACGGAAAGTCTAACACTGATACTGGCTCACCTGAAGCGCAGATAGCATTGTTTTCATACCGTATTTCTCACCTGACTGAGCACATGAAGCTCAACAGAAAAGATTATAGCACTGAAAGAGCTTTGACAACTTTGGTAGGTAAGCGTCGTTCTTTGCTGAACTACCTGAAGAGCCGTGATATCGAAAGATATCGTAACATTGTCAAAGAACTTGGTCTTCGTAAGTAATCCGTTACTTGCTGCAGGCAAAAAAACAAGCCGCTTTTCCTTCCGGGAAGAGCGGCTTGTTTTTTTTGTACCCTCGTCGGGAATCGAACCCGAATCTAAAGTTTAGGAAACTTCTATTCTATCCGTTGAACTACAAGGGCAACTTTCCGCAAAAGTAAGTCTTTTTATTGAATATTCCTGCCTTTGGTTTGAAAAAAGCGGTTTTCGCCTGATTTTTCGGCTATTTTCCTCCCTTTTTCAGGCTGGGAAAACACCTTCTTAAAAACGCACTTGCGTTTTCCTCTAAACGTCCTTGCGTTTCAATGAAAACGTCCTTGCGTTTTGGAGTAAACTCAAGTGCGTTTTTCCGGGCAAAATAATCCGTGGTTTTTCAACCGGTTATGTCCGAAAAAATGATACTTTTGAAAGTCAGAATATTAAAAGCTATTGATTTTATGGGAAAAATAAGTCAGTTTGTGAAAGCAAGTCTCCTGTTGCTGGCCGTGGCAGGATGCAGTTCCTCGGAAAACGGAGGAAGGGATGCGGAAATGGACCGTTTTGTCAGTGACCTGATGGGGCGGATGACATTACAGGAAAAACTGGGACAGTTGAATCTGCCGGCAGGAAACGACCTGGTGTCGGGGGCGGTGAAGAACAGCCAGCTGGCGGAGGCCATCCGTGCCGGGGAGGTGGGCGGCTTCTTCAATGTGAAAGGAGTCGGCAAAATCTATCAGCTTCAGCGCATGGCGGTGGAGGAAAGCCGTCTGGGTATTCCGTTGATGGTGGGGGCCGATGTGATTCATGGGTATGAGACCATTTTTCCGATTCCGCTGGCGTTGTCGTGCAGCTGGGATACGGCGGCTGTGGAGCGCATGGCGCGTATTTCTGCCACGGAAGCCAGTGCCGACGGAGTGAGCTGGACATTCAGTCCGATGGTGGATATCTGCCGGGATGCCCGCTGGGGGCGTGTGGCGGAAGGAAGCGGGGAGGACCCGTACCTCGGTGCGTTGATGGCGGGGGCGTATGTGCGCGGTTATCAGGGCGACGGCATGAAGCGGAACGATGAAATCATGGCTTGCGTGAAGCATTTCGCCCTTTATGGGGCTTCGGAGTCGGGGCGCGACTACAATTCGGTGGATATGAGCCGCAACCGGATGTACAATGTGTATCTCCGTCCGTACAAGGGAGCGGTGGATGCCGGAGTAGGCTCGGTGATGAGTTCGTTCAATACCATCAACGGCGTGCCGGCGACGGCCGACAAGTGGCTGCTCACCGATTTGCTGCGGAACGAATGGGGTTTCAAGGGGTTTGTGGTGACAGACTACAATTCCATTCAGGAGATGAAGACACACGGGGTGGCTGACTTGCAGGAGGCTTCTGCCCGTGCCTTGAATGCGGGAACGGACATGGATATGGTGGCGCATGGCTTCTTGCATACCTTGGAGGCTTCCCTGAAGGACAAGGCGGTGACGCAGGAGCGCATTGACGAGGCTTGCCGTCGGGTGTTGGAGGCCAAGTACAAGCTGGGGCTGTTTGAGAACCCGTATAAATACTGCGATACGTTGCGTGCACGGAAGGAGCTGTTTACGGAAGCACACCGCAAGGCGGCGCGTGAGATTGCTGCGGAGACTTTTGTCTTGCTGAAGAACGACGGGCAGCTCTTGCCTTTGCAGAAGAAAGGACGCATTGCGCTGATTGGTCCGCTGGCGGATGCGCAGAACAACATGTGTGGCACGTGGAGCATGAATTGTGCGACCGACCGGCATGTGACGATGTATGAGGCGTTCCGCCGTGCCGTGGGCGACAGGGCAACGGTTTCTTATGCCAAAGGAAGTAATCTGTATTATAGTGAGGATACGGAGAAAGGAGCGGTGGGCCCGCGTCCGTTGGTGCGTGGGGATGACCGTCAGTTGCGGGCGGAGGCGTTGCGTGTGGCGGCCTCGGCAGATGTGATTGTGGCGGCACTGGGCGAGTGTGCCGAGATGAGCGGGGAATCTGCTTCGCGTACGGAGATTCGGCTTCCGGATGCGCAGCAGGATTTGCTGAAGGCACTGGTGGCTACCGGAAAGCCGGTGGTGCTGGCGTTGTTCACCGGGCGCCCGCTGGATTTGTGCTGGGAAGCTGCGCATGTGCCGGCCATCCTGAATGTGTGGTTTGCCGGCAGCGAGGCAGGCGATGCCATTGCCGATGTGGTGTTTGGGGAAGTGTCTCCCTCCGGAAAGCTGACCACCAGTTTCCCGCGTGCCGTAGGGCAGTTGCCGCTGTACTACAATCACCTGAATACCGGGCGTCCGGATGCGGATGGCACCTGTTTCAACCGTTATGCCAGCAATTACATCGACCAGAGCAACGAACCGCTGTATCCGTTCGGCTATGGTTTGAGCTATACGACGTTCCGCTACGGTGGTTTGCAGCTGAGTGCGGAGCGTATGCCTGAGGGCGGACAGCTCAAGGTGACAGTGCCCGTGACGAATACGGGCCGGTACGACGGGGTGGAGGTTGTGCAGCTGTACCTGCACGACGTGTATGCCGAAATTGCCCGTCCGGTGAAGGAGCTGAAGGCTTTCCAGCGGATATTTCTCAAAAAAGGAGAAACGCGGAAGGTAGAGTTCGTGCTGGATGACGAGGATTTGAAGTATTATAACTCTCGTCTGGAATATGGATATGAACCGGGAGAGTTCGAAGTGATGGTGGGCCCGGACAGCCGCAATGTGCAACGGGCTGCTTTTGTGGCGGAATAAGACCGGGCCATTTTTTGTCATTCAAGCACGACGTTGCGCACGTGTACGTCGGCACTGTGCAGGAAGACCGAGGCGGATTCGCGGAACTTCTCTTCCGATTCCGTGGTGAGGAATTCCCGCCGTTTGTTCTTCGAGCAGCGGGCATCCATGTCCGGGTGGCGCGAAAGATAGTCTTTCAGGCTCTCGCTCACGTATTCGCCTTGGGTCACCAGCTGGATGTGGGGTGGGGTGAACTGCCGTATTTTGCGCAGCAGCAGCGGATAGTGGGTGCATCCCAGAATCAGTGTGTCGATGTCCGGGTCTTTTTGCAGGATGGCATCAATGTATTCTTTCACGAAGTAGTCGGCTCCGTCTCCGTCGTATTCCTTGTTTTCTACCAGCGGCACCCACATGGGGCAGGCCATTCCCGTCACTTGAATGTCGGGATAAATTTTTTTGATTTCCAGCGGATAGGATTCGGAACGCACCGTGCCTGCTGTGGCCAGTAAGCCTACGTGTCCGTTGCGTGTGATGTCGCCGATGCATTCCACTGTGGGACGGATTACTCCCAGTACGCGCCGGGTGGGGTCCAGATGGGGCAGGTCGTTCTGCTGGATGCTGCGGAGGGCTTTGGCCGAGGCTGTGTTGCAGGCCAGAATCACCAGTGGGCAACCCAGTTCGAACAGTTTCTTGACTGCCTGGAGGGTGAAGTCGTAGACCACCTCGAACGAACGCGTGCCGTAGGGGGCGCGGGCATTGTCGCCCAAGTACAGGTAGTCGTACTGCGGCAGGCGTTCGATGAACTTTCCAAGGATGGTGAGGCCTCCGTAGCCGGAATCGAAGACTCCGATGGGGCCGGTGTGGGGAGCGGATAGCGGATGCATGGATAAAACGGTTGAAGTGGTTGAAAAGAAAAATGTCATTCAGAGAAACCTTTCCGTGTTTCTCTGAATGACATGAGAAGTCAGGACGACAAAGAACCTTTGCTTACTGAGCCGGAGTAGCTGCAGGAGCGGCAGCCGGAGTAGCCGGAACGGCAGTCAGGCTGATGCCCAGTTTGGTCTTGATGTCGTTGGTAATATCTTTTGACTGAGTTTCATCGATGTAAGGGATGTCTGTACGGTTCAGGTCGAATACGTAAGTGTACGCACCGGCTTTACCTACAGCCTTTACAGCATCTTCCATTTTCTTGTAGATGGGTTCCATCATGTCAGCGTATGCTTTCTGCAGCTGCTGCTGGGCGTCCTGCTGGAACTGCATGCCCTTTTCGCTCAGGTCCTGTAATTCTTTCTGGCGGCGTTCCTGAATGTTCTGCGGCAAGTTCTTCTGTTCTTGCTGATATTCTGCATATTTCTTGTTGAATTCGTCGGAAGCACGTTTGATTTCGTCTTCGTATTGTTTACGCATGGTCTCGATGTCAGTCTGTGCCTTTGCGTATTCCGGCATTACCGGGATGATATCCATTGATTTGAAATGCGCAAACTTCTGTGCGAATACACTCATCGGTGCGATGAGCAAAAGTAAAAAAGCAATTTTCTTCAACATAATCTCAAGTTTCTATTTGTTATTAATTAATTCGATGTAAAAAACGGTCTTTGTAAACCCCGGCTGCAAATGTATAAAATTAATTTGAATATCCTAGTTTTGCAAGAACCTCATTGCTGATATCGATGCGTGGAGAGGCAAAAATCATGCTTTGGGCCGATGCACGGTCAATCACGGCATCATATCCACGCTGGGTGGCGATGGTCTTCACTGCATTGTAGATGGCATCCTGAATCGGAGCAATCAGTTCCTGACGTTTCTTCATCAGCTCTCCTTCCGGTCCGAAATATTGCTTGCGGAGTTCAGCCGCTTCTTTTTCCTTGGCTACGATGGCATCTTCCTTGCTGGTCTTCTGGGCAGCCGAGAGGGTGCCTGCTGTCTTCTGGTAATCTTCATACAGCTTCTTTGCTTCGTTGGCTTTGGCCTCAATCTGGCTTTGCCATTCCTTTGACAGTGACTCCATCTGTTGGTTGGCCTGTTGATAGGAAGGAATCTGCTTGAGGATGTACTCCATATCTACCAGTGCGAATTTCTGTGCTGAGGCCATGCCTACGGCGGCCACTAACAGCAAAACGGATAAAACGAGTCTCTTCATAATTCTTTGGTTTTTAAGTGTTAGAATTCTTGTCCGATGATAAAGTGGAACTGGCTTCCGCTGTATTGCATTGAACCGTCAATCTTGTCGAAACCGTATGCCCAGTCAATACCCATCATACCAATCATCGGCAGGAAGATACGGACACCGACTCCGGCCGAACGTTTCAACTGGAAGGGGTTGAAGTCGGTTACGTTGTTCCAGGCATTACCGGCTTCCACGAAGCCCAGGGCATAGATGCTGGTAGAGTTCTCGAGCATCAGCGGGTAGCGGAGTTCGGCACCCAGACGGATGTAAGCATAACCTTCACTTCCGTACGGGGTGAGTGAACCGTTTTCATATCCACGGAGGGCGATGGTTTCGGATGCGTAGTTGTAGCTGTAACCCGTCATACCGTCACCTCCCACGTAGAAGGTTTCAAACGGTGAGCGCTTGTACTTGTTGAAGTGGCCGAGGATACCGAATTCCGTACGGGTCATGATGACCGGACATTTCTGGATATCCATCAGGGCCGTATAAGTTTTGGCTTTGAATTTCCACTTGTGGTATTCAATCCACTTGTACATGCTGGCTGCATCTTGGTAGTTGTCTTTTCCGTAAGTAGAGTAATCCTTCTTGCTGAACAGAGAGTACGGCGGTGTAATTTGCAAGGAAGCTGAGAACTCGGAACCGTAACGCGGGAAAATCGGATTGTCCGTAGAGTTACGCGACAGGGTCAGGTTCAGGCTCAGGTTGTTGCAGTTACCGGTGTTCATATACTGTCCGTTGTTCAGCTTGATGTAGAGGTAGCTCCAGTCTTTCAGCATGAACCGCTGGTAAGACAGTTCGGCCGACAAGGTGAAGTAGTCATCCGGCCAGCGCAGACGCTTACCCCATCCTACAGATACACCGAACATCTTGATAGACTTGTCGGGGTCGTAGTAGGATTCGTAGTTGTCGTAGTAGTTTCCGTATCCTCCGTAGTAACCGTAACCGCTCAGCATGTTGTAGTAGTTGTTCATGTAGGCAGAGTTGTAGTACTGGCTGCTCACGTCGGTCTGTACAGAATAGAAGGCCGATACAGAGAAGGAGTTCGGTCGCTTGCCGCCAAACCAAGGGTCGAAGAACGACACGCTGTATGACTGATAGTAACGTCCGTTGGTCTGTCCGCTAATGGTCAGGGTTTGTCCGTCACCCTGCGGCAGGATACCGCGGTAGTTGTCGTTCTTGCGGAACAGGTTGGCAAACGAGAAGTTGGTGAACTTCAAGCTCAGCTTACCGATGATACCGGTCTGTCCCCAACCTGCGGAGAATTCCACCTGGTCGTTGGCCTTGGATTCCAGTCCCCAGTTGATGTCCACCGTACCGTCCTGGAAGTTCGGCTGTACATCCGGCTTGATGTTTTCCGGGTTGAAGTGTCCCATCTGTGCGATTTCACGGTAAGAACGTTCCAGCGCTTCCTTGCTGAAAAGGTCGCCCGGACGGGTACGCAGTTCGCGTCGTACGATGTTTTCATACAGACGGTCGTTACCGTTGATGCGCACATGGCTGATGCTGGCCTGCGGACCTTCGGTGATACGCATTTCCAGGTCGATGGAGTCACCGTCGATGTTCACTTCCACGGGATCCAGGCGATAGAACACATATCCACGGTTGTAGTAGTTGTTACCGATGGCATCCTCATCGTTTGAAATACGGTCGTTCAACAGTTTCTGGTTGTATACGTCGCCGCGTTTCATGCGGAGCTGTTCGTTCAACAGGTCGGAAGGATATACCGTATTGCCCACCCACGTGATGTCGCGGAGGTAATATTTCTGTCCTTCGTAGATTTTCATGTACACATCTACGGTCTTTTCATCGTAAGGTGACACGCTGTCGGTAACGATTTGTGCGTCACGGTATCCCAGCTCG
Organism: Bacteroides mediterraneensis; assembly: GCF_025993685.1. Taxonomy (NCBI): domain Bacteria; kingdom Pseudomonadati; phylum Bacteroidota; class Bacteroidia; order Bacteroidales; family Bacteroidaceae; genus Bacteroides; species Bacteroides mediterraneensis. The sequence goes on along the minus strand of NZ_DAJPEN010000001.1, from coordinate 3,727,758 downwards.
TTATATTTGTCGATGATTTTCTGCTTGTCTTCTTCGTAGCGCTCTTCGATGAACTTCTTCGCACGGAACAGGTTGATGAGCTTGCCTTTTTCATTGGTCTTCTTCATCACGCGCTTCAGTTTCTTGTCGGTGAGCACCTCGTTGCCGTCGATGGTAATTTTGTGTACCTTGACTTTTGCTTTCTTGTCGATGTTTACATCTACATATACCTGCTCCTTGTTTTCCGGGTCTTCCCGCTCGATGATGTTGACTTCCGCGTTCTTGAATCCCTTTTCATCAAAGTGTTTCTTAATCAGAATCTTGGCACGGTCAATCAAGTTCGGGGTTACCTGCGTACCCTTGGCCATACCCAGTTTGGCCTGCAAATCCTCGCGTTCACTCTTCTTCACGCCGTGAATCACGATGTCGGTGATACGCGGACGTTGGGTCAGCTGGATGGACAAGTAAATCTTGTTGTCCACAATCTTATCGGCTACGATTTTCACGTCAGAGAACAAACCGTGCCGCCAGTATCTTTTTACGGCGGAAGTAATGTCGTCGCCCGGCACGGTAATGGTCTGTCCCACGGCCAAGCCGGAGATTCCTATCAGGACATAATCCTCATAGTTCTTCACACCGCTGACCTTGATGTCGGCGATTTCATATTTTTTGGGCGTTCCGTTATAGAGGATAACCGGTTTGTTGCTTGGTTCAGTTGTATTATTATTGTCTTGAGCCTGTCCCCCTATCGAAACAGAAGAGAGGCAAGCTGCAATCAGCAGGATAAGTGAAAAACGATTTTGCATTGTTCTCTGTTAAATTTGTTCACTGGTTTTGCCGAATCGGCGTTCTCTTTTTTGAAAGTCACAAATAGCCTTGCATAACTCTTCGGCCTTGAAGTCCGGCCAGAAAGTGTCGCAGAAATACAGTTCGGTGTAAGCACACTGCCAAAGCAGGTAGTTGCTGAGTCGGATTTCACCACCTGTTCTGATCAACAAGTCCGGGTCGGGCATATAATGAGTGGCCAGGTTCCGGTCGATGGTCTGGTCAGTAATTTCTTCAGGAGCGAGCTTGCCTTCTTTCACTTCGAGGGCAATGTTCTTGACGGCTTCCGTGATTTCCCATTTGGAGGAATAGCTCAAAGCCAGGGTAAGACACAGACCTGTGTTTTTCGAGGTACGCTCGATACACCGGTTCAGGCGGGACAGTACATTTTCCGGCAATTTTGCGGTATCCCCGATAATCCGGAAACTGATATTGTTTTTCATGAAAGTCTCTTCCTCGATGGAATCCATGAGCAGATTCATCAAGGCAGCCACTTCGTCTGCGGGGCGGTTCCAGTTCTCGGTGGAGAATGTATAAAGAGTCAGATATTTTACTCCCAGACGTGCTGCTTGTTCCGCAATGGCATGCACAGTCTCAGCACCGGCCTGATGTCCGAACGTACGGGCTTTTCCCCGTTGCTTGGCCCAGCGTCCGTTGCCATCCATGATGATGGCGATGTGTGCCGGTATCCGGTTTTTATCCAGTTGGTCTTTATATAGCATAGTTTCTTGTTTTCAAGGTTGATATATTACCATTTCGGACTGAATCCCAATCGGTTGATACGTCCACGGCTGATATCTCCGTTTTCCCATACAATCCAGATGAAGTTTCCCTTGGAAGTGCCATTTTCCAGTTTGGGAGTCACCGCACACGAATAATTGCCGTGGTGTGTGGTATATAGATTCTTGAAGTCAGCCGGAAACGCCATGCACTCGGTAACCGGTCGCCAGCAAAGTCCGTTATCGATAGAGCAATAGAACTGGCTGAAAGCTTCCACTTGTGGCTTGTTGCATGCACCTCCGAAGGCATATAATTTTCCATCATAGTAAATCATGCTCACATTCTGCAAGTTAGGCAATGACAGATTCTGTATTCTTGTTTCCCATTGGTTGTCGGCTGACATACGGCCAAAGACAAGGGCAGTCGTATCGTTGGGCGTAGTACCCTGATTGTAGCAGAGGGTTACCGTAGTGGTAAGGTCTTTGTTGTAAGAGGCGGTAATCGTGTGGGAAAAGAACGGTTTTCCGGATTGGAATTGTTCGAACGCATTTTCATCTGTTGTCCATGCACCTCCTTTATATATACCGCTTTTCCCGTCCTTTACAGCGTAAAGTTCGTTGGTGAAATCATTTCCGCCAATCAGCATGTCGAACGTTTCTGCACTTTCTTCGGTGATTTCGTTTGTTTCAGCGTTGAGCTTATAGAGCTGCTTCCCGGCTGTTCCTGCCAGGAAGTAAATGTTTCCGGCCCATGCAGTGGCAGAATAAGAATCGATTCCGGAAGGCAGATTGGCTGCTACCGGAGTCCATGAAGTGGGGTTGTCGTCCGCCACAGTAGTGTATTCGATGTGAGCATTGCTTCCGTTTTTCCCGAATACAAACACTTTTCCATTCGCATAAACTGCTTTCTGTTCACTCAGGGTACCGGCGCTGAATGCGTTGTCGAACTGTTTCCAGGAAAGGGTGTCGGGCACCTGCTGGTGTACGTTGACTTTGATTGTATAGGCTTTTCCGATGGCACCGCTATAGGCGTAGACTCTGAATTCAACGGGCTCAGTGAAATCGATGGAGTCGGTGGAAGTCCACACCGTGTCACGTTCTGCTCCTTTGGGGCGATAGCCTAGTGCGCCGGCATCGTAAGTGACGTTGGTAATTACTTTATCAATGTGTGTGCCATAAGGCAGTGAGTCTTTATTCTCGATTTCTCTTGTCATTTGGTTGATGGTGAATGGATATTTGGAACAGTCGAGGGTGTCTACGTATGCACTGTCCTGTCCATTCCGGTCTTTACCGATGCGGTCTATATTCAATGTCCCCAGTGAAAATCCCGTGATACTGGTCTCGGAAGTATAAGTAATTTGTTCCACATCATTGTCCAAACACGATGTCATTATGGATGTTGCGGCAAAGAGTGCTACAACCAATGGCAAAAACTTTATTTTCATCTGCAAATGAGTTCTTTTAATTACAAGTTGCAAAAGTAGAAAGTTTTTCTTCGATTCCTCTCTTTTAGGGGAAGTTTTATATAAAATTATATTGTGATACGCTCTTTATCAAGCTCTGTTTCATATTGTCCTGTTTTGTTAAATAGAAAAGAACGATGGGCATATTGCCTGGTTGGGTGCTTCTTTGGGGGAAAGTAAGCGGGAGAATAAGACTTGTTTCAAATTGTAAATCGATATTGTCCTATATAAAACAATTTTATGCAATTCATTTTGTGCAAGAACGGATAATTTTGTAATTAAATTAAAGAAGAAATGATGTATAGCCTAAGAAAGTCTAATCCATGGAAAGCATGCGTGTGTCTGGTATGCATGTTTTTAATTGGAGTATCTGGAAAAGCCAGTGGTGAATTGCGTTCTCCCAACGGCAAGATTGTGGTAAGTGGTGTCCCTTCTGCAGGGGGATTCAAGGTGTCTTATAAAAAAGGCAATGAAACAGTTCCGGTGGTACATATAAATAATGTAGGACTTCAGTTCTTGCAGGAGAACACAGATTTTGTGTATATGGGTGCTTCACCTATGGTTCCGGTGGCAGAAGATTACATGATGATGACGGGCAAGCGCCGCCATTGTACGAATCAGGGGAACCAGCAGGTGTTTCATTTCAAGAATGGCCGGAAGGTATGCCTTGACCTGGAGTTTCGGGTGTACGACGATGGTATTGCCTTTCGCTATGTATTTCCCGAATTGAAGGAAGAAACGTGTGTTTCCGGAGAAAAGACCACTTTCCAGTTTCAGGACGGCATTACCCGCTGGACCCAGAAGTTGAGTCAGGCGTATGAAGATTTCTATTTGAAGAATAAAGGTCGTGTGGTCGACTATTCCAAGAACCAATGGGGATTTCCGGCTTTGTTTGAGGTCTCGGATGCCGTTTTTACGCTGGTTTCAGAGGCCAATATCGGGAGAGGCAACTGCGGCTCCTGGCTGAACAATACTTCCGGCGAGTCTGCCTATCAGGTGGAAATGGCCCAGCCGATAAAGGTTTCCGGCAAATGGTGCTCTCCGTGGCGTGTGGCTATCATCGGTTCTTTGGCCGATGTGGTGGAATCCACTTTGATTACGGATGTCAGTGAGCCTTGCCGCCTGACGGATGTGTCTTGGATTAAACCTGGAGTCGTTTCCTGGATTTACTGGGCTTACAACCATGGCTCGAATGATTACCAGATTGTGAAGAAATACATTGATTTTGCGGCCGATTTCCATCTCCCATACGTCCTGATTGATGCGGAGTGGGATGGAATGGCAAACGGAGGTAATGTGGACGATGCCTTGCGTTATGCGAAAGAGAAACACGTTTCTCCTTTATTGTGGTATAATTCCTCCACTGCCTGGTGTCTGTACGGTCCTTTGTATAGGTTGAATAAGCCGGAGACACGCCGGAAGGAGTTCGCCTGGCTGGAATCGGTGGGCGTGAAAGGCATAAAAGTCGACTTTTTCCATCCGGACAGCACTTCCGTGATGAATTATTTTATGGATATCCTGGAAGATGCGGCAAAGTATCATTTGATGGTCAACTTTCACGGGGCCACCATTCCCCGTGGCTGGCAGCGTACATATCCTCACATGATGTCGGTGGAAGGTGTGTATGGAGCTGAATGGTACAACAACAAGGAGGTACTGACGGATAGTGCGGCCTGGCACAACTGTACGCTGCCTTTTACCCGGAACGTGGTGGGGCCGATGGACTATACCCCCTGCACTTTTACCGATTCGCAGCACCCGCATATCACTTCCAACGGGCATGAACTGGCCTTGCTGGTGGTCTTTGAGTCGGCTCTTCAACATCTGGCCGACCGTCCGGAAGGCTATCATGCCCAGCCGGCTGAGGTACGTTCGTTCATTTCTTCTCTGCCCACTGTGTGGGACGATACGAAATTGCTGGGCGGCTATCCTTCCCATCATGTGGTCATGGCCCGGAAGAACGGCAATTGCTGGTATATCGGTGGATTGAACGTGACCAACAAATCCATGCCGCTTGCGGTAGATTTAAGTTTCATCCCCGAAGCTATCAAAGGAATCACCTTGTATGCCGATGGTCAGAAAAACAATCAGTTTGCCATCCGCAAACTCTCGGGTACGGAAAAGAACATGCAGGTGGACTGTCTCCCACGAGGCGGGTTTGTAATGAAAGTGGAGGTAGAATAGAGCGGGTTTATGTTGCCAGTAAAATATGGAGTTTAGTGAACTGGTAGATGTAGAGCTATAGTAAGAGAAGGATGAATTTTATGATTGCTATATACCGATATAGTTAAATGTATGTCGATATTATCCTATTAATAATTTGTGAATCATCTTTATAAATCGATTTTGTATTATTGAAAGCTTATTTAATCCTATACTGAAGAGATTCGGTTGGTTAACTTTGCATTGTACAATTTAAATCTAAAAAAGATGAAACACAATTCTATTAGGCAAATGTGGCAAGCCCTGAGAGTGTTTGTATTGCTCTTTGCTTGCTGTGTGAGTTCCGTGACATGGGGACAAGGGACAAACAATGTGAAAGGTCACATTACAGACACTAACGGAGAACCTTTAATCGGGGTTAGTATTTTAGTGAAAAATACAAGTAATGGGACTGTGAGTGACCTGGATGGTAATTTTGCATTATCGGCTAATCCGGGGGATATCTTACGAATTACGTATGTAGGATATGCTTCTCAAGAGGTACCAGCAGTATCAGGGAAGCTGATGCGGATTGTTTTGAAAGAGGATACAGAAGTGTTGGATGAAGTGGTGGTAGTCGGTTATGGTACACAGAAGAAGGTAAATTTGACTGGAGCCGTATCTGCCGTTACAAGTGATGACTTAATGAATAAACCCGTGATGAGTACGGCACAGGCTATTGCAGGATTGGCTCCAGGTTTAAGTGTTGTACAGAATTCTGGACGTCCGGGCACTGGTGCTAATGTAAAAATTCGTGGAACAGGTACTTTCTCTAGTGCAGGAACCGATCCGCTTGTCTTGATTGATGGATTGTCCGGTAATCTGGATGACGTAGATCCTAATGATATTCAAAGTATTTCATTTTTAAAGGATGCAGCTTCAGCTTCTATCTATGGTAATCGGGCTGCCAATGGTGTAATCTTGATTGAGACCAAGAAGGGAGTACAAGGAAAAACGGTAGTCACTTATAATAACTCGTTTGGTTGGCAAAGAGCTACAGAACTTCCTGATTTCCTTCCTTCATGGGAGTATGCACAGTATTATAATATGGCTATGCAGAATATGGGGAAACAAGATGCTTATACTACAGAACAAATCCAGAAATATAGAGATGGTTCGGACCCAGACAATTATCCTAATGTGAATCACTTAAAATGGCTTTTGGAGAGTGGCTCAGGCTTTCAGCATCAGCACAATGTCAGCATTCAGGGTGGAAATGCGACTACCAGTTATAATTTGTCAGTTGGGTATAGAAATCAAGAAGGACTTACAGCTAAGACCTCGAATGAGCGAATGACTGCTTTGTTTTCTTTGAAAAGCCAGTTGGGAAAATCGGTTTCTTTGAGTTTGAACATCAATGCGTATAATAACAAATACAATGCACCGAATGGAGAGCCGACAAGTATTGACGGTATTATTGGCTATGCAGTACGTGAAGCTCCTATTTATGCAGGACAAAAATCCGATGGCTCTTTCGGATATCAGGATAACTATAGCCCGGAGGCATGGTTGGCCAGTGAGTCGTTTGTACAGAATATCAGCCGCAATATCAGTGCGTCAGGACAGTTGAGGTGGGAGACACCAATAAAGGGTTTGTCATTGACAGGAAAAGCAGGTGTGACATATTATACGAAATACGACAAAAGTTATCGTGCTGAAACTTATTTTGATGAAAACAAGACCATCGGTCCTTCTACATTAAATATATGGACGTCAAATAATACAAATACAATTTTAGAGGCGTTGGTTAATTACGAAAGAACCTTTGGAAGTCATGATTTTAAGGTGCTGGCCGGTACTTCTGTGGAACAGACGTCGAACAAAGGTTTGGAGGGATATCGCAATACATTCCCTAATAATTCATTGTATGAACTGGGTACGGGAGATGCTTCTACTGCAACCAATAACAGTTCCTTGGAAGAATATGCGCTGGTTTCTTTCTTTGGTCGTGTAAATTATGCATTTAAAGATCGTTATTTGTTGGAAGCAAACTTGCGTTATGATGGATCCTCTCGTTTCGCGAAAGACAATCGTTGGGGTATTTTCCCTTCCGTATCTGCCGGATGGAGAATTTCAGAAGAAGACTTCTGGAGAAATGCCCGCGTAGGTGAAGTGTTCAACAATTTGAAACTGCGTGCTTCTTATGGTGTCTTGGGTAATCAGAATATCGGTGTATACCCTTATCAGCAGACATACGATTTAGGACATAATTATCCATTGGGTAATCCAGCAATCTTAGTCCCAGGTACGTATGTATCTACTTATCGTAATCCTGAAATTACTTGGGAGAAAACGGCCATCACCAATGTAGGCTTGGATTTTGGCTTGTTTAACAACGCATTAAGTGGAAGTATTGAATATTTCTATAAATATACATCCGACATCCTTGCTCCGGTGGAAGTTACAGGTATTATCGGGCAAAGTGTAGGAGAGTCAAATGTAGGAGCCGTATCCAATAAGGGTATTGAAGTTAACTTAAGTTATAATGGGCATATCGGAAAAGACTTCCGGTTTAGTATTGCGCCTAATTTCACATGGGTGAAGAATGCGGTAGAAGAACTGGCTAATGGGGCTACAGAGGAAATCAACAACAATCGTATTGTAGGACAGCCAATAGGTATTATTTATGGATATCAAACAGAAGGTCTGTTTGTAGATCAGGCAGAAATTGATGCAGCGCCTGAACAGTTAGTGGGAAAAAGTGACTTGAAACCAGGTTATGTTCGTTATAAGGACATTAGTGGTCCCGACGGTGTACCCGATGGCAAGGTAGATGCTGAATACGACCGTACAGTGCTGGGAAGCACGACTCCTAAATTCTATTACGGCTTGAATCTTTCCGCATCTTATAAGGGATTTGACTTTTCTGCTTTGTTCCAAGGACTGGGAGGTTACCAACGTCAGATAGGTTCTTATATGGCTTATGCGTTCTATAACGGTGGACAGATCCAAAGATGGCAGGCTGAAAACTGTTGGACGGAAGCAAATCCTGATAAATGGGCAGAATATCCGCGTTTGGAAACCTTGAATATGAATAATCCGAATCTGCAGACCTCTGATTATTGGGTTCGTAATGCTAGTTTCTTGCGTTTGAAGAACCTGCAACTTGGTTATACGTTACCGCAGGCATGGACGAAGAAAATAGGTATAGAAAAGCTGCGTGTGTATGTAAGTGGACAGAATCTGTTTAGCTTTAACAGTTTCTATCAGGGGTGGGATCCTGAAAATGAGATTGGTACAGGAGACTCTCCTTCTTACTATCCGATTACAGCGATTTATTCATTTGGCTTTAACTTCAAGTTCTAATTATTTTAAATCTATTGTATATGAAACCATTATTAAATATATTACATATAGCCAAATTGTCCATTTATACATTGGCTTTGTCAGGAACACTTGTGAGTTGTTCGGATCTATTGGAGAAAAACCCTCCTTCTGCTATTTCAGAAAGCACATTCTGGACCGGTGAGAATGATGCATATTTAGCATTGGTAGGTTGTTATCGGTTTCAAACCGGATGGTCACACGATGATTTTGCTACTCCTCAAGGATTATTGTATCTGGATTTTGCCGGGGGCAATGGTACGGAAAAAGAAAATTTTACAACTTTGATGGCTAGCTCCAATACGTTGGCTACTAATGGAAATATTGAGTGGTATTGGAAAAATGCCTATATCCAGATTGCAAAATATAATAATTTCCTGGCTAACGTAGAAGAATGTCCGATGGATGAAGATACTAAAGAAAAATGGATTGCTGAGGTCAAGACTTTGCGAGCTTATTTCTTCTTTAATTTGGCGTTTTATTTTAAAGACGTACCTATGCCGCTTGCCCCATTGAGTGTGGAAGAAGCGAATACGATTGCTCAGACAGCGCAAGCTGATGTGTATGCACAAGTAGAAACCGATTTGAAGGAGGCTGTCCAGTTACTTCCTGATAGTTATGATGCGGAGAATTATGGACGTTTGACTAATGCTGCCGCAAAAGTACTGCTATCCCGTTTGTATCTGGCGCAAGATCGTTGGAGAGATGCGGCAAATATCTTGCATGAGGTGATTATTTCAGGAAACTATGAGTTGGATCGCCGGAATGGAGAAGAAAGCTATGAGAAATTATTCCAAATAGGAGGTGAATATAGTCCTGAAACTATTTTCTGTATCATGGGTATTGCAGATAAATATACCAACTCACGTTATCAATATTTGTATCCGGAATGTGCGTATGGTGGCTGGCATCAGTTTGCTCCTTATAATGAACTGGTGAAAGAATATTTCTGTACAGATGGAAAGGGTATTGAAACATCGGCTGTGTATGATGAGAATGATCCGTATGTAAATCGGGAGATAAGACTATATGCTTCCATATTTCTTCCTCCGGTAGGGTCTTATTCGGGTACAACTTATAATGATATCACTTATAATTGTTTTCTGGGACCTAATACTGCGGATAGCTATAACCGTTACGCTTTGTTTAATGGGTATTGTCCGAAAAAAGGTTGTGATCCTTCAATTACTAACAATATCGCTTCGACTCCGACCTACACTCCGATTATGCGTTATGCGGAAGTCTTGTTGAGCTATTTGGAGGCGTTGAATGAAGTGGCACCGGGTGAAGTAGACCAGTCTGTTCTTGATTTGACTATCAATGACATTCGTAATCGTGTCAGTCTACCCGGTTATCAGAAAGCTGATTTGCCTACTCAGGAAGATGTACGTAAAGCGGTGCGTAAAGAAAGACGGGTGGAACTTGCATTTGAAGGTTTCCGGTACTTTGATGTGCTTCGTTGGGGAATTGCTGAACAAGAGTTGAACCATACATTTACGGGGGTGAAATTGTCTGATGATCCTTCTGCACCGAATTATCGAGGAAGTGGTTCTTCTGCTTCGCCGGTAGATGAGAACATGTATTATCAGTTTGAAACTCGTACATGGGCGGCCCACAATCGTTACTTCCCGATTCCACAGAGTGAAAGGAATGTGAATAAGAATCTGAAGCAGAATGAAGGTTACAATTAATTATTAGCTTTAAACTTAATATAGCCGGCGGTATTCCTGAGGAGTCACGCCGGTTATTTTTTTGAACAGGCGGTTGAAATAAGAATAATCTTCAAAGGCCAGCCGGAAGGCTATTTCTTTAACCGCTAAATCTTCTGTAACCAAGAGTAGCTGGGCCTTTTCTATTTTTTTTTGATTGATGTACTGTAAGGGAGTATTCCCTAGTTCTTTTTTGAATAGCCGAATAAAATGGTCTTTTGACAAGCAGGAAATTTCTGCCAGCTTCTCTAGCTCAATGCTTTCATTAAGATGCTTGCGAATGTACATTACGCTTTTTGCTATTCGGTTGTCTTCCATTTCGGTTTTGGGTTGGGCATGTTTCAGGAAATGCGACAACAGTTGCAGTACGATTCCCCTAGATTCTACTTTATCGTAGAACGCTCTTTGTCGATTTCGAAGCAGGTTACGCATAAGTGTTGGATTATTGTCATAGGTGGTAGGATCTGATTTTTGAAGCGTCATGTGCGGGTTGATTTCACAAAGACGTTGGAAAAGTGCCAAGTCGAATGTCCCGGCTTCTATTTCTACTGGGAAGTTCCAGTGTTCCAGCCAATCGTTTTCCGAATAGTGGTCTTCGTAAATGTGTAAATAGTAATGGACAAAATGTGAATTGCAGATATTGGTATGCACCGTAAATGCTGGTACAAAATACATGTGGTTAGGACATAAAGTATGTATTCCGTCGGGCAGTTCTATCTGTGCGATACCTTCCGTGACGTAATATAAACGTGTAAACGGGCTGTTGACATTTTTCCAGTTCCAGTCGGAATTATGAATGGCTAATCCCACATTTAAGACCAGCGGATGCAGTTGTTCTACTTGTAGATTCATAGGTTGAATTTTGGCGATAAATTTACATTTTTATTTTTTCCCCTTAATGAAAGATTGTCGAAATAAGTGTGAATAAAATGGGAATAAAGAGCTTATTGAAGATATTTTGTCGATATTGGCATATAAACTTACCATTTAATCCTATCCATATTTGAGGTTTCTCCGTAAATTTGTTTTTATAAGAATCTCTATAAAATCATGCTTATGAAAACAAAACTCATACTGGCTTCTTTATTTTTATCTGTCAGCGGACTGGCTGCTCAAACCTATCAGGTGCCGGTTTCGGAGAAAGACGAACCGATGATGAAAGGCAAATTCGAACCTACCTGGGCTTCGCTTGAAAGCAACTATCAGGTGCCGGAATGGTTCCGGAACGTGAAATTTGGCATTTGGGCGCATTGGGGGCCCCAATGTGTGGAAGGTTCCGGTGACTGGATGGCCCGCTCTATGTATATTGAAGGCTCGAATGAATATAAGTTCCATGTGGAACACTACGGCCATCCGTCGGAGGTGGGTTTCAAGGACATCATTCCGTTGTGGAAGGCTGAGAAATGGGATCCCGACAAGCTGGTGGCCTTTTATAAGAAAATCGGTGCCCAGTATTTCTTTGCCTTGGGCAATCATCACGACAACATGGACTTGTGGGACAGCAAGTACCAGCCTTGGAACTCGGTAAACATGGGACCGAAAAAAGACATTCTGGCCGGATGGGAGAAAGCTGCCCGGAAATACGGACTGTATTTCGGCATCAGTTTCCATGCCGACCATGCGTGGAGCTGGTATGAACCCTCACAGCGTCATGATACGATTGGCCCGAAAAAAGGTATTCCTTACGATGGAAAGCTGACCAAGGCCGACGGAAAAGGTAAGTGGTGGGAAGGATACGACCCGCAGGATTTGTATGCACAGAACCATCCGTTGAGTGAAAACAGTTGGGATAATGGAATGATTCACCGCCAGTGGGCGTGGGGAAACGGAGTGTGCATTCCTACCCCGGAATATTGTACAAACTTCTATAACCGTACGGTAGATGCCATCAACCGTTACAATCCGGATTTGATTTATTTTGATGTGACGGTTGCTCCTTTCTATCCCATCAGTGATGCGGGACTGAAGATCGCAGCACATTTCTATAACCACAACATGGCTACACATCAGGGAAAACTGGAAGCGGTGATGTTCGGGAAGATTCTGGACGAGAACCAGCGGAAGGCATTGGTATGGGATGTGGAACGCGGGGCCCCCAATCAGATTATCGATCAGCCTTGGCAGTCATGTTCCTGTATCGGCGGGTGGCATTACAATACGTCCATTTATGAAAAGAATGAATATAAATCGGCTGCCTATGTGGCCAAACTGTTGATTGACATCGTGAGCAAGAACGGCAATCTGTTGTTGAGCGTGCCGTTGCGGGCCGATGGCACTTTTGATGAGAAGGAAGAGAAAATCTTGAAGGAGTTTGGTGAATGGATGAACATCAACAAAGAAGCCATTTACGATACGCGTCCGTGGAAAGTATTTGGCGAAGGCCCGATTGCGGAAGAAGACATTCCCTTGAATGCGCAAGGCTTCAATGAAGGCTCCTATAGTCAGGCGGGATCCAAGGAAATCCGGTTTACCCAAACCCCAAAAGCTTTGTATGCCACCGTATTGGCCTGGCCGGAAGATGGCAAAGTGACCGTCAAGTCGCTGGCTGCCGACAGCAAGCTTTATGAAGAAGATATTCAGCGGGTAGAGTTATTGGGATACGGAAAAGTAGATTTTGTGCGTACGACTGAGGGTTTGCAGGTGGTGCTTCCGGCACAGCCGTTGAACCAGATTGCCCCCGTGCTGAAGATTATGAGATGATGAGATGGAAGGATATCGAGTAAAAGAGTATGGAATGCCTGTCAAACGCTATTGCCAGACACTGGATTTGAAGAATAATCCTGAACTGATAGCGGAATACCGGAAAATACACAGTCGTGAAGAGGCCTGGCCGGAGATTCGGGAAGGCATCCGGTCGGTCGGGATTCTGGAGATGGAGATTTACATCATCGGCAGCCGCCTGTTCATGATTGTGGAAACGCCGCTGGACTTCGACTGGGATACCGCGATGAAACGTCTGGCCCGGTTGCCCCGTCAGGCTGAATGGGAAGACCACGTGGCCCGTTTTCAGGAATGTGTGCCGGGCAGCAGTTCGGCTGAAAAATGGCGGTTGATGGAACGAATGTTTTATTTGTATGAATCTTAAATAAAATAACTATGCAATACCATGAAATAGGAAAAACGGGGATGAAAGTTTCTGCCCTGAGTTTTGGAGCTTCTTCGTTGGGAGGAGTGTTCCATGACATTAAAGAAAAAGAAGCCTTGGAGGCGGTGTTTACAGCCATCGATTTGGGGATGAATTTTATTGACGTGTCTCCTTATTACGGACATTACAAGGCGGAGACCGTGTTGGGAAAGGCGTTGAAGGAGATTCCACGCGACAAGTATTACCTTTCCACGAAGGTGGGACGTTACGGAAAAGATGGAGTGAACACGTGGGATTATTCCGGTAAGCGGGCCACGGAAAGTGTGTACGAAAGCATGGAACGCCTGCACATTGATTATATTGATTTGATTAACGTGCATGATATCGAGTTCGCCGACTTGAACCAGGTGGTGAATGAGACTCTGCCAGCCTTGGTGGAACTGAGGGAGAAAGGGGTGGTAGGTCATGTGGGCATTACCGACCTTCAGCTGGAGAACCTGAAATGGGTGATTGACCATGCGCCGGACGGTACGGTGGAATCGGTGCTGAACTTCTGCCATCACTGCCTGTGCGACGACAAGCTGTTGGATTTCCTGGATTATTTTGAGTCGAAAGGTATCGGCGTCATCAATGCCTCTCCGTTGTCTATGGGACTGCTGACAGAGAGAGGTGTTCCGGCTTGGCATCCGGCACCCCAGCCGTTGGTGGAGGCTTGCCGGAAAGCGATGGAGCATTGCAAGGCCAAGCATTATCCCATTGAGAAGCTGGCCATGCAGTATGCGGTCAGCAATCCGCGAATTGCCACAACATTGTTCAGTACGGCCAATCCGCAGAATGTGAAGAAGAATATAGCGTATATCGAGGAGCCGATGGATGAGGAACTGGTACGTGAAGTGCGGGAAATCATCGGCGACCAGTTCCGCGTGAGCTGGGCTAATTCATAAAGGAGGAGTTGTATATGGGGTTGATTATAGATGCACATTCTCACTTGTGGTTGAAGCAGGATACGGTAGTCGATGGACTGCCTGTCCGTACCCTGGAGAATGGGCGGTCATTGTTTATGGGGGAAGTGCGTCAGATGCTTCCCCCGTTTATGACCGACGGAGTGAACAGTGCCGAGGTATTCCTGTCGAACATGAATTATGCGCAGGTGGCTGCGGCAGTGGTGACACAGGAGTTTATCGACGGTTTTCAGAATGACTATCTGGCGGAGGTGGCTGCCCGTTATCCCGACCGCTTTTTTGTGTGCGGCATGTGCGAGTTTCGCAAGCCGGGATATTTGGAGCAGGCACGTCAGCTTATTGCCCGCGGCTTCCGGGGCATCAAGATACCGGCCCAGCGCCTGTTGCTCAAAGAAGGCCGTGTGTGGCTGAACTGTGAGGAAATGATGCAGATGTTCCATCTGATGGAACAACACGGTGTCTTGCTGTCCATTGATATGGCCGACGGGGCTACGCAGGTGGGTGAGTTGGAAGAGGTGATTCAGGAATGTCCTGACCTGAAAGTGGCCATTGGTCATTTCGGGATGGTGACCACTTCCGGTTGGACAGAGCAAATCAAGCTGGCGCGCCATCCGAATGTGCGTATTGAATCGGGCGGCATTACCTGGCTGTTCAACGACGAGTTTTACCCGTTCAAGGGGGCTATAAGGGCCATTCGGGAGGCAGCCGATTGGGTTGGTTTCGAAAAACTGATGTGGGGCTCGGACTATCCGCGTACGATTACGGCTATCACGTATCGGATGTCGTACGATTTCGTGAGCAAGTCGCAGGAGCTCACAGACGAAGAGAAATCCTTGTTTCTTGGAGAGAATGCCCGTCGTTTTTATGGTTTCTATGAGTTGCCGGAGCTTCCTTATATCAAGAATATGTCGGAATAAGCGAAAAGGCAGGATACGATGAAAAACAAGGGTTATACACTTCCGCTGGCACTGGTGTTCAGCCTGTTCTTTTTGTGGGCCATCAGCAGCAACCTGTTGCCTACCATGATCCGGCAGCTGATGAAGACCTGTGAACTGAATACCTTTGAAGCCTCTTTTACGGAAACGGCTTATTGGCTGGCTTATTTTATTTTCCCGATTCCGATTGCCATGTTCATGAAGCGTTACAGCTACAAGGCCGGTATTGTGTTCGGGTTGTTTCTGGCGGCGGTGGGAGGACTGTTGTTCTTTCCGGCAGCCATCTTGAAAGAATATTGGGCGTATCTGTGCATCTTCTTCATTATTGCCACCGGAATGTGTTTCCTGGAGACGGCGGCCAATCCGTATGTTACGGCTTTGGGTGAGGCGGCCACTGCTCCCCGGCGCTTGAACCTGGCGCAGTCGTTCAACGGGCTGGGTGCCTTCATCTCGGCCATGTTCTTGAGCAAACTGGTGTTGAGCGGTACTCATTATACGCGCGAAACGTTGCCTGCGGATTATCCGGGCGGATGGGATGCCTATATCCAGTTGGAAACGGATGCCATGAAGTCTCCTTATCTGGTACTGGCCGTATTGTTGCTGCTCATTGCCGTGGTCTTCCTTTTTGCCAAACTGCCGAAGATTGGTGATGAAGGACACCGGGAGGCTACCAAGGAGAAACTGATTGACTTCGGGGTATGGAAGCGGTCGCATCTGCGCTGGGGAGTAATTGCCCAATTCTTCTATAACGGCGGGCAGACAGCCATCAACAGCCTGTTTCTGGTGTACTGCTGTACGTATGCAGGCATTTCGGAAACCGTGGCTACCACGTATTTTGGATTGTATATGCTGGCCTTCCTGCTCGGACGATGGATTGGTACCGGACTGATGATTCGTTTCCGTCCGCAGGACATGTTGCTGGTGTATGCACTGGTGAACGTTGTGCTGTGTCTGGTAGTGTCCGTGTGTGGCGGGCGGACCGGGCTGTATGCCATGCTGGGCATCTCCTTCTTTATGTCCATCATGTATCCCACTCAGTTTTCGCTGGCATTGAAAGGGTTGGGCGACCAAACCAAGAGCGGGGCCGCTTTCCTGGTGATGGCCATTGTGGGAAATGCCTGTCTGCCTCAGTTCACGGCCTATCTGATGCATGTCAATGCGCAGATGTATCATGTGGCTTATCTTGTTCCGATGGTTTGTTTCCTGTTCTGTGCCTATTATGGCTGGAAGGGATACAAGGTGTTGGATTAAAATAGAAATGTAGAATAAAAAATACGAAGAAAATGAAAGCTGTTCAAATTGCAGCTCCCCAGCAAATGGCGGTTGTGGAGATTGAAAAACCCGAACTGCACGAAGGGGAGATATTGGTAAAGATTGAGTATGTAGGTTTTTGTGGCTCTGATTTGAATACGTATCTCGGACGGAACCCGATGGTGAAGATGCCGGTCATTCCGGGACATGAAGTCGGTGCCGTGATAGAAGCTGTAGGGGCGGGAGTACCCGACAGTTTCAAGAAGGGCATGAGTGTGACGCTGAATCCTTATACGAATTGCGGCAAGTGTGCTTCGTGCCGGAACGGACGGGTGAATGCTTGCGAGCACAACGAGACTCTCGGCGTGCAGCGCAAGGGGGTGATGTGCGAATATGCTGTACTGCCCTGGAACAAGGTGATTCCGGCAGAGGGTATTTCTGCCCGCGACTGTGCCCTGATTGAGCCGATGAGCGTGGGCTTCCACGCCGTGTCACGCGGACAGGTGGTCGACAATGAACTGGTAATGGTCATCGGTTGCGGAATGGTCGGTATGGGAGCCATCGTACGTGCGGCCTTGCGTGGCGCCACGGTGATTGCTGTCGATTTGGACGACGAGAAATTGGCTTTGGCCCGCAGAATGGGCGCTACGTATGTCATCAACTCACAGACAGAGAATGTGCACGAACGGGTGCAGGAGTATTCCGGCGGCATGGGTGCCGATGTGGTGATAGAAGCTGTGGGCAGTCCGGCCACTTATGTGATGGCTGTCGATGAAGTGGGCTTTACCGGCCGTGTGGTATGCATTGGTTATGCCAAGAGCGGGGTAGAGTTCCAGACAAAATATTTCGTACAGAAAGAGCTGGACATCCGGGGCTCACGTAATGCATTACCGGCCGATTTCCGTGCCGTGATTCACTATATGAAGGCTGGCCACTGCCCGACAGAAGAACTTATCTCCCGTATCGTAGCTCCCGAAGGGGCCGCGGAAGCCATGGCTGAATGGGCTGCTCATCCGGGAAAAGTGTTCCGTATTCTGGTAAAATTTTGAGGTGGAAAACGAGTGTTGAAAAAACGCCCTTGCGTTTGTTTTCAAACGTCCTCGCGTTTGGTGTGAAACGTAAGGGTGTTTTAGGGAAAACGTACTTGTGTTTGAAGGAAAACGCAAGTGCGTTTTTTTATGCCCGAATTTTGCCTGTTTGTGTCAGAAATATTGTACTTTTATCGGGGAAATAGGCATTATTACTTGAAAACACTAAAATTAGTATGCAAATGAATATTAGAAAGACGATTTTGATAGCTTGCTGCCTTTCTTCCCTTTCGGTATATGCACAGCATATTCCCACGCTGGAAGAGGTGGTGAACGGAGGATTGGTGGTCACGAAAGGAGGAAGTCAGGTAAACTGGCTTTCCGACGGAGGCAAGTATTCGAAGAAAGAAAAGAATCCCGCAGGCGGATACGACATCGTGTCGTACGATGCCTCCGGAAAGGGCAAACGGGAAGTATTGATACCAGCTGCCCTGTTTGTCAAACCGGGTACTTCCGATACCTTGTCGGTCAGGAGTTTCAGCTTTGACGCTTCGCGCAAGCAGGTGCTGGTCTATACGAATACGAAGCGGGTATGGCGCTACGATACACGCGGCGATTACTGGGTGCTCGACCGGGAAACGGGTCGGTTGCGTCAGCTGGGAAAAGATTTTCCAGAGAGCAGCCTGATGTTTGCCAAGTTTTCGCCCGACGGGACGCGGGTGGCCTACGTGAGCGGAAACAATATTTATGTGGAGAATGTGTCCGACGGGAAAATCACACAGCTGACACACGATGGAAGCAGTACGATTGTGAACGGAACTTTCGACTGGGTGTATGAGGAGGAATTCTTCTGCCGGGATGGTTTCCGCTGGAGTCCCGACGGTAAATACATTGCTTATTGGCAAAGTGATACGGAAGGTACCGGCTGGTTTGATATTATCAACAATGTCGATTCTCTGTACCCGAAAATCATCCGCTTCCCTTATCCGAAGGCTGGAACCACCAATTCAGCCGTAAAGGTGGGCTATGTGGCAGCTGCCGGAGGCGAGACCACTTGGATTGATTTGCCCGGTGACCCTCGTCAGAATTACATCATGCGGATGGATTTCATTCCGGGAAGCAACGACTTGTTTATCCAGCAGATGAACCGTCCGCAGAATACAAATAAGGTATGGATTGCGACCATCGGAGGCGGTGCGCCGAAAAATATCCTGACCGAGACGGATGCAGCCTGGGTGGAAACCAACGACCAGGTGACCTGGTTGAAGCACAATACGTATTTTACCTGGCAGAGCGAACGGGACGGATGGCGGCATCTTTATCGGGTGAGCCGTGACGGAAAAGATATCCAGCCCATCACGAAGGGCAATTTCGATTTGATTGAGCAGGTGGGCATGGACCTGAAAAAAGGACTGGTGTATTTTATCGCCTCGCCGGACAACTATACCCAGCGTTATCTGTATTTAGCCAACCTGTTTGGCAAGGGAGAAGTGAAACGCCTTTCCCCGCTGAACGAACAAGGTCAGCACCGATATAATATCTCTCCCGACGGGAGGTACGCCGTGCATACTTTCAGTAATGCTGTCACTCCTCCGCGAATAGAGATGGTGGCCTTGCCGTCGCACAAGACCTTGTCGGTCATTGAAGACAACAAGGAGGCGCTGGCACAGTATCAGCAGCTGCAGCTCCGCCCGAAGGAATTTGTCAAGACACATTCCGGCAACTTGGTACTGGATGCCTTTATGATCAAGCCGGTAGATTTCAATCCGGCAAAGAAATATCCGGTCATCATCGATGTCTATGGGGAGCCGGCCAGTTCCACGGTACAGGACGTATGGCAGGGAGGCGATATGTGGCATCAGTTCCTGGCCAACCAGGGTTACATCGTAATCAGCATCGACAATCGGGGAGCGGCTGCCCCTCGCGGACGGGAATGGCGCAAATGCATCTATGGAGAGGTGGGTACTTTTGCTTCACAGGATCAGGCACAGGGAATCCTCGATTTGGCCCGTCAGTATCCGTTCATCGATACTTCCCGCATCGGCATCACAGGCTGGAGCGGGGGAGGAAGTCAGACCCTTAACTGCATGTTCCGCTATCCGGATGTGTTTCACACGGGGATTGCCATAGCGTTTGTTGCCGACCAGCGGTTGTACGACACCATTTACCAGGAACGCTACATGAACACGCCGCAGGCCAATCCGGAAGGCTATCGCAAAGGTTCGCCCATCTCGTATGTGGAAGGCTTGAAAGGAAACCTGCTCCTCATTCACGGCACCGGCGATGACAACGTGCATTATCAGAACTGCGAGATGCTGGTCAACGAGCTGGTGAAACACGGCAAGGTGTTCTATCAGCTGTCCTATCCGATGCGCTCGCATGCCATCAACGAGCGGGAAGGCACCACGTATCACCTGCGGAAATCCATGACGGATTATTTCCTGAAGAATCTTCCGGCAGGGGGAAAATAAATCATGAAAGGCTGGCTGTGTGCCGGCCTTTTTTGTTTGCGGACAGTACATAAAGAAAAAACCGCTGAAATAACGTAAGCATCCGATAAAATACACATTGTAGATTCATAAAACAACAAACTCTTCTTATCAACGAATATAAAGTTGACAGGAAGAGTTTGCTATTCTATATTGTATCTCTATTAGACTTCAATTGGATTTTCGTTGGACTTCTTCAACTTCCAGACATCCGGAAGCAGTTCCCGGATATCTTTGCCGGAGTCTTTTTTCTGATAATATGGAAGCCTGGCAATGACATCATTCAGCCATTCTCTTGGATTGACTTCCTGTGACTTGCAGGTGGCAAGCAATGAACAGATGACCGCTGTATTTTCCGCAGCCTCATGATTCCCACAAAAGAGGAAGTTCTTTCTTGAGAGCGTCAGAGGACGTATCGCATTTTCGGCCAGATTATTGTCTATCTTTATATTGCCGTCTTTGAGACAGGCCTTCATTCTGGGCCATAACGGATACGCATAGGAGATGGCCTGTCCCATCCGGCTTTTGGGCGGAACCTTGATATATGTGCTTTCCATCCACTTTTCAAAGGAATCCAGCAGGGGGGCGGACTGACGGTTCCGCAGTTCACGCCGTTCTTCCGGCGTATATTTCCGGGAGTCGGCAAAGTGCTCTGTCCGATAAATCTCCTGTATTATTTTCAAGGCATGCTCCGCCAGACCTCTGTTTTCCTCCAGAGCCATCTCAAAATGACGTCTGATATGGGCCAGGCAGGCTATGAGGCACACTCCTTCAGTACCTTCAAATACATTGTAGGCACTGTAACCGTCACTCTGCAGATATCCCTTGAAGTCCTTCAGCAGTTTCCTTATCGTCTGTCCCGAACGGGAGCCGTCATCGTAATGGAAGATGACCAGCTTTTCCATGACCGCCCTGACCATCCACAGATACTCCTTGTCGGCCTTCCCCTTTCCCTTGCTGATCACCCTTACAGTGGTCTCGTCCGCCTGAACATATCCGCAGCCGACAACCAGCCGGACCAGCTCGTCATAAAGTGGTCTCAGCAGTTCACACACAGGCTTGAACCAGCCGCTCAATGTGCTTTCGGAAAGACGGACACCCAGATGGCGGAACTCCTTGACCTGCCTGTAGAATGGAACGTGATATTCGTATTTCTGCAGGAGCATTTCGGCCAGCATGGTGGAACCGGCCAGACATTTGTAAACAGGAGAAGGTGGAAGCGGAGCAATGATTACGCCGCTTTCACCTTCCTTGGGAAGACTCAGGTTGTCTTTCAGTCCATATTTGGGACGGACAGTCTCCTTTACATACAGCCTGTCCGGTTCAAATTCCAGCGTACGGGTACGTTCCTCGCCGATCCGTCTGTAACGGTCCAAATCCACCCGATCGGGTTCAATCACCACTTCAACTACCGGCAGTCCCTCCAGGAGTTCGCGGTTACGCCGGGATTCCTTCTTCTTTCGTAAGCATTCGGTAAACCACGTTGCAAATTTTGTGAATTAGTTCCGAATCGATGTTATTTGTAGTCGATTCGGAACTAATAGTATCTATTCGGAACAAGTTTGATGGGATTTAGCCCAATTACGTGGTAGAAGTTCTTCCATATTCTTCTCATCCCTTTCATAATATGGGATTTTACTCAGGACATCTTCCATCCAGATTCTGGGGTCTACTTCTGCAGACTTGCAGGTGGCAATCAGTGAGTACACGATGGCAGCCCTGTATGCGGATGCGTCGTTGCCGCAGAACAGATAATTCTTTCTTCCCAAAGCCAAAGGTCTTATGGCATTTTCTATGCGGTTGTCATCAATTTCGATTCTTCCGTCGTTTACGTATCTGGAAAGCCTGGGAAGAAGCGTGTACGTATATTCGATGGCTTTACCCATGCGGCTTTTAGGAAGCACTCTAAGATAAGCATCCTGCAGCCACTTTTCAAATTCAAGTATCAGCGGATAGGCTTCGCTTATACGTTTTTCCTTACGCTCTTCGGCTGCGAGTCCGGCATCATTGGCTTCAGATTCTATCTTGTACAGCTTGCCGATGTAGTGTATTGCCTGTGTGGCCAGGGTCCTGTTCTCTTCCAGGGCATCCACGTACTTCCTTCTGGCATGTGCCCAGCAGCCGACCAGGGTGATTCCTTTCATCTGCTCGAACTGTTCGTAAGCTGCATAGCCGTCACATTGCACAATGCCACGGTAGCATCCCAGCAGTTCACGGGCTACCATCCCCGAACGGCTGCCACGGTCATAATGGAACATGACGTCCCCCGTGATGCCGTCGCGCACGCACCACTCATACCCTTTTTTCGCCTTATGTTTCTCATTGTCCATCACAGGAATGACACTCTCGTCCACTTGTATATACTCACTGGAGAGTATCTTCTGTTTGAGCAGGTTGTACAGCAGCTTGAGTTTCTCCACCGCCATTTCATACCATCCGCACATGGTAGATTCGCTTATGCTGATTCCTGATTCGCGATACTGCTGTATCAGACGGTAGAACGGGAGATGATACATGAACTTGCCGATGATAATGTCCGTCAGGACCGAGGCGCCTGCCATACATTTGCTGACCGGAACAAGAGGTAGCGGGTGAATCAGAATCTGCCTTTCCTCGGGGTATTTCTCCATATCGGATTTACTTATCACTTTGTGACGGACGGTCTTCAGGATATATACTTTTGCCGGAACACGTTCCAGGCGTGAACTCTCTTCCTTTCCGATTTCAATGAATTCATCCTTAAGCCTGCCTTCCTCGTCTGTTGTCCCTTCAGGGTAAAGATCAACAACCTCTACAGGCAGTGAGGAAGTGTCCAGAGACTTGCGGACCGGTTTTTCCTTGACTTTTATAGTTCTGGTGATTTCTTCTTCACTCTTGCGGACTTCCTCCTCCATCCGGGATATTTCCATGGAGGACATTTCCTCCTTTGAGAACAGAAACAGCTGGTTGGGATCAAGCGGAAGACTCTTCTCGCTCATCCGCCCAAAGACTTTTTTCCGGAGCCAGTAAAGGGATTGTTCCAGCGAGGAAACCCTGCTGATAAGCGCCGCTTTATCCTGACGGAGCTTCTCAATTTCTTCCAATAAGGCTTTTTCCTGTTCTTCTGTAAGCATCTGTATCTCATTGTTCTACAATGTAAATATACTAAAATCCAATGACATACAAAAGCGAATAGAGTAAAAATCCGATACTATTTTCGAAGTTTCTGCAGGTCTTCAAGTCTCGTGCGACGGGAGTCGCGGGCTTCCATGATACCCTCCACAATCATGACAAGTTCCCGCCATTCTATATTTGTACAGACCTCATTGTCGTTGGCAGAATCAGGCTTGCCTAAGGTACCGGCTTCCAGAAGTTTGGAATACAGCACCATGCCGCCCGGCTCCCAATGCAGGAGCTTTATGCGGTCACGGGCACGGTTTATGAAGATATATACGTTGCCGTTGCTGGGGTCCTGACCCATGGCGTCGGTAATGATACCGCTGAGAGTATGAAAGCTTTTGCGCATATCAGTCGGGCGGTTATACAACAGATAGCGCATACTGTCATTAAGGCTGAACATGGCTGCAGGCCTGGATGATTGAAAACAGTTCCTTTTCATTTAGCTCACCGCAAATGCGTATGGCAGTACCGGCCGGTGTACGTATTTCTATCTCTTTCAATCCGCTTGGCGGGATCGGTGCGTTTTTCTGTTTACGCCCGCTTGTTCCGGCAAATGAAGGAACAGGAACAAAAGATCCGCTGTGGGGAAGCTCGATAAACTCACCTTGAGCCGATTTACCCGATGATTGCTCGGCGGCATAACGGGATTTGCTGTCATAAAACCGCCATACAGGGATATTGAGCTCCTCTAATCTTGACTTATAAGTCACTTTGTGCTCTTTGCAGTAGTTCATTATCTCTACTACTTCTTCTCGTGTCATCATAACTTTGCTTTTTGGACGTAAAGTTAATGATGGAAGTTGGAGACAAAAATACGTGGTTTACCGAATGCTTACCTTTTTTGTGTCTGCAAAAAAAATCGGGCAAGCCCAAACTTCGCTCAGTCAGGACTTGCCCGTCTCCCTAATTTTTCGTATCTTAGGGAATCAAGCAATATATCCCAAAGATAATGTTTAAAAACTATACCTCCAACGATAATCTGCTTTTACCTCCGTGTTTAGGCGATTTTATTCCCCAGAACGATCCGGTCCGGGTTGTTCACCGCATCATTGAACAGATCAGCCTGGAAGAACTTTACCGCAAGTACTCCGTCAAAGGCTGTCCGGCCTACCATCCCCGCATGATGCTGCAGATTCTGGTATATGCCTATCTGCGCAATATCTATTCCAGCCGCCGCATTGAGGAGTTCTGCCGCAATGACATCCGCTTCATGTGGCTGACCGGTACCAGGGTGCCTGACCACAACACCATCAACCGTTTTCGCAGCAGCCGGCTGAAGGATGTGCTCAAGACCGTCTTCGCCACCATCGTGAAGTTCCTCGTGGCGGAGGGCTTTGTAAGTCTGGACGTAGCCTGCACCGACGGGACGAAGATGGAGGCGAACGCCAACCGTTATACGTTCGTCTGGGGCAAGTCCATCCACACCCGCATCTCCAGAATTGCGGAACAGCTTGAGGAGATATGGCGGTACGCCGAGTCCGTCACCAAGCAGGAGCTGCGCGACTCCGCTCCCGTCACTTACCAGGACATCACCCCCGAGAAGGTGGAAAGGGCGCTGGAACAGATACATGAAGCTCTGGAGGGAACGGATGCGGACCGGAAAGTGAAGGCCAAGGTCCGGCGCGTGAGGAAGGCATGGCCCGAACAGCTGAAGAAATACGAATCCCAGGGAAAGATTCTCGACGGGCGCAACAGCTACTCCAAGACAGACCCCGACGCCACGTTCATGCGGATGAAGGAGGACCACATGAGGAACGGGCAGCTCAAGCCCGGATACAACCCGCAGGTCAGTACCAACAGACAGTTCATCCTGAACTATACCCTCCACCAGTGTGCCGGTGACACCTCCACCTATCCCCTGCACATGGAAGACTTCCATTCCCTGTACGGCAGATATCCTGACGTGTCCGTCTGTGACGCCGGGTACGGAAGCGAGGAGAACTACCTGTACGCCTTCAGGCATGGCATTGAAACCTTCATAAAGTACAACTATTTCCATAAGGAACAGAAAAGGAGCTTCAGGAATGACCCGTTCCTGTCCGCCAACTTCTACTATAATGAAGAAACCGACGGGATGTACTGTCCGATGGGACAGAGGATGGAAAGACTCTCCGATGTAAAGCGGACGACAGACAACGGTTTTGTACAGACCGTCTCAAGGTACAGGGCACGGAACTGCAAGGGCTGCCCGTTAAGATGCCGGTGTCACAGAAGCCGGTCGGAAAGGATTGTGCAAGTGAATCATCGGCTGAGAAAAATCAAGGAAAGGGAACGTGAGAAACTCCTCTCCGAGGAAGGTCTTAAATACCGGAGCCAGCGGCCGCAGGATGTGGAAGCCGTATTTGGAAACCTCAAGAACAACAAGCACTTCAAGAGGTTCCATCTTCGTGGGCTGAAAAAGGTGGAAATTGAGTTTGGCCTGCTGGCCATAGCGCATAATCTTGCAAAAGTAGCCTCTTAGGAGGCTTCTGACGAGGGAAAAACGGTGTAAAACGTGAAATCTGTAGAAGGAAACTTGTAAATTCCTTTTTGAGGAAAAATCCAAACGACTTCAATCTGATATGAAACGACAGAGGCCATCTCAAGGTTTATTTTGAGACGGCCTCCTGTTATTCTTCGTGGACCAGCCAGGGCTTGAACCTGGGACCTCCAGATTATGAGTCTATTTCTTGTTTCCCTGTTAAAAGGCTATGAATCACTAAATTAATAATCTCTATTGTAAGTTTATGTGAAACAATAGTGAAACACTTAAACTTGTACAAATATAGCTATATCATAGATGAAGTACAAGTTTGCTACTTTATAATTGGGGTTGGGAACTAAAGATATTTAAGGGTTTATAGTTATATTATATTGCTTTCTTCTGTAATTGTTTGACTTTTCCCTTATTTCTCTATTTTAGATATGCTACAACATTTTATTTATTGGGGTTTATAATCTGGATATTTCCTTAAAATGTAGTAGCTCTATAAAAGAAAAACAGCATAAGAGTTTTTAGGCTCAAATACTGTTTTTATTTATTGTTAAATTGATTATTATTTGTGATTATAGATAGCTATTATGCCTACTATCGTTATTGCTTATCTAAAATCATATATAAGTTGAAAAATTTATTATTAGTACTACCATATTCAATTAATCTGTATTGAGTCTGTACAAAGTTTTTATTAGCTAATTCTAAATTTATGGTAATATTCCCATCGGTTGTTGAGTAGTAATTGTTAGATGTACGTTGCAGGGTTATTTTAGAGGTGTTAGGCTTATCAGACAATACCAACTCAACTTTTTCTGTAAGAACAGTAAGGTGAACTTCTCGATTAAGAAACTCATTGATAGTTTCTTGTTTCTCTTGTTCAGATAGGTTATTATCTTTAAATGTGACCTCAGAGATTAAATATGTACCAGAGGTATCATTACATGAAG
Source organism: Bacteroides mediterraneensis (assembly GCF_025993685.1). Lineage (NCBI taxonomy): Bacteria > Pseudomonadati > Bacteroidota > Bacteroidia > Bacteroidales > Bacteroidaceae > Bacteroides > Bacteroides mediterraneensis. The sequence goes on along the minus strand of NZ_DAJPEN010000001.1, from coordinate 3,701,205 downwards.
ATAATAACAGTATCATTAATCCAAATAGATAAAATATTTTCATGTTATAGCTATTTTATTTTAACCTACTAAGCAGTAACCTACCAAAACTCCAATAAGGACTATTACTAAAATGAGTAATCCTAACTTAATATCATTTGCATCCATAATTATATAAGACTTTCAGCTTGTTTTAGACACATTTCAAGAAATCCAACTAATGTTGTAGAATCTACTTTATCGCCTTTAAGTCTGTAAACAGCTATTCTTGCAGAACTATGTTGATTCAACAAGTCTTTAATTCTATCCAAATCCCTGCGGACTAGCTTTGTTAGTTCTTTGGATTGTGTGGTATGCCTCATTCCGTTTAATTCTATCATAGGAGCTAAAGCATTCATATTTCTCTCTATCTGAGTAATAAGAGAATTAATTTCATTTACAGCATTGATTCCACTAAATAAACCCATAGTATGTGATAACTTAGTGCTTACCTGTTCCCTACAATAAGCGATAAATAAAAAAGGTGTGGGAACACTATTTGTTTTACCCTATTCTCTGGCTTCTCGCATTGCCTTGGCATGGATAAAACAATAGCCCCACACCAAACGGTATATAGAAACCTTACAAACATAAGGTAGGTATATATCAAGTGTGGGTGCTATTGCTATCATCTTCATGCCATTTCAAATTTTGCGAGAATTTGAGAATAGAAGATAATTTCAATAACACCTTTCGTTAATTATGTCCTTTCAGCTTGCTAACACTATAACTTACTGAAATTGTTGCAAATTTAGCGAAAGGTTTTAAATAAGTCTATACGATGTAGGGATAAATAGTAAATCTTCTGCTATCAAACATTATTCGTCTTTATCCCAACATATCTTTGGATATTTATAAACAGCTATCTCCAATATGGATTATAAGACTTAAGGTGATTTTAAAGTTAAAACAATTATGGATTTGACCTGTTACTATAGGGCTGAAATGCCAAACATAAATAATCCGACTTTAGATATATCTGGAGTTTAAAATTTAGGTAGGACAAACTTTGATTGGGGTATATAAAGCTAACCTTGTTCTTGATTTGTCCTGCCTGTAGTTTAAAAGCTCAAAGATTCATAAGTCTGTAAGATTTCTTCCTGCCTTAATCCCAAGTATCTTTTAGTAATGGCAACAGAGCTATGATTGAAAAGTTCCATAAGCTTTACTAATGCCAGCTCTGAATTCTCACTATTCATATTATAAACCTGTCTGCCAAAAGTTTTTCTAAGTGAATGGCAGGAAAAGTTCTTAATCTTTAGCCTGTACTTCTTCTTCACCTCTTTAAGAATGATATTAATTCTCTGGACTGAAAAGACTGTACCTTTCTGACTTACTAAGATAGGTGCATTTATTCCAACTGGGTTTATATGCTCGTAACATTCTCTGATATGTTCCTGTAGCTGGGGATTCAGCCTTATGGTTCTTATCTTACCAGTCTTTTTCTCAATTACAGTAAATTCGTCTGTATCTAATATCTGCTTCCATCTTAAAGCCAGAATATCTGAGATTCTCAATCCAGTAAAACACCCTAAAGCTATAAGAAGTGATATTTTGTAATTATCATCTTTAGCCAGTTTTCTTATTAGGTTCATTGCATCAGACCAGACAAGATAGTCTGCTGTTGTGCTTGAATATTTAAGTGACATAATGTTCTGTTTTATAAATAAATGAATAAGAGTGAATATTAATTTTGAGTTGGATTTACTAACTCATTGATTTATAAGGAAACATTCACTAATTATCAAAGTGAATATTATAAAGTAAGGACACCCAACTAAAATATTGAGTGCCCTTATTTATGTTACAGTATTCCTTCATCTGCAAAACTGTAGTATTCTGTATCTGAAATGATGATATGGTCTAAGATTTTTATTCGCATGAAATTTGATGCTTCCCTTATCTGTTTTGTAAGCCTTATATCCTCTGGGCTTGGCTTTAAATTTCCACTTGGATGATTATGTGCCAGAATTAAAGCTACGGAATTTGTAAGTAGTGCAGCTTGAAAAATAAGTCTTATATCTGCAATCGTTTCTGTCAGTCCTCCCTCTGAAATTAGAGTATATCCTAAAATCTGGTTGGCTTGATTTAGGAACAGGACTTTGAAATATTCCTTGTAGCATATAGTTCCTTTCTTATATGTGGAAAGCATATATTTATAAGCATCCTCTGAGCAGGTTACTTTTTGCTGATTTTTGAATTTGGGTTTGTAGGAAAGTTTCACTTCTCCTACTTTATAATCTATATTCATAATGTCAATTTTAAAAAGGTTTGTTTCCATATTTATAATCCAGTATAGAATTACAGATTCTATCATAAAAGGAGAATCTGTAACCTGTATAGAAATAGCTATGATAGGCTGCTTGATATTCATGCTGCAATTCTTGATTATTTCTAAACATATCATCCAATTTATCTAAGGAATGTTTCAATGCCTGTACTACCTTTATATATCTGAGGTTGTTATCCACTTCGCCCAAACGATTTTCTAAATCTCTGATATGGTCTATAAGTTTATCTATCTGTTTATCCATGATTGTAAGTATTGGTAGAAATAAAAAAGGACAACTAACTTAATAGCTGTCCTTTCTTCAATATTAGTAATATGTGTGTTATTTCTTGGAATAATGGTATCTCATAGAGAATATGTAAACCTCTATTATATCATTATGCACGGAGTAAACAATTCTATGCTCTGCATTGATTCTTCTTGACCATTTGCCTGCCAGTTCATATTTAAGCGGTTCTGGTTTTCCTATTCCTGTGTATGGGTGTGCGGCAATATCTTCCAATAAAGTTTTGATTTTGTTTAAGATAGCCTTGTTTCCGCTTTGGGTAAAGTATAGATAATCTTTCCGTGCCTGTTCCGATAATGTTATTCTGTACATGTTGCCCGTTTTAAGAAATCCTCTATGCTTTCACCTTCCTTTTGGGATATAGAGTTACCGTTCTTAATATCCTCTTCACCTTTATGTATTGCTTCCATTGTTTCAGGTGACGACATGATGTACTCTGTTTCTTTTAGAGAATTGTATTCATCCAAAGAAATCATTACTACTCCTTTGCCATTCCCACGATTGACAACTACGGTATCATAATCGTCAATGACCGCATCAATGTAGCTTTTCAAGTTGGCTCTTAAATCTGTGTAATTGGCTGTTCTCATAAATCCTCCTTTGTTATAATGCAAAGATATGTACTTATTTGCGTACTTACAAATATAAATGGTTAATTATTTGATATTTAAGAAAAGGACACCCATGAAGAATGCCCTTTTCTCTCTCAATCAATAAAGCTCATTTAATCAATGAACCATTTATATCTCTCATCACCATGTAAAGCTGAATTGATTCCCAAAGCCATTTCTGTAGCATTCAAGGAACGGTCTAAGAATGAATCAATATAGCTTGACTTGTTAGCTCCAGTCAACAGGTTGTAGAATTTCCACATATTAAGCTCACTTCCAAAGCTGCCAAAGTTTTCATCATTGATGTATGCCTTGGCTACACTGTTTATCTGTGTATCAGTAAGCAACATTCTGGGTAGTGCTTTCTGGTAGCCTGTTGGCAAGCATTGATAAAGTCGCATTCTGCCTATTATCTGGCAGAACTGGTGCTCACTCATAGTAGTGTTACCTAATTGCTGCATCAGATAAATATGTTTGGCTGGATTGTAGTTACTGAACAGTTCCAACGCTGCACGATAGAGTTCTGTGGTATTGCTTACTCTCAAATCATCCTTGTAACCATCAGTAAAGATGCACATGTTACAGCAGACTTGATTTTTGAATCCGATAGCCAAACGGAACAACTCTGGAACTTTCTTTGAATATAGATTCATCTGGTTGTAAGCTCTCACACCTACGATGGAAAGATTCAGCTTGTTTCCTCCCACAGTTTCATAGATAGTAGGAATATCAATGCTGAAAGCTGCCCTTTCATAATAGATGGTCTTATCAGATTCCAATAGTTGGTTGGCTGGTTTGTGGATTGCTTCTGGGATTCTGCCTTTAATAATGTGGCTTGCTCTGATTGTGGCTTGTTCCACCTTTTCACCACTAAAGAAAGATTGTGCTGCATCCTGTATGGTTTCTACAAACTGAGCATGATTGATTGTAAGCTCATTGTCCTTAGAGAACACTGGAGTAATGCAATCATTCTTCAAATGATTCAATGTTACTTCCTGTGTGTTGGCTTCAATAAAATGATTGGCTGGCTTTACTGGCTCGTCCATGATAATGGTAGCTTCTTCTGCATATTCACCCAAATTCATTCTCTCACGATTCTGTGCCATAGCTGGCATAATAACTAAATCTCTCATAATGTAATTGAATTAAATGATTATTGATTGAATGGATTAAATAAGAACAAGCCTAAAACACAAATGAATTTCTTCGTTTGCATCTTAGGCTATTCTTGTGCTTTTCCCTAAAGAGACTTTATTTGAAGTGAGGAGCTTAGTAAATTATTCCATTAGCTATGGTAATAGTGCATCGTGCCAGTTCTCTTATTAAAAAGCATTCTTTTTTCAGTCAGCCATCAGAGAAAGTTTTTAAAGCATTCTTTTTTCTTCAAGTACCCATGAGGGGGATAAAATAGTGGTGTACCCCCTCTTGTATATTAAATATCAATTTTCACCTAAAGCTAATTTTATAGATTTGATAGTCCGTAAACGTTTCAGCTCTTTTATTCCCAGTTGACGGTAGGCTCTTCCTAAAATAGGGTATCTGTGTTCTATTTCAATTATCCCAAGATTGAATGTCATTGGTTTTTCTTTGATTTCACAATACCGTTTATGTAGCTCCCTGAATGTTGGCTCTGAAATTAAATCCTTGACAAACTTTTCTGGCGCAACGTACCATTTACCTTTGGTGACGGTTATTCCTGATTGTATGTAGGTATTTCTTAATGACTGGTCGGATTGATAAACTACAGTAGTAATATAGTAACTGTAAAGCTGCAACTTGGCTACCATATCATTGATGATAAATTTATTCTCTTGATAAGATAGGTAAGATTCAACCCCAACTTTCTTAATCTCATTAACTTGTTGTTTGATTGCAGGTTCTGATAGCTTGGCATTATTAAGCATATCAGCTCTTTCCTGTGCAGCTTTAACTTCCTCGTTCACTATCTGCTCCATTTCTTCAAATGTCGTGTAATGGTCAGTAGCTTTAGTATTGAAGATATGGACTACCTTATTCCTAAATGGATTGGACTTGGTTCTGATTCTTCCTACAATTTGAGGTATATCCATATCAATGCTTACCAAAGTATGTCTGTTTTGTACATTGCTTACAACAAAACACAGTCCTGTTTCAGAATGGAAGTCCACACCTTCAAATGATTTGGAAGTTATAAAGTTGAACTTCTTGGGTGTATCAGTTGAACTGGATATGATATATCCTTTCAATGTCATTCTATTTTTATCATTATCTGCACATATAATCCTATAATCATCTTCTGTTAGTTGAGTTTGTTTAAGTATGGCTTTGATTTCAGTAACGCTGTTGATAAAGAAGTATGCTTCCCTACTCTCAATGCCGTTTACATTCAGATAACTTTTAGTTTGGTAGGTCTTGATAAACTTGGCTGCTACCATATAAGGCTTGTCCGTATGGTAAGGATAAACGGTAATTTCATCCGATTCACTCCAATTGGCAATGTATTCTGGAATACCGTTGAAAATAGAGGGTTTCAAATCCTTTGGAATAGGAGTGGCAGATAGAAAACAATAAGATTTAAACTCTTTGAAATGAGCCAGTACACCGTTGATGGCTTTATCTCTGAATGAATACTGTTTAAGGAAATTATGATATTCATCAATTAACAATTTAAATTCCTTAGGATTGATAAATTCTACTAGCTTATCTATTTTATCATAAGTACAAATGATTTTCTTTATTCCAGTAATAGATAAATAGTCTTTTAATTTCCGTTTAAGCTCATAGGTGAAATTCCCATATAAACCAAACAAATTACTAATTACTGGACTTAATCCTGCTTTACGTTCATGTTTCTTCCAGAACTTCACACTACCATCTGCATCTTTAATAGGATAGCATTTGTTCTCAATAAGTTCAGTGGTTGGAACTGCGATGATATAATTCTCACTATTAGTAAGTGCTATGGTAGTAGCACCACAACCCGTCTTGACCTTATTAAAGATGCAGTTTGCAGGAAAGTCCTCCATGATAAGGAATCCATCTTTCTCTTGAATATCTAACTTGGTTATCATATATTGTTGGCTTTTAAAAATCTGTTAGCAGTAACCATAATTATAGAACTTCAAATATGTCTAAAGTCTATAAAAGAGGTGAATTGAGATAGTTCTATAGGGCTGAAATACCCAACCATAAAATTCAGAGTAGAGAAGCCCACCTGTCACATGGGCTTCCCATTAGTTAAGCAGCCTGTTTTTCCTGCATTTCACAAATAAACAATACTAATTCAGCTACCAAACAGCTCTCTTTCTCATGGCATTCACTCATCTTATATGTCGTTATGATTGATGCTGGAATTTTAGCCAATGCGTCAAGAACAGTTTCTAAATTGAACTGTCGGATAGTTGTATTAATGGAATTGATGGCATATCTTTTGCCTTTTTCCTGCTTTCCAAAGACCATTTCAACCGATTCTATTAGTTGTTCTGCTTCTTCTTCCGTTCTCTTTAATTCAGGAATATCCTTTACATTTAAGCCCATAGCCAACTGCATTGTTTGTACCTGTTTCAGTTTTACATCAAAAAACGACATGGCAGTATTCATAGGAATACTATGTTTCTTGGCAAAATTGTAAATTGAATTATAGGTCGGATTTTTAGATGCAATGGATGCAAAACCTAAAGATTCAACATTGTTGGGTTTACGGCTGTATAGTGTTGTGTTACCAATAGCCTGTCCGTATTCCTGTAGAGAGTTAAATTTATGAATCTCAACATTCTGTAAGATTTCATCTACTTCAAATCTCCAATAAGTATCAGCGGTATCGCATGGAACATAAACATTTGGTGTGTCTTTAGGAATGATATTTCCATTTGCATCTTTCAACTCTATTTCCTCATTCCAGAATATATCAGCATTTCCTAAATGGAAAATTACGTCCAGCATTTTCTCTTTATCAATAAGAGAAATCAGGTCTGCTTTATCTTTAGGTCTTTCCATGTTATAGGTGGAATATCCCAAAATTATGTTTTCTACTGTGCCATTGATATTGGCTTTTACTGTTTTATAAGTTACTTCTTGTTTCATATCCTTATTATTTTGATTAATTTCTACTGCGTTTACGTTTTCAACCAATTTGTTATTAGTATTTTTCATCATGTTTGTCTTTATTGGGTTTTAATTTATCATCCAATCATCAAGCCTATGCGCACTTGGCTTTTTGATTACGCTGCAAAGATATGATGTTCTCATCTGGTCGATTGGTAAAGAATATCTGTGTGTTTTAGTGAGTTTTTTACCAACCATTTATTTTGGGATTCAGCATCATTTCTTTTTAAAAGCGATGCGAAAGTAGAAAATTAGAATATGAGGAAATGGTAAAAAAGATAGCAAAGAAAAAGGCAATTCTTTACCGTTGTAAGAACTGCCTTTAAATATGGAGAGTTTAATTTACCAGAGTTTTGTTCCACCTATATTGTAAGGTGATGATTTGAATGTTTTGTAATCCAACAGGGCTTCTACCGTATCATATTTTTTGAGGAATGAATTCAATCTGCTTCTTATATTGTTGGCATCAGTCGTAACATCATCAGTATCTATCAATTCGATTGCTCTCAAATATGATTCAATTAAATTGGCTTGTGGTCTTGTTGGGACTTTTTCTTTGGTGGATTTTAAATGTGTGTTTTGTAGCAATTGATATGTTCCCCATATATAGAGTGATTGAGTGGGGTCAATCATTTTATTGCCTACTTTTTTATTTCCGTAGATAATATCCAATTCCTTTTGAGCTTCCTCCAGATTACTTACTCCTAAATATTGATGCAGGTATTTATTCAGAAAGTTTTCAAACCAACTATCTTTGTTATTGATAAGTATTGGGGAATTACCACCTGCTGCGATTTTAATATCAGTAATAAAGTCTTTTCCATTTTTCTGCTTGGGCTGATTGAGCGCAATGTAGAGTTTTAACATATCTGGTCTGACTTCATGGATATATTGTTGATATTGCATATCGTCATATTCTCCCTCTGATATTTGGACTTCTTTTATTCTGTTCCTATAGAGAAGTGCAGCCATGAATATCAATGCACATGAAATCAAATTCTCATTATGAAGTTCTGTAACATACGATTCCATGATTGCTGTTGGATTAAAATTTTCAGGAACAGTTACTACTATATTCTCATTGGTGGCTAATGCAAATTTTATAGCATCCACTCCCCAACCATTTTCAGATTTACACTGGTTGGCAAGTTCTTTTTCTTCTGGTGTTAAATTGAATGCTTTCTTGGTATAGACTTGGGTCAGTTCATTGGATATGTCGTCATAAGTGAACCCAAAACATCTATTTAGTTCTGGATATAGTTTCTTTATCGTTGGAATGTCAAATGTAACTTCAAGCATGGTTTCATAAATTATATTTGGAACAAAATTAAAAAAGAAAATCCCACTCACAATAACTGCAAGTGGGATAATCATAAAACTACTTACCAAACACATACCGTACAACTTTGGCATTTGCTTTATTTTCATTCACAAAGTCACGTTCAATGTAAATATCTGTCACTTTCATGGAATCGTCTATATGATTCAAGGCAGCATGAACTATGTATTTGTCTATTCCTACTTTATTTAATGCTATGGTTGCCCAACTATGGCGAGCTGCATAATATTCTAAATCATCAATCCCTAAAATAGAACCAATTTCTTTTAAGCCATAATTGATAGCCTTGTTGAAACCTTTTTCGTCACAGTAATATTGATAGAAATTGAATAATCGTTTACCTGTCTTATCCCTGTATTTATCAATAATAGGTTGAATGATTTTAGGAATATCCACCATCATTTTTGCACAATCGAGCCTACGGTCTTTTGTTTTAGTTCTATTATATATAATAGTATTAGTTTTCATTTCTGTTGCACTATAAAGGTCTGCTGAATTAATTCCCATAAGACAGAATGATAAAATGAAGCAATCTTTAGCCAAATTATAACGGCAGGTGGCTTTATATCCTTTCTTCATATCCTTGTATGGTAGTTCCCAGACTTTCTTTATTATGTCTGCTGGGATAGCTCTTTTGCGTGTAGCTTCCTGTTTGGGTATTACGAAATCATCAAAAGGAGAATGAGGAATAAGAATTAGATTTTTATCTTTTTTATTGTATTTCTTTTTGGCTTCATTAAATAGTTTCTTTATGCTTATCAAATAAAGAGAAAGAGTACGGTTTGAGGTGACACGTTTACCTTGTTGTTTTAATCTCCTGATTCTAACTTCACGTTCCTTGTTGAGAAAAGATTTGAATTGTTCCAGAAAATCGGATGTAACCAAATTAATATCCAATTCTTCTTTACGAATAAAACGTACCAAAGCATTAATGGCAGAAGTATAATTGGGTGCACCTTTTATAGTTGTTGAGGCTATCCATTCACGACTGAACTTTATAAAATCTATTGTTTGCAGCTTTTGTTTCTCACTGTTCAAATAATCCATTATATCTTCTATGGTATAATCATTTAATTCTATTTGAAGTTTTGCACATTTACTTTGATAGCTTTGAATTAGAGTATTTACTTCTTTCTTCAATGGTGATGTCGCTTTGATTTTAAAATCTTTTGTCAAGTCATTAGGAGTTGCAAAAAGGCTTGTTGACACACGTTTCATCTTCCTGTTTAGTGTGAATCTAAGGCGTACAGTGAAACATTCATTAGATTGTCTTTGTACTTTTACAATTTCTGGATTGATTGTCAGCATATTGCATATTGTTTAACTGGTGAAACAATAGTGAAACAAATGCCTTAAAAAGAATAAAAAGATATAGGAGCAACAGCTTGTAATCGGGAGGTTGGACACGAAAAAAGGCTCTATTTCGTTAGAAATGAGCCTTTTATTCGTGGACCAGCCAGGGCTTGAACCTGGGACCTCCAGATTATGAGTCTGTTGCTCTAACCAACTGAGCTACAAGTCCGAAATCCAAATAAATGTTTGGAAATGCGGTACAAAAGTAATGGTTTGGCATGAAATCTGCAACATTTGGCTAGAAAAAAATGATAAAAAAAACTAATGGAAAAGATGCTTTCAATATATATTGTATTTTTGCAGATATTAATTTTTAACTTTTAGACGTATGTCACAAAATATGCATGACTCTCATTTCAAGGGATTAACGGAGCAGGAAGTCCTTCAAAATCGTCAAAAATATGGGACTAACTTATTGACCCCTCCTAAACGTCCTTCCATTTTTAAACTTTACTTGGAAAAGTTTCAAGATCCGGTAATCAAGATTTTGTTGGTGGCCGCAGCTTTTTCTTTATTGATTTCTGTGATTGAAAACGAATATGCCGAGACCATCGGTATCTTTTTTGCTATCTTTCTGGCTACGGGAATCGGGTTTTATTTTGAATACGATGCCAATAAGAAGTTCGATTTGCTGAATGCCGTGGGAGAAGAAACGCCGGTGATGGTAATTCGTAACGGGAAGGTGCATGAAATTCCCAGAAAAGATGTAGTAGTGGGAGATATCGTCATTCTGAATACGGGTGATGAGATTCCGGCGGATGGAACGTTGCTGGAGGCAGTGTCTCTGCAAGTGAATGAATCCAGTCTGACAGGAGAACTGATGGTCAATAAGACAACGGATGAAGCACATTTTGATGATGAAGCTACTTATCCGTCGAATACGGTGATGCGTGGAACAACAGTGACAGACGGCCATGGAGTGATGCAGGTGGAGAAAGTCGGTGATGCGACTGAAATCGGTAAGGTGGCCCGCCAGGCTACGGAACAGAGCCAGGAACAGACGCCTTTGAACCTGCAGCTTACGAAGCTGGCTAACCTGATAGGAAAAGTCGGATTTACGATTGCGATATTGACTTTCGTCATTTTTACCGCAAAAGATTTGTATGCGTATCTGAGTATGACAGAAGTTACCGACTGGCATCAGTGGTTGGTCATCGCGCAGATAGTATTGAAATATTTTATGATGGCCGTAACTCTGATTGTGGTAGCTGTACCCGAAGGGTTGCCGATGAGTGTGACGCTGAGTCTGGCATTGAATATGCGCCGTATGCTAAAAACCAACAATTTAGTTCGCAAGATGCATGCCTGTGAAACCATGGGAGCGATTACGGTGATTTGCACGGATAAGACGGGTACGCTTACACAGAACCTGATGCAGGTGTATGATGCACAACTGGATGAAAATCAGAAGGATTTGATTGCCGAAGGGATTGCAACCAATTCGACTGCCTTTTTGGAGGAAAAGGAAGATGGAAAACCGTCGGGCGTAGGAAATCCTACAGAAGTGGCTTTGCTGCTTTGGCTGAACGGGCAAGGACAGGATTACATTGTTTTGAGAAATCAGGCAAAGGTGGTCAGTCAGCTGACTTTCTCCACGGAAAGAAAGTATATGGCTACGCTGGTCGATTCTGCTGTGCGGAAACTCCGTATTCTGTATGTGAAGGGTGCTCCTGAAATTGTGATGGGAAAATGCGGATTGGAAGAAAACCGGATAAAGCAGTACAATGCGCAGCTTTTGGCCTATCAGAACCAGGCCATGCGTACCTTGGGCATCGCTTATAAGGTGATACCGGAAGGAGATTCCACGGACTGTGCGGAACTGATGAAAGAAGGCGGGTTGACTTTCTTAGGTATCTTTGCTATTAGCGATCCGATCCGTCCGGATGTACCGGATGCGGTAAAGAAATGTCAGTCAGCCGGCATTCGTGTGAAGATTGTAACGGGAGATACTCCGGGAACAGCCACGGAAATTGCCCGTCAGATAGGTCTTTGGACTCCGGAAGATACAGAACGTAACCGGATTACGGGAGTAGAATTTGCCGCCTTGAGCGATGAGGAGGCATTGGAAAGAGTGGTTGATTTGAAAGTGATGAGCCGTGCACGTCCGATGGACAAGCAGCGACTGGTACAGTTGCTCCAGCAGAAAGGCGAAGTGGTGGCCGTGACGGGAGATGGTACGAACGATGCGCCGGCATTGAATCATGCGCAGGTAGGCCTTTCCATGGGTACGGGTACATCGGTTGCGAAAGAGGCCAGTGATATCACGTTGCTGGATGATTCTTTCCACAGCATCGCTACTGCCGTGATGTGGGGACGCTCGTTGTATAAAAACATCCAGCGTTTTATTGTCTTCCAGTTGACCATTAATGTGGTGGCGCTGCTTAGTGTGTTGTTGGGTGCTTTTCTGGGTACTGCACTTCCTTTGACGGTGACTCAGATGTTGTGGGTGAACCTGATTATGGATACCTTTGCAGCCATGGCATTAGCTTCTATTTCTCCAAGTATGGATGTCATGAACGAGAAGCCTCGTAAACGTACAGATTTCATCATTACTCCGGCCATGCGGAAAAATATTTTTGGAGTAGGGGCTGCTTTTCTTATTATTTTGATGGGTATGTTGTCCATATTCAATAATATGCCTGGTGGAATGGATGTGCATCATCTAACTATTTTCTTTACGATTTTTGTGATGTTGCAATTCTGGAACCTGTTCAATGCCAGTGTGTTCGGTACTAATCATTCTATATTCAAAGATGCCAGTCATGCAATAGGCATGTTAGGTGTGGCTTTGATCATTCTGGTCGGACAATTTGTCATTGTGACCGTGGGAGGAAAAGTGTTCCGTACCGAACCCTTGTCTGTAATGGAGTGGGTTTATATTATTGTCGGAACATCGTTGGTGCTTTGGGTTGGCGAGATTTGGCGAGGAATTAAGCGAATGGCGCAAAAGAATAAATAAAATAAATGAATCGGCTTAAAAATATTATATTTGATTTAGGCGGTGTGCTTTTGGACTTGGATGTGCCTGGGTGCATGGAGGAACTGGAGCGAATTGGCTTGCACGAAGTCCGGAAGTGGATGACGGGTACCAATGAATCTGGTTTTTTCAAGGATTATGAGGCGGGTATACTGACTACTGTCCAGTTTCGGGAGCATATCCGTCAATGGACGGGCTGTTCGCTTCCGGATGCAGATATTGACAGAATCTGGAACCGTATGCTGAAAGATGTTCCGGCGTATAAGCTTGATTTGTTGTGGAGCTTGAGAAAAGATTATAATTTATATTTGTTGAGTAATACGAACGAGTTGCATTGGCAGGTATGCACCGGCAAGTTTGCGTACAGAGACAGGCAGGTGCAGGACTACTTTGCCCGTATATTCCTCTCTTTCCAGATACATCTGGTAAAACCTGATACGGAAATTTTCCGGGAAGTGCTGAATGAAGCTGGATTGATGGCGGAGGAAACCCTTTTTGTGGATGATTCGATGGCGAATTGTCAGGCTGCCGCTTCTCTGGGAATAAATGTGCTTCATTATATTCCAGGGAATGACTTAGCTGTGCAACTTCAAAAAATCATTGAATAAGAATGGAAATAGTAACGGATGCTACCGCCACCAATCTTCCAGCCTGTGTAGCGACGATAGGTTGTTTTGATGGCGTACACAGAGGACATCGATATCTGATTGAACAGGTTCATAATATAGCGAAGGCAGAAGGCCTTGCTTCTTGCTTGATTACGTTCACACGTCATCCGCGGCAGGTGTTGGATGCCAACTATCAGCCCCGTCTGCTTACATGCCTGTCGCAGAAGATAGAATGTTTCGAACATACTCCCATAGAATATTGTGTGTTGCTGCCTTTCACGAAAGAGCTGTCTTTGCTTTCTGCCCGTGAGTTTATGGAGATTCTTCATAATGTGTACCATGTGCAGACACTTTTTGTGGGTTATGATCATCATTTTGGACATGATCAGGGAGAAGGCTATCAGGAATATTGCCGGTATGGGAAAGAACTGGGAATGCGGGTTATGCAGTCCAAAGCTTTGGTGGAAGAAGGTGTATCCATCAGCTCTACTTTGATTCGTTCCTGCTTGCAGGATGGCCAAGTAAAACAGGCTAACTCTTATTTGGGATATTCTTATTATCTGAACGGAAGAGTAGTGGACGGTCGGAAGCTAGGACGTACGTTAGGTTTTCCGACGGCTAATATTCAGCCACTGTGTGCTGAGAAACAGCTTCCTGTATCCGGCGTGTATGCGGTTTATGTGTATTTGGGGAAGGAACGTTATGCCGGTATGTTGAATATTGGCAGTTGCCCCACTGTAAATGATGACAATCAGGCGGTAAGTATAGAAGTTCATATCTTGAATTTTCTGGGTGATATTTATGAGGAGCTGATTAAGGTGGAGTTTGTGGATTATATTCGTCCAGAAGTGAAATTCGATAATGTGGAAGAATTGACGCAGCAGTTGCAGCGGGACAGGGTGGCCGTGAAAAATCTTTTGAATCAAAAGGATTAAAGTCTTGGGCTGCATTTGATTTGTCTGTATCTTTGCAGCAAATTAGATAATTGAATTGATGAAAACATTTGAAGAACTTGGCGTTTCGCCCGAAATACGTAAAGCAATCGAGGAAATGGGATATGAGAATCCCATGCCGGTGCAAGAAGAAGTAATCCCGTATTTGTTGGGGAACGGCAATGATGTAGTGGCTCTGGCGCAAACCGGAACCGGAAAAACAGCCGCATTTGGTCTGCCGCTGATACAGAAAATTGATGTGAAAAACCGTGTACCCCAAGCTTTGGTGCTTTGTCCTACACGAGAACTTTGCCTGCAGATTGCGGGGGACTTGACTGATTATTCAAAGTATATTACCGATTTAAAGATTTTGCCTGTATACGGAGGTTCCTCTATCGACAGCCAGATTCGTAGCTTGAAGAGAGGGGTACATATCATTGTGGCTACTCCGGGACGTTTGATTGATCTGATGGAGCGCAAGGTTGCACAGCTGGAAACGGTTCGCGATGTGGTAATGGATGAAGCCGATGAGATGCTTAACATGGGCTTTACGGACAGTATTAATACGATTCTTGAGAATATTCCTAAAGATAGAAATACGTTGATGTTTTCGGCTACAATGAGTCCGGAAATCAGCCGTATTGCAAAAACCTATCTCCATGGTGCCAAAGAAATTACAATAGGGACTAAGAATGAAGGCAGCAAGAATGTCAATCATGTGGCTTATATTGTGCACGCAAAGGACAAGTATCTGGCCTTGAAGCGGGTGGTAGACTTTTATCCCCAGATTTATGGCATTATCTTTTGCCGGACTCGAAAGGAAACGCAGGAAATTGCCGACAAACTGATTCAGGATGGATACAATGCAGATTCTCTGCATGGCGAACTGAGTCAGGCTCAGCGTGACTTGGTGATGCAGAAATTCCGGCAGCGTCATCTGCAGTTACTGGTGGCGACCGATGTGGCTGCACGTGGGCTGGATGTGAACGATTTGACGCATGTTATCAATTATGGCTTGCCGGATGATATTGAAAGTTATACCCACCGAAGTGGACGTACAGGGCGTGCCGGAAAGACAGGTATTTCGATTGCCATTATCAATTTACGTGAGAAGGGACGTATGCGGGATATCGAGCGGATCATTAAGAAGAAGTTTGAGGTGAGTGTGCTCCCTTCCGGTAAGGAAATCTGTGAGCAGCAGCTGATAAAAGTGATTGATGATATTGAAAAGGTGAAGGTGGATGAGGAAGAGATTGCTACCTTTCTGCCGGGCATTTACCGGAAGCTGGACTGGCTGGATAAGGAAGACTTGATTAAGCGGGTAGTGTCGCTAGAGTTTAACCGTTTTTTGGATTATTACAAGAATGCACCTGAAATTGAACAGCCTAAATCCAGTGATAAGAAAGGTGAAGCGAAGGAATCTCGTAAAGGTGGAGATAAGGAGAAGGTGGGCCGCAAGGCAGAAAAGGGTTATATGCGTTTGTTCTTGAACTTAGGTAAGACGGATGGTTTTTATACCAATCAGATTATCGACCTGATAAATCGGAACTTGAGAAAGGAGCGTATTCAGATTGGCCGTATTGATTTGATGCAGAATTTTTCTTTTTTTGAGGTGATTCAAGAGCAGGCTCCGCAGGTGATAAAGGCTTTGAACAAGGTGGTGTTGAACGGCGGGCATAAGGTTTGCGTAGAAGTGGCGGGTGAAAATACCGGAAAAAGCGACAAGAACGGAAAGAAAAAGAAGGCAGTAGCTGAAAAGGCAACCGATAAGAGTTTGAAAACTGAAAAAACAAAGAAACCGAGTCGGGCAGAAAGAGGGTATGTCAATCCCCGCGGTCCTAAAAAGAAAGATGACTGGAAACAGTTCTTCCAGCAGGATAATCAGCCGTTTCGGGGGGAGGAGCCAGATTTTTCGGAAGAGGGTTGGGCCAAACGTAGCAAACGGAAAAAATAAATAAAAATCCGGAAGGGGAATTCATGGACCCTTCCGGATTTTTATTTATTTGAACACGCCTTCTGTGGTCATTTGTATGCGTTTTATGCTTCCGTCCGCTTGGTAGAAGAGCGGGTCGATACAAATGGACCTTCTGAATCCGCAACCATTAGGGTTGATACTCCCATTATGGTAGATGAAGTAGGATTTTCCTTTGAAATCAATAATGGCCTGATGGTTTGTATTGGAGTTTCCGGCAATTTCATTAAGGATGCCTTTGTAAATCCAAGGGCCGTTAATGTGCTTGCTCATGGCATAGCATATTTTTTCAGGAAATTCTGAGGCAAATGACAGATAGTACCAGTCGCCATGTTTATGCACCCAAGGTGCTTCGGTGTATCGTGGCAGGTTGATGGGGTGGATGGGGCCGTCCAGCTCTGTCATATTCTCTTTTAATTTTGCGTAATAGCATTGGGTATTTCCCCAAAAAAGATAAGCTTGGCCGTCGTCATCAATGAAGACCGTCGGGTCGATGTCGTCCCAGGTGATGGAGGTGTATTGAGTGGTCATGTCATTGGTGATGAGTGCGCTGCCACGTGCATCTTTAAAAGGACCTGTAGGAGAGTCGGCTACTGCAACTCCGATTGATTTGCCGGGGATAGTGGCATGTTCGACGGTGACATACCAATAGAATTTCCCGTTCCTTTCAATGACCTGGCTGGCCCATGCTTCCCCTTTGGCCCATTTGAAATCAGTGGCTTTCAAGGTATAGGCATGTTCGGTAAACGTTTTCATGTCTTGTGTGGATAAAATGCACCATTCGTTCATCAGATAATATTGATGAGGTGCGGGACATTCGTCATGTCCGGCGTAAATATATACCGTGCCGTCATGAACCAAAGCTGCCGGATCACCCAAATATTTGTAGGATACAACCGGGTTCCCGGTTGCCACGAATGTAGTGTCTTGTGGCGCACCTTGCAATATAGAACTATGTGTGGCAAAAACAGTGAAGGCAATAAACCCTAGTTTGAAGAATTGGTTTTTCATGATCAAATGATTTATGATATTGATTTAAGTACAAAGGTAGCTTTTTAGTGAGTTGGGAAGGTGGACAAAAAGTTTTTTGAAGTGGATTGTGGCCATACAGACTAGAAAAAGAAGTGGATTTATTAGTTTACTCCGACTTTTTTCCTACATTTGCCATATAAATTCATTAAAACAGTTTAATCATTATGGAAAACGAAAACAAAAATCAGCTTCAGATAGAATTGAAAGAAGAAGTTGCACAGGGCACTTATGCAAATTTAGCGATTATCACTCATTCAAGTTCTGAGTTTATCATAGACTTTGTCCGTGTGATGCCAGGGTTGCCGAAGGCTGGTGTTCAGTCTCGTATTGTGATGACCCCGGAACATGCAAAACGTCTGATGTTTGCATTGCAAGACAATGTGGCTAAATATGAACAGAATTTCGGTCAGATTCGGATGCCTGAACAGCAGGCACAAGGGGGAAAAACCTTTGTTCCGCCGTTGAGTGATTTTAAGGGAGAGGCTTAAAAAAACATAAAAAATAGCTTCAGGAGGCTCATTTCCCGTTTTTTTCGGGGAATGGGCTTTTTTCTTTCTAAAAACAGTTTGTCTATTAAAAAGTTATTTGTAATTTTGCAGCCCGAAATATAGTATTTCGCCAAGGATTGTAGAAACAATAAAAATAAATATATAACAATTAAAAATCAAACAAAATGCCTACTATTCAACAGTTAGTAAGAAAAGGAAGAACGGTTTTGGTTGATAAGAGTAAATCACCGGCATTGGACTCATGTCCTCAGAGACGTGGCGTTTGTGTACGTGTTTACACTACAACTCCGAAAAAACCGAACTCAGCAATGCGTAAAGTTGCTCGTGTGCGTCTGACAAACTCTAAGGAAGTGAACTCTTACATTCCGGGAGAAGGACATAACTTGCAGGAACACTCAATCGTTTTGGTTCGTGGTGGTCGTGTAAAAGACCTTCCGGGTGTACGTTATCACATCGTACGTGGTACACTGGATACAGCAGGTGTAGCAGGTCGTACACAGAGACGTTCTAAGTATGGTGCTAAGCGCCCGAAACCAGGACAAGCAGCTCCGGCAGGAAAAGGTAAGAAATAATTCTGACTGAGTACAATCCTTAGTTTAAGAAAAACTTTTATTAATTCGTTTTGGTTTGTTGGAAAAGCTTTAAGGTTGAGTAAATGCTTCGGAGGAAGCGTTGAAGTAGACGCGATGCAGCCCCAAACTAAACATTATTATCAAACAAAATGAGAAAAGCAAAACCAAAAAAACGTGTGATCCTTCCGGATCCGGTATTTAACGACCAGAAGGTTTCAAAATTCGTAAACCATCTGATGTATGATGGAAAGAAGAACACTTCTTATGAAATCTTCTACAATGCACTGAAAACAGTTGAAACCAAGCTGCCGGCTGAAGAAACTTCTGCTTTGGAGGTTTGGAAAAAGGCTCTTGATAATGTAACTCCGCAGCTGGAAGTAAAATCTCGCCGTATTGGTGGTGCTACTTTCCAGGTTCCTACAGAAATCCGTCCGGATCGTAAAGAATCAATTTCTATGAAGAATCTGATTGCTTTTGCTCGTAAGCGTGGAGGTAAGTCAATGGCTGATAAATTGGCAGCAGAAATCCTTGACGCATACAATGAGCAGGGTGGTGCTTTCAAACGTAAAGAGGATATGCACCGTATGGCTGAAGCTAACCGTGCATTTGCTCACTTCAGATTCTAATCGAGTAATTAATTAATTAAGACGGAATTAAAATGGCTAAACATGATTTGCATTTGACCCGTAACATCGGGATCATGGCGCACATCGATGCAGGTAAGACTACGACTTCTGAGCGTATCTTGTTCTACACAGGTTTGACTCACAAAATCGGTGAAGTTCACGATGGTGCTGCTACCATGGACTGGATGGAACAGGAACAGGAACGTGGTATTACTATTACATCTGCTGCCACAACTACTTATTGGAAGTATGCAGGTAATAAATATAAAATCAACTTGATTGATACTCCGGGACACGTGGACTTCACTGCGGAAGTAGAACGTTCTCTTCGTGTATTGGATGGTGCAGTTGCTACATATTGTGCTGTGGGTGGTGTAGAGCCTCAGTCAGAAACTGTATGGCGTCAGGCTGATAAATATAATGTTCCTCGTATCGGTTATGTAAATAAAATGGACCGTTCTGGTGCTGACTTTTTTGAAGTAGTTCGCCAGATGAAGGACGTGTTGGGCGCAAATCCTTGCCCGGTAGTAATTCCTATCGGTGCGGAAGAATCTTTCAAGGGAGTTGTCGACCTGATTAAGATGAAGGCTATCTTGTGGCACGATGAAACAATGGGTGCTGACTATGATGTAGAAGAAATTCCTGCAAACTTGGTTGATGAAGCCAATGAGTGGAGAGACAAAATGTTGGAAAAGGTGGCTGAATTCGATGAAGCCTTGATGGAAAAATATTTTGACGATCCTTCTACTATCACTGAAGAGGAAATCTTGCGTGCTCTGCGTGCCGGAACTCTGAAGATGGAAATTGTCCCGATGTTGTGTGGTTCTTCATTCAAGAACAAAGGTGTACAGACATTGTTGGATTATGTATGTGCATTCTTGCCTTCTCCGCTGGATACTCCGAACATCGTGGGTACCAATCCGAATACAGGTGCTGAAGAGGACCGTAAACCGGATGAGGATGAAAAGACTGCTGCTTTGGCATTCAAGATTGCTACAGACCCGTATGTGGGCCGTCTGACTTTCTTCCGTGTTTACTCTGGTAAGATTGAAGCTGGTTCTTATATCTACAACTCTCGTTCAGGTAAGAAAGAACGTGTTTCTCGTCTGTTCCAGATGCACTCAAACAAGCAGAATCCGGTAGAAGTAATCAGTGCTGGTGATATCGGTGCTGGTGTAGGTTTCAAGGATATCCGTACAGGTGATACATTGTGTGACGAAACTGCTCCGATTGTATTGGAATCTATGGACTTCCCGGAACCCGTTATCGGTATTGCAGTAGAGCCGAAGACTCAGAAAGATTTGGACAAGCTGTCTAACGGTTTGGCTAAGCTGGCTGAAGAAGACCCGACATTTACTGTACGTACAGATGAACAGACTGGACAGACTATCATCTCTGGTATGGGTGAGCTTCACTTGGATATCATCATCGACCGTCTGAAACGTGAGTTCAAGGTTGAATGTAACCAGGGTCGTCCGCAGGTTAACTATAAGGAAGCTATCACGAAGACTGTAGAATTGCGTGAAGTTTATAAGAAACAGTCTGGTGGTCGTGGTAAGTTCGCCGATATCATCGTATCTGTAGGTCCGGTTGACGAAGATTGGAAGCAGGGTGGTCTGCAGTTCATCGATGAAGTGAAGGGTGGTAATGTGCCTAAGGAATTTATTCCTTCTGTACAGAAAGGTTTCCAGACTGCTATGAAGAATGGTGTATTGGCCGGCTTCCCGCTCGATTCACTGAAGGTTGTGTTGAAGGATGGTTCTTTCCATCCGGTTGACTCTGACCAGTTGTCATTCGAAATCTGTGCTATCCAGGCATACAAGAATGCTTGTGTGAAAGCAGGTCCGGTTCTGATGGAACCGATTATGAAGCTGGAAGTGGTTACTCCGGAAGAGAACATGGGTGATGTTATCGGTGACTTGAACAAACGTCGTGGTCAGGTTGAAGGTATGGAAACAAGCCGTTCTGGCGCACGTATCGTGAAAGCTATGGTTCCGTTGGCTGAAATGTTCGGTTATGTAACAGCTTTGCGTACTATTACCTCAGGTCGTGCTACTTCTTCAATGAGTTACGATCACCACGCACAGGTTTCTAGCTCAATTGCTAAGACTGTATTGGAAGAAGTGAAAGGTCGCGTTGATTTGGTATAATAAACAATAGGACGGAAGTCGATGAGGGCTAGCGAATGACTCTTAGCCTTCAAGCTTCCTCCAGTTATTCATTTAATAATTTAATAAATAAACATGAGTCAGAAAATCAGAATTAAACTGAAATCTTACGATCACAACTTGGTAGACAAGTCAGCTGAAAAGATTGTAAGAACTGTGAAGGCTACAGGTGCCATCGTAAGTGGTCCGATTCCATTGCCTACACACAAGCGTATCTTTACTGTAAACCGTTCGACTTTCGTAAACAAGAAGTCACGTGAACAGTTTGAATTGTCTTCTTACAAGAGACTGATTGACATCTACAGCTCAACTGCAAAGACAGTAGATGCTTTGATGAAGTTGGAATTACCGAGTGGGGTAGAAGTAGAAATTAAAGTTTAATCAATTAAAAATTAACTGAAATGCCAGGATTATTAGGAAAGAAAATCGGAATGACATCCGTTTTCAGTGCTGATGGTAAGAATGTACCATGCACTGTTATCGAAGCTGGTCCTTGTGTAGTTACTCAGATTAAGAGTGTAGAAAAAGATGGCTATGCAGCTGTTCAGGTAGGTTTCCAGGACAAAAAGGAAAAGCATACTACAAAACCGTTGATGGGTCACTTTAAGAAAGCTGGAGTAACTCCAAAGAGACACTTGGCCGAGTTCAAAGATTTCTCAGAAGAATTGAATTTAGGTGACACTATCACTGTGGAATTGTTCAATGACACTGCTTATGTAGATGTAATTGGAACTTCTAAGGGAAAAGGTTTCCAGGGTGTTGTAAAACGTCATGGATTTGGTGGTGTAGGTCAGACTACTCACGGTCAGCACAACCGTGCTCGTAAGCCGGGTTCTATCGGTGCTTGTTCTTACCCTGCAAAAGTATTCAAAGGAATGCGTATGGGTGGCCAAATGGGTGGTGACAGAGTGACTACTCACAACTTACAGGTATTAAAAGTGATTCCTGAACACAACCTGCTGTTGATTAAAGGTTCTGTTCCGGGTTGTAAAGGTTCAATCGTAATAATTGAGAAATAATGGAAGTTAACGTTTTAAATATCAAGGGTGAAGAAACCGGAAGAAAGGTGGCTTTGAATGAGGCTATCTTCGGAATCACTCCAAATGATCACGCTATCTATCTGGATGTAAAACAGTATATGGCTAATCAGCGCCAGGGTACTCACAAGTCTAAGGAAAGAAGCGAAATCAGTGGCTCTACTCGTAAATTAGGCCGTCAGAAAGGTGGTGGCGGTGCACGTCGTGGTGATATCAACTCTCCAGTATTGGTGGGTGGTGCTCGTGTATTCGGTCCGAAACCTCGTGACTATTGGTTCAAACTGAACAAGAAAGTGAAGACTCTGGCTCGTAAGTCTGCTTTGGCATATAAAGCTCAGGCTAACAGCATCGTGGTGGTTGAAGACTTCACTTTTGAAGCTCCTAAGACTAAAGAATTCGTAAACGTTGTGAATAATCTTAAAGTGGCTGGTAAAAAGCTACTTATGGTTTTGCCGGAAGCAAATAAAAACGTATATTTGTCTGCTCGTAACTTAGAGCG
The DNA here is from genome assembly GCF_025993685.1 of Bacteroides mediterraneensis. Classification (NCBI taxonomy): domain Bacteria; kingdom Pseudomonadati; phylum Bacteroidota; class Bacteroidia; order Bacteroidales; family Bacteroidaceae; genus Bacteroides; species Bacteroides mediterraneensis. The sequence continues at coordinate 3,678,293 of NZ_DAJPEN010000001.1, read as the reverse complement.
TACAAATCTTGCAATTGCTTCTGCGCTGAATACATACTCTGTATTGAACGCAGAAACTCTTGTTGTGACAGAAAGTGCATTGAAAGCTATCGAGGAAACCTTAGTGAAATAATTAAAGGAGGCTGAAGTAATATGGGAATGATTATTAAACCGTTGGTTACAGAAAAGATGACGGCAATATCTGAAAAGTTCAACCGCTTTGGATTTATTGTCCGTCCTGAAGCTAACAAGTTAGAAATTAAGCGTGAAATCGAAGCTATGTATAACGTGACTGTAGTGGATGTGAATACAATCCGTTACGCGGGTAAGAACAAGAGCCGTTATACTAAGTCTGGTCTTATCAATGGCCGTACGAATGCATATAAGAAAGCAATCGTCACATTGAAAGAAGGTGATACTATTGATTTTTATAGCAATATTTAAATAAAAGATGGCAGTACGTAAATTTAAGCCCACAACACCGGGGCAGAGACACAAAATTATTGGTACTTTTGAAGAAATTACTGCATCGGTACCAGAAAAATCTCTTGTATATGGAAAGCGTTCTACGGGTGGTCGTAACCACGTAGGTAAAATGACAATGCGCTATATCGGTGGCGGTCATAAGAGAAAATTCCGTATTATCGATTTCAAGAGAAATAAAGACGGTGTTCCAGCAGTCGTTAAAACCATTGAATATGATCCGAACCGTTCGGCTCGTATTGCTTTGTTGTTTTATGCTGATGGTGAAAAAAGATATATCATTGCTCCTAATGGATTGCAAGTAGGTAGTACTTTGATGTCTGGAGCGAATGCGGCGCCTGAGATTGGTAACGCACTTCCTCTTGAAAACATCCCCGTAGGTACGGTAATTCACAACATTGAATTGCGTCCGGGACAGGGTGCTGCTTTGGTAAGATCGGCTGGTAACTTTGCTCAGTTGACTTCTCGTGAGGGTAAGTATTGTGTAATCAAATTGCCTTCAGGTGAAGTAAGACAGATTTTAAGTGCTTGTAAAGCTACTATCGGTAGTGTGGGTAATTCTGACCACGCTTTGGAAGCTTCTGGTAAGGCAGGTCGCTCTCGTTGGTTGGGCCGTCGTCCTCATAACCGTGGTGTTGTTATGAACCCTGTGGATCACCCGATGGGTGGTGGTGAAGGACGTCAGTCAGGAGGTCACCCGAGATCACGTACAGGCTTGTATGCTAAGGGCTTGAAGACAAGAGCACCTAAGAAACAGTCTTCTAAATATATTATAGAAAGAAGAAAGTAATAACAACTGATTAATTGAGTAATTTATGAGTCGTTCATTAAAAAAAGGTCCATATATTAATGTAAAACTGGAAAACAAGGTGCTCGCTATGAATGAGAGCGGCAAGAAGTCAGTTGTTAAGACATGGGCTAGAGCTTCAATGATTTCGCCTGATTTTGTTGGGCATACAATTGCAGTTCATAACGGAAACAAATTTATTCCTGTTTACGTTACTGAAAACATGGTTGGTCATAAGTTGGGGGAATTTGCTCCGACACGTACTTTCCGTGGTCATGCAGGTAACAAGAAAAAATAATAACAGGACGCATATTTGAAATAATAAAGTAATAAATAATGGGAGCAAGAAAAAAAATATCGGCTGATAAGAGAAAAGAAGCCCTTAAAACCATGTATTTTGCAAAATTGCAAAATGTGCCTACTTCTCCGCGTAAAATGCGTCTCGTGGCTGACATGATTCGCGGTATGGAGGTGAACAGAGCACTTGGTGTTTTGAAGTTTTCTTCTAAAGAAGCTTCTGCTAGAGTGGAAAAACTGTTACGCTCTGCTATTGCTAACTGGGAACAGAAAAACGAACGCAAAGCTGAAGACGGCGAATTGTTTGTAACTAAGATTTATGTTGACGGGGGAGCAACCTTGAAAAGAATGAGACCGGCTCCGCAGGGTAGAGGTTACAGAATTCGTAAACGCTCAAATCATGTGACTTTGTTCGTTGATGCTAAGAATACTAATGATAAAAATTAAGAGTAGATGGGACAGAAAGTTAATCCGATAAGCAACCGTTTAGGAATTATCAGAGGATGGGATTCTAATTGGTACGGTGGCAAGAATTATGGTGACGCTTTGCTGGAAGACAGCAAAATTCGTAAATATCTGAATGCCAGACTTGCAAAAGCCAGCGTTTCTAGAATCGTTATTGAACGTACTCTGAAATTGGTGACAATTACTGTATGTACTGCTCGTCCGGGTATTATCATTGGTAAAGGTGGTCAGGAAGTTGATAAGTTGAAAGAGGAATTGAAGAAGATCACCGACAAGGATATCCAGATTAATATCTTTGAAGTAAAGAGACCGGAACTTGACGCTGTAATCGTTGCGAACAACATCGCTCGTCAGGTAGAAGGCAAAATCGCTTACCGTCGCGCTATCAAGATGGCAATTGCCAATACAATGCGCATGGGAGCTGAAGGTATCAAAGTGCTGATTTCTGGTCGTTTGAACGGAGCTGAAATGGCACGTTCTGAAATGTATAAGGAAGGTCGTACTCCATTGCATACTTTCCGTGCAGATATTGACTATTGTCATGCAGAAGCTTTGACTAAGGTCGGTTTGCTGGGTATTAAGGTATGGATTTGCCGTGGAGAAGTTTATGGAAAACGTGAGTTGGCTCCTAACTTCACTCAGAGCAAAGAAAATAGCCGTGGTGGAAACGGTAACAATGGTGGAAAGAATTTCCGTAGAAAGAAAAACAACAATCGCTAACGATTTGAATTTTAGGAATTATGTTACAACCGAAAAAAACAAAATTCAGAAGACAGCAGAAAGGTAGCGCTAAAGGTAACGCCCAGAGAGGTCATCAGTTGGCTTTTGGTACTTTTGGTATCAAATCTCTTCAGACTAAGTGGATTACTGGTCGTCAGATTGAAGCAGCTCGTATTGCTGTAACAAGATATATGCAGCGTCAGGGTCAGATTTGGATCCGCATTTTCCCGGATAAACCTATTACTCGTAAGCCAGCTGATGTACGTATGGGTAAAGGTAAAGGTAATCCGGAAGGTTTCGTGGCTCCTGTAACTCCGGGTCGTATTTTGATCGAAGTTGAAGGTGTTTCTTTTGAAGTAGCTAAAGAAGCTTTGCGCCTCGCCGCACAGAAACTTCCTGTTACTACTAAGTTTATTGTTAGACGTGATTACGACGCAAGTCAAAATGCTTAATTGATATGAAGATTGCAGAAATTAGAGAAATAGCTACCAACGAATTGGCAGAAAGAATTCAGACTGAAGTTGCCAATTACAATCAAATGGTTTTGAATCATTCGATCTCTCCGCTGGAAAATCCTGCACAGATCAAGAAATTACGCAGAACAATTGCGCGTATGAAAGCAGAATTGCGTCAGAGAGAACTTAACAAATAATAATGGTCCTCATGGAAGCTAGAAATTTAAGAAAAGAAAGAACTGGTGTTGTAGTTAGCAATAAAATGGACAAGACCATTACTGTTGCGGCTAAGTTTAAGGAAAAACACCCTATTTATGGTAAATTCGTGTCTAAAACGAAAAAATACCATGCTCATGACGAAAAGAATGAATGCCAGGTTGGCGATACTGTTCGCATCATGGAAACTCGTCCTTTGAGTAAAACTAAGAGATGGAGATTGATTGAAATTATTGAAAGAGCTAAGTAATTATGATACAAGCAGAATCCAGACTTACAGTATGTGACAACAGTGGCGCAAAAGAAGCTCTTTGTATCCGCGTATTAGGCGGTACAAAGAGACGTTATGCCTCTGTTGGGGATGTTATTGTAGTTTCAATAAAGAGTGTTATCCCCTCAAGTGATATTAAAAAAGGTGCAGTCTCAAAGGCCTTGATTGTACGTACAAAGAAAGAAATCCGTCGTGCTGATGGTTCTTACATTCGTTTTGATGACAATGCTTGCGTGTTGTTGAACAACGCAGGTGAAATTAGAGGAAGTCGTATTTTTGGCCCGGTTGCGAGAGAGTTGCGTAATGCAAACATGAAAGTGGTTTCACTTGCACCTGAAGTACTTTAATTTTGTAAAAGAGTTAAGTAATGAGTAAATTACATATTAAAAAAGGCGATACAGTTTACGTAAACTCTGGCGAAGACAAGGGTAAAACTGGCCGCGTGTTGAAGGTTCTTGTTAAAGAAGGACGTGCAGTGGTAGAAGGTATCAACATGGTATCTAAGAGTACCAAACCGAATGCAAAGAATCCTCAGGGTGGTATTGTGAAGCAGGAAGCTCCTATTCACATCTCTAACCTGAATCCGGTAGATCCGAAAACAGGAAAACCGACTCGTGTAGGTAGAAGAGAAAGTTCTGATGGAAGAACATTTGTTCGTTATGCTAAAAAATCAGGAGAGGAGATTAAATAATGAGTAATACTGCTAGCCTTAAGAAAGAATATGCAGAGCGCATTGCTCCTGCTTTGAAGAATCAATTCCAGTATTCTTCATCTATGCAAATCCCTGTACTTAAGAAGATTGTTATCAATCAAGGTTTGGGTATGGCGGTTGCTGACAAGAAAATCATTGATGTAGCAATCAATGAATTGACTGCTATTACAGGACAGAAAGCTGTAGCAACTGTTTCTCGTAAAGATATCGCAAACTTTAAATTGCGTAAGAAAATGCCAATCGGTGTGATGGTAACATTGCGTCGTGAAAGAATGTATGAGTTCCTTGAAAAATTGGTTCGTGTGGCTTTGCCGCGTATCCGTGACTTTAAGGGTATTGAAAGCAAGTTCGACGGAAGAGGTAACTATACACTGGGTATTCAGGAACAGATTATTTTCCCTGAAATCAACATTGACAGCATTACCAAGATTTTGGGTATGAACATTACTTTCGTAACTTCTGCCCAGACTGACGAAGAAGGTTATGCTTTGTTGAAGGAATTCGGATTACCGTTTAAAAACGCTAAAAAAGATTGATAAGTTATGGCAAAAGAATCAATGAAAGCTCGTGAAGTAAGAAGAGCTAAACTTGTTGCTAAATATGCTGAGAAGCGTGCTGCGTTGAAGAAGATTGTAAATTCTGGTGATCCTGCTGAAGCTTTTGAGGCTGCTCAGAAGCTGCAGGCTCTGCCTAAGAACGCTAATCCTATTCGTTTACACAACCGTTGTAAGTTGACTGGACGTCCAAAAGGATATATCCGTCAGTTCGGTATTTCACGTATTCAGTTCCGTGAAATGGCTTCAAACGGTTTGATTCCTGGCGTTAAGAAAGCAAGCTGGTAAATAATTTTTTTATTAAATATTGTCAGGGTAGTCCTGATTAATTTAACAATTAGTTTTTATGACAGATCCTATCGCAGATTATCTCACTAGATTGAGAAATGCAATTAGTGCTAAGCACAGAGTGGTGGAAGTGCCTGCTTCAAACTTGAAAAAGGAGATTACAAAGATCCTTTTCGACAAAGGGTACATCCTGAACTACAAGTTTGTTGAAGATGGTCCTCAGGGTACTATCAAGGTGGCTTTGAAGTATGATGCAGTTAACAAGGTTAACGCAATCAAGAAGCTTGAAAGAGTATCTACTCCGGGTATGCGTAAGTATACCGGTTACAAAGACATGCCGAGAGTTATTAATGGATTAGGTATTGCTATTATATCTACTTCCAAAGGTGTTATGACAGACAAGGAAGCTGCTGAGCTGAAGATTGGCGGTGAAGTTCTTTGCTATGTATATTAATGTTAGGAGGATAAGCAATGTCAAGAATTGGTAAATTACCCATTAGTATCCCTGCTGGAGTAACAGTTACTCTGAAGGATAATGTAGTAAATGTAAAAGGACCTAAAGGTGAGTTGAGTCAGTTTGTAAATCCTGCTATCAGCGTAGAAATTGCAGACGGACACGTGGTGTTGAAAGAAAATGAAGATGCGATGCTTGATAACCTGAAACAGCGTCATGCATTCCATGGTTTGTATCGTGCATTGATCCACAACATGGTTGTAGGTGTTTCTGAAGGTTATAAGAAAGAATTAGAGCTGGTCGGTGTAGGTTACCGTGCTTCTAATAACGGTAATATCATTGATTTCGCTTTAGGTTATACGCATAATATTTTTATGCAGTTGCCTCCTGAAATCAAGGTGGAAACTAAATCTGAAAGAAATAAGAACCCTCTTATCATATTGGAATCTTGTGACAAACAGCTGCTTGGTCAGGTTTGTTCAAAAATACGTTCTTTCCGTAAGCCTGAACCTTATAAAGGAAAAGGTATTAAGTTTGTTGGTGAAGAAATTCGTAGAAAGTCTGGTAAGTCAGCTGGCGCTAAATAATTCACATAAAATCGTACAATTATGACAACAAAAATAGAAAGACGCATTAAGATTAAATATAGAGTACGCAACAAGATTTCAGGTACTGCTGAACGTCCGCGTATGAGTGTGTTTAGAAGTAACAAGCAGATTTATGTTCAGGTTATCGACGATTTAAGTGGTAAGACATTGGTAGCTGCTTCTTCTTTGGGCATGGAAGCTATGCCGAAAAAGGAACAGGCTGCAAAGGTTGGTGAGCTGATTGCAAAGAAAGCTCAGGAAGCTGGTATTACGACTGTCGTATTCGACCGTAATGGTTACTTGTATCATGGGAGAGTAAAAGAAGTAGCTGATGCTGCTCGTAACGGTGGACTTAAATTTTAATGAATTATGGCAGTTAATAATAGAGTTAAGATCACTAACGATATAGAATTAAAAGATAGACTGGTTGCAATCAACCGTGTTACTAAGGTTACAAAAGGTGGTAGAACTTTTAGCTTCTCTGCTATTGTGGTGGTTGGTAACGAAGACGGTATTATTGGTTGGGGCCTTGGTAAAGCAGGTGAAGTTACAGCTGCAATTGCAAAAGGTGTTGAAGCTGCTAAGAAGAATCTGACTCGTGTTCCGGTATTGAAAGGTACTGTTCCTCACGAACAGTCTGCTAAGTTTGGCGGTGCTGAAGTATTTATCAAGCCTGCTTCGACTGGTACAGGTGTGGTAGCTGGTGGTGCAATGCGTGCCGTTTTGGAGAGTGTTGGTGTTACTGATGTCTTAGCTAAGTCTAAGGGTTCATCAAATCCTCACAATCTGGTAAAAGCTACTATCTTGGCTTTGGGTGAAATGAGAGATGCTCGCATGGTAGCTCAGAACAGAGGTGTAAGTTTGGATAAAGTATTTAGAGGATAAGGAGGAAATTTATGGCAACTATTAAGATTAAACAAGTAAAAAGTAGAATTGGTGCTCCGGCTGATCAGAAAAGAACATTGGATGCGCTTGGTCTCCATAAATTGAATCGTGTAGTTGAACACGAAGAGACTCCTTCAATTCTGGGTATGATTGAAAAGGTTAAACACCTGGTTGCAATCGTTAAGTAATATATTGTTAACAATAAAGGATCTTACAATATGAAGTTAAATAATTTACGTCCTGCAGAAGGTTCTGTCAAAACTAGAAAAAGAGTTGGTCGTGGTGCTGGTTCAGGTTTAGGCGGTACTTCTACAAGAGGACATAAAGGAGCAAAATCAAGATCTGGCTATTCAAAGAAGATTGGTTTCGAAGGTGGTCAGATGCCGCTTCAACGTCGTGTTCCAAAATTTGGTTTTAAGAATATTAACCGTGTAGAATACAAAGCAATTAATCTTGACACTATTCAGAAATTGGCTGAAGCCAAGAATCTGTCTAAGGTTGGCATTAATGATTTGATTGAAGCTGGTTTCGTTTCTTCTAATCAATTAGTGAAAGTTCTTGGTAACGGTAGTTTAACTACTAAGCTTGATGTAGAAGCAAATGCTTTTTCTAAGAGCGCGGTAGCTGCAATCGAAGCCGTTGGTGGTAATGCAGTAAAACTCTGATTCAATGATAAAATCTATTGAAACATTAAAGAATATATGGAATATTGAGGATCTGAGAAAACGGATCCTCATTACTATATTGTTTGTTGCAATTTATCGATTCGGTTCTTATATCGTATTGCCAGGTATTAATCCTGACATGTTGTCTAAATTGCATGAACAGACGAGTGAAGGTCTTCTTGCCTTGTTGAATATGTTTTCTGGTGGTGCTTTTTCAAACGCATCTATCTTTGCACTTGGAATCATGCCGTATATCTCTGCATCCATTGTGATTCAGTTGTTGGCAATAGCTGTACCTTATTTCCAGAAACTGCAGCGTGAGGGTGAAAGCGGTCGTCGAAAGATTAATCAGTATACTCGTATCCTGACAATCATTATTTTGATTTTCCAAGCTCCATCTTATCTGATCAACTTGAAAATGCAGGCAGGGCCTGCCCTTAATGCTTCATTAGATTGGACTTTCTTTATTATTACTTCAACTATCATTCTGGCAGCAGGTAGTATGTTTATCCTGTGGCTTGGGGAAAGAATTACTGATAAGGGAATTGGTAATGGTATCTCATTGATTATTATGGTGGGTATTATTGCACGTCTTCCTCAGTCTTTCTCGGGTGAGTTCGTTTCACGACTCGCTTCTCCGGGTGCAGGTGGTATTATTATGTTCTTGATTGAACTGGTATGTTTGCTGGCAGTGATAGCTGCTGCTATCTTGTTGGTACAAGGTGTACGTAAAGTACCTGTACAATATGCGAAGCGTATTGTGGGCAATAAGCAATATGGCGGTGCTAGACAGTATATCCCTTTGAAAGTGAATGCGGCTAATGTGATGCCTATCATTTTTGCTCAGGCTATCATGTTTATTCCGATTACAATTGTTGGATATTCTAACATTGACAATGCGAGTGGCATTGCCCGTGCTTTAATTGATCATACAGGTTTTTGGTATAACCTTATCTTTGCGGTATTGATTATTCTTTTCACTTATTTTTATACTGCAATAACCATCAATACCACTCAGATGGCAGAAGATATGAAGAGAAATAACGGTTTTATTCCGGGAATAAAGCCGGGTAAGAATACAGCAGAATATTTGGATGTAATCATGTCCCGTATTACTCTGCCGGGTTCTATATTCTTGGCTATTATTGCTATTTTGCCTGCATTTGCCGGTCTTTTTGGCGTTCAAGCTGAATTTGCACAGTTCTTTGGTGGTACATCGTTGCTGATTCTTGTAGGTGTGGTCTTGGATACCTTGCAGCAAGTTGAAAGTCATTTGTTGATGCGCCATTATGATGGATTGTTGAGTTCTGGTAGAATTAAAGGACGGTCTGGTAATGTGGCTGCTTATTAAAAAAATACTTGTCTCGAATGATATTTCTAAAGACAGATGATGAAATAGAGTTGCTTCGTCAGAGTAATCTCCTGGTAGGGAGGACTCTGGCTGAAGTGGCTAAAATGATAAAGCCTGGAGTTACGACGAAGCAGTTGGATAAAGTGGCAGAAGAGTTCATTCGCGATCATGGGGCAATTCCAACTTTTAAAGGATTCCCTAATCCTTATGGTTCTCCTTTTCCTGGTACACTTTGTACTTCGGTGAATGAACAGGTTGTGCATGGAATTCCCAATGATATACCTTTGAAAGATGGTGATATCGTTTCGGTTGACTGTGGTACTTTTATGAATGGCTTTTGTGGAGATTCTGCTTATACATTTTGTGTAGGGGAAGTAGATCCGGAGATTGTGAAATTATTGAAGGTCACGAAAGAATCTCTTTATAAAGGTATTGAAAATGCTGTTCATGGGAAGAGACTTGGAGATATAGGCTATGCGATTCAACAACATTGTGAAGCACAATCTTATGGTGTGGTTCGTGAGTTTGTGGGGCATGGTATTGGGAAAGAAATGCATGAAGATCCTCCAGTTCCAAATTACGGACGTCGTGGTACAGGTACATTGCTGAAAAAAGGAATGTGTATTGCAATCGAGCCGATGATTACGTTAGGTAATCGGCAAATTGTGATGGAAGACGACCGATGGACGATTCGTACAAGAGACCGGAAGTGTGCAGCTCACTTCGAACATACAGTAGCGGTCGGACTAGGAAAAGCTGATATATTATCATCATTTGAATTTATAGAACAAGTTTTAGGAGATAAAGCAATTTAATATGGCAAAGCAATCCGCAATAGAACAAGATGGAGTTATCGTTGAAGCATTGTCGAATGCAATGTTTCGTGTAGAGCTAGAAAACGGACATGAGATTACAGCTCATATTTCTGGCAAAATGAGAATGCATTACATTAAAATATTACCCGGAGATAAGGTAAGAGTCGAGATGTCTCCTTATGACTTATCTAAAGGAAGAATCGTTTTTAGATACAAATAAAAGAAAATATAAGATATGAAAGTAAGAGCATCATTAAAGAAACGTACGCCGGAATGCAAAATCGTTAGACGTAATGGCCGTTTGTATGTTATTAACAAGAAAAATCCTAAGTATAAACAACGTCAAGGATAATTTATTATTTTTGCAAAAAAAATAATTTAGTATATGGCTATAAGAATAGTTGGTGTAGATTTGCCTCAGAATAAAAGAGGTGAGATTGCGTTGACATACGTATATGGTATCGGACGCAGTAGTTCAGCAAAAATTTTGGATAAAGCAGGCGTAGATCGGGACCTGAAAGTTAAGGATTGGACTGATGATCAGGCTGCTAAGATTCGTGAAATCATTGGTGCTGAATACAAGGTGGAAGGTGATCTTCGTTCTGAAATCCAGTTGAACATTAAGCGATTAATGGATATTGGTTGCTACCGTGGTGTTCGTCACCGCTTGGGTCTGCCCGTAAGAGGTCAGAGCACAAAAAACAATGCTCGTACACGTAAGGGAAGAAAGAAAACAGTTGCAAATAAGAAAAAAGCTACTAAATAATTGTTAATATGGCAAAAAAAACAGTCGCAGCTAAAAAAAGAAATGTCAAGGTTGATGCTAATGGACAGTTGCACGTTCATTCTTCATTCAATAACATTATCGTTTCTTTGGCAAACAGCGAAGGCCAGATTATTGCATGGTCTTCTGCAGGTAAGATGGGATTTAGAGGTTCTAAGAAGAACACTCCTTATGCAGCTCAGATGGCTGCCCAAGATTGTGCAAAGGTGGCATACGATCTTGGCCTGAGAAAGGTAAAAGCTTATGTAAAGGGTCCTGGAAACGGACGTGAGTCTGCTATCAGAACTGTACACGGAGCTGGAATTGAAGTTACTGAAATTATTGATGTAACTCCATTGCCTCATAACGGTTGTCGTCCTCCGAAAAGAAGAAGAGTATAATAAAGATAACCAATTTAGATGTAACTTGATTTTGTTAAATAATGGATTGCAATTCCTTTCTGTAATCGCGGCTGCAACAAATTGAGTTCATGAATAACAATTAAATTAAGAAAGAAAATGGCTAGATATACTGGACCAAAAACTAGAATTGCACGTAAATTCGGTGAAGCAATCTTTGGAGCAGATAAAGTTTTGTCTAAGAAAAACTATCCTCCTGGACAACATGGTAACAATCGTCGCAGAAAAACTTCTGAATACGGTGTCATGTTGGCTGAAAAGCAGAAAGCTAAGTATACTTACGGAGTGTTGGAGAAACAATTCCGTAATATGTTTGAGAAAGCAGCAGGTATGAACGGTATTACAGGTGAAATCTTGCTGCAGAGCCTTGAATGTCGTCTGGATAACGTAGTGTTCCGTTTGGGTATCGCACCGACTCGTGCTGCCGCTCGTCAGCTTGTTGGTCACAAGCACATTACAGTAGATGGTAAGGTGGTTAATATTCCTTCTTTCTCTGTAAAACCGGGTCAGCTGGTAGGTGTTCGTGAAAAATCTAAGTCTTTGGAAGTTATTGCTAATTCATTGGCCGGATTTAATCACAGCAAATATCCTTGGTTGGAATGGGATGAAAACTCAAAGACTGGTAAGTTGTTGCATGTGCCTGAAAGAGCAGACATTCCTGAAAACATTAAAGAACACTTGATCGTTGAATTGTACTCTAAATAATAATTAATTTCATGGCGATATTAGCATTTCAAAAACCTGATAAAGTATTAATGTTGGAAGCGGATTCCAAATTCGGGAAATTCGAATTCCGTCCGCTTGAACCCGGTTTCGGTATTACCGTAGGTAATGCTTTACGCCGTATTCTTCTTTCTTCATTGGAAGGTTATGCAATCAACACTATCCGTATTGAGGGTGTGGAACATGAATTTGCGACCATTCCGGGTGTCAAAGAAGATGTCACTAACATTATCTTGAATCTGAAGCAAGTTCGATTCAAGCGAGTAGTTGAGGAATTCGAAAATGAGAAGGTAAGCATTACCGTTGAGAATTCTACTGAATTTAAGGCAGGTGATATTGGTAAGTATTTGACCGGATTTGAAGTGTTAAATCCTGAATTGGTTATTTGCCATTTAGATTCAAAAGCAACTATGCAGATAGACATTACAATCAATAAAGGTCGTGGATATGTTCCGGCTGATGAAAATCGCGAATTCTGCACCGATGTGAATGTAATTCCTATCGATTCTATTTACACTCCGATTCGTAATGTGAAATATGCGGTAGAGAATTATCGTGTAGAGCAGAAAACTGACTATGAAAAGTTGGTATTGGAAATTACGACGGATGGTTCCATTCACCCGAAGGAAGCATTGAAGGAAGCTGCAAAAATTTTGATTCACCACTTTATGTTGTTCTCTGATGAAAAGATTACGCTTGAAACATCAGATACAGAAGGAAATGAAGAGTTTGATGAAGAAGTTCTGCATATGCGTCAATTGCTGAAGACCAAGCTGGTAGATATGGACTTGTCAGTTCGTGCTTTGAACTGTTTGAAGGCTGCCGATGTAGAAACATTGGGCGACTTGGTACAGTTTAATAAGACCGACCTGCTGAAGTTCCGTAACTTCGGTAAGAAATCGCTCACTGAGCTTGATGATTTGCTCGAGAGTCTGAATCTTTCGTTTGGAACAGATATTTCTAAGTATAAATTAGACAAAGAATAAACAATGAGACATAATAAAAAATTCAACCATTTAGGTCGTACTGCTTCTCACAGAAATGCAATGCTGTCAAACATGGCATGTTCTTTGATCAAGCACAAAAGAATCACTACGACTGTTGCGAAGGCTAAAGCTTTGAAGAAGTTCGTTGAGCCGCTGATTACGAGATCTAAAGAAGACACTACTAACTCTCGTCGTGTTGTATTTAGCAACCTGCAAGATAAGTATGCTGTAACTGAACTGTTCAAAGAAATCTCTGTAAAGGTTGCTGATCGTCCGGGTGGTTACACTCGTATTATCAAGACTGGTCACCGTTTGGGTGATAACGCAGAAATGTGTTTCATCGAATTGGTAGATTACAACGAGAACATGGCTAAGACAGCTGCCAAGAAAGCAACTCGTACTCGTCGTTCTAAGAAATCAGCTGCAACAGCTGAAGCACCGGTTGCTGAAGCTGCAACTGAAGCTCCTGCTACTACAGAGGAAGCCCCTAAAGCTGAATAATTCTGTATATGCTATATATTGAAGGCTATGCATTGTGCATAGCCTTTTTTTGTGCCAATATGTGGTAATATCGTAAGCATTCGTTAAACTACAGGTATTGAACTTTATATACAACAATAGCGACTGTCACTATAAACCTAATAGTTGCAGTCGCTATTATTTTGTTGAACCTATATGTTGCAGTCAGCAGTGGTTTCCGGATTCCTCCCCTTGTTTTGTCAGTACACTTTCCGGATGTTGCAGCTTCCATTTATGTGGAAGCAGTTCCAGCAGTTCCTCATGAGTAGCCTTTTTGTGATAGGGCATTCGGGCGATGACATCATTCAGATAATCCCTTGGGTTTACATTATGTGCCTTACAGGTGGCCAGCAGGGAACAGATGACCGACATATTAGCCGCTGCCTCATGGTTGCCGCAGAAGAGGTAATTTTTCCGTCCCAGAGTAATCGGCCGGATGCCATTTTCAGCCAGATTGTTATCCCAGAGCAGGCGTCCGTCCTCCAGACATCCCATCATGTGGTCCCATCGGGTATAGGCATACGTGATGGCTTTCCCGATCTGGGAATTGGGGCTGTACTTGATTCCTTCCGTTTCCATCCACACTCTCATGGCATCCATGACAGGTCCGGCCAGTTCCCGGCGCTTCGTCTTCCGCTCGTCGTACGACAGGCCCGCCTTATCGCAGCAGTGTTCAATCCGGTAAATATGCTGTATCTGGGTCAGGCCATGTTCGGCCATCTCCCGGTTTTCATCCAGAGCCTGTTCAAAATGACGGCGGATATGCACCAGGCAGTTGAGCAGACGCACGTCGGGGTTGGTCCTGAAGGCTGTCTCATAGCCTACAAAACCGTCGCATTGAAGATAACCCTTGAAGTGATATTGATTTGCCAGGGATTCGATGACCGCTCCGGCACGCGATCCCTCGTCGTAATGGAAGATGACCAGTTTCTTCATGACCGACCTTACCATCCACAGGTATTCCTTGTCGGCCCTGTGCTTTTCCTTGTTGATGACCGGAACAGTGGTTTCGTCCGCCTGTACATAGTCGCAGGAAAAGACTTCCTTCTTGAGCTCCTCATACAGAGGCCTGAGCAGCTCCACCGTTTTTTTGAACCATCCGTCCAGCGTACTTTCCGTAAGGCCTTTCATTCCAAGATGCCGGTACTGCTGTATCTGCCGGTAGAACGGGACGTGATATTCATACTTCTGAAGCAGTATCTCGGCAAGCAGGCTGGTGTCGGCGATGCACTTGTCGACGGGCATCAGCGGCATGGGGGCAATCTCCACGCCTGTCTGCCCTGCGGGAGGAAGCCGGGTGCTGTCCTTGAGCGCATATTTGGGACGGATGATTTCCTTGACATAGAGCATCCCCGGTTTGTGCTTGACCACTTTGGTTACCTCTTCACCAATCCTACGATATAAGGACAGGTCCACACCGGCCGGCTCTATAACCTCGGTTTCGAGTACGGGCAGATCCTCTGTCATTTTGCGGTTCTGACGCTTCTGCTTCCGGACTTCCACCGGTTCCTTTTCTATCTGCTCCACGGCCTCGTCACGCTTTTCTTCCGCCTGATGCCGGAGCCCGGCAAACTCTTCGGTAAAAAGGTCGGGCATATCGGGATTATATACGGGAAGCTTTTCTGTCTTACGCCCAAAGAGCTGACGGTTCAGCCATGCAATCTGAGCCGTCAGTTCTTTGATTCGTTCCTGCAGATTCTTAATCTGTTCCGCCTGGTCCTTATTAGTGGCAGACAACGAAGCAATGGAGGCATTCAGCCCTTCTATCGTCTTGAGCAGTATATCCTTTTCATCCATTGTCCGCATCTGTTTTATTTATGTAAATATACTAAATATAAGCGGATTACACAACAATATCCACACTTTTGTTCACTCCGGAAGCATATTATACATGATATTCCTTACGCTCTGCCCTCAGGCGCCGGAGCCTCTGCCCGGGATTTTCCTGAATGCCCTCAACCATCATCACCAGGTCGCGCCATTCCATGGGATAGCTGTTTGATTGGGGATCGTACTCCGGCAGTTTGAAGCGGCCCGCCTCCAGGCGTTTTACATACATCACCATACCTCCGTCTTCCGCATGAAGCAACTTCATGAGCCTGCGGCTGGAACCGATGAAGATGAAGACATCACCGTTCTTCACTTCGCTGTTCATCTTCTCATGCACCACTTCGCACAGCGAACTGATACCCTTGCGCATATCTGTCCTGCCAGGACACAGGAAGTAGCGCATCGTGTCGTTCAGGTTAAACATGGCCGCCTCGAAGACTTTGGGTGAACAACTCCATCAGTATCTCTTCTGAACCGTTTCCGAAGTGGGCACGAAGACCGTTGGGAAACAGAACGGCCACGCCATGCGGCACTTGTCCTTCAGGGGTAGATTCCGTGACTGACTGTTTAAAACTGATGGGAGCCAGCTCCTGTTTGATACTGTTCCTGTCAACTGAACATTTTCTACGCCAGTAATGATAGGTTGAATAACTTACACCTATTTGCTGCCGTTGAAGTTGTATCTTCAACAGATAGGTGTAAGTTATTGACCTATCACTATTGGACGGAAAATTTATCTCTTCTGCGGCAATCATGAGGTGGCGGTCTATTCCCTGCAGGCTATCTGTAAGGTACATGATGTAGTCCTAAAGGAGTATCTGAATGATGTCATCGCCCGCCTTAATTATAAAAAGGCAACCCATGAGCAGTTATTGAATCTGCTTCCCCATAAATGGAAGCTGCAACATCCGGAAGTGTATTGATAAAACAAGAGGAGGAAGCCGGTAACTTATAGGTTCAAAAAATAATACCGCCTGCAATTATTAGGTTCATAGTGGCAGTCGCTATTGTTGCATATCAAGGTTTGATATCTATAGTTTGCCGAATACTTGTGTCGAACTGGTGTTTCAGGAAGTTGCCTGAAAAGCCTGTTGTCGCACTATAATAAAGTCCTGTCCGATTGCAGACGACAGGCCAACGGCATGAGAAGGGGCGGTTATGTGAATAAGGGCGTGCCACCGGCTTGTGTGTCGTTTTAGCCTGTGGTCTTGGCTACTGGTGTAGCCAGTTGGAACAGGAAAGGATATGAACAAGTCGTTTTATGAATACTATCAAGTAGTGCCTAAGATAAAGGCAGAGAGTAAAATATCTGCCTTTATGCTTATCAATTATCTTACAATGTGATTTGTTATGTAATTGATTAAGTTTCCAATGTTTATTTTCCCATTTCTTTTATTTTTCATTTGTCTTAAAATGTTAGGGAAAACAATAAACACAATAAGTATTGCCCACCATTTTAGAAATACTACTAAAGATATGATTGCTAAGAATACGAGGATTCTTATAATTTCTGTTTTAAAAGAGTCCATGATTATAATGTTATTTTTTTTTGTACTAATATGCTAACTTGACGGCCCATTCGCAGGCTGTTGTAATGGGTTCTACATAGCCATTTTCACATTCATCCAACATGACATTGCGAATATCTTCTTACGTTGGTTGGTTTTTGTTTGAGGTATATATGGGTTTTCAAACAAAAAGATTTTTCTAATATCAGCTCCTTAGCTTCCCCCTCACCCATATTCAGTATTTCAAAGTAATCCTGAATGTTTACTTCTTTTCCATTTTTTAAAATCTAGAATGAGGCGGATATAATATTCCAAACGTCATTATCTGAAATTTCTCTACGTGTTTTTGTAGAACCAATTTGTGCCATCAGTTTATTAAAGATTTTTTTGTAGATAATGATTTCTGAATCTTTTTGCACTACTCGTTATTAACAATAGATCCGTCATCGTTATTGCACGAAGTAAATGATGTAAAAGAAAAGACAATCACAAGTGGTAAAAAGATTTTTCTCATAAGTTCTTATTTTAAATGTTAACGACCTAAATATATCAACGAATTTGTTATGTTTTTCTATTTAACAGTATTTTAACTCAGCATCCCATAAAAAATTCAATACAGCTTTAGTTGACCCAATTGTTGCGTATTCGTCACGTTTCTTGATTCTTTTAACTATAAGGTCAAAATGTGCTTTTGTCAGAGGGGTAAGTGTTTCGGATTTCTCTCTGTCAAAGTCCTCTTCATATATCAGATTATCCGCATCTATACCGTGATTGTGATTCTCACGAATACTGTTGGTTGTATGAGAGAATAATTCATTTTAGGTTACGATAGGTCTTATTGGAGAATTCTATCGTTTTCAGACTCTTTAAGGATATAATTGGTGGAGTACGACAAAGGCTTGTGAGATACAGTAATTCGTTCTCACAAGCCTTTGTACGTTTTAAGCGTGAAGTTTTTCTTATGCTTTTTCCTCCATTTTGGCTTTAAATGCCAAGGCATACATACGCATCTGTTTCACCATGGCCAGCAGACCGTTGCTACGGGTCGGAGACAGATGCTCTTTCAGACCTATTTTGTCGATGAAATAGAGGTCGGCATTCAGGATTTCATCTGGAGTATGACCTGATACGACTTGAATCAGCAGGGAGATGATACCTTTTACTATCAGGGCATCACTTTCTGCCTGGAATATTACCTTTCCGTCCACCAGGTCGGCCTGCAACCATACTCGGCTCTGGCAACCGTCAATCAGGTTCTGTTCTGATTTGTATTTGGGGTCGAGCGGCTGCTGGTCGTTGCCCAAGTCAATAAGCAGCTGGTATTTGTCCATCCAATCCTCAAAGTCGCTGAATTCTTCGATTACTTCGTCTTGGAGTTCATTTATTGTTTTCATTGTGATATTGTTTAATTATTTTTCATTATAAATCACGCCCATCACCGTTTGTCCTACGGCCTGAAGCGTGGCTTTGTCAATATTTTCAATTGTATCATCCAGTGTGTGCCAGGTAGGGTTGAAGCCTGTGTTACTTTGTGTGTCATAGTGGATGATGTCTACACAGGGAATCTGGCGGTACTGGTGCACATAGAGATGGTCGTCGGTGATTTGGCCTCCCTCTTCCTTGATGAAGTAGTTGCCATAGCCTAAATGATCGGCCATCTTCCAGATTTTCTTCATGGCATTATTGGCCGTCCGCTTGGAATAGTCTTCATAGTAGAATGTGGCATTCTTTCCGCCTACCATGTCCAACAGGATGCCGAAGCGCGCCTTGTAATCAGGCACGTGAGGGATACGTCCCCAGTATTGGGAGCCCAGACACCAAGTGTCCGGTTTGTATGTTTCTTTGTAGAATTCTGGCGTGCCGTAATCTTCCGCATCGAAGAATACGAGGTCGATGCCTACTTGCGGAGCCTGCTGTTGAATCTGTCGAGCAATTTCAAGCAAGACGCCCACTCCGCTGGCACCGTCGTTTGCTCCGTCAATTGCCTTCCGGTGGTTGGCTTCTTCATCCTGGTCGGCGTACGGACGGCAGTCCCAGTGCGCACAGAGCATCACCCGTTTCTTGTTTTCCGGCTGATAGGCTCCGATGATATTGCGTGATTTCAGGATTGTGCCATCGTAAGCAATCAGGTCTGCTTGCTGATTATAAACGGTGGCCCCGAATTTCTTCAATTGGGCGGCCAGGTAATCTCCGCATTTACGATGCGCCTCCGTATTGGGTACGCGAGGTCCGAAGGCTACCTGTGCGGCTACATACGCGTATGCACTGTCGGCATTGAAAGCCGGGGCCTGCACAATTGTGGCTTCCGTTTCTTCAGTTTGCTGACTGTTTTTCGAACTGCTTCCACAGGAAATGAAAGTTCCTCCTGTTATCAAAGCACTTACAATCAGCAGATTTTTTATTGAAATCATAATCCTTTCATTTAGTTTGCGCTGCAAAGGTAAACTTATTTTCGCAGACCCCTTGCAGCCGTAAATACGTTTTAAACTTTATTTGTAGGAGCCGTTCTCCTGTACTTGCTGCATGACCCGCAGAAAGTTGCCGCCCCAGATGCGGCAGATGTCTTCTTCACTATAACGTTCGTGCAGCAGCTGGCGGGTGAAGTTGATCATCTCTGAAGAGTCGTTGCACCCGATGATGCCCCCGTCGCCGTCGAAGTCACTGCCGATGCCCACATGCTCGATGCCCATTACGTTCACCATGTGGTTCAGGTGCTCAACGGCATCCAGGATATGTGCCGGGCGGTCAGTGCGGAGGAATCCGCTGTACAGACAGACTTGTACCACACCCCCCTTCCGGGCAATGGCACGGAGCTGGTCATCGGTCAGGTTGCGCGGATGGTCGCAGAGCGCACGGCTGGAAGAATGTGAGCAGACTACCGGCTGGCTGCTGATGTCAAGTGTGTCATAGAAGGTTCGTTCGCCACTGTGCGACAAGTCCACCATCATGCCCAGGCGGTTCATCTCTCGAATCACCTGTTCGCCGAAAGGAGTGACTCCCAAGTTTTCTTCGTTGCGGCGGGCTGAACCACAGATATCGTTGTTCCCGTTGTGGCAGAGCGTCATGTATACCACTCCCCGTTTGCGGAAATGTTCTACCCGGCTGAGGTCTTTCCCGATGGCATATCCGTTTTCAATCCCCAGCATGATGGCCTTCTTTCCTTCCCGTTTCAGACGGTATAAGTCATCGGGCGTATACGCGATGTCTACTGCGGTACAGTTCCTGGCCACCATTTCCTCAATTTCATTCAGCAGACGGTCGGCTTTGGCGGTAGCTGCCAGCAAGGCTTCGTCCGTCCGTTCCTTTTGTTCCAGATAAGCTACCATGATGGTGGCATCCTGCCGTCCTTCCGTCATCTTGTGCAGGTCGACCTTGATTTTGGGGTCGCGTGTATTAAAGCGGATGTGCTGGTCGAAAAACATCGGTGTGTCGCAATGGGTATCCAGAATCAGCAGACGCTGGTGCAGCTCCTTGGCTTTCCGGAACGAACGGGCTTCGCGGACGAGCCATCCGAAAAGCGGCATCATGCATTTGTCTTGATTCAGGATGAAACATTCCGGATGCCACTGTACGCCCAGCATGGATTTATATTCCGTGCTTTCGATGGCTTCTATCACCCCGTCGGGAGCCGTAGCGGATACCCGAAAACCGGGTGCTGGCTCTTTTACCGCCTGGTGATGGAAAGAATTGATAGCTATTTCCTTGGCGTTTAGGATACGGGCCAGTAGGCTACCCTCTGCCAGTTCCACCCGGTGTGACGGGAAACTCCGTTCCAGGTCTTGACTGTGTTTGATAGACGGCGTTTCTTTCTGTGCATAAATGTCCTGATAGAGTGTACCGCCCAAAGCGGCGTTGAGTACTTGGATACCGCGGCAGATACCCAATATCGGAATCTGCCGATGGGCAGCCAGGCGCGTCAGCAACAGTTCCTGCCGGTCGCGGTGAGGGTTAATGCTGTGGAGTTCCCGAATCGGATCTTCGTGCAAGAAAAGCGGATTCAAGTCACCTCCGCCTGTAAGCAGCAGTCCGTCCAAGTGGTCCAGTGTGTTGATTAGTAAGTTGGCATCCTCGTAAGGAGGAATTACCACTGGCACACCTCCTGCCTGAATGACAGACTGGTAATATCCCGGTGCCAAAGTCAGATTGCCGTCACTGAAGTTTCCCGTGAGTCCGATGAGTGGAGCTTCCTTGTGGTTGGGAAAACGGCTGTGAATCTCCTCATCAAGGGCTTGAATATCGAAAGAAAAATTTGTTTTCATGCGTGTGTTCTTTTTTAGCAAGTTAGGCAAATATAGAGAGAACTTGTGAATTTATGGCACAATAATGTGGATAAAGTCGTTAATTTGTTTTTTTGTCTATGTCTCTCTTCCAGAGCGTATAGCATTAATTAGCATCTCGGATAGATAGTTATTCAAATTATTTTCTCATATTTGTTTAAAATCTAATGATATGGAATTGATTCGAACCCTTTCTCAGATGGTGAACTGTCTGCGTTCGCGCGACATAAGGCGGAAAGTGGCGGTGGTCTGCCCGAACGACCCGCACACGGAGTATGTGATTATCCGTAGCCTGAGGGAGGAAATTGCCGAATACCTCTTGGTGACGGATTCTGCCCATTTGAAAGAAGCACTCGATTTGCGGTCGGCTTCTCCTGATTTTGTGCATATTTACGAAGCGGGTACTCCTGATGAAGCGGCGGCATTGGCCGTGCAACTGGTACGTACGGGAGAAGCGGAAGTGTTGATGAAAGGACTCATCAACACCGATAACTTGCTGCGGGCGGTATTGAAGAAAGGTGAGGGGCTGTTGCCCGAAGGAGGTGTGTTGAGCCATGTCACGGTAGCACAGGTTCCCTTGTATCACAAGCTGCTGTTTTTCTCGGATGCGGCAGTGATTCCACGGCCTACTTTGGAACAGTTCCGGGCAATGATTACTTACGATTTAGATTTGTGCCGTAAGCTGGGCTGTGAAGAACCTCGGGTGGCACTTGTTCACTGTACAGAAAAAGTCAACGAGAAGTTTCCCCATACCTTGAGTTATGTGGAGCTCAGGAAAGAAGCGCAGGAGGGACGTTTCGGTCACGTCTTTATCGACGGACCGATGGATGCCAAAACCGCCTGCGACAAACACAGCGGGGAGATAAAGGGCCTTTCTTCTCCTGTAGTCGGCAATGCGGATATCCTGATTTTCCCCAATATCGAATCGGGCAATACGTTTTACAAAACCTTGTCCCTGTTTGGTGACGCGAACATGGCAGGCATGCTCACCGGAACTCTTGCACCGGTAGTGGTGCCTTCACGGAGTGATTCCGGTAACTCCAAATACTACAGCCTGGTACTGGCTTGCCTGGCAGGGACACGAAAAGAATAAGACCTGACCTTATGAAAATACTTGTCATTAACCCGGGCTCCACTTCCACGAAGCTGGCAGTCTATGAGAATGAGAATCCCGTGTGGCGTGAAAGTATCGCGCATCCGTCCAAGGAACTGGCGGACTTTCATCATATCAACGAGCAGTATGAGTATCGTCGTGCGCATGTGCACGATACGCTGGAGAAGGCGGGCATTCCGCTTGCTTTTGACGCCGTGATTGCACGCGGTGGCTTGTTGAAACCGACCCCTGGAGGAGTGTATCAAATCAATGAGCGTATCAAGCATGACTTGTGGCATGCCAGTATGGAACATGCGTCGAACCTGGCGGCATGGATTGCCGACGAGATAGCGCATTGTGCCGGTTGTCCGTCTTATCTGGCCGATCCGGTAGTGACAGACGAGTTGCGTGATTTGGCCCGTATATCCGGTCTTCCGGAACTTCCCCGTATCTCCATTTTCCATGCCTTGAACAGTCGGGCTGTATCCCGACGTTATGCGGCCCGTATCGGACGGAAGTATGAAGAACTGAACCTGATTGTGGCCCACCTGGGGGGAGGCATCTCAGTCAGCGCCCATCATTATGGGAAGGTAGTCGATGTGAATAATGCCTTGAATGGAGAAGGGCCTTTCAGTCCGGAACGGGCGGGAACGTTGCCGGCCCGACAGTTGGTTGATTTGTGTTTCAGCGGGAAATATACATACGCGGAAATCCGGAAGATGATTAACGGTCGGGGGGGACTGGTGGCACATTTGGGTACTACTGATGTGCAGAGTATTATCCGTTGGGCCCATGCCGGGGCCGAAAAGCACAAACTGGTGCTCGATGCCATGCTCTACACGGTGGCCAAGCAAGTTGGAGCCATGCACATTGCCCTGCACGGACAGACCGACGCCGTGATTCTGACAGGAGGTATTGCTTTCAATGACTATTGTATTCGTGGGCTGAGAGAGTGGTTGGAAGGGCTGGCACCCATCGTGGTGATTCCCGGTGAGGACGAGATGGGAGCGTTGGCCATGAATGCCTTAGGTGTGCTGCGTGGAGAGCTGACCTTGCAGGAGTATGCGCCAGAAGAAAACATAGAATAAAAATCGGGACATCTTCGTCACGAAGATATCCCGACAAATCCTTATTTAAGGTTAAACGTCAGTGTGAATGAATACTGACTCTTCAAGAGAGATTATTTAGAAAAGACTGTATCCCATCAACGGGATCAGTCTTTTGTGTTTAGTCTGCAATGAACTCATCATAGCCGTACCCCAGGTAACCTGCAGAAACTGTATAAGCTACGAAAATAAAGCAGTTATGGTTGGCATACATACCACTTTCATAACCGTTGGCGGTTACCCATGTATCATCACCCTGCCAATAACCGATATCACTGATGGTGATATTTCCATAATTACCATAAGTGTACGGAGTCTGGATAGAAGGTACACGGAAGAACTGGTATTCTCCATTTGCATCCGATCCGGTCTGGTCGATCAGATTGATCTTCATGCTGTAGCCCTCTCCAAAGACGTCCTTGAAGCGATAGAGGGTAGGATCTGTGGTACAAACCTGTAAAGTAGTTTTTGCAGAAGTCTGTCCTACTATAGTAGCTGCAGCACCACCGCTTACGCTCGTAGTCCCGAATACATAAGTACCTGTTGCTACATCTTCCCAGGCAAGTCCGGTAAACACCACTTCTTGTGAAGCCATGTTGCTTCCGTTTACGCCTACTACGGTGATGCTATATTCACCTTGCAGGTTGGTGAGGGTGATGTCTGCGCTAGATTCTCCAGAGATACCTTCTATTTTAGTCCCGTTTTCTACGACATAAGTCATATATCCGGTTTCTCCGTTTGCTTCCACATGCGCTTTCTTGTCTGCGGTAGTTTCGGCCAGATAGTAGGCCTCACTCACCTGATTGTTGGCGGCAATACGGATTCTCACATCATTGTCAGGGTTATATTCTGGTGCTTCAACTGCATATTCATATAGCGTGATAGCAGGTGCCCCGTCTGTACCTGGAGTAGTTCCTTCTTCTTCCTTACAGCTGGTCATTGCCACTATAGCAAGGAGGATCATTCCCAAAGCATTGATATATTTTTTCATGTTCCTATTCTTTATTTAATGAATCAACTTTTTAATTAGCCCATGTAAATTCGCTGGAGTCGGATGTAGGCATAATCGGAGTCGGATTGTTGGTGCAGGCTGCATTGTAGTCAGTTTCTGTACCTACGATGCAGAAGTCCATCCAGTCGGGATGTACGTTTCCTGAGTTCACATTGTAACCTCCATAGTTCCAGCGGTAGCCTTTGATATGGTTGGTGTTTGCATAGCTGCGAATGATACCTTTGTCGTAACGCTTGATATCGTAGGTGGCAAATCCTTCACCCCAAAGTTCTACACGGCGCTGCCACCATACTTCGTTCTGGAATCCTGTGGCATGGCTGCCTCCGTATGTATCGTTTGTATGTGTACCATATACGTATTGTGGGTCACGGGTCTTGG
This sequence comes from Bacteroides mediterraneensis, assembly GCF_025993685.1. NCBI lineage: Bacteria > Pseudomonadati > Bacteroidota > Bacteroidia > Bacteroidales > Bacteroidaceae > Bacteroides > Bacteroides mediterraneensis. Next base: position 3,653,695 of record NZ_DAJPEN010000001.1, on the reverse strand, counting down.
CAAAGTTGGTCAACAGAGTGATTCCTTTTGCTTCACTTTGCATACCGGCAGCTTCCGCTTCAATCAGCATCATTTCTTCCACACGCATCAATGGAACAGATACGGTGAAGGCAGCATACTGGTTGGCATGTTCTCCATTGGCCGGGCGGAATTTCAGTTCCAAGCCTCCCACTTTCTGGGAAGGGCTGGCTGCTGCAGTGGTCAGTAATCCTTCGGGAGCGTCTGAGTAAGCACTCAATGCATCCACTGCATCTGCGTTGTCCATGTCGTCAATTGCAAAGTCTACAAAACATCTCTTGCGGAAGTCTGTAGCAGGAATGGTCTGGTAGAGGTGGTAATCGATACGTTTCGGGGTACCGTAGTTGGCGGCATAACCGCAACCAGATGCGCTGACTTCAATAATCATCTGTGACCCCCAGCTGCTATCGCCATCATTCTGCAGGATACATGGGTCATCGTCCTTGAAGCGAACGGCGAACATCCAGGAATTGTTCCCATCCGGAGTGTTGAAACCGCTGGTGCGGGAAGTGTACTGGCTTTCTGTCAATGCGGTGTAACCTTGCTGGGCCATCTTGGCATATTTTTCAGCGTTCGCCCAGTCTTCCATAATCAGGTAAGCACGTGCTTTCAAACCGTATACCACTGAAATGTCCGGCGTGTACACATCGGTACGGGTATAATCAGCCAGGTAAGTTTCTGCCTTGTCCAGATCGGAAAGAATCTGTGCCCACATTACTTCGTTGGTTGCACGCGGATTGGTTGCCAAATCACTTACTGCAGTGGTTTCCAATACCAATGGTACGGTTTCGGCATTCTTGTCGAATGCATACGACTTTTGTGCGAACATCTGTGCCAAGTCCATGTAGAACATGGCTCTCATGGCATAAGCGATACCTGCTCCAGATTTATGTTCGTCAGAAGGTTCTGTACCTGCCATGGTCAATACATCGTTACAGCTTTTAATCCATCCATAGAAATAAGTCCATGGATACTGGCATACGGCATACAACGGTCCCAGACCTGTACCGCAGGTGTACCAGGTGGTGTACCATTCACTGCTTGTATCTTCTATGGTAATATCCTGTCCCATGACATCACGCATCAGGAAGAATGAGGTATAACCGTAATCGTATGGGCTCTGGCTGGATGCATTGTAAACAAATTTCCCCGCCATTGTATTGGTAATGGCGTCTACAAAGTTCTGGAAAGCTCCGGTGGCGTTAGCTGCTTGATCCACTGTCACATAGTTGCTTTGTGGCTCAATTTCTTTAATACAGCCTGTAAGCGATGTCATACCCAAGGCTGCCAGAGAAGCAAATAAAAATATTTTTTTCATCTTGTAGTTTCTTTTCATTGGTTAAAAACGAGTTAGAATGTCAACTGGATTCCACCTGTGATAGTACGTACAGGAGAATATACAGTGACTTGAGTATTTCCATCGTATGAATAACGTGGGTCAAGTCCCTTACGTGCAGACCAGAAGCACAAGTTCTCACCGCTGGCATAGATACGCAGCTTGTCGATTCCAAGGTTAGTCATCCAGCTCTTCGGAAGGGTATAACCTACAGTGAATGACTGGAAGTTCAGGTAAGCTGCACTTGTCAGGAAGCGGTTGGAACGGGCAGCTGTATACTGGTCCATATATTGCATACGCGGAATATCGCTCGACGTGTTGTTCGGAGTCCAAGCCTTGAGGGCATCTACGTGGATGGCAGAGCCTCCTGCTGAACCAGTCAGGTTGGTCATCAATGACATGTAGCGAGTATCGTATACTTGACCGCCAATCTGATAATCGAAAGTCATGGACAAGTCGAAACCGTAAGCGCTAAATGTGGTTCCGAAACCACCATAAGCCTTTGGCAAGCTGCTGCCTTGTTCGTAACGGGAAGCAGAGTTCGGGTCAGTGGTTGTGTAAGAGTGATTGGTGGCCGGACGGTTTGTGGCGCTGGCACCAGTAGATGGGTCTACCATGTCGGCATCTACCCAATAGAGGGCCTGTCCTTGTTCGTCCATACCTGCATATTCAGGCAACATGTAGTTGTAGATGGAACCACCGACCTTATACCATTTCCAGTCGGCGCTGTAACCACCCAGCAAACCTACTTTTGACTCCGGCAAAGAAAGAATTTCATCTTTGTTGTGGGCGATGTTGAATTGTACGCTCCAGTCTACGTTACGTGTACGGATGATGCTGCCTTGTAAGGTCAATTCTACGCCTCGGTTGCGGATATCACCGATGTTGTCGTAGTAACCACGTGTACCGGCTGATTCCGGAATGTTTAACCAGAACAACAGGTCGGTTGTTTTCTTGTTATAGAAATCGATGCTACCGGAAAGTCTCCGATTGAATAAGCTGAATTCTACACCGACGTTCAAGTTGTTGGTGGTTTCCCAGCTGATTTCCGGGTTACCCATCATACGGAAAGCGGCAGACATGCTGGAAGGAGTAGAGGTAGACAGTGAGTAGGTATTTACGTATGCGAAATCACCTACGTTATCGTTACCTTGCTGTCCGATAGATAATTTCAGTTTTAACTCATCTACCCATGATGCATTGAAGAACTCTTCTTTGTTGATCAACCATGCAGCACCAGCTGACCAGAAGTTACCCCAACGGTTTTCCTTGGCAAAGCGTGAAGATGCATCACGACGGTAAGAACCAGAGAGGAAGTATTTATCATCGTAGTTGTATTGGAGACTACCGAAATAACCTTCCACATTGTATTCGCTGGTGTAAGAGTTTGAACTTACCTTGCTGGCTGCGGCGTTGATTTCTGGAATATACTGAGAGAACAAGCCTTGACCGTAAGCGTAAAGGTAAGTAGTCTTGGTGTCATAATATTCATGACCCAGCATGAGGTTGATGTTGTGCTTGCCAAACTGGTCGAAGTAAGTCAAAGTTTGTACATGATTCTGACGTACGTTGTCTGATTGTGATTTGTCAATCTGGCCTCCGGCAGAAACTTTCGGTCCGTACAGAGCAGTCTGTAAAAGTGAATAATTAGTGTGTCCCCAAATGATGGAGCTGGTTGCATTGAATTTCAAGAAATCAGTGAAATTGATGTCCAATGAGAAGTTGCCGTTGAACTGCTGTCCCTTGCTTTCATCTTTATTGTAGCGGTTGGTTCCCAACGGGTTGTTGGTGCCGGAAAACGGACGGGTCAGTCCCGGATAGTTGCTGGCAGCTACACCGTAGTCGTATTGCGGGTTTCCGTATTCATCGCGACGGATGGTCGGATTACCGTTGGCGTCCAGAACCCGTACGTAAATCGGATAAATCGGTGCAATAGAAGAGGTATAATACATCAGGTTGGATGAATTAAGAGAAGTGTTCATGTTGGCATTCGATTCAGTCACTGAATTTACATAGCCTACATTGGCACCTAATCTTAACCATTTAGTGGGCTGATAATCTGCCTTTACACGTGCACTGAAACGTTTGTATCCAGAGTATTCAATGATACCATCATCGTCCAGATAACCCATGCTGGCATAGAATGAACCTTTGTCGTTGGCTCCGTTGATGTTGATGGTATATTCCTGGCGAAGTGAATTGCTGTATGCTGCATCCGTCCAGTTATCCGGATACAAGTAGTAAGTTTCTCCGTTTGCTTCATAAGCTCGTCCTAGAGTGGCATTCGGATTTAATTTGCCGTTCAGACCGATAAGCTGTTCTCCATCAGGTACGGTGTATACATTGTATGCCAACTGGTTCAACATGGTCGTGTTGGCATTGACATTGGCCGTAGCTGCGTTCTGGCCTTGACCGTAGAAATAGTAGTTATAGTACTGGCTGTACATGGCTTCATAGTACTGGCCCGGGTCGTTAATGGTTTCGTAGTCCTGTACGGCACGGCTGTTGGCACCCCATTTCATATCCACGTTGATCTGCGGCTTTTTGTTTTTTCCGGTTTTGGTAGTAATCAAGATGACACCCGATGCGCCACGTGCACCATACAGAGCGGCAGAAGCGGCATCTTTCAATACCGTGACTGATTCGATATCACTCTGTGGAATGTTGCTCAAAGAAGCAGAATAAGGAGCTCCATCCACGATGACCAAAGGCTCTGTACTCAATGAAAGAGAGGAGATACCACGGATGTTGATGCTTCCGCTTCCGGCACCCGGAGCACCTGAACCGCCACGCATCTGCAAACCTGGAGTGGTACCTACAAGGGCATTTGCTACATTGGTTGTGATGTGCTTGGCCAAATCTTCACTGTTCAGGACTGCTGCTGAACCGGTGAATGAGCTTTTCTTCTGTGTACCGAAAGCTACTACCATTACTTCATCCAACATCTCTGAGTCGGATTTCATGGATACTCGAATCAATCCTCCGCGTATGCGAGTTTCTACAGGTTGCATACCTACGAAAGAAATTCTCAATTGCTTGGCCGAAGCCGGCACATTAGTGATTGTAAACTTACCGTCGAGATCGGTCATGGTACCTACCTGTGTACCAACTACCAGTACCGACGCTCCGATTACGGGCTCACCATCCTCTTCAGAAACTACAATTCCTGTTACGGTGGAATGTTGCGCCCACATCATTCCAATGCTTAAAAATAAGCATGTAAGAAAGAAGAGTGTTCGTTTTTTCATAAATTCTCTCTTTTAAAATTAATGTAACAATATGATACTGTTTTTAACAACAACAATTCAATCGCAAATATAAGTAATAAATTTATTTATTTGGTATAAATCTGTTTTTTTTTGAAAATAAATACGCATGTCTGTGAAAAGAATGTGTAATATTGGATTTGTGATGCTGTATTCGGTGTTATTGTTGGTATTTAGATTTGATTTTCCATGTTAATGCTTACTATTTGTTGCTTGTGTTCGGTGGCTTTGTTTTTTGGGTAAAAAATGGAGGAGTGTGGAAAGTGATGAAGTGGTATTTTTTTATTTTGATAGGAAAGAATGTATAAATAAAATGAGATTGGTGTTGTGGTGGTGAAATTATTGATGATTTGGTTTAAATCATCGTAGAATTAAGATTTATAAAGTTTGGATATCGGATTGCTTGGGGATGGAATTGGGAGGTGAAATGGTATAAGTCTTAATTCTTTTATTTAATTCATGTTAATTGTGTGAAAATAGGTTTTGAGAGGACTCGGGCGACTTGTTGTAAATCATTTGAAGATTATAGTTTGTGTGGAATGGCTTTTTTTAAAAAAGGTAACAGCATATTGTGGGGATATCCGGTTCTTTTTTTATGTTTCCTTACTTGGAACCGTACGTTTCCCATGGCGGAGCCGTATGTTTTCCTGCTGGGAGATATACGGATTCCGGCAGGAAAACATAAAAAGTCTTTTGGAATAAATTTTTCTTCTTCAAAGGGTTTTAAATAAAAGGATGTGATGCAGATAGAATAGCTTTTTCCCATGAAAAAAGGGATACCTGGACAGGTATCCCTTTTTCATATTCAAGTACGTACGATTTTACTGTTCGTATTCCTTTTTCCGTTTCGGATTCATCGGGAACCAACCTTTCAGCACTCGCTCACGCTGTTCGAAGATTTCCTTGATGGTCCAGAAAGAGGAGAACGAAAAGACTCCCAGCAGGGAAGACACTAAAATCTGGCTTACCAGAATGGAACCGATGAGGCCCGCGATGCCCAGCACCAGAAAAAGCCACCAGCAACGTGTCCCCCAGTAATATTCCGCTTTGACCACTATCGGATGAAACAATCCGATAATCAGGAACGTGCAGATTCCGATGAGTATGCCCTCCCAGTGAAGTCCGTCCATTCCTTCCATCAGTCTTCGAGGTCTTTACGGATAGGAATTTCTTTCTTGATGCTCTGTTCCAGTGAAATCAGCGTCTCCGTGGCAGTTACTCCCGGAATTTCCTGAATTTTGGAATTCAACAAATCCATCAAGTGTTCGTTGTCGGTCGAATACAGTTTGGTCAGCATGGTGTAAGGACCGGTGGTGAAATGACATTCCACAATTTCCGGAATTTTCTTCAGTTCAGCCACTACGCTTTTATACATGGAGCCTTTCTCCAGTTTGATTCCTACATAGGTGCAAGTACTGTAGCCCAGGCTTTTCGGGTTCACATGGTAACCTGAGCCGATAATTACGCCGAGGTCAATCAGGCGCTGCACGCGCTGATGAATGGCGGCACGTGACACACCGCATTCTGCAGCTACATCTTTGAACGGGATTCTGGCGTTCTGTGAGATGATTTCCAGAATCTGTTTGTCAAGTTTATCAATTTTCTCCATACTACTAAATGGTTCTTGTTTTTATCATATTGTAAGCAAATGTAGAAAAACTTTTTTATCTATACGCTATTTCGTCAGAAAAAACATAATTATTTTTTGGAAATGCACAAATTCTCGGTGAATTGTGTAAGCTGTATGCCCTATTTGCTTATCTTTGTGAGGCTTATTATTTACTAAATTAAAAAACTATGCATCCGTTGGAATTGTTTAAGTTTTGTCCGGTGTGCGGCTCTCCTCATTTTGAGGTGCATAATGAAAAGTCCAAGAAATGTGCGGACTGTGGCTTTGTGTATTATTTCAATTCGAGTGCGGCCACGGTGGCCTTCATCCTGAACGGAAAAGGAGAGCTGCTGGTTTGCCGTCGCGGAAAGGAACCTGCCAAGGGAACGCTGGATTTGTCGGGAGGCTTTATCGACATGTTCGAGACCGGCGAAGAAGGAGTGGCACGCGAGGTGAAGGAAGAAACAGGACTGGTGGTGACAGAAGCCAAATACCTGTTTTCTTTACCGAACACCTATTTGTATTCGGGCTTTCTGGTACATACGCTCGACCAGTTCTTTCTGTGCCAAGTGGCCGACGACCATTTGGTGAAGGCCATGGATGACGTGGCCGACGCGTGGTGGATGCCCTTGGATGAGATTCATCCGGAAGATTTCGGGCTGGAATCGGTACGTAAGGGAGTGGCACGTTTTCTGGAAACGCATCGGAACGTAAAATAAGAGATTATGGGTAAGTATAAAAAATATATCTGGACGGCGGGCCTTTGTTGCGCCTTGCCGTTGGCTGTATCGGGGCAGCAGGTAGAACCGCTGACCGGAGCCGACCGTTTGTTCAACGAGGGAAGGGAACTGTTTCTCCGTCAGGATTATGCAGCCGCCCGACAGACCCTTGTCCTTTATACCCGTCAGGCAGGGGAAAAGGCCTGGGCCGATGAGGTGGATTACATGCTGGCTTGTACGGCGTATGAGTTGCATCTGCCGGAATGCCGGGAGGTCTTGTCGGATTATCTGGAGGCTCATCCGGAATCACGTTACCGCAACCGGGTGCAGGCACTCATTGCTGCCAGTTACTTTTCGGAAGAGAAGTACATGGAGACCATTGCCACGCTGAAGGGGTGTGACATTTCTCTTTTGTCGGACGAGGAACGGGATGCCAGTGCCTTGCGCATGGGTACATCGTACTTGAAGGTGGACAAATGGCAGGAGGCAGCCTTCTGGTTCTCGGTATTGAAAGATTCGAGCAAGGATTATCGGAACGATGCGGTGTACAACCTGGCGTACATCGATTACGTGCAGCAGAAGTACGATTCGGCCTTGCAGGGATTCCGTGAGGTACAGAACGACCGGAAGTTCCAGAAATTGGCGCCTTATTATATAGCGGATATTTACCTGATTCAAGGAAATTACGCACAGGCCCGGAAGGTAGCGGATGCGTATCTGGCCTTGTATCCGGAAGAAAAGAATGCGGGGCAGATGAGCCGCATTTCCGGAGAGGCTGCTTACGGGCAGAAAGACTATGCTGCTGCCATCCAGTCACTGGAACGCTATCGCGAAGGAGAGGCAATGCCGGCACGACTGGCCATGTACAAACTGGGTATGAGTTATTTCAATACAGGAGTTTATTCCAAAGCGTTGGCGCGGCTGGGAGAAGCGACCGGAGCTCCGGATGCTTTGGCGCAGAATGCCTACCTCCACATGGGCTTGGCGGGCTTGCAGTTGAAGGAGCGCAATCAGGCGCGTATGGCCTTCGAACAGGCGTCGCGCATGGATTTCGACCGCAGCATTCAGGAGCAGGCGTTGTTCAACTATGCGCTGTGCATTCATGAAACGTCTTATTCTCCGTTTGCCGAGTCGGTCACGGTGTTCGAACGTTTCCTGAATGAGTACCCGTCGTCGGTTTATGCCGAGAAGGTGAACGACTACCTGGTAGAGGTGTACATGAATACCCGCAGCTATGAGGTGGCATTACGGTCAATCGATAAGATTACCCATCCGAGTGCCCGTATTCTGGAGGCCAAGCAGAAATTGCTTTTCCGCATGGGCACGCAGCTGTTTGCCCAGGCGGACTACCGCGGGGCACTGGATTATTTTACCCGCTCCCTGCAGTTGGGACAGTATAACCAGAAAACCAAGGCGGATGCATATTACTGGCGCGGGGAGTCGAAATACCGGCTGGCACGTTATCCGGAGGCTGCCAACGACATGCGGCTTTATCTGGAGTTTGCCACCGACAAGAATTCACAGGAATACGGACTGGCTCTTTACTGTCTGGGATACAGCTTGTTCAAACAGAAACAATATAACTCCGCACGCGACTGGTTTGTCCGCTGCGTGCAGAACGGGCGGACACAAGATGCTTCGGTGGCGGGCGATGCCTACAACCGTATCGGCGACTGCTATTTCTATGAACGCCGCTTCGAAGAAGCTCGTCAGCAATATGCGCAGGCTGTGGCCATCGCTCCTTCACTGGGTGATTATTCCTTGTTCCAGGAAGGTATCGTGAAAGGACTGCAACGGGATTATGCCGGAAAGATACAGGTACTCAACAAGCTGATTACGGATTATCCTTCTTCATCGTATCTGGACGATGCCTTGTATGAGCAGGGGCGTGCGTTCGTGCAGATGGAGGACAGCGAGAATGCCATCAGGCGTTATTCGTTGCTGGTACAGCGCTATCCGGAAAGCGAACTGTCCCGTCGGGCCGCCAACGAAATCGGTCTGCTGTATTACCAGAACGACCGTTACCAGGAAGCCATTGCCGCTTACAAGAAGGTGATTACGACTTATCCGGGCAGTGCGGAGGCTCGTCTGGCGCAGCGCGACCTGAAATCCATTTATGTAGACTTGAACAAGGTGGACGATTACATGGCGTTCGCTTCTACCATCCCCGGTGGGGCCAAGTTCGACGTGAGTGAACGGGATTCACTGACCTATACGGCAGCCGAACGGGCTTATATGCGCGGCGACATTGCCGGTGCCAAGGCCAGCCTGACGCGTTACTTGCAGTCGTTCCCGCAGGGAGCCTTCAGTGTGGATGCGGCGTATTATCTGGGATTGATTGACTACAACCAGAAAGATTATGCATCGGCTGCCGCCCGACTGGAAGAAGTGCTCCGTTTCTCGGGCAGCAAATACGAAGGGGAGGCGTTGGCACTTTGTGCCGAGATGGCCTACAACCGGAAAGAATATGCCAAGGCGTTGAACCTGTACAAACGTCTGGCCGACCGCTCTTCGGTGCAGGAAGACCGCTTGCAGGCTGAGTTAGGGGCTCTGCGTAGTGCCCGTTCGCTGGACGACCGGGCAGAAACCGTAGTCACCGCTTCGGCTTTGCTCAAACAGACCAAGCTGACACCGGAGGTGCGGAGTGAAGCGTTGTATTTCCGGGCCAAGGCCTTGCTGGCGGAAGGACAGAAGCAGGAAGCGCTGGCCGATTTAGTGGAACTGGCCAAGGACACCCGTAACGTGTACGGGGCAGAGGCTAAGTATTTGGTAGCACAGACGTATTTCGACGAGGGAGAAACAGCTAAAGCTGAGAAAGAAGTGCTCGATTACATTGAGGTCAGCACCCCGCATGCCTACTGGCTGGCGAGAAGTTTTGTCCTGCTGTCGGATGTGTATGTGAAACTGGACCGCAAGATGGAAGCCAAGCAGTATCTGCTGTCCTTGCAACAGAATTATCAGGCGGACGATGACATCGCCGGAATGATTGAAAGCCGTCTGGCCAAACTTAAAAGTGTAAAGTAAGATGAGATACATAAGTACGATATTGATTTGCGCAGGTCTGTGGCCTGTATCCACAATTTGCGCGCAGAAGGGAGCGGAAAAAGATTCCACTCTGAACCGGACGGTGGTAGTGGAGAATCAGTACAATCCCGAAGTGATGGATGCGTTCAAGGTGAATGTCATGCCTGAAGTGGAAGAGCCCGCCGCTCCGAAACAGGCCATCCAGTATGCTACGGAACGACATCCGCTGGGAGCTTGGAAGGTGGCTCCAATGGAGTCCATGCCAAGGGAGCTGGCACAGAAAGGAGCCGACCGTGGCTATGTCCGTCTGGCGTATGGCACTCTGAACAATGTGGATTTGAGGGGCAGTTATCTGTGGGATATTTCTTCGAAAGACCAATTGGGCGTGATGGCTTCCTTGTATGGACGGAACGGAGATATTCCGCATTTCCAGAGCACAGATGACTGGAAATCCCGTTTCTACCGGACGGATGTGTCATTGGATTACCGGCATGATTTCCGGAGAGTGGCTTTGAAACTGGGCGGGGCTTTTGCTTCGCAGGTGTTCAATTACATGCCGTCTTTGAATGAGAATGTCGAAACTTGGCCCGCTACGCAGCGTTATACGCTGGGAGAAGGATATGTGGGGGTGGTATCCCGCGACAAGGATTTGCCCATTCAGTTTGGCTTGCAGACGGGTCTGCGGAGTTTCAGTACCCATTACGATACGTATTACATGCTGTACGGGTCAGAAAACATATTCCATACTCAAGGATTCTTACTGGGGAACATTAACGACGAGCAGCAGGTGGGCATCGGACTGGAAATGGATAATCTGATTCACGACGTGTCGCAGCAGGACTATACGCTGGTGCAGTTGAATCCGTATTATACCCTTCAGAATGAAGCCCTGAGGTTACGTTTGGGAGCACATGTGGATTTCCAGACGGCCAATGGCAGCGGACTGAAAGCTGCTCCCGACGTAAAGCTGGAGTATACGTTCGCCGATTCGTATGTGGTGTATGTGAACCTGCTGGGAGGGAGTCGGCTGAATGATTTCCGCCGGTTGAATGATTTCTCTCCTTACTGGGTGGTGGCACAGCAGATGCGGACTTCCTATACACCGCTGGATGCCAAGCTGGGACTGAAAGCGTCTCCGGTGACAGGCTTGGGCTTCGAGCTTTATGGAGGTTATCGCATCACAAAGAACGAACTGTTTGCCGTGCCGGGTGGATTTAAAACAGACAAGCAGAATTTGTTCTATACAGGAATCTGGCAGGATAAAGGAAAAGTGGGTTACGGAGGCGCTTCCGTGAGCTATGCTTATCGTGACTGGGTGGATTTCTCGTTGGGAGGAACCTATTATAACTGGACCGTGACAGACGGTAACGAAGGTCTGTTGCAGTTCAAACCGCAGGTGAAGGTGGATTTCGGCATCCGTGCGAAAGTAGTCAAGGACTGCCATGCCCTGCTGAGTTATAATTATGAACGCCGTCAGAAGATGGGTGAACTGGGACGTGTTGACGGTGTGAATAACTTGTCGGTAGGAGCGGAATATGAATTGTTGAATCGTTTCAACGTGTTTGCCCGCCTGAACAACCTGCTTAACAAGACGTATGCCACAGAAGCAGGCTATCCGGTGGAGGGCTTCCATTTCATGGCCGGCATCAGCTGCCGTTTCTAAGCTTATTCTGCGTGGCGGCAGTGCTGGACCAGTGCGCCGTCACGGAAGAAGAAACGGCTTTCCGAGCCGCAGGGAAGGGTAGGAGCCGGGATTCCGTCGTGCAAGGATACTTGCGCATGTTCGATGAAGGCTTCATCCCATAATCCTTGTTCCAAGAAGGACTGGAGTGTCTGGCTTCCTCCTTCTATCAATAATGTCTGAATTTTCCGCTCATAAAGCACCTGCATGATTTGCGGTAGGATATTCTGGCCGAAATCCAGTGTCACATACGTGAGATTCTGGGTATCGGCCTTTTCTTTTTCCGTAAAGACCAGGGTAGGGGTACTGCCGTCGAACAGGTGCAGATGAGGCGGCAAGGTCAGCTGTCGGTCGATGACCAGTCGGAGCGGGTTCAGCCCGTACCATTCGCGTACCGTCAGCGACGGATTGTCGAGCAGAGCGGTGCGTCGTCCCACCAGGATGGCCTTCTGCTCAGCTCGCATCTTGTGTACAGCCAAAATAGATAACGGAGTAGAAAGGCGTACGGGAGCTCCTTCGTTGCGTTGGATGTCGATGAATCCGTCGGCCGACTGTGCCCATTTGAGGGTGATGTAGGGACGTTTTTTCACATTGAACGTGATAAAGGCACGAATCAGTTCCCGGCATTCTTTTTCCAGAACACCCACCGTGACCTCGATACCGGCATCCCGCAGTTTCTGTATACCTCTTCCGGCCACCAAAGAGAACGGGTCTACACAGCCCACTACCACTCGGGGAATACCTTTCCGGATGATAAGGTCGGCACAGGGAGGAGTCTTTCCATAGTGGGAACACGGTTCCAGACTGACATAAATGGTGGCCTCTTTGAGCAGGCTTTCATCCTTCACCGAAGCAATGGCATTCACTTCGGCATGTCCTTCGCCACAACGCACATGGTAACCTTCACCGATGATTTTCCCGTCGCGCACAATCACTGCTCCCACCATCGGGTTGGGGGCTGTGTGGCAGATGCCGTTTCTGGCCAGCTGTATGCAGCGCCGCATATATTTTTCGTCTATTGTCATAATCTTCGTTTTTTATCCTTACTTTTGCAAACATGCATCCGGTTTATCAACATATTAAAAAAGAACTGAGTTCCTTTTACGCAGAAGGAGAGGCGTCGGCCATGGCGAAATGGATTTCGTCGGACATTCTGCATCTTTCCACGATGGAACTTTATACAGGCAAAGATATGAATTTTTCCACGAAAGAGTGGAAGGAGGTGGAGGATATTCTTGCTCGCCTGAAACAACGGGAACCTCTTCAGTATATTCTGCAGGAAGCACCTTTTTGCGGCCTGTCTTTCCACGTGGAAAAAGGCGTGCTCATTCCCCGTCCCGAGACTGAGGAACTGGTGGAATGGATAGTGTCTGATTGTCAGAAAGCCGGGAAAGTACGCATTCTCGATATCGGCACGGGAAGTGGCTGTATTCCGGTGGCACTGGCAGAAAGGCTGCCGGAGGCGGAGGTGGCTTCCTGTGACATTTCGGCTGAGGCCTTGCGGGTGGCAGCCGTCAATGTAAAGCGGTATGGCGGCAAAGTGACCTTGTTTCAGGCCGACATCCTTCAGGATGAGCTGCCCGACTGTCGGGTAGATGTGCTGGTGAGCAATCCGCCTTATATTACGGAAAGTGAACGGGGCGAGATGGAGGCCAATGTACTTGACTGGGAACCGGAACTGGCTTTGTTTGTTCCCGATACGGACCCGTTGTGCTTTTACCGGCGGATTGCCCGGAAAGGATTCGACTGGCTGACGGAAGGCGGGGCATTGTATTTTGAAATCAACCGGGCCTACGGAGCAGAAACCGTCCGGATGCTGGAAGAATGTGGGTATCGCGACATTGCGTTGCGGAAAGATTTGTCGGGAAACGACCGGATGATAAAAGCAGTGAGACCATGAGAGAATTAAGTGAAGCAGAGATAAAGAGCAAGGCTGAGGCCTATTGTTCGGCGGTGGAGCGTTGCCCGTCGGAGGTGGAGGAAAAAATCCGTAAATGGGGGGCCTCGGAAGAGGTGACAGCCCAGATTATGGCCCATTTGCATCGGGAACGCTATCTGGATGCGGCGCGTTTCTGTCGTTTCTATGTGCGCGACAAGTATCGTTTCAATCAGTGGGGGCGCATGAAGATTGCGCAGATGTTGCGCATGAAAGGACTGTCGGACGGAGACATACAGGCCGGACTGGAAGAGATTGATACCGAAGAATACGACGGCATCCTGAAAAAACTGTTGAAACAGAAGATGAAAAGCATCAAGGCTGCCAATGACTATGAGCGGAGCATGAAACTGATTCGTTTTGCCATGGGCCGGGGTTTTACATTGGAGGAGATTCGCCGTTACGTCAACCAACTGGACCCGGATGAGGATTTTGACTGACATACGCGATTTCTTTTTCCCCAGGCAGTGTATGGCGTGTGGGAAAAAACTGCAGATTTCGGAGCAGGTGCTTTGTTGTGATTGTTTGTCGCAGCTGCCTTTCACCCATTTGGGGAATACACCCGGCAATGAAATGGAAAAGATTTTCTGGGGACGTTTTCCCATTGTGCGGGCTTCTTCGTTATTGTATTATTCCCGTGGCGGGAAGGTGGCACATATTTTGGCCGGCATGAAATACTACGGGCGTCAGCAGGTATGCCGGTACATGGGAGAGATGCTGGCCTATGAACTTCAGCCTTCTGGCTTCTTTGAAGGTGTGGATTATCTGTTGCCGGTACCTTTGCATCCGGACCGTCTGCGTACCAGAGGATACAACCAGAGTCTTCTGTTGGCGGAAGGTATTTCCCGACTTACCGGCATACCGGTATGCGACGGAGTTCTTCAGCGGGTGCGGAATAACCAGACACAGACTCATAAATCGGCTTGGGAGCGGCAGGAAAACACGGCTTATCTGTTCCAGCTGGCAGGCGGCACTCGTCTGCTGGAAGGGAAACATGTGATGCTGGTCGATGACGTATTGACAACTGGTGCCACACTTACCTCCTGTGCCGAGGTTTTGTCAGAAATAAAAGGAATTCATCTTAGTATTGCTACACTGGCATGGACAAAATAGTACATTCCGACACCTTTTAAAAATTTTAATACCCTTAAATTTTCTATTCCCGATGTATTTCCATAATTTTGCAAAAACATTTATCAGAGAATTAAAAAGTTATGAAAGCTTTGGAAAGATTATTTGCAGAAAAGTTGCTGAAGGTGAAGGCTGTGAAGATTCAGCCGGCTAACCCGTTTACTTGGGCTTCAGGTTGGAAATCACCGATTTATTGTGACAATCGTAAGACCTTGTCATATCCTGCACTTCGTAACTTCGTTAAGTTGGAGATTTGTCGTGTTATTCTGGAAAAGTTCGGTGAAGTTGACGCCATTGCCGGGGTCGCTACGGGGGCTATCGCACAAGGTGCCTTGGTGGCAGAGGAGTTGAACTTGCCGTTTGTATATGTTCGTTCAAGCCCGAAAGACCATGGCTTGGAAAATTTGATTGAAGGCGAGTTGCGTCCGGGAATGAAAGTGGTCGTAGTAGAAGACCTGATTTCAACCGGCGGTAGTAGCTTGAAGGCGGTAGATGCCATTCGTCGTGACGGTTGTGAAGTTATCGGTATGGTGGCTTCCTTCACTTACGGTTTCGATGTATCGGTAGAAGCATTCAAGAAAGCAAAAGTGGAACTGGTTACCTTGACCAACTACAATGCCGTGCTGGATGCTGCTTTGAAAACTGACTACATTAACGAAGAAGACATCCCTGTGCTGCAGGCATGGAGAGAAGATCCTTCTCACTGGACTGGAAAATAAAAGATTCTGTAATTAGGAAAGCAGTCTCGGATTGTAAATAGGAGATGTCATCCTGAGCGAGTCCACTCTGCTCAAGATGACATTTTTTTGTGCAATGCCGTGAAGGGTTTTCCTTGAAGATTAAAAAACAACATGGCTGTACAATTTGAAAGTAATGTGAAGCATGTTCCTTATAGTCAGGAACGAGTGTATAACAAACTGTCCGACCTGAACAACCTGGAAGGGGTTCGGGAACGTCTGAATGAGGTGAAAGACAAACTGGACGGAAAGCTGGAAGACATGTCGTTCGACCGTGATTCCATCACCCTGAAGGTGCAGGGCATCAACCTCACATTGCGCATCATTGAGCGTGAACCCCTGAAGTGCATCAAGTTTGAAGGTGACAAATCGCCTATACCTTTGAATTTGTGGATTCAGATTCTTCCCGTGACCGAGGAAGAGGCCAAAATGAAAGTCACCATCCGTGCCGAAGTAAATATGTTTATGAAGGCCATGGTGTCGAAACCATTGCAGGAAGGGGTAGAGAAACTGGCAGACATGCTGGCCATGCTTCCTTATTAAATGAAACGACCGGAATATCTCCGGTGAATAAAAATTGTGATTATGGCTCAAAAACTTTGGGAGAAAAATGTACAGGTAAATGCGGAGATTGACCGCTTTACCGTGGGACGTGACCGTGAAATGGACATGTATCTGGCAAAGTATGACGTATTGGGCTCGATGGCACACATCACGATGCTGGAAAGTATCGGATTGCTGACGGCCGACGAACTGAAGATTTTGCTGGAAGAACTGAAAAAAATATATGCTTCCGTAGAACGCGGAGAATTTGTCATCGAAGACGGGGTGGAAGACGTACATTCACAGGTGGAACTGATGCTGACACGTCGTCTGGGAGATGTGGGAAAGAAAATACACAGCGGCCGTTCGCGCAACGACCAGGTGCTGGTGGACCTGAAGCTGTTCATCCGCGCCCAGTTGAAGTCGGTGGCAGAGGCAGTGGAACGTCTGTTCCATGTACTGATTTCCCAGAGTAACCGTTATAAAGACGTGCTGATGCCGGGTTACACCCATTTGCAGATTGCCATGCCTTCTTCTTTCGGCTTGTGGTTTGGTGCTTACGCCGAGAGTCTGGTAGACGACATGGTGTTCCTGCAGGCCGCTTATAAGGTGTGCAACCGTAACCCATTAGGCTCAGCGGCAGGTTATGGCTCTTCTTTCCCCTTGGATCGTGAGATGACCACCCATCTGCTGGGATTTGATTCCATGAACTACAATGTGGTGTATGCCCAGATGGGACGTGGTAAAGTGGAACGCAATGTATCGTTTGCGCTGGCTTCTATCGCCGGCACCTTGTCGAAGATGGCCTTTGATGCCTGCATGTTCAGTTGTCAGAACTTCGGATTCGTGAAACTGCCCGATGAATGTACCACCGGTTCCAGCATCATGCCTCACAAGAAAAATCCGGATGTGTTCGAACTGACCCGTGCCAAATGCAACAAAATCCAGGCACTTCCGCAGCAGATCATGATGATTATGAACAACCTGCCTTCCGGTTATTTCCGTGACCTTCAGATTATCAAGGAGGTATTCCTCCCGGCATTCGAGGAACTGGAAGACTGTTTGCAGATGGCTACCTACATCATGGACAAGATTAAAATCAACGAGCATATTCTGGACGACGATAAGTATCTGTATATGTTCAGTGTGGAAGAGGTGAACCGTCTGGCAGCCGAAGGCATGCCGTTCCGTGACGCCTACAAGAAAGTGGGTCTGGACATCGAAGCCGGTAAGTTTACCCACGAAAAGACCGTGCATCACACCCATGCCGGAAGCATCGGTAACTTGTGTAACGACAAGATTGAGGAACTGATGCAGCAGGCCGTGAGCGGATTCAACTTTGAGAAGGTGGAAGAGGCTGAAAAAGCTCTCCTAGGCCGATAAACGCATAAAAATTAAGAAGAAAACGGGTGAAATGTTTGGAGCGTATTGCAAAACTCCCTACATTTGCACCCGTAAACGCGGAAATAGCTCAGTTGGTAGAGCATAACCTTGCCAAGGTTAGGGTCGCGAGTTCGAGTCTCGTTTTCCGCTCTTTCTTTGAAAGGATGCTCGAATGGTGGAATCGGTAGACACGAGGGACTTAAAATCCCTTGGCCAGTAATGGCTGTGCGGGTTCAAGTCCCGCTTCGAGTACAGATATTATTGGTAAGGCTTTATAAATCGCAGATTTATAAAGCCTTTTTCGTTTTTAACTGGCAATTTATTAGCAAAAATTAAAAGGGATTAACGTAAAAATCTGAGGGATTCGTTGATGAAGCATAAATTCTTGAGCTCCGAGTTAAACCGAAAGTTAAACCAGAATTTGATTTTCTTGACTTTTAGTATGCGTTATAACTGATATTGAATTGAGACTAAGATTTCTCTTGGTCGCATTTTGATCCATGAAGTATATTGTTGAATAGCCGAATAAGTCGTATATCGGTATTCTTTTTGATTGAACAAGTTGCATAGGCTCATGGAAAACCGCCATTTGTCCTTGATGTATGAAGCTTCGGCATCAGCAAGCCATACATGTTGGTGATGGTTTTCGTCGAGCTGGTTATAGTAATGTTCACCAATCAGACGGACTAGGAAGGTACGGTTCCCTATTTCAATGTTGATTTTTTGGCGGATATCCCATAGAGCAGGCAGACTGTTTCCTTCTCCGATGCGGGAACGATTGCAGGTAAGGGTTGCCAGGTACGTAGCATTGAACCAAGAGAGAGGCGACCAATCGATTTTTGGGGTGAAAGTAAGTTGGGTGTAGCGGTAGTTTTGGACCGAGCCCTGTCCGGCTTGTTTTCCCTCACTGTAAAGGAGTTGGGCTTCCAGTGAAGTTTTCAGATGCCAGTCATAGAAGCCTTTTGAGAGCAGACTGGTGAGGCTGTAGCTGCGATTACGATTCGGTACTTCCCAGGTTGTGAGCGTGAAGATACTGTCTTGATATTCCGAATGAACTAACTGTGGGTTCTTCCGGTTCCAGTAGCTTCCTGAAAGTGACCAGAAAAATTCGTGAACAGTCCGTTTGTAAGTCAGGTAAAAGGAGTAGAGCTGATCCTGCAACTCTGGAACATGGGGTGAAAAGGAAACCATGGTTCGGTAGTTCTGCCAGTAGGAATACGGGTAGTATGCGGTGACTTCTTCATTCTTTTGTTGGAACTGGGCACGGGCGGTCAACTCCCAACGTGGGCTGAACTGCCAATATAGTGAGGCCGTCGGACTGATTCGTAGGTCTGTATATTGTGGATTGGTTTTCCTTAGATAAGCCGCATCGGCGGATACGGTCAGACGGAAGGTGTTTTGTTCCCACATCCACATCGGGATGGCATAGAGCTTGAATTGGGGACTGGAGAAATTAGCTGTCTGGTGCAGTAACAACCATTCTCCTTGGACACCTCCGGTAATTCCAAAGGTCATTCCGTTCTTTTTCCATTGGTAATAACCTTGGTTGTCCATATAGGCCTGCTGGAGCCCGAACGATTGGTTGACTTGCGCAAAATGAAGCGTGGTGGGCTGGTAGGTATAGCGGAAGAAAGAGCGAAAGCCGGAGGTGGCGTGTTCATGGGTGGTCAAGAGATTCATTTGGTTAGTTAGCTGAAGGCTGTTCGTTTGCAGGCGCTGGGTCAGTTTCAGGTTGCCGTGCAGGTTTTCCTGACTGTGACTCCAGGCTCCGTGGGCTTCCAGTAGATTACGGAAGAAAGACCGTGTGCCGTTCCGTTCATAGTTGTAGGTGGCTTGCGCCTGGTGAGTGTACAGACTGTAATTCTGTGCTTGTGCGATATGGATTGTGTCGGTAGGATAGTAGTAAATTTCCTGGGTCCCTTGGTTACGGTGTTGTTCGTCGTACAAGTAGTGGAAGGTGAAACGGGACTGTTGTTCTTCGTTTTTTCGGTAAAGACGGTTTACAGATGCCAGATGGGTGGTATTGTCCATCAACCGTTGTTTTTCCAAGGGGAAGGAAAAGGTAGGCTGGTCGATAAAGGTCGGAACATCGGTCGGCGTGAGGAAGTTCTGGTTGTCGGTGGTCAGTTGTTGCAGTTCGGTGGAAAGGTCTTTTCCGGTATGATCGGCCTTATACAAATAGATACCTTGCCGTTCACGAGCCAGCTGTAAGGCATTGAACTTTCCATTATACAACATTTGGTCGCCATACCCACCGGCAGCCTGCAAGGTAAGCAGCCAGCGGGAACGGACTTCCGGTTTCAGTTTCAGATTCAAAGCCACTTTGTCACTCGGCATCTTGTTGCGTAAGGAACGGATGGGCTGGAAGTGCTCGATTACTTCGGCCTTTTCCACTGCATCTGCTTTCAGGTTCTCAGTGATTTGGTTATAGCGTCCTCCCGACACATCCATTCCTTCCACGGTAAACTGACTGATGGCTTTCCCGTTGTATCGGATTTCTCCACTTTGTTCGTTTACGTCAATTCCCGGCAGTTTTTTCAATGCCTCCTTGATGTTCTGCTCTTTTCCGGAGGTGAAACGGGACAGGTCGTATTTCACGGTATCTTGTCGTCCGTAGATACGTCCTCCCTTGATTTCCACTTCTTTCAAGGAGATGGCTTCCGGTTCCAGCTGGAAAGTTATTTCTTTTCCCTTCTGCGCAGGCCGGCTTTCTTTCTGGTATCCCAAGTAGGTGACATGTACCGTCCATGCAGCGTCTTCGGATACGGAGAACGAGAAACATCCTTTCGGGTCGGTCAAAGCATACTTGTAGACGGTGCTACTTGAGTCGCGGGTGAGGGTGACCGCAGCTCTTTCCAGCGGTTGGTGCGTTTCATTGTCAATGACTTTCCCTTTGATCAGGGATTGCGCTTGCATCTGACAGGTGGAAAGCAGGAAGAAGAGAAAAATCAAGGATTTCATACAGCAGGAGGATTATTCAGACAGTTCAATAGGGTTATAAAGTATGGAGAATGATTTCATCGGGTTCCCGTGTTCGTCGGTCACACTGACCTTTACATGGGGCGCAGTCGAAGCGATGAAACTCATCGGGTCTTTGGCCATCCGTTCATACATTTTGTTCAAGTTGGAGCGGGAAACCTTTTCCCTTCCTTTGAGATTGATCAGGATGGGTTTCGGAGTTTTGCATTGTTCTATTCCAGTACAGCTGAACGTATAGTGCTTCTTGTCATCTTCTGCTTTGATAATCAGTCCCGGCAATCCGTACAGTTTCCAGGGTCCTTCCGAAACTGGGATTTCCATCGTGTACCAGGCAGTATAATTTCTGCCTTTAAAGCGGCAGGTAGCCTTTTGGCAGGAATAAGAAAGAATAGTGGCCGTATCAGAGAGAAGCGTCCATTCCGGCATTTCCTCTTTCTCTTCGCACAAGAAATTGGTGGTTGCCAGGCGGTCGAGCGTGGTGACTTTGCCTGCTGGGTAATGTTTGAATATCTGGTAAGAGATTCGGGAGTCCCCAATCGCAGCGGCGTGTTGTAACATGGTTTCCTTCGATGCACCCGCTTGGGCGTCGGCAATCAGCAATGAGTCGCGTACATAAAAGTTATAGCTGTAGCATTTGCTGTACTGCTTGCCGATTTCCAGCATCAGGGTTTCTTGACCGGGTTTGGCGTCTTCCGAAACCGTATCTTGCAGATAGGTCATCTCATATTGCACCTTGATGCGTTGGGTATCAATGGAGTCTTGGTTAAAGATAGAACTTGTATCCACCACAAAGAGTTGTGCGTGTGAAGAGAGTGCAGTGTACAGGCAGCCTAAAAGACTGAGTGTAAGAAATAATTTTTTGTTCATATTCCCGTAATTTAAAGTTTTCTGATGCGGCAAAGGTAAACGGTGGTGCGGCGAGTAATGGAAAAAAGTTATTACTGAAATATTATCCTCTTCAAATTGGGAGGGTGGACATACCTTGTAAATCGCATAAGGTTTTTATTTTTGTGGAAAAGAATTTGAAAGATGGGAAAACAAATCAAGCTGGTGTGGATATTGACAATCGTAACCGCCTTGCTGGTGATTGGCGGGCAGGTGTATTGGTTGTACCAACAATATACCTATACGGCGTTGGCCTATATGGCCCGGTTGAATGATACCCTGCTGGTGCTTCAGGATAAGAATTTTACGTTGGCACTGGATGCCAACCATGCCATCAAGATGGTGGACGCGAACCGGGCAACGAAAGATTCTGATTTGGTCAAGCTGGGATATTCTCTGAAAATGAATTTTGAGGAAGGGAAGGCTGAATCGTATGTCAGATTTTCTAAATTATATGATGCGGATTCGTTGGGGAATTTGCATCTGGTAGACTCATTTAATGTCACCGGTTTGTCTCTTGACGAGGTTGTGAATGCAAGCTTGCATTACACAAAGTATGCAGACCGACCGTTTGATTTGCAGGCGTTAGATTCGCTCTTCACCAGCCACCACATTCATGCGACGGATTGGCAGCTGGTCAAACTTGACTCCTTTCTTTGGCAGGGGACGTATGTGGTGGAGAAATCATGCATGAGGTATCGCATGAAATTTATTTATCCCTACAATCCTTTTGTCCGCGATGCGGTGACGGGCTATGTCGACCTGCCGACAAACCCGTTGTTGAAAGAGATGGGGTGGCAGCTGGTCGGTTCGCTGATACTGATTCTGTTGTTGATTTTCTGTCTGATTTATCAGGTACGGACCATCTTGAAACAATACAAGCTGGATGAGCTGAGGAAAGGTTTTGTCAATACGATGATTCACGAGCTGAAACGTCCGGTGCAGACCTTGAAAATGTGTGTGGCGTTCTTGAACAACAAGCGGATGCGGAAAGATGAGCAGATGATGGATGAGGTGGTGAAAGACTCCATGTTCGAACTTGATAATCTTTCGGCTTATCTGGTGAAGGTACGCGAAATGACACGGGCGGATGATGAGCAGACCCCGCTCTCGGTGCGTTTGTTCAATTTGAGCGAGACTTTGGAGAAATTGTTGAGGCTGACCGTAATTCCGGCTGACAAGCATGTACGTTTTGAAACCCGGCTCACTCCTAATCCGTTGTGGGTAACTGCCGATTCCGTACATCTCACGAATAGCATCAGTAACTTGGTGGAAAATGCCATAAAGTACTCGGGTAATGAGGTGTGTATTCGTATCAGTGCATCGCTGGCAGAAGGGAAACTGGTAATACGGGTAGCCGACAATGGTTTCGGTATTTCCTCCCAAGACCAGTTGCATATTTTCGACAAGTTCTACCGTTCGGAGCAGATGGTCGGCCGCGGTTTGCCAGGAATTGGCCTGGGACTGAGTTATGTAAAGCTGATGGTGGAAGCCCATGGAGGGACTGTGGGTGTAGAAAGTATATTGGGTAGAGGTTCAGTTTTTACCCTCGAGATTCCTCAATCAAAATGACGATGTATGAAACACTTGAAGATTCTTTTTGCAGACGACGATTTGAAATATGCCCTGATTCTGAAACGTTTTCTGGAAGCCGAGGGGTATGAGGTGTTCTATGCCGGCAACGGACGGATTGCTTTGGAGCAGTATCCCGAAGTGAAGCCCGATCTGGTATTGCTGGATATCAATATGCCCGAGGTGAATGGATATGAGGTGGCCCGACAGATTCGGGAGCATGACCGGCATGTGTTGATTTTCTTTCTGACAGACCGTTCCGACAAGACAGATCGTCTGGAAGGTTTTAAGGTGCGGGCCAATGATTATCTGGCCAAACCTTTCTACCCGGAGGAACTGATTGCCCGGATTCAGGAGCGTTTCGGAGAGGTGGAAGATACGGTGGATAAGGAAGTCTATCCGTTGGGGCATACCACTTTTGATTACACGAACAATGAATTACGTACCCAAGCCAACAAGGTGATGATTACTTCCCGTCAGGCAGAAATTCTCCGTATGCTGATTAAGAACCGGGACTCTGTGGTGAGCAGAGAGCAGTTGCTGGAGCACGTCTGGGGAGACACTTCGTATGCGAATTCTTTGGCTTTGAATGTGCAGATTACGTACCTGCGCAAGGCTTTGAAAGGAGATTCATCGGTCAAGATCGAATCTGTGACGAAAAAAGGCTATGTGCTGCGAGGATAGACTGAAGACAGCCTCAATCCATATTTAGCGCAAGGAATGTTTTCTGATACAGTTCATGATAATGCTAACCATCATTTCCTTTTCCTCAATTCTGGATTCGGCAATCATGATTGTAAGTGCCACAAGTGTATAATCTGCTATTCTCTTGTACCCATTCTCATCGTATAGGATACCGTTCTTGTCGAGGAAATATAGAAAAATCGTTGCTGCAATACGTTTGTTCCCGTCACTGAAGCTATGATTTTTGGTGACAAAGTAAAGCAAGTTGGCTGCTTTTTCTTCCACGGTAGGATAGACATCTTCACCGCCAAAACTCTGGTATATATTACCGATGCTACCTTTTTGGTTTCAAGTTCATTTTGGGTACGTTTCATGATTCGTATCACCTCGCCCAGTTGTTGTAACCGCTGGTCGTTGATGGCATAGCCTTTGATTATGTATTCAGAAAGTACTGAGTTGGCCCATTTTCGGAATGCTACCCCTCTTTTTGATTTTATTCTATATCCTACTGAGATAATAATATCTAAATTGTAATATTCAGTCTGTTGAGTCTGTGTTTTCCCGGGCATAGCACCATGCTGAGTGGTGGTCGCAAATTTTGCGATTACCACTTGACCTTCTAATTCTTCATGCATGGCATTGTGAATATGCTTACCAATTGTTTTGACATCTCGTCGGATTGTTTGAATATGGAATGGATAATGAATCCTGTTGTGGAACTTTATTTTTACGCTGGTATAAAAGCGAATATTTTTATGTAAATTTGGAAGAGTTTTTAAACAGTGTTATTGGTATGCAATTTAGTTGGATTCCCTATTATAAAGAATTTGCAGATAAATTAATGCAGTTTCAGAGCAATAGAACATCATTACTTGCTTTGATTTATAAGCACCGTGATGAATTACTTGCTAAATATCTTCATGACCAGAATGGTGAAGAAGATTTATTGGTAGATATAGATCCATTCACTGTATTTGGTTTGTTTAATAGAGGTATTAGCTTTGAGAATCGGTTAAATTCAACAGAATTATTTAAACGTGAATTTCAGATGAAAGCGGATGTACCTCATGACTTTAATGGCATTCCTGTGCTGAATAATCAAAAATCTCATTTTTTTGGTTTTAGATCTCGCCGGAAAAAGGATGATATTCAAAATCTTTGGAACTTGTTTGTCAAGGTTGTTAATAATGAGGATTTTGAAACAGAGTATAATAAGGTTATTACGCAGTATATTATTAATGTCAATATTACAATGGGATTGTTTTGGATTCGTCCAAACGACTTTTTGGCTTTTGATAGCACAAATAGAAAATACTTGAAAGAACAGTACGATATTGTTTTGCCAAAGAAGGTTCCAGAATACTCTGAATATATGGATATCTTGAATGATATAAAAAAGGGTATGGCTTCGAATAGAATTAAAGAGAATTCATTTTATGAGCTTTCTGCCAATGCAAATATGGGTAGCGACGTTTCACTTGTGGAGCAATTGCCAGATTTAGATTGGTATGACGAAAAAGTGCTTATATGGAAACGGATAAAGAATATTATTCTTTGTGGAGCTCCGGGTACAGGGAAGACATACACTATTCCTGAACTTGTCGTTAGACTTTGTGACGATGACTTTGAGGCGAATAAAATAAGTAGAGAAGAACTTGTGAGAAGGTATAACCAACTTAAGCAAGATAAACGTGTTGTGTTTACAACATTCCATCAATCAATGGATTATGAAGATTGGATAGAAGGATTACGTCCTGTTGTGGGTGATAATGGTCAGGTGACCTATGAGATTGAGAGCGGTATCTTTAAAAAATTATGTGATGAAGCCACTCGGCCAACGGTGAAAGACAAGCAAATAGGAATTGCTAATAATGCGGTTATTTGGAAAGTTTCATTGGCTGGAACAGGTGACAATCCTGTTCGATCTGATTGTATGAAAAATGGTTACATTCGTATTGGATGGGATGGTTATGTCCGTATCTATAAACTTGGAATCCGTCTTCCGCTGATTCAATAGCACATTTTCCCTCCTCGGATGTAATAGAAATTTCTGTCGGGTAGACTCGTACCCACAAAAACCCCGTAGGAGGCCTCCACATTTGCGGAAACCTCCTACGGGGTTGCTTATATCTTATCAGCTGGCAGCACGCAGCTGGTTGAACAAATCTTTCTGTTTTTCGGTCAATGAAGTCGGTATCTTCACGTTGTACGTTACAATCATGTCGCCAAACTGACCGGGTTGTTTGTAGACCGGGAATCCTTTGCCCCTCAAACGTACCTGCGTACCGTTCTGTGTGCCCGGTTTTACTTTCAACCGGACCATACCGTCCATGGTTCTTACCTGTACTTCTCCACCCAGTACGGCGGTGTACAAGTCGACATCCACGTGGGTATAAAGGTCGTCGCCTTCCCGTTCAAAAGTAGCATCCTTGTCAATCACGAAAGTGATGTACAAGTCACCGTTTTCTGCTCCGTTCATGCCCTTCTCTCCGTAGCCTTTCAGCCGGATGGTCTGCCCGTCGGCTACTCCCGCCGGGACGGTGATACGGATGTTCTCACCGTTGACGCTGAACGTCTGCTTGTGGGTGACGTATGCTTCACTGAGTGACAGATGCATCTGGGC
The DNA here is from genome assembly GCF_025993685.1 of Bacteroides mediterraneensis. NCBI lineage: Bacteria > Pseudomonadati > Bacteroidota > Bacteroidia > Bacteroidales > Bacteroidaceae > Bacteroides > Bacteroides mediterraneensis. The sequence continues at coordinate 3,627,569 of NZ_DAJPEN010000001.1, read as the reverse complement.
CTCTATGTCGCCACCCTTGGCCCGCATGCTGTATCCTCCACGGCCACCGCTTCTGTGTCCGAAGAGTTGTTCGAAGAAGTCTGAGAAACCGCTTGCGCCTGCTCCTCCGAATCCTCCGCTGAACTCGTCGCCATTCATGGAGTACCAGTAGCCTGAGCCACCGTTCTCCTGCTGGGCCCGACTGTATGCCTCACGTTCCTGCTTGAATTCATCAGCGTGTTTCCAGTGTTCCCCATATTCATCGTATTTCTTTCGCTTTTCCGGATCGCTCAATACTTCATGGGCTTCATTCACCTGCTGGAACTTTCCTTCCGCCGATGGGTCATCCTTGTTCAGGTCAGGATGGTATTTCTTTGCCAGCTTCCGGTAGGCTTGCTTGATTTCATCCTGTGTGGCATTACGGTCAACACCCAATATTTTATAGTAATCAATAAATGCCATATATCAATCGTTTTTAGTGGGTTCCAGAATAAAAAACTCTCGCCCGCAGGTAAGTGCAGACGAGAGCTTTTCGGTTAATTGTTATGATTAATGTATCTCAATCACACGGTTGACCTTTGCTTTTTCTTCCTGAGAATACTTCGGCAATTCAATTGTCAACACTCCATTGGCCACGTTTGCACTGATTTTTTCTTTATCGACGTTGTCAGGCAAATAAAGTGACTGTTGGAATTTTGAGTAAGAGAACTCGCGTCTCAAGTATTTCTTGTTTTCTTTGTTCTCGTTTTCGGTTTTCTTTTCCATTGAAATGACGAGTTCGTTTTCTTCACCCAAATGAATGTTGAAATCGTCTTTGGTCATTCCCGGAACTGCAACTTCTACCTTGTAGTCTTTGTCGCTTTCCACTACATTGATTGCAGGGGCAGTAGCGTTAGCTTTCACCATCCAATCGTTATCAAAGAAATCATTAAAGATACTTGGTAACCAGTTCTGATTGTAATATTTTCTAGTCGGCATCATAGTTGTAATCTCCTATATTTTATTTTTTTATTATCAATTTGTTTCTGAACCCGGACTCCTTGAGGTCTTTCAACTTCTTGAGGTTCAAGTTCACTTCTCTATTTGCAAAGGCTGTGCCACAAATGAGTGACGCAGAGGATTTCTTTTAAATCATTTTGATAAGTATTTCGTTATGAGTGGGTTATATACATTCCCTTCATTCGTTGGGAGTTATGAATTCTGTATGCTTTTAGAAAATAGCAACAAATTGTCAGTCTTGTACTATATAATGTAAGACAGAATGTCTAATTTTCCGACAAATTGTCATTTCTCGTTGTTTAATCTGATGAGGTCTCCATTTGTTAATAAGAGATATAATAGTTTCAGGTCTTTCCATATCTTTTTTGCTCCAATGGAAAAAATGGTGTATTCTTTATCTGGACATTTAAGTATAACATCTTCTTCAGTAGCATAAAGAATGTTTTCATTTAGAAAAATGAATGACTGAATGTTTCTGAATTCTTGTAATAAAAGGGTAGGTTTTCCATCCTGAATTTGATATATCTGGCTTCCTATGGCTAGGTAAAGATGGTCACCATATTCATGGATGTCAAAGACAGGTTCTTTAGTTTTGAGTAGTTGCTTGATTTTTTTATCTTTATAGGTGAGCATAGCCACTACATTATACTCATCGTTTTCGTATACGATGTAAAATTTATTGGAGCATCCGGGATAAAGAATAAAGTCGGTGGTGTCAAACTGATATAGAGGGTGGGTGGTTCCATTATGTACATACTGTATTTTTTCTTTATTTTTGATCAGTATCCGATTGTCTGAAGTATAAACAGCTTGATCAGCTGTGAGGCCATCGGCCCATTGGTATTCTTTTAAGTCTTCCGTTTCCAGATTATATAATACGCTATCCATCAGCAGGTAGATGCCATTCCCGGGAATTAATAAGATAGAAGTCGGTGATAATTCTAACTCGTCATGGGTGGAAATGACGGTTATATCCTTTTGTGCTATGGTTGGTCGGCAAAAGAAGTATAAAGTTAATATCACAAAGAGTTTTTTCATGGCGTTTGAAGAGTGGGAGTGAATTGGATTTGGATAACAGTTTGATTTTTCAGTGTGCAAAATAAGGTATGTTGTATATAGTCCAACCTTTGTATAGAATTAGTTGTTGCCAATGAGTTCAGTTCGCCTTTTGCGGAAAGTGAGAGCAGTTCTTCTTGTGTAGCAATGAATATGTAATCAGAATCACTTAACGCAAAGGAGGTAATGGGGACTTCTGAGTGGTAGAGTCTTTTTATTCTTTTGTCATTCAGGAGGTATAAGTTGTGCTGGTCTGATACAAAAATGAGATTTTCTATCAGGCACACATGGGTAATGGCTGATTCAAGATGATAGGATGATTTTATCTGCTGTTCTTTTACGGAATATACATACAAGGTGGTATCTTTGTCGGTAAAATAAGCTATATCCATGTTACTGTTGACGGAGATATGTATTGGATAGGACGGGGTATAAAATAGTTTCTTACGATGAAACATTTCGTCTGTCAGATAGACAATGCTGTCTGACGTTAAAATATACCCTTGCCATGCCGGTTGCACGTCATCTGCATTAATGCCGATATTGCTGTAAAATATTAAGGAATCTTGTGCATTGAAAATAAATGCCCGATGCTCTTTTACAACCAGTAAGTTCCCGTTCAAATCATTCCGACATAAGATTTTCTCCATCGGGTTTTTCCAGAAGATATTCGATGTTTTTATTTCTTGTGCGCCTGCATTAAAAGACAAGTTGGATATGATAAGAAATACAATGTATAGGAGGTAGTGAAGTTTTATCATATTACTTTAGGAACATTTTCCATGTATTATACCTTAATTGGTCAGTTTTTAGTTTCATATATCTTCCCTGTGGCGTGTTGTTTGACTCCCATGGACTGTCAAATTCCTGACTTAATTGTTTGGACACATGATCATCCACTTTTTCTTTTTGCCTTTTCAAGAATTCATCAATCTCTTCAGGTGGAGTATTGGGGTTATTAATGCTGTTAATTATAAGAGGTTTCAAATTTGTCATATAATTTATGTAGTATTTCTCCATGAATTGGCTGTTTGGGGCTATTTTATTAGCTGTATTTCTCACTGAACTTAAACCTGTAGCCTGTGCGAGCAAGGACTCAGCTTTTGATTTGCCCTTATTGATTATACGTTGAGGCTGTGTAGATGTTATGTTGGTAAAAGCATCTGTGATTTTATTGGTGGTTATTTCGACTTGGCTGCCTATGGATTTTATTTCTGGATGTGCGGCAGTAAAATCAGACCATTCTGCTCTGACTTTGTTGCATAATTTATGTAATTGTTGTTTGTAGGATGGAGTATTCATTCGTTCTAGAATTGCATCTATCCTACCTTGTTCAATCATTATTCTGAAATTATGTTCTTTCGCTTTCATTTCTTCGTCTAGATTGCAAATGTCCGGACTGTCATATTTCCAACCTTTGCGTAGGTTGATACTGAGAAAGGATTTATTGATATCTATACCTTGTATTTCATTTGCTATCTGGGTTAAATTGGAGGAATGAATATTTTTTTCCGTATTGGTTTCATTGGTATGGTGGTCATCATACCACCCGGAAAATTGTCGTTCTATTGATGTCTCTATATTTTGGCTGTTCATTATGTATTCTTTTTGACTCTCCATCTGGTATATTCGTTTGCGTACTTGGGCATTGGCTTTTCTTGCCGCGTTGCGTGTTGCATTTACGGCTTGTTGGATGCGAGCATCTCGGTGTTGGTCTTCATACGCGTTGCGTCTTGTTGTTTGAACTCGGTTCGGTTTATTGGGCTTTTGGTGTATCTGTACCCGATTTCCTCGTAGCCGTTGTTGTTGTTTCACGTGTGTTCTACGTGTTCGGGCCTCATTGTCATCTACCATTTGTATGCCTCCTGAGCGTATCACTCTTACAGAAGCTTTTTCTGTCGGGGGGTGCTGCGTAGGGATTGTTGGAATTCTTATGTTAAGATCATGTAAGGCTTTTATACTTCCGTCCATATCCAATCCTTTTCTCTGTATCTCATTATAATATCGTTCGTTCCTGTCGGAGATATTTTCTTTTTCTGCCATACTTTCGAGTACATCCATTATTTTTCCTGCTTGAGTAGCATTGTTCATCGTGTTGGAATAATAGTTTTCCCAGCTTCCTTGCGCATTACACCACAATGTAATTGTTGTAAAGAATAATAAAATAATATTTGTTTTCTTCATGTCAGATTTATTCTTGAGGTTCAGTATTTTCATAACGTTGTAACAAGAGGTCGTAATTTCTCAGATTAAATTTAGATTTCCACATTCTGTTCATTATGTTGTTTACAATCCAACCGTAAGGCATACAAATGAAACATGCAATTCGTTTGCCCAGCCTTTTTTTACGTTCTTTGTATAACTGGCTGTTCTCATATACAGTTTTATTTACAGGCTGTTCATACATAATGATTTTTTGTTTTTTGATGAAGGATATGTCTTCATCAGGATATAATTTGTAGAAAGATAAAGGATATACTTTTTCTGAACTTTGGGTGCTGTCTTTTGAACAGACCTTGGTAGAGATTATTTTCATTTCTCCTTTTAAGAGACCATATTTATGGATGTCTTTTTGTAATTTGAAATCGATGATATGAATGGTGTTTTGGGACTTTGCGGCCTCTAATGCGCTGAGATTCATTAAGAGACCAAACGCTGTACCTCCTAGGCGAATAGCGATTTGAGTCCCTGCGCTTACATCTTGTTTTGCTGCCAGTGCACCACTTATTTGTGCATTGACTTCTTCTCCCAATTTTATAAACATCTCTCCTGTCGCCGCAGAACCGATTTTTAGTTCCTGGGTAACAAATCCTATTCGGATAGAATCTTCCTTGAAGCGGAGAACTTGTGATGAATTTAATGACGTGTTGTAGCTATAGTCTGTATTATAGATTTCACAGTCGTTATCCATCGCACAGGAATGGTCGTTAAACATGCCCTTATGTTTTGTAAAACGAAGTATCACTTTAGGAAATATTCTTTTCTCGTCATGTATGCTTGATACCCATACCCCTTCCAGCTCGTTGCTGAGGCGGGCGTGTTCTTTTCTCTCTTTGTATGCTGCGATAAGTTCTTCTATTTGACTAAGTTGTTCTGTGGATGTTCCTGTGGCTTTCATGATTTGTATTTGTTCATACATATCAGATAGTTGGAGAAGTTCTCCATAAATAGAGGCTAACATGCGTGCCGTCGAGAATCTGCGGTCTGGATTAGATGATTGGAGCTCTTGGCAGAACTTTAGCTCAGTAATGGCCTGTTCCAGATTCTGGTTGCGTACGGCATCTAATCCAGAGTTCCAATATTGGGTATAATAATTTTCTATTGTAGATTGATTTGCCTTTTTTAGTTTCTTGGCAAATCCTCCAGACTTCATTTCTTGTACTTGGCCGTTTTTGCTGTAACTGATTTTAGTAGCACTTGTTTTCCAGATTTCAAATAAATCGTTCGTTTGTGCGGATATTTTTGTTCCTGCAAATAGTAATGTAAGGATAATCGTATAGATTATTTTCATAACGGAATGAATTAAGATTAGATTAAACAATAAGTTCTTCCCAAATATGTTGTCAGTTTATTTTCAGAATCGTTCACTTCTATTTCAAAAATAGTCTATATAAATTAAACCTTTGTAGGTACTTATGTTGACACTTGTGGAATAAATTTATGGACAGAGGGGGAGTATTAGAGATAATGCAGGTTATTGCCCCCTTCTCATTCATTGAGTTTAAGGGGGCAGTGTGGTTTTAATAGTTTCGTTGTTCCTATTTTAGGCGTGTATGGCGGAGTTTTTGATTTCCGTGAGATAAAACCGGGTGAAGGCCTCTTTAATTTCATCGCGGACACGGCGGAACTCAGATTCGATGAAGGCTGGTGTACCGGTGGCATGCGACGGGTCATCGAAACCGATGTGCAGCCGTTTTCTCACTTTCCCGGCGAATGTGGGACAGGTGTCGCGGGCACCTCCACATACGGTGATGACATAGTCCCATTCCTGGCCGAGGTAGGTATTGACGTGGGTGGGTATGTGACTGCAAAGGTCGATACCCACTTCTTTCATGACCTTTATGGCCAGGGGATTGACTTGTGTGGCAGGTTCCGTACCGCCGGAATAGACTTCCAGTTTGGGGTCGAGCGATTGCAGGAAGCCGTGAGCCATTTGGCTACGGCAACTGTTTCCAGTGCAAAGAATCAGGATTCTCATACGATATACATAGAATAAAGGGTTATAAAATCAGATTGAACAAATATCCGGAGAGGATGATGAAGAAGGCGACTGTGCCGAAAAAGATGCCAATCAGTTTCCAGGTCATGACCTTTTTGAGCAGGGTGGCTTCGGGCAAGGAGAGCCCTACTACGGCCATCATGAAGGCAATGGCGGTGCCCATGGGGATGCCTTTGGCTACGAAGACCTCAATGACAGGTACGATGCCTGCCGCATTGGCATACATCGGAACGGCCAGAATGACGGAAAGGGGAACAGCCAGCCAGTTGTCTTTCGACATGTATTGCTCGAAAAAGCCCTCGGGTATAAAACCGTGCATGAAAGCCCCGATACCGATTCCAATCAGAATATATACCAGCACGCCACTGACTATTTTCCAGGCTTCACGGGTGATGCTGGGAAGGCGTTTGAAGAAGGTGGTCTGGTCTTTTTCCCATTCATCGGCTTGGGCAGAAGAAGTAGCCTGAATCTGACGTACCCAGTCGCTGAGGTAAGGCGACAGTTTCATCCGTCCCAGTGCGAAGCCGCCGATAACGCCCAGCAGGATGCCGCTCAGCACGTAGATAAGGGTGACTTTCAAGCCGAAGGAGCCGAGGAACATGGCTACGGCCACTTCATTCACCAGCGGGGAGGTAATCAGAAAGGCGAAAGTGACTCCCAGCGGGATGCCTCCTTTCACAAAACCGATGAACAGCGGGATGGAGGAACACGAGCAGAAGGGGGTGATGGCTCCGAAAAGGGCGGCCAGCAGATATTGCAGGCCATACATTTTGTGGGTAACCAGATAGTTGCGCAGCCGTTCAATAGGGAAATACGCATTGACGATGCCCATCAGGACGTTGATGAAGAACAGCAGTATCAGAATTTTCAGGGTATCGTAGAAGAAGAAGTTTACGGCGGTACCCAATGGGGTATCGGCACTCAGTCCGAACAGCCCGTAAACCAGCCAGTCAGCAAATTTCTGTATCATAGTGTGTACAAATAACAAATGAATGTGGATAAAAACGAGGAAAGCGGAAGTCTCGGATAGTTTCTGGAAACGCTGGAATGTATTTGGCAGAACTTACAGTACGTTTTTACGTTTCCTGTCCCGAAAACATACGTTTCCGCCAAGGGAAACGTATGTTTCCCGACTGGAAAACGTACGTTTCTCTATAGGGGAACGTAGAAAATGCGGTGAAAGAATCCTTTCTTCGCCAGGAGATTTTCGTGTTTTCTCTTAGGCGATGCCCAACAGTTCCTTGACTTCTTTTTCCGACGGTACCCGGCCTTTGATTTTCACGGTCTCGTCTATCACTACCGCCGGAGTGGTCATGAGGTGATAGCTCACCATTTCCATGATGTCGTCTACTTTTGTCAGTTTTACGTCGAGGTGATTTTCCCGGATGACTTTTTCGATTACCTGATAGGTGGCTTTGCATTTGGCACAGCCTGGTCCTAAAACTTTAATTTCCATAATGGTCTTTTTATGCTTAAGTTAAACATACATGAGATAACAATAATAAATTCCGATGAGGATGAAAATGGCCCCGACAATGCGGTAGAGCCATTTTTGCAGGGTTTGTATTTTCCCGTAGACGTTTCCCAGCTGCTGTGCGCTGAAGGCCAGTATCCAAGCTGCCAGAAGAACCGGTAGGGCAGTGGCTACTGCAAATACGGCGGGAAGCAAATATCCGGCGGTGGTAGCTGCCGACAGAGGAATCAGCACGCCGAAGTAGAACACACCGCTGGTGGGGCAGAAGGCCAAGGCAAAGAGGATGCCGATGAGCAGTGCGCCCCATCCTCCTTTCCGTGCCAGTCCTTCGGCGTTTCCCTGGAAACCGAACTGCGGCAGGTTGAGTTTGTCTCCCCACAGCATGAACAGGCCGATGAGCAGGAGTGCTGGACCGATGAGCAGCCCTCCATACATACCGATGGCTTGCTGGATGCCGAACAGGCTGGAACCTTCTCGCAGAATCAGCAGGAGAATGATGCCCAGTAGCGTGTAGGCTACGATTCGTCCGAGGGTATAGAGCAGGCCGTTGCGGAAGATGCGCCGGCGGTTTTCGATGTCTTTTCCGATAAATCCGATGGCGGCAATGTTAGTGGCCAGCGGGCAGGGCGAAAGGGCCGTGAGCAGTCCCAGCAGGAAAGCCGTCAGGACGGGGATGGAACTGTTGTCGAGCAGGGTTTGTAGCCATTCCATGATTTATTGCTGCATTTCGTGGATTTTCCTTGCCAGTCCGGCCTGGAAAGTCTCGGGTGATTTCCGGGCATTTTTAAAGGCAAATTCGGTCAGGTTCTCGGCGGTTTCTTGTCCGTTCTTGTGGCGTACAAGGAACAGGGACGACCAGGTGACTTCATATTTTCGGGCCAGCTCCTCGTTTTCAGCTTTGGAGATATCGATGATGCGGAAAGTCAGTCCGGTGTGGTCTGAAGAGACGGTCTGCAGGCTGTCTGTTACAGCTCGGGTGTTCTTTTCGATGGCGATGCACGTGGCGCATCGTTGTTTCCCATGGAAATAGAGCACTTCCACTCCGTCTTTGATGGTTTCAGTCTGTGTTTCCGTTTGTGCCGTGGTCTCATTCCGGGAATTCATTCCACAAGAGGAGAGCAGAAGGCAGGTGGCGAGTAAAAATAGCATTCTTTTCATGTTTCTTTTTTATTTATGTTAGTCTTTCGTAAAACAACGAACGATTAGGACAAAAAAGAGCCTGCTTATTTGCAGCAGCCCTTTTTCTTGCAAACAGGCTGTCCAAAGAAGTCGGCAAACATCTTCTGGGCCAGTGCCCAGTTTTCCTTGTGGATGCAATACTTCACCTTGGGCGGCTCAATTTCTCCCTGAATCAGTCCGGCTTCTTTCAGTTCCTTCAGATGTTGCGAAACCGTAGCTTTGGCTATCGGCAGTTCATCGTGGATGTCGCCGAAGAAACAGCTTTCCTGTTGTAGCAGGAATTGCAGGATGGCCATGCGGGCAGGATGGCCCATGGCCTTGGCAAACCGGGCTATCCGTTCTTGTTCCTCTGTGTATTTTTTAGCAGTCATAGGCTTTTGCTTTGTTTGCTGTTCGCAAAATTACGAATAATGAAATAAATGGGCAACATAAGAGGATTTTTTTAACAAGATAAAATATTTTGTCCGTTTTATAAGAAAAATTTGTCAAATTGTATTACCTTTGCATCGGAATGGTTCCGAGTGTCTGTTCAGGCCCTCGGATGAAAAGGGAATCAGGTGCAAGTCCTGAACAGTCCCGCTGCTGTAAGCTCCATTCAACCTGCTGGAAAAGACTCATGCCACTGATGACTGAACACAATCGGGAAGGCTCCAGGAGGGGAGTAAGTCAGAAGACCTGCCATCATACATGTTAACCACACTCGTGGGATTAGGTGGTTAAAACGATTTGGATTTTCAATTAGTACGGAAAAAGTATGGGTAGACGGAAGTTTCTGTCTGTCATGCTGGGGGGTATCCTATGCCTAGGGAGTGCTGTGCCCCTTCGTTCGCAGAGCAGGCTCGACAGTTTGCAGCATTTGGACGAAGTGGTGGTCACGGTACGTGCGTTGCCCAAGGAAGTGATACCCGTGCAGCAACTGGCGGGTGAACAGCTCAGTCGGCTGTCGTCGCACAGCGTGGCAGATGCCCTGAGGTATTTCTCGGGTTTGCAGATAAAGGATTATGGCGGTGTGGGCGGTCTGAAGACGGTCAATATCCGGAGCATGGGCACGAACCATGTGGGGGTGTTCTACGACGGCGTGGAGCTGGGGAATGCCCAGAACGGGACGGTCGATTTGGGACGTTTCTCGCTCGACAATATGGAGTCTGTCACCTTGTACAACGGACAGAAGAGTGCCATTTTCCAGCCGGCCAAGGATTTCGGTTCGGCAGGTTCCATTTATTTGCAGTCCCGGGTGCCTGTGTTTTCCGGAAAAGAATTGCAGCATGTCAAGGCGACTTTCAAGACGGGTTCGTTCGGGCTGGCCAATCCTTCCCTGCTGTGGGAACGGAAGCTGACGGAGAAGGTGAGCACGTCGTGGAGTGCGGAATACTTGTACACCACGGGAAAATATAAGTTCTCCTACCGCAAGCAGGACGGGTATGATACCACTGCCGTGCGGCAGAACGGTGATGTGAATGCGTTGCGGATGGAAGGGGGCTTTTATGGAAAACTGCCGCGGGGTTATTGGCGGGCGAAGTCGTACTTGTATCGTTCGGAACGGGGATACCCGGGAGCGATTGTGCGCAACAAGTTCTCGCACGAGGACCGGCAGTGGGATACGAATTTCTTTACGCAGGGGGCGTTCAAGAAGGATGTGGCCGACTGGTACAGTCTGATGGCGCACGTGAAATATGCGTATGATTACCTGCATTACCTGGCCGATCCGCACAAGGACGAGTCGCTGATGTACACCAACAATCATTATTACCAGCAGGAAGTGTATGCTTCTCTGGCTAACCGCTGGACGCTGACTCCTTTCTGGGAGGTCAGTCTGTCGGCAGATTACCAGTTCAATCTGCTGAATGCCGACCTGACGGACTTTGCCTATCCTCGCCGGCATACGGAAATGGTGTCAGTGGCTACGGCTTTGGATTATCGCGGATTCAAGCTGCAGGGTAGTCTGTTGGGCACGTTCGTGCAGGAGCGGGTGGAAGGCTCCGGAAGGGCGGCTCCGCATAAGCGGGAGTGGACACCGGCAGTGATTGCTTCGTATCGGCCTTTTCAGAAGGAAGATTTTCACTTGCGGGCCTTTTATAAGCGGATTTTCCGGATGCCTACGCTGAATGATTTGTATTATACCTTTATCGGCAACGTGGATTTGAAGCCGGAGTTTACGGACCAGTTTAATGTGGGGTTCACTTACGGCAAGTCGTGGACCGGCAGCTGGCTGCGTCACCTGGAACTGCAGGTGGATGCGTACTACAATGAGGTGGAGAACAAGATTGTGGCTACCCCGACTTCCAACTTCTTCCGCTGGACGATGGTCAATCTGGGACGGGTGGAAATCCGGGGCGTGGATGCGGCGTTGCAGAGTGTATGGCAGTATGGCAAGCATACGATACTGACGGCCCGGGTGAACTACACCTACCAGAAGGCACAGGATTTTACCGACCCTACGGCAGAGTTTTACGGGGGACAGATTCCGTATATCCCCTGGCACAGCGGTTCGGCAGTGCTCAACTTCAACTGGAAAAAATGGGAAACCAACTATAGCTTTATTTATACCGGCGAGCGATATACCTCGCAAGCCAATATCCCGGTCAATTACCAGCAGCCGTGGTACACGAGTGACTTCTCGGTGGCCCGCCGGCTGGACTGGGGGCCGGGTGAGCTGAAGATGACGCTGGAAGTGAATAATCTGTTCAACCAGCAGTATGAGGTGGTGACGTGTTATCCCATGCCGGGAATCAATTTCAAGTGTATCGTGCAATATAGCTTTTGAGACTTATGAGACGTAGATTTTTAAGATATCTGTGGGTGACGGTTTGTCTGTTCCTGTGGTCGGCTTGCCGGGAAGACCTTCCAGTGCTTCGTTCGGAAAGTGAGGCCGTCAGTCGTCCGGGCAGTCCGCATGAGATAAAGGGAATGTTTGTCCTGAACGAGGGCAACATGGGAAGCAACAAGTGTACCCTCGACTTTCTGGATTTCCGGAGCGGTTTTTACACCCGCAATATTTATCCGGAGCGGAATCCGGAGGTAGTGAAGGAACTGGGTGATGTGGGCAACGACCTGCAGGTGTATGGCAACCGGCTGTATGCGGTCATCAACTGTTCGCATTATGTGGAGGTGATGGATGTGCGTACGGCACAGCATATCGGTAGTGTGAATGTCACCAACTGCCGCTACATCGTTTTTGCGGGCGACAAGGCTTACGTGAGTTCGTATGCCGGTCCGGTGCAGATTGACCCCAATGCCCGTCCGGGAAAGATTGTGGAGTTTGATGTGAATACCTTGCAAATCACCCGGGAGGTGGTGGTGGGCTACCAGCCGGAGGAGATGGTTATCAAGGACGGGCTGCTGTATGTGGCCAATTCGGGAGGTTACCGTTTCCCTAATTACGACCGTACGGTGTCGGTGGTCGATTTGGGTACGTTCGAGGTGGTGAATACCATTGATGTGGCCATCAACCTGCATCGGATGGAGCTGGCGCCCGACGGACTGATTTACGTCAGTTCCCGTGGGGACTATTACGGCACGAAGTCGGACGTGTTTGTCATCGACCCGGAGGCACAGCGGGTGGTTGGCCGGTTGGGAGTGGCTGCCAGCGAGATGTGCATGGACGGCGACGAACTGTACCTGATTAGTGTGGAATGGAGCTATGTGTCGGGAAAAAATGAAATCCGGTACACGTTGTACGACACCCGAAAACGGGAGATTCTTCCCCGGAATTTCATCACGGACGGCACGGAGAAGGATATCAGCATTCCTTACGGGCTTGGGGTGAATCCGGAAACCAAGGAGATTTTCGTGTCGGATGCCACCAACTACGTGACTCCCGGTTATTTGTATTGTTTCTCTCCCGAAGGAAAGCTGAAATGGAAGGTGCGTACCGGGGATATTCCGGCGCATTTTGCCTTTACCTCGGCCGACTTCTATTAGGAAGTGGAAAAAGAATCTTGTAATAATTATAAATAATATATGAAGAAAAAAATCATTTGTCTGGCAGGCCGTCTTCTGTGGATGGTACTGTTATGCGGGGGCCTTTTATCTGCCTGTCGCAGCGAGAAAGAAGACCCGGTGGAAAAAGAGCCGGAAGTGCCGGCTACTCCCTACATTACGAAGGTACTGGAGTTTGTGCCCTGTCCGGGGCAGTTTGTCAATGTGTTGCCGGAATTTAAGGAGGGCGACACGCAGGAAACCATGAACCAGAAAGTGCTGGAACTTATCGGGTACAACAAGCGGGGACTGGTTTCGCTGGGAGGTTTCGGCGGTTATGTGGTGGTCGGTTTCGACCATACCATCGAGAACAAGCCGGACAGCCGGGACTTTCGGGTGTTGGGCAATGCCTTCAACGGCAATTCTTCGGCGGCTACCAGCGGTACGGCGCAAGGAGGAAGTTATGAACCCGGCGTGATTCTGGTGGCCTACGACAAGAATGGCAACGGCAAACCGGATGCCGACGAGTGGTACGAGATTCAGGGCAGCGCCCAGAAAGGAGAGGTGGAACCTTGGTATGCCGAAGCGAAGGCGGTAGGGAACGACCTGCATTGCTATTCCGATTACGAGATTACGTACTATAAGCCGAAAGCGGAGCCGAAGACGCAGGAAGAGGAGGCGCAATACATCCGCTGGACAGATAACAAAGGGGGAGAGGGGTATCTGCCCAAGAACGAATACCATCGCCAACCGTATTTCCCGCAGTGGATTCAGTCGGACAAGCTGACGTTCAAAGGAACCCGTCTGCCGCAGAACGGACTGAACCACGGAACGGAAGAAGCTCCTTATTTCGTGCTGTTCAGTTTTGCCTACGGTTATGCCGACAATGCCGTGAACGATACGGAGGGAGCCTGCATCGACATCGACTGGGCAGTGGATGCCCACGGGAAGGCGGTGCATCTGCCGGGCGTGGATTTCGTGAAAATTTATACCGGAGTGCATCAGGTGAACGGCTGGCTGGGAGAGTGTTCCACGGAAGTGATGGGGGTGGAAGACTTGCATCTGCTGAAAAACTAACCAACTTAACATACATTTTTTAAACCAAAAGTAACATGAAATTAAAGGATTTGTTTAATGTGAAGAACGCCAGTGCCGCACTTTTGCTTGTTGTGGCTTTGCTGGCTGGTAGTTGTAGTAAAGAGAAAGGCATTGGAAATGGGGATAACCCTCCTCCTGCAGGGCAGCCTGTTTCTTTTGAACTGAAAACCAAGCTGGACAGTGTATATCCGGTGATGTTGGCTCCAGACTCGGTGTTCAAACTGGAATATGCGGCAGAGCATGTAAAATCGGTGAGTGTGGCTGATGTGCCTTCAGGTTGGACGGCCGACTTGGATGAGAAAGCGGGTACGGTCATGGTAAAGGCTTCGGCGGAGGCGGTACAGAAAGCGAAAATCACGCTGAAGGCGGTGGGTGAGGACACCAAGGAGGTGACGAAGGCAGTGGAGTTCTATTGCCTGAATTCATTTACCGACCCGAAAGGAATCTTTGTGCTGAATGAAGGAAACATGACGACTGAAAACGGTTCGCTCACTTACATCACGCCCGAAGGTTATGTGATAGGGGATGCATATAAGGCGGTCAACGGTACGGAGCTGGGAAATGTGGCGCAGGATATGGCTTTTTACAACGGTAAGATTTATGTCATTACGCAGAACGGCGACCAGAATCCGGTAGGTACCAAATTCGTGAACGACGGGATGCTGATTGTAATGAATGCCAAGACGTTGAAAAAGGAAATGGCATTGAGCAAGACGGATTTGCCGGGGCTTGACTGGCCCACGCACATTGCCGTGCTGGATGAGGCACATGTGTATCTGCGCGACAATGTGGGCATCTATCGTTTGAATCTTCAGACCAAGGAATTGAAACTGGTGAGTGGAACAGAAAAGGCTCCGAAAAGCCAGTTTGTGGTGATGAACGGAAAGGTTTACACATATAAGACAGGTTTGGTAGGCGGAATTCTGGAAATATCTCCGGAGAGTGACCAGGCCAAGAGCATCCGTTTTCCATTTAAGCTATCCTGCCCCATCAATACGGTGCTGGGTATCAAGGCAGCTGATGACGGAGACCTCTGGCTGATGTCTACGGGAAACGGAAAGAAAGCGATTGGTAAATTTAATCTGGCTTCGAAGGCCATTATCCAGCGTCAGATTAATGTGACTCCTTTTGTTGGCTCATCGGGTGTGGCTTTTGCAGTAAAGGGGAAAGATTTTTATTATGTGGATGGCAAGAATACGACCATTTACCGGATGACATTTGATGACAACAAGGAGTTGGATTCTGCTTCGGGACTGGAGGCAGAAAAACTGCTTTGTGAGCTGAACGATATCGACGACAACGCCGGTCTGCTGTATAACGGTATGGCGGTACATCCTGTGACGGGACATGTGTTTATCAATACCATCAAAGGGTATGCCCAGTTCACTACGAATCAAATCTGGGAGTTTGATTTTGATGCCAGTACGGAAACTCCGGTAGCCAAGTATGAGAACTATACACACTTTCCGGCAGGTTTCTTTTTCGCACCGAATAACAACTGATTAAATGATTGGAAGGATGAAGAAAAGATTTTTTTATATCGTATGGGTGGCTTGCTTGGGAGTAGGTATGCTTGCTGGCTGTGTAAAGGACAAGAATTTGGAACAACCGCCAGCCGAAACACCCTCGGATGGCACGGAAGAAACTCCTTCTGGCTCAGGAGAGTCTTCTGGAGAAACCGTGTATTTGGAAGGATATGCCCGTCCGGACGGAGTTCTGATTTTGAATCAAGGGGCACGTGCCATTGAAAACAGTTCCATTACTTACCTGGCTCCCGATGGTACGGTGGAAGAAGGTGTGTACCGTAAGGTGAACGGGACGGCTTTGGGAAACGAGGTGCAGGATATGTGGATGTACAATGGCAAACTTTATATTCTTAGTGACGGGATGTATGCTCCGAATGGAGAAGAAGGCGACGGAGTGCTGGTTGTGGCAGATGCCGTGACTTTGAAACGTGAGAAAGCTTACAAACTGGATGACCTGAAGTTCAAGCGTCCGGAAGGAAGTAAAGACGAGGATGAGTTAATCAGTTTGTCTATCCCTTTTGAAAATATTGCGGTATTGGATGAAAAAAATATTTTTTTCTCGGAAGGGCAGGGATTCTTTCGCTTTGACAGTACGACTGGCGAAGTGAATGTGGTGGAAGGAGCATTTCATTTCGGAAATCAGGGAAACACTGTTGAAAAGGTTGCCAGTACTCGTGGTATTCTCCAGGTAGGCGATTGTCTGTATTGCGGGGGAGGCGGTTTCTGGGAGTCTACCCGTCTGCTGGAAATCTCAAAAGGAGTGAACAAGGTGAGCCGGGTGTTGCCCGATTTGAAAGGAGAGTTTATCAGTGGACTGTTTCAGACAGGTGAACGGGAAATTGTGTTGGCGACTTGTGGCAGAGGGGGTGAGAAGAAAAGCTATCTTCAGTTTGTCAACCTGGATGAGTGGAAGGTTACCAAGACCAAAAAGATTTCAGAGGATATTTCTGCGGAGTTCTTCAATACTTCCGGGGTTACGCGGGCTGGAGATTACCTGTATTATGCAGCTGGAAGCACTACGGTGAAACGATTGTCATTGAAAACTTGGAAGAGTGAAGCGTTTATCGATGTGCTGAAAGATGCGCCCGACGGGAAGTATTTGAACTGCAACGTGATTGCCGACCCTACTAACCAGTATGTGTATGTGGCGGTATCCAACGTGTATAGGGAGGATGTAAAGCCCGACAAGAACTACCTGCTGGTGTACGATTGCAGCGGAAGTGCTCCTTCGCTGGTGCGGAAGATTGAAAACAAGACAAATTATCCGATAGGGATTTATCCTATGCGGAAATTCTATCACAAATAACACTCTTTTCTTGGTTAGTAACTGCAGGTCTTTGGAGCAATCCGGGGCTTGCAGTTCTTTTTTATTCTCTATTTCGGCTGGGAAGAGTTGGGAGTATGCCGCAACTTGATGGTATGGGCGGCAAGCCGCTTTTCCAGCATGGTCGGGGGAATGAGAATTTTCAAGGTATCCAGTACGGCGTTGACCATCCGTTCGCGGATAAAATCGTCTTTTATCAGGATGGAAATGCGGCGTTGGGCGGGTGGATTGAACTGAAGCGGCAGGATATGGTTTCGTTGCTTCTCTGTAAGCGATTGGAGGTGGAGCTCGGGAATGATGGTGTATCCTCCGTTGCGGTCTACGATTTTGATCAGCGTTTCAATACTGCCGGCCTCGTAGATGTGATTGCCGATGTCTTTGTTCTGGCAGAAGTTCATACCACTGTGGGGCATGCAGTGTCCTTCTTTCAATATCCACATTTGTTCTGGAGGCAAAGTACCGTTGGTAAGGCAATTTTTGGCCTGGTCGCATTGTTCAGAAAGGTAGGCTACAAACTTTTCGGTATAGACTGGTATTTCCAGAATACGAGCGTCCGCTTCTTCCGGGGAGGTGCTGAGGGCCATGTCCAGGTTGCCGTATTTCAGACCTTGCAGTAAGGCTTCTTTTTCTCTTTCGTCGATAAAGAGGCTGACATGGGGATAGGCTTTTCGGAAATGATAGATGAAATCGGGTACGAGGTAGGGGGCAACCGTGGGCAATACACCGATGCGCAGGCTGCCGTTCATACGGTCGGTTTCGTCGGCTACTACCTCTTTGATGCGCTGGGTCTCGTTCAAGGCCATCTGTGCCTGCCGGATAATCTTTTCTCCGATGCGGGTGGGGGAGATATTCTTCCGGTCACGGTTGAAAATCTTGACGTCGAGTTCCTCTTCCAGTTTTTGAATCATTGCGCTGAGGGTGGGCTGTGTCACCCCACAGGCTTCGGCGGCAAGTACGAAGTGGCGGTATTTGTCGAGGGCCACGATGTATTCCATCTGTTGCAAGGTCATGGTTCAATAGATTTTATCAATACAAAGATAGGAAAAATCTGTTGTGCGGTTAGCGGTTTCCTCGTACTTTTGTCTCAGAAACCAAGAAAAAAGTGTTGACAATGAAAAGATTATTTCGCAATTGGGATGTGTTTCGGGTGATACGCCTTCTGGCCGGAGCGGTGTTTGCAGGGTATGGCATCTACGCCTCAGACTCTCTGATGATCATATTGGGCGGGTTGTTGATGCTGATGGCTGTGGTCAACTGGTCCTGCTGTGGGGCAGGAGGATGCGCCTCTTCTACCGGAAACAAGGCTTTGTATAAGGGTTTCGTGAAACCTTATCGGGCAGAGAATAAATAACAGAGATAAATGTCACAGTGTAAAATCTAAAAACAGAAGAATATGAGTGCAGTACATTTGAACAAAGCAGATTTTTTGACGAAAGTAGCCAACTATGAAACAAGTCCGAACGAATGGAAGTTCCTCGGCAGCCGTCCGGCGCTGATTGATTTTTATGCTACTTGGTGTGGCCCTTGCAAGATGCTGGCCCCAGTGCTCGACGAGCTGGCTGATGAATATGCCGGACAAGTGGATATCTATAAGGTGAATGTAGATGAAGAGGAAGAACTGGCAGCCCTGTTCGGTATCCGGAGCGTACCTTCACTGCTGTTTGTGCCGATGACGGGTACTCCGCAGATGGCACAAGGGGCATTGCCGAAGAAGAACCTGAAGGATGCCATTCAGAATGTGTTACTGAAGAACGGGTAATGCAATTTGTCAGGCAGTATATGAAAAAAGGGAGGGCTGTTACAGCTCTCCCTTTTTGATGGCTTCCATGATATTGGCTGGCGGGCGTTCGGCCAGCAGTTCTTTTTTCATATAGTCCATGTAGGGGGCTACGTGTTGGAAGAACTGATGGTATCCCTTGCACAGATAGTTCAGTCCCGGCTCGCCGTCGGCGGTATGGGTGAATCGGTTTTTCGGGCACTCACCGTTGCAGGCAAAAAGGAACTCACATTCCTTGCACTGGCGGGGCAGGGCATCCTGTTTCATCTGTCCGAACTGGAGCTGGCGGTCGCTGTACATCATTTCCACCAGTGTTTTCTCGTTTATGTTGCCCAGTTTGTATTCCGGAAAGACAAAGTGGTCGCAGGAATACACATCACCGTTGAATTCCATGACGCCGGCATGCCCGCAGGTCTTAGCCATGGTGCAGATACCCGGTTGCACACCTACCCAGTTGGCCAGGGTAGAGTCAAACAGCTGGATGAAGAATTTGCCTACGTCTTCACGTACCCATTCATCGAACAGGGTACAGAGGAAGTTTCCCCATTGTTCCGGTGATACGGAAAAGTCGGCCAGCTTCTCTCCTTCTTGCAGCGGACTGGCCAGGTGGCGTCCGTCGGCATGGGGACTGATACGTTCCACAATCGGAGTAAACTGAATGTAGCGGCAGTCAATCTCCTTGAAGAAATGATAGAAATCCAGCGGATAGTCGGCATTGAAGTCGTTGACTACAGCTAGGGCATTCCATTCCACACCATGATTTTTCAGCAGCTGGATGCCCTGCATTACTTTGGTAAACGACGGGCGTCCCTGCCGGTTCTTGCGGTATTCGTCGTGGAACTCCTGTGGACCGTCAATCGATACGCCTACCAGCCAGTTGTGCTTCCGGAAAAACTCGCACCATTCATCGTTCAGCAACGTACCGTTGGTCTGTATGCAGTTGTCGATGGTGTGTCCGCCGGCATACTTCTGTTGCAGTTCCATCACCCGTTTGTAGAAACTGAGCGGGCGCATCAGCGTTTCTCCTCCGTGCCAGGTAAAGAGTACCTGCGGCATGGTCTGGGAGCCGATGTATTCACGGATGAACTTTTCCAGCAGTTCGTCGCTCATCACGTGTTTGGAGATGTCTTTATACAAGTTCGCTTTTTCCAGGTAGTAACAATAGTCGCATGCCAGGTTGCAGACCGCTCCGACGGGTTTGGTCATCACATACAGCGGGCGGGCAAAAGGCGCAATGGTTTGATTCATGGTATTTTTTGTTTAGGTAAGTGATTCAAGTTATTTTTCAGCGGTTTCTTTGTCTTCAGGAGTCTTCATTAAACGCTCCAGCAATCCTTGGCAGGCATCTTCCAGAATATCGAGCACATTTTCAAAACCCTGTGCCCCTCCGTAGTAAGGGTCGGGTACATGGTCGATGACCTTGGTACGGCAGAACTCCGTCATACGATGGATTTTCTGTTCGCTTTCCACATCGGGTGCTTTCTCGCGGAGGGCATCGATGTTGCGGTCGTCCATTCCCAGAATCCAATCGAAGCGATAGAAATCTTCCGTACGGACCGGGCGTGAACGGTGCGTCAGCTCATAGCCTCTGCGGATGGCATGTGCCCGCATGCGTGCATCCGGCAATTCTCCTTCGTGAAAGCCGATGATGCCTGCGGAATCAATCTCAAACTCTTTTTCTTTTCCTGCACGGCGTACCAAGGTACGCATGATTTCTTCGGCAGAAGAGGAACGGCAGATGTTGCCGAGACAGACAAAAAGTATACGTTGTTTTTTCATTTGTCGAGGTGTAAATACTGTTTAAAACGGGCCACATCGGTGTTCAGGATGAGGCTTTCCGGAAATTCTGTTTCCTTGACCAGTTCCAGGGCATGGTCGTAGGTGGCGATGTCGAACGAGATGTGGGCGTCACTTCCCAGGATGACCGGCACCTCGTATTGCTTGCAGAGACGGAGTATCTCCAGGTTGTTGGGACGTGCCTCCACTTTTTTGCGGCAGGGCTTCAGGGAGCTGTTGTTGATTTCCAGCAGCGTGTGATTTGCCTTGGCTGCCTGTACAATCGGTTCGAAAATCAGTTTGGCGGTTCCGTCACCCGGATGGCTGATGATGTGCGTGTACGGATTTTCAATGGCCTTGATCATGCCGTGGGTATTCTCTTCGGGAGTGCCCGGTGTGTAGCATAAAGAGTGAATCCCCGCAATCCGTAGGTCCAGCAGGTTCATGTGAAACTCGTCCAAGTCGAGGGTACCTTCTGTATCGAGGATGTTGATTTCCGCCCCGAGCAGGAGTTCGATGCCGTACATCCGACGCGGCACCACGTGCAGGTTGCGGAAGTAAATCAGGTGGCAGCTTCCGGGGATGCCCGGTGTATGTTCCGTGATGCCGAGCAACTTCAGTCCCTTGTCGGCGGCTGCCCGTGCCATTTCCTGCAGGCTGCTGAATGCATGTCCGCTGGCGATGGTGTGTGTATGTACATCTAATTCTATGTTCATTGTGATATCGTTTAGGTAGGGTCTACATCATAATATACCATGAGCGAACGGAAACGCTCGTCTTCAATTAGGCTCCGTTGCACCTGGTTCAGGTAACGGCGCACTTTGCTCAGCGAGGCTTCCTGTTCTATTTTGATGACAATTTTCCGGATGAAAAGCGATTGTATCCGGGCCACTGGTGGTTTGTCCGGTCCCAGTATCCGTTCGCCCATGCCTTGGCGCAGACGGGCGGCCATGAGGTCGGCTGCCTGCGTCAGAATGTCTTCTTTGCGGTGCTTCAGGTACACATAAATCAGACGGTAGAAAGGAGGATATTTGAACAGTCTCCGTTCTTCCATCTGCTCTTGGTACAACCGGGCATAGTCGTTGGCCATAATCTGATGGATGAGTGGGTTTTCAGGCGATTTGGTCTGGAGCACTACCAATCCTTGCTTGTTTTTCCGTCCGGCCCGTCCGGCCACCTGCGCCATGAGCTGGAAGGCTCGTTCGTACGACCGGAAGTCGGGATAGTTCATCATCGAGTCAGCATTCAGGATACCCACCACACTCACCCGGTCGAAGTCCAGACCTTTGGAAATCATCTGTGTGCCAATCAGAATATCTGTCTTTCCTTCTTCAAAGTCGCTGATGATGCGTTCGTAGGCTGTGCGGGTACGGGTGGTATCCAGGTCCATCCGGGCTACCCGGGCCTCCGGGAAAATCTGTTTGATGTCGTCTTCAATTTTTTCCGTGCCGAAGCCCCGGTTCACCAGTTCCACTCCGCCACAAGCCGGACAAGCCGTGGGTACGGCGTAGGTATAGCCGCAATAGTGGCATGTCAGTTGGTGGAGTACCTTGTGGTAGGTCAGGCTCACGTCACAGTTCTTGCAACGGGGAACCCATCCGCAGGTGCGACATTCAATCATCGGCGCGAAGCCCCGTCGGTTCTGGAACAGGATGACCTGCTCCTTCTGCTCCAAGGCCTCCCGTATCTTTTGCAACAGCAGGGGAGAGAACTGTGCCGTCATCCGTTTCTTCCGGGCCAGTTCCTTGATGTCTACCAGTTCGATGTGTGGCAACTGAATTTGCTGGTGACGTTCCGTCAGTTCCACCAGCCCGTATTTTCCGTTTCGGGCATGAAAATAGCTTTCCAAACTGGGGGTAGCTGTACCCAGCAACGTCTTGGCGCCGTACATGGAAGCCAGCATGATGGCCGCGTTCCGTGCATGATACCGCGGTGCTGGGTCTTGCTGTTTGTAACTTGTTTCATGTTCCTCGTCTACGATGACCAGGCCCAGTCGACGGAATGGCAGGAATACGGACGAACGGACCCCCAATATCACGTCGTAATCTTGCTCGGTGAGTTGTTTCTGCCAGATTTCCACTCGTTCCGCGTCGGGAAACTTGGAATGATACACTCCCAGCCGGGCTCCAAACACCCTTCGCAACCGTTCGGTAATCTGGGTGGTGAGGGCAATTTCCGGAAGGAGGTAGAGTACCTGCTTGCCGGCTTTCAGCACTTCCTCTATCAGGTGGATATAGATTTCGGTCTTGCCACTGGCTGTGACTCCATGCAGCAGACAGACATTCTTGGTCTGAAAACAAGTCAGAACATCATAAAAGGCTCGTTGCTGGGCGGGGCTGAGGGTATGTACGGGGGACGTTTCGGTTTCTCCACCAGTCAGTCGGCCGATTTCGTACAGATAAGTCTCCAGTATTTGTTTGTTTACCAGTTCCTTGAAAACGGACTGGGTTTGTCCGGATGCTTCCAGCAATTGCTTCTTGCTGACTTCCCGGATATTTTGCTTTTCGGCATTCCATCCCGACAGCTCCAGGTATTTCATCAGGATGGCCTGCTGTTTGGGAGCCCGTGCCAACAAATCAAACTGGATGTGCAGGCGATGTTCGTTTTGCAGGGCTTCTGTCAGGCGGACCCGTACTTCCGTGCGTGGTTTGTAGCTCCGCTTGATTTCTTCTTTGATGCAGATGGCTTCTTTCTCCAGCAGCGATTTGATGACGGGCAACAGATTCTTCATCCCACTGCTCTTCTCCAGTTGCGTGACACATTGTTCCGGGTCGGCACTGAGCAAGTCCAGAATACGTTGCTCCCGCGGAGGAAGTGGTTCCGAAGCCACAAAGTCCGGATTGTATTCCACCAGTGTTTCGCTTTCCAGTTTCATGCCCGAAGGCAGAGCTGCCTTGTACACATCGCCCAGCGTACAGAGATAATAGTCGGCCAGCCATTTCCAGAACGAAAACTGACGTCCCAACAAGACGGGGCGCGAATCGAGTATCTCCGAGATATCCTTCGTCTCGTATGCCTCGGGAGCTGTTTCGTGTACCTTTGTTACGATGGCTGTATAGAACTTCTTCGGTCCGAAGGGCACAATGACCCGACAGCCCGGCTGTATATTCTCTTCCAGGTTTTCCGGAAGGGAGTAAGTATATTGGCTGGCAATGGGCAGCGGAACGATGACATCTACGAACTTTTTCATACTGCAAAGGTATAAAAAGCCCCTCACATAGCTGGTTCCCATCTGAAACTTTTATAGTTTTGTGCCATGGTTTTTAATATTTAATGGAAGATGAAAATTTATAATATCGGAATTATCGGGTGTGGCGGTATTGCCGCAAAAATGGCGGCCACCCTTGGTGGAATGAAGGGAGTGAAACGGTATGCCGTGGCTTCGCGTACGTTGGAGAAGGCACAGGCTTTTGCCGACAAGTGGGAGTTCTCAAAGGCTTACGGAAGTTATGAAGAACTGGCCTCCGATCCGGAAGTAGACCTGATTTACATCGCGACCCCTCATGCCATGCATTACGATAATGCCCGTATGTGTATCGAAAAAGGCAAGCCTGTGTTGTGTGAAAAGGCTTTCACCGCCAATGCCCGTCAGGCTGCCGAACTGCTGAAACTGGCCGAGGATAAGAAGGTATTTTTGACTGAGGCCATCTGGACCCGCTACATGCCTCTTTCACTGAAGATTCGGGAACTGCTGGAAGAAGGAGTTATCGGTACGCCTTATACGCTTTCGGCTAATTTGGGGTATGTGATTGATCGGAAAGAACGTATTCTGCGTCCGGAGCTGGCGGGAGGTGCGTTGTTGGACTTGGGAGTGTATCTGCTCAACTTTGCCGCCATGTATTTCGGTAAGGAAGTGGCTTCCGTATATTCTGTTTGTCAGAAAACCAATACGGGGGTTGATGCACAGGAAAGCATCACTCTGTTGTTCCAAGATGGAAAGATGGCGGCTTTGCAGGCCACGATTCACGCTGCGACCGACCGTATGGGAGTCATCTCGGGCGACAAAGGTCATCTGATTGTGGAGAATATCAACAACCCACAGTCGGTTCGAATTTTGGATACCAACTATCAGACTGTAGCTGTGTACGAAGCTCCGCAGCAGATTACAGGTTATGAATATCAGGTATATGCTTCTTTGGAAGCCATCGAAAAAGGTTGGCTGGAATCTCCCTATATGCCGCATGCAGAGACGCTTCGCCTCATGCAGCAGATGGATGCACTTCGCAAAGAGTGGGGAGTGACATATCCTTGTGATAACGAATAAGGGTGTGTATTCACAAAATAAAACCTCCTTTAAAGCGGTTCTGAACAGGCTTTAAAGGAGGTTTTAAAATATATACTTGGCGACTTAGAAAAGGTAGGCTACTGAAACCTGCCAAGTGTTTTGCTTGAAACCGATAGTGGTGAGATCGCCTAAATCTTCCATGTGTATCTTTCCATTGTCTTTCAAGGCAAAATTATAGTTGGCACCTACCTGCAGGTGGCTGAGCAGTTTTAATCCTGCACCTACATTGAAACTGGTAGTGTTTTTCTTGAATTCGCAGATGTTTTGGATGCTGCTAAACCAACGGTCACCCACGTTGAATCCGAATTGCGGACCTACTGCTATGTATGCTCCTACCAGGCTGCTGAATCCGATGTTCCATTTCAGGTTAATCGGGATTTCAATACTTTTTTTAGTGGATGTACCTTCTTCTGAATCCACGCCGAACTGGTTGTACAATACAGAACCGTCGATGCCCAGTCCTAAAACTGGCAATGTAAATTCTGCAGTCGGACCTACAAAAAATCCCGCTCTGTTATCTTTGCTGACTATATCCTTGGAAAGATGCAGCTTGGAAACATTCAGGCCTGCTTTTACACCAAAATTTATCTGGGCTTGCGCCGGAATGGCAAGAGCCAGACAGGCCATCACCATCAGTGTCGATAATAACTTTTTCATAATTTTCTTCGTTTAGAGTTTACAAAGTTAAACATAAATCGGAAATAAAAAATAGAATGATAGAAGAAAAGTCGGTTTTGCTTCTGAATATTTATGGTGAGACAAGAGACTGTTTTAGTTTCCGAACCGGGAGGTATCCACTTTCTTTACTTCTTTCTTCTTGTATCCGCCAAAACGATAGCTGAACGAAAGGGTGATGCTCTGCAGGTAGCTTTTCGTGTTCATGTCGAGATACTGTGCCCCGTTCCGGACTCTGGTTTTGGGATTCATCGTGTTGAAAATGTCGCTGCCTTTCAGTTGGAGCATAGCCCTGTCTTTGGCAAACGTATAGCGCAGGGCTGCATCCACGAAGGCTACCGGTTGGATGTAGTAACTTCCCTGTATGGACTTGGTTTGTCCGAAAGCGGTGACTTCCATTTTCAGGTTGGGTTGGCGGCAGAGCTGGAAGGTATGTGTCCAGTGCCCTACTCCCACCCATTGTTGTTGGTTGAAAGGCGCATCATAGTATGTGCTGGCCTTGTCGTGCTTTAAGCTTGCCTGCAGGGTGAGGCGGCTGTCCCACCAGTTGCCCACCTTGAAAGGAAGGATGGCAGTAAAAGCGAGCTCCTGACTGTAATCCCAGTTTTGCCAGTTGTAGATGGCTTTCAGACGGTCGGAATCCAGGTAGACGGTCTGCATGAAATAGTCGGGTGTATAGCTGTAGCTTACCTGAAAGATGTACTTGCTTTTCAGAATGTAGGTCAGGTCGGCATCATATTCAGTGTAAGGGCGGAGGAAGGGATTCCCTACACTCTCGTTGTAGCCGTTCAGATAGCTGGTGGCTCCGCTCAGTGTCCAGTAGTCGGGGTAGGTCTTGTCGGAACTGAAGGACAGCTGGAAAATGTGGGAGGCAGACGGCATGTAATTCAACTGGAGAGTGGGGTAGACGGCCCATTTCCGGTAGTTCTGCATTTGATAGTATTCCAGTGCGGCAGAAGCACTCAGCGTCCATTGGGAGTTGAACGGCTTGTCGAATCCAGCGTAGACGTTGTAGGTATATTCACGGATGCGGTTGTACAGGTTCTGTCCCTGCATTTCCGGCAAGTCATAGTCTTGTATGTTCCGATTGTACACGTAGGAAAAGGAAGTCCCGTAGTTCAGCGTCCAGTCGTGCGGCAGTGAATGGCTTTGGTCGGCATAGATTTTCCAGCGGTCGATGTGCTGGTCGGAACGGCTGACGAAACGGGTTTCCACTTCTTCCGGGCTTCGGTCGAAGAAATTCTGGGTATCGGTTGAGGTGAAATTGGTATAGTCGGCACCGGCCCGGAAACCGAATCCGGAGGTGTAGTTCAAGGCGGCGTTGTGCATCTGATGGTGTGTGCGGGAATCATTGAACGATTCGGAGATGCTGCCGCTGGAATGGCTGTGGTGCTGACTGTTAGGGCTGAACTGGGTGGTGTACGACAATTCGAGGGAGTTGTCGGCATCGAACTTGTAGGTTCCTCCGGCCCGTAGAGTATGTGCCAGGCTGCGTCCCGTATGTTCGGTCACCTGGTTCACGTCGTACATCTGTCCTTTCACCGTATGATGAGCGAGGAAGTCGATGTAACCGCGGGTGTAGCTGCTTTGAAGGTTGTACATGAAATCCAGGTCGACTTTGGGAGAAGTATAGGCCAGTGTGACCCCTCCGTTACCCCCGGCTTCTTTCTGCTGTTTGTATTCACCGCGGATTTCTCCTTGTAATCCTCCTTCCCCGGGCTTGTATCCTTTCAGTACGAGGTTGATGGCGGCCCCGCGTACGTGGTACTGTGGAGGAGCGCTGTACATCACTTCCGCTTTTTCCACGCGCGAGGCCGGCATACCTTTTAAGAGTGTGATGAGTTGTTCGTAGGTCATGGACGAGGGACGGCCGTTCAGCAGCAGACTGACGCCGCCTGCTCCGGCCAGGGTGAGTACGTCGTTCTGTTCAATCACGCCCGGAAGCTGTTTGAGGGCTTCGTAAGCATTGGTGACCAACCGCTGGGAAATCAGCTGCGGCATGTCGTAGCTCAGACGGCTGCCTTCCACAGTGACCAGCGGGCGTTCGCCTTTTACCACGACCTCCTGAAGGGCGTAGTCTTTCGGCTGCAACACAAACGTACCGGCATCTCTTCCACTTCCCTCTTTTTCCAGGGCTTCATACAGCAGGTGCTGGAAGAGCAGGCGGTAGCGTGTCGGCTGGTGATTCAGCAGAAAGGTGCCGTCGGTATTCGTGATGGTGGCTTCTACAAATACTGAATCGAGTGTCTGGAGTACGACCGTAGCCCCGTCAATGGGCTGATTGGACGGGTCGGTGACTTTTCCTGTAATAGTTTGTGCGGTGGCTGTGCCGAGCATCGTACCGAGCAGTAACAAGATGCTCACTAAAAAATACTTTTTCATATCGTTCGTGTCTTTATCTTTCATTATCTTTGACACTGCAAAACTAAAAAGCCCGTTTCGCTTTTTGGGTTAAGGCAAGGTTAACGCTACGTTAATGGCTTTCGTTTACGTGAAGAATATACGGTTATGAAGATGAAACACATTCGCTGGATTGCGGTAGTGGGACTGATTGCGATTGTCGAACTGCAGTATGTCTGGCTGGTCAATACTTACAAGCTGACACGGGAGAATGTCATGCGGCAAAGTCATGAGCTTTTCAAGGATGCGGCGCTTCAGGAAACTTTCTGTCGGATGAGCCTCTGGAAACAATTTCATGGGAAGAAGGATTCTACATACACTTTTCAATTTAAACTGGAAGAGGAGGTGGAGGACAGCGATACGCTGCAGTCTTCCACTCCGGAAACGCGCCAGTTCATCGAATCGGCGGTCTTTATCGCCCTGCAGGAAGGGGTGTTGAATACGTTCAAGATGGATGTGTCCTTGCATCGTTTGGATTCCATTTATGCCCACCTGCTTGACTCGGTCGGTATCTCGGCCAAGGTGTCGACTTGTATGACGGATTCGTTGGGGAATGTGTTGCGGGCATCCTCTCCACAGGCAAAGTTGGAGGGACAGCAATACTTGAAAACGCAACCGGTGGCTCTCGACATGGCACATACTCGTTATCTGCAAGGGGTGATTCTGAATCCTTATTGGGTGATTTTCCAGCGTATGACGCTGCTGCTGATTGCCACGGTGCTGATTATGGTACTGGTCATTATCTGTATTGTGTATCAGATTCGTGTCATTATCCGGCAGGATAAGATAGCCAAGATGAGGGAGGATTTCTCGTATGCCATGATTCACGACATGAAGACGCCACTGAGTTCCATCCTGATGGGAACGGAGATTCTGGAAAGCGGACGTCTGGACGGACAGCCGGAAAAGAAGGAACGTTATTTTCGTATTGTGAAAGAGGAAGGAGAGCATCTGCTGGCGTTGACTAACAAGGTGCTGACGCTTTCCAAGCTGGAGAATCATGCATTGAAGTTGCAGCAAGCGGATTGTTTGCTGCGGCCGATTTTGGAGGACTTGGCGGAGAAGTACAAGGCGAAGGCAACCAAGCCGGTGACGTTTGTCTGGCATTTGCAGGAGGAGACGGTCTGGGCGGACGAGGAATTTCTGAAAGAAGCACTCAGTAACCTGATAGACAATGCATTGAAGTATTCGGGTGAGTCGGTGGAGATTACGTTCGTTTCGACACGGAAAGCTGATGGAACCGTCTGTGTGATGGTGGCCGACAATGGCTTCGGTATTCCTTTGAAAGACCAGCGGAAGATTTTTGAGAAATATGAACGGGCGGAAGCCAGTGCGCGCAGCCGTTCTGGAGGTGCTCCCGGCTTCGGACTGGGACTGAACTATGTGCTCCGGATTATGGAGGCACACGACGGGCGGGTGACACTGGAAAGCATGGAGGGCGAATACAGTCGGTTTACGTTGGTTTTCCCTCCAGAGAGTGCCATGGACGATAAAAAAGAGGAACAATAATATGGAAGAACAGATAATCAAACTGCTGTTGGTGGAAGACGATGCGAACCTGTGTTATATCATTCAGGGGGGCTTGGAGGATATGATTGGCGGGTATAAAGTGCTGACGGCAGCCAATGGTGAGGAAGGACTGGCGGTGTGGAAGGCGGAACAGCCGGATGTCATCGTGGCCGATATTGAGATGCCGGTGATGGACGGGTATGAGATGGTGAAACGTATCCGGGAAGAGGATGAGCATATTCCCATCTTGTTTACTTCCGGCCGTGTATCTCCGAAAGATGTGGTGAAAGGTTATGAACTGGGTGTGAATAACTATGTCAAGAAGCCTTTTCTGGCCGAGGAACTGCATGCGCATGTCACGGCTTTGTTGAAACTGACCCGGGGCCTGCAGGTGCAGAAGGAAGTGCCGGAGGTATCCATCGGGCGACTGTTCTCGTTTGATACCACACGTGGAGTCTTGAAGCAGAAAAGCGGAGAAGAACGTATGCTGACGGTGCGGGAGGCCGATTTGCTCCGTATGTTGTGCGAGCACAAGGGGCAGGTAGTCCGGCGGGAGGTTATCTTGTCGCGTCTGTGGAATACGGAGGAGGATTATTTCGCCTCGCGCAGCCTGGATGTCTTCGTGTCGCGTCTGCGCAAATTGCTGGCGGACGATGAGGCAGTGGAGCTGAAGACCGTGAAGGGTGTCGGTTTGATATTGGAAGAAAGAAAAGTTTAATTTAAATACAAAACGAATATGCAATATTTTAAGAGTGATTACATGGAAGGAGCGCATCCGTTGATTTTGGAGCGCTTGAGTCAGACGAATATGGAAAAAACTTCGGGTTACGGCACGGATGAGTATTGTGCTTCGGCCCGTCGGAAAATTGCGGAGGCATGTGGCTGTCCGCAGGCAGAAGTGCATTTCATGGTGGGAGGTACGCAGACCAATGCCACGGTCATCACGGCAGTGCTGCGTCCGTATGAGGGTGTGATTGCGGCTGTAACCGGTCACATCAACCAGCATGAAGCCGGAGCGGTGGAAGCGGGAGGCCATAAGGTGCTGGCTTTGCCTCACCACGAAGGTAAACTGGATGCGGCGGAGGTAGACCGTTATGTGACAGCTTTTTATCAAGACCCGAGTTGGGACCACATGGTGGCACCGGGAATGGGGTACATTTCGCATCCGACGGAGTACGGTACGCTGTACACCTTGGAGGAACTGAAGGCTTTGTCTGCCGTATGCCGCAAGCATAAGATTCCGTTGTTTTTGGATGGGGCCCGTCTAGGTTACGGACTGGCAGCACGGGGTACGGATGTGACCTTGAAGGACATCGCTGCCTTGTGTGATATTTTCTATATCGGAGGAACTAAGGTAGGAGCGTTGTTTGGAGAAGCCGTGGTGATTCCGCAACCCGGGATGATTCGTCAGTTTGATACCATTATCAAGCAGCGGGGCGTGTTGCTGGCCAAAGGACGTCTGCTGGGCTTGCAGTTCGATACCTTGTTTACCGACGGATTGTATGTAAAGATAGCCCGTCATGCCATCGATATGGCGGAGCGGATTGTGGAAGGTCTGAAGGCATACGGCTATACATTTTTCATTCGTCCGCAGAGTAACCAGTTGTTTGTTACGCTCGAAAACAGTTTGTTTGAGAGACTGGTGCAGCGCGTGGGCTTTGAAGTCTGGGAAAAACGTGCCGACGGAACGACAGTGGTACGTATCGCGACCAGTTGGGCTACCCGCGAAGAAGATGTAGCGGAATTGCTGGAAGAACTGAAAAAGAAATAACCGCCGGTAAATAGAGGAATCAGGCAGCCGGCCTCGCAAAGCCATCGGTTTTTACCATAGCGTATTGCGGGACCGGCTGTGTTTATTTCGCCTCTTCTTCCTTGAACCAAGAGGCATACATCAGGTAGCCGTTGGCAATTTTCTGGTTGAGTTCCTTGCTTTGTGCCGGATCGACTTTCTTGATGAACTTGGCCGGAACACCTCCCCAGAGGGTGTGGGGCTCGATGACGGTGTTTGCCAACACCAGGGCACCGGCAGCTACGATGGCTCCTTCTCCCACTACAGCATGGTCGAGTAGGGTAGACCCCATGCCAATCAGGGCATTGTCGTGTACGCAGGCTCCGTGAAGCGTCACGTTGTGGCCGATGGATACGTCGTTGCCGATTTCCACAGTCGATTTTTCATACAAGGTGTGGAGTACGGTGCCGTCTTGGATGTTCACTCGGTCGCCGATGCGGATGGAGTTCACATCGCCCCGAAGTACGGCATTGAACCATACGCTACAGTCTCGTCCCATTACTACGTCGCCAATAATCGTGGCGTTGTCGGCCAGATAACAGTTTTCGCCGATTTGAGGAGTAAATCCTCTGACAGATTTTATAAGTGCCATAAGTTGATTCGTTTGATAGAGCGGCCTAAGTTAGTAGATTTTTGGGAATTCTCTATGATTTTTGTAGGTCTTGCAGCAGCTTTTTCCGTAGAAGTTGAATGCTGACAGGGCTGATTCTTTCAGGGAGGGACTATTTTTCTGAAATGCTAGGGCGATAGCTCTCTTTTTTCTTTATGTTTTCTAGGTTTCCGGTAGGGGAGCCGTACGTTTTCCTGCCGTGAAACGTATGTTTTCCCCGGCGGAAACCTACGTTTCCCGAAAGGAAAACATAGAAAAAGTCGGGAGGTTTGTCCAGATATGTCCTTGCAGTGAAAGATTTTTGAAGTGTTTTCTCGAATACTGTATGAGAAAATCACGGCTTTTACGATGGACTGGTGCCTCTGTTTCCTGCGTTCTCGGATGTTTTTCCGGTTTTTGGCCTTCGTGCAAAGAAATTTCGTGCAGGATTTTTCGTGTTTCCGCTGTTCTCTTGTACCGGTTCGGTGTGCATCCTTGCCTTTTCTTTATTACACATGCGTTCATGTGCGCGTGCACACGCCCGCGCGAAATACATAATGTAGTGTCGTTTCCGTTCCTTTTTGTAGACCTCAAAAAATATTCACCTGCAACAAGCTCTTTTCCAGGTGCTTATAAAAATCTTCAAAAATTTCTTCAAAAAAGAGTGTGATAAAAGTTGCAGGATCGGAAAAAGTGCGTACCTTTGCAACCGCTTTCGAGAGGGAGAGCCGCTGAGAATGACAGACTGGTGAAGAGAGGCAGACTTCCAAAGGCGCTGCACCCGAGTATCTTACCTTGCAAGACGGCAAGGGAGCGAGAAACGGATAAGCCCCGCGAGGTCCTCCCGAGAAACTTTTCCGAAAAAAAACTTCGGAAAAATTTGGAGGGAAAGAAAAAACGCCTTACCTTTGCAAACGCTTTCCCGCTGAAAACGGGAGCTCAAGAAAAGATAGTTCTTTGAAAGACTTTAGATAAACAAACGAAGATGTAGTACAAGAAGTAGTCTTATATATAATGTATATATGGGATGAAACAAGAACCGTCAATAACCTGAAAAGGATATGAAAGAATCGGTTTCCTGGAACAGAATCAACAATACCCGCAAGGGTAAGAAAATATTTTACAATGAAGAGTTTGATCCTGGCTCAGGATGAACGCTAGCTACAGGCTTAACACATGCAAGTCGAGGGGCAGCATGAACTTAGCTTGCTAAGTTTGATGGCGACCGGCGCACGGGTGAGTAACGCGTATCCAACCTTCCGCTTACTCGGGAATAGCCTTTCGAAAGAAAGATTAATACCCGATGGTATCTTAAGCGCACATGCAAATAAGATTAAAGATTTATCGGTAAGCGATGGGGATGCGTTCCATTAGATAGTAGGCGGGGTAACGGCCCACCTAGTCGACGATGGATAGGGGTTCTGAGAGGAAGGTCCCCCACATTGGAACTGAGACACGGTCCAAACTCCTACGGGAGGCAGCAGTGAGGAATATTGGTCAATGGGCGCGAGCCTGAACCAGCCAAGTAGCGTGAAGGATGAAGGTCCTACGGATTGTAAACTTCTTTTATAAGGGAATAAAGTCACCCACGTGTGGGTGTTTGTATGTACCTTATGAATAAGCATCGGCTAACTCCGTGCCAGCAGCCGCGGTAATACGGAGGATGCGAGCGTTATCCGGATTTATTGGGTTTAAAGGGAGCGTAGACGGGTCGTTAAGTCAGCTGTGAAAGTTTGGGGCTCAACCTTAAAATTGCAGTTGATACTGGCGTCCTTGAGTACGGTTGAGGCAGGCGGAATTCGTGGTGTAGCGGTGAAATGCTTAGATATCACGAAGAACCCCGATTGCGAAGGCAGCCTGCTAAGCCGCGACTGACGTTGAGGCTCGAAAGTGTGGGTATCAAACAGGATTAGATACCCTGGTAGTCCACACGGTAAACGATGGATACTCGCTGTTGGCGATAGACTGTCAGCGGCTTAGCGAAAGCGTTAAGTATCCCACCTGGGGAGTACGCCGGCAACGGTGAAACTCAAAGGAATTGACGGGGGCCCGCACAAGCGGAGGAACATGTGGTTTAATTCGATGATACGCGAGGAACCTTACCCGGGCTTGAATTGCAGACGAATTACGGGGAAACCCGTAAGCCGCAAGGCGTCTGTGAAGGTGCTGCATGGTTGTCGTCAGCTCGTGCCGTGAGGTGTCGGCTTAAGTGCCATAACGAGCGCAACCCTCGTGTCCAGTTACTATCAGGTAGTGCTGAGGACTCTGGACAGACTGCCATCGTAAGATGTGAGGAAGGTGGGGATGACGTCAAATCAGCACGGCCCTTACGTCCGGGGCTACACACGTGTTACAATGGGGGGTACAGAAGGCAGCTACCGGGCGACCGGATGCCAATCCCGAAAGCCTCTCTCAGTTCGGACTGGAGTCTGCAACCCGACTCCACGAAGCTGGATTCGCTAGTAATCGCGCATCAGCCACGGCGCGGTGAATACGTTCCCGGGCCTTGTACACACCGCCCGTCAAGCCATGAAAGCCGGGGGTACCTGAAGTGCGTAACCGCAAGGAGCGCCCTAGGGTAAAACTGGTAATTGGGGCTAAGTCGTAACAAGGTAGCCGTACCGGAAGGTGCGGCTGGAACACCTCCTTTCTGGAGAGGGACCGACGAAGGTTCTTGCCTTGTGCTGCAGATGAGTTTGTTTTTCGATATGAAGAGAGAAAGATGAAGCCGAGTCGGAACGGACGAGGTTGAACTGAAATCATCCAATTATTAATTATTCATTTTTAATTATTAATTGAAACAGTCCTATAGCTCAGTTGGTTAGAGCGCTACACTGATAATGTAGAGGTCGGCAGTTCAACTCTGCCTGGGACTACCTCGAAGAAAGGAAGCGAAAAAAACTTCCTTAAAATTTTGCAGGAACGAAGGAAAATGCTTACCTTTGCAGCCGCAAAAAACGGGGGATTAGCTCAGCTGGCTAGAGCACCTGCTTTGCACGCAGGGGGTCAACGGTTCGAATCCGTTATTCTCCACAATCAACTGACTTTTAATAATGAATAATTAAAAGTTCATTGAAGAAACGGTCTATGACATGATGTAACAAGCAAAAAGTAATTTTAGTACGAAAGCTAAAAGTATATATCATCCCGCACCCGTCGGAAGACGGAGTGTGCACGTGATAAGGAAAGTAGGAAAGGGCGCATGGCGGATGCCTTGGCTCTCGGAGGCGATGAAGGACGTGATAAGCTGCGATAAGCCGCGGGGAGGTGCAAATAACCTTTGATCCGCGGATTTCCGAATGGGACAACCCGATGTGTTGAAGACGCATCATCCATCCTCAGATGGAGGCTAACGCAGGGAACTGAAACATCTTAGTACCTGCAGGAAAAGAAAATAACAATGATTCCCCCAGTAGTGGCGAGCGAACGGGGAATAGCCCAAACCTCAGATGTTACGGCATCCGGGGGGTTGTAGGACCGCGACATCGCAAGACATCTCGTGAGAAGAACTGTTTGGAAAATCAGACCGAAGACGGTGAGAGTCCGGTATTCGAAGCGAGAGGAAGCGTAGCGGTATCCTGAGTAGCGCGGGACACGAGGAATCCTGCGTGAATCCGCCGGGACCATCCGGCAAGGCTAAATACTCCCGAGAGACCGATAGCGAACCAGTACCGTGAGGGAAAGGTGAAAAGCACTTCGAACAGAAGAGTGAAAGAGTACCTGAAACCGTGCGCCTACAAGCGGTCGGAGCGCGCAAGCGTGACGGCGTGCCTTTTGCATAATGAACCTACGAGTTGCCGTGTCTGGCAAGGTTAAGGGGCACGAGTCCCGGAGCCGAAGCGAAAGCGAGTCTGAATAGGGCGTCAAGTCAGATGCGGCAGACGCGAAACCAAGTGATCTACCCTTGGCCAGGATGAAGTCTGGGTAACACCAGATGGAGGTCCGCACCAATAAGCGTTGAAAAGCTTCTGGATGAGCTGAGGGTAGGGGTGAAAGGCTAATCAAACTTGGAGATAGCTCGTACTCCCCGAAATGCATTTAGGTGCAGCCTCGCGGGTTACTGATGTGAGGTAGAGCGACTGATTGGATGCGAGGGCTTCACCGCCTATCAAGTCCTGACAAACTCCGAATGCGCATCAGTTCTACCGCGGGAGTGAGGGCATGGGTGCTAAGGTCCGTGCCCGAGAGGAGAAGAATCCGGACCACCGGCTAAGGTCCCGAAATGACAGCTAAGTTAAACTAACGAAGTCTGATTGCTAAGACAGCTAGGATGTTGGCTTGGAAGCAGCCATTCATTTAAAGAGTGCGTAACAGCTCACTAGTCGAGGAATCGGGCGTGGATAATAATCGGGTATTAAGTTGTCTACCGAAGCCGTGGAACCAGCAATGGTTGGTAGGGGAGCATTCCATTCGGCGTCGAAGGCGTGGCGTGAGCCACTCTGGAGCGTATGGAAAAGCAAATGTAGGTATAAGTAACGATAAAGGGGGTGGGAAACCCCCTCGCCGAAAGACTAAGGTTTCCTGATCAACGCTAATCGGATCAGGGTAAGTCGGGTCCTAAGGCTCAGCCGAACGGCGAGGCCGATGGCAGAAACGGTTAATATTCCGTTACTACCTTTGAGGGTGACGTGGGGAAGCAGCAGTGACACCGCCGCCGGCTGACGGAATAGCCGGTTGAAGGGTGTAGGCATTGATTTCCGCAGGCAAATCCACGGAAAGAGCCGAACCTGATAGTACGCCAACTCCTTCGGGAAGCGGCGATAGCGCGGGTAAGCAGACTGCCGAGAAAATCCGCTAAACATAACTTCAGAGGTACCCGTACCGCAAACGGACACACGTAGTCGGGTTGAATATACTAAGGCGCTTGAGTGAATCACGGTTAAGGAACTAGGCAAACTGACCCTGTAACTTCGGGATAAAGGGTCCCTACCCAGAAATGGGAGGGCGCAGAGAATAGGTCCAGGCAACTGTTTAACAAAAACACAGGGCTGTGCGAATATGAAAGTAGAGGTATACAGCCTGACACCTGCCCGGTGCTGGAAGGTTAAGAGGAGATGTCATCGCAAGAGAAGCATTGAATTGAAGCCCCAGTAAACGGCGGCCGTAACTATAACGGTCCTAAGGTAGCGAAATTCCTTGTCGGGTAAGTTCCGACCTGCACGAATGGTGTAATGATCCGGACGCTGTCTCAACCGTGAGCTCAGTGAAATTGTAGTATCGGTGAAGATGCCGATTACCCGCGATGGGACGAAAAGACCCCGTGAACCTTTACTATAGCTTAGCATTGAATTTGGGCACGCGATGTGTAGGATAGGTCGGAGGCTGAGAGACGGGCACGCCAGTGTTCGTGGAGCCGCTGTTGAAATACGACCCTTCGTTTGTTTGAGTTCTAACTCCGGGTTGGAGGACATTGCTTGGTGGGTAGTTTGACTGGGGTGGTCGCCTCCAAAAGCGTAACGGAGGCTTCTAAAGGTGCCCTCAGGACGATCGGTAACCGTCCGCAGAGTGTAATGGCATAAGGGCGCTTGACTGGGAGACAGACAGGTCGAGCAGGTAGGAAACTAGAGCATAGTGATCCGGTGTTTCCGTATGGAAGGGACATCGCTCAAAGGATAAAAGGTACTCCGGGGATAACAGGCTGATCCCTCCCAAGAGCTCATATCGACGGAGTGGTTTGGCACCTCGATGTCGGCTCGTCACATCCTGGGGCTGGAGAAGGTCCCAAGGGTTGGGCTGTTCGCCCATTAAAGTGGCACGCGAGCTGGGTTCAGAACGTCGTGAGACAGTTCGGTCTCTATCTATCGTGGGCGTATGAAATTTGCGTGGCTCTGACACTAGTACGAGAGGACCGTGTTGGACCGACC
The DNA here is from genome assembly GCF_025993685.1 of Bacteroides mediterraneensis. NCBI lineage: Bacteria > Pseudomonadati > Bacteroidota > Bacteroidia > Bacteroidales > Bacteroidaceae > Bacteroides > Bacteroides mediterraneensis. The sequence goes on along the minus strand of NZ_DAJPEN010000001.1, from coordinate 3,590,133 downwards.
TCTGGTTTGCCGGTTGTGCCGCCAGGCGCATCGCCGGGTATCCAAGTCGGGATCGGATAAGCGCTGAAAGCATCTAAGTGCGAAGCCGGCCACAAGATTAGATTTCTCAGGGTCGTTGAAGACGACAACGTTGATAGGATGCAGGTGTAAAGCTGGAGACAGCAAAGCCGAGCATTACTAATTGCCCGTCAGCTTTCCTTATCCGCGCCGGGCGGATGGAACAGACATCGTAAGGATGATATATACGTTCAGCCGAGTGCTGAGATTGCTTGCTTGTAAGTCATGATGAAATATGATTGATAAGGAGAATGGATAGGTCATTATGTTCATTATTCATTATTCATTATTAATTGAAAGGATATTAAGGTGACTATGGCGCGAAGGTTCCACCTCTTCCCATTCCGAACAGAGAAGTTAAGCTTCGCCACGCCGATGGTACTGCGTACAAGTGGGAGAGTAGGTAGTCGCCGTTTTACAGAGAGCCTCGAGATAGCAATATCTCGGGGCTTTTTTTGTGCCCTTGCGGATCATTCAGGAAGTCTCCGCTTCTTTCTTCACGGAAAACTTGTTCTCCCTTTTTCTGTCGTTTCCTTTTTTCGTTGGCTGCTTTGTCTATAGACTTCCTCTTTTAAGCCCTTTTTCTCTTCTCTGACGCTATTTTCTGTTTTGTCGTAGGATGTTCTTGTCTTTTTCCTTTTTCCCTTCTGATAGATCTCAAAAGACTGGAGATTTGGATTTAATCCGCCTTCTTTTGTTAAAAACTTCGTTTCTGATTGTGGATTTAAGAAAAAGCATTACATTTGCGGTGTACTATTAAACTATTACACTAATATCATTAATCAACAACATGAACACGTCTATGATAAGAATCGAAGGATTGACCTTCAGTTATGGAAAGAAAGCTTCCATTTTCCAGGATTTTTCCCTGGAAATGGAGGCAGGAAAGGTGATAGGCCTTTTGGGAAAGAATGGGACGGGTAAATCTACTTTACTCTATTTGATGAGTGGTTTGTTACGTCCGCAAGGTGGCAGTGTCTGGATGAAAGGAATAGATGTACAAAAGCGTCTGCCGGCGACTTTGTCCGATCTCTATCTGGTTCCGGAAGAATTTACCTTGCCCAATTTGAGCCTGCAGCAGTTTGTGAAAGTAAACGCTCCGTTTTATCCTCGTTTCAGTCGGGAACTGTTGCGAACCTGTTTGAATGATTTTGAGCTGAATGAGGACATTCACTTGGGAGAGTTGTCCATGGGACAGAAGAAAAAGGCTTACATGTGTTTTGCACTGGCGGCTAATACTTCCTTACTTTTGATGGATGAACCGACCAACGGACTGGATATTCCTTCCAAAAGTCAGTTCCGTAAAGTCATCGCTTCGGGGATGACGGAGGAAAAATCGGTGGTGGTTTCTACGCATCAGGTAAGGGATATTGACCGTTTGTTGGATCAGGTGGTGGTAATCGAAGGGAATGAGGTGCTGCTGAATCGTTCGGTAGTAGACATTACGGACAAGCTCTTATTTGCGGAACAAGGGATGAATGAGCCGACAGACGATGCTCTTTTTGTACAGCCATCCGTACATGGAAACAGCGTGATATGGCCTAACCTTTCGGGAGAAGAAAGTCCGTTGAATCTGGAGTTGCTGTTCAACGCTCTGTTGACGGAACGTGAGAAAATACAAGCGATATTTAATGATAAATAAACGACACGACATGATGGATACAACTTTTAGTATGGCACGCGTGCGGAATATTATGCAACGCGATTTGATAGAGAACTGGAAAAGTAACCTTTATGGCTTGCTGGGTATCTTTGCGGCCTTCTTTTTCCCGATGTTGGGCTTTTTGTGGTCGGCAGAGGATTGGGTAGAGACAGGTTTTCCGGAGGTTTATTCCTTTCATCGCTTTTGTGGCAATATGCTAGGAGTAATTGGCATGGTAGTGAGTTTTGCGATGATTTTCTATGCTTCCCGAATTATGAGATGCATGGATAGCAAGGAGAACCGCATCTCTTATTTGCTGCTTCCGTCTACAAAGCTGGAGAAGTTTTTTTCGAGGGCGGTATTGGTGACCATAGGTACGTTGTTGATGGTGCTGGTAGCCTTGCTGGCATTGGAACTTACTCATTACCTGTTGCTGCCTTTGTTTGATTTACCTGCCATATATAGCCAGCCGATATTAGTGGAAGTATTTTCCATGAAATGGGCTACACATGCTTCGGTAGACGCAACAGGCGAACCCGTATATTCTTGGTGGTTGATGCAGCTGCTCGTATGGATATTCTCCCTGTGGAATCATTCCCTCTTCATCTTGGGAGGGAGTTTTTGGTATAAGCATCCTTTTTTGAAAACTATCGGAACCTGTCTGGCAGTGACGATTCTCGGAGGAATTATGTTTGCCAGTCTGGCAGAAGGAGGATCTTTAATTCGTTTTTCAGAGTGGATAAAGGAGCACTTCCAGGATACCCCCCAATTTGTAGATGGAGTGTTGGCATCAATTGCTGCTTTCTTTCTCTTGTTTACTCTTTTCAACTGGTGGCTATCGTACCGGCTGTTTACCCGTTCACAAGTGGTTAAACGAAAACTGTGGCGCCTATGACTTTTAAAGAAAATAAACCGATTTATTTGCAGATAGCCGACCGTATCATGGATGAGATTCTTCAGAATGTGTACAAGGAAGAAGGACGCATCCTGTCAGTACGTGAATATGCGGGCGTGGTGGAGGTCAATGCCAATACGGTGGTTCGTACGTATGATTACTTGCAGAATCAGGGCATTATTTACAACAAACGGGGATTAGGCTATTTCGTGTCTACCGGGGCTGCACAGAAGATTGTGGCACTTCGGAAAGAAACCTTCCTCCAGCAAGTATTGCCCGATGTATTCAAGGAGATGTATTTGCTGCATATCCCGATGGAAACCTTGGCAGAGATGTATGCAACTTATCAAGAAGAACGGAGGAAGGATTCGGAGTAGGTCTACTTTCTAGCGGACAAACTTAATGCCACTGTATCTGCATTATCGGTGAGAGGGGTATAGCGGCCACAGTTCGCGGTCATGTCAGACAGTGATGGTTTGTGATGGACACGTTGGACCGTTTAATAATTCTATCGGATTTTTCAAGTGGAACCAGTTTATACTTATGTAAATAAAAACAGGATCCAGTTATAAGAAGAACTTACAACTGAATCCTGTTTTTATTTTCACAAAATTCTGAACAGTGTCTTTCCTTTCTACAGCTCCTTTTTATTTTATGCGTACGGATTTATAGTGTCACTGTATGCATAATCTTTTCCAAGGCACCGGCATTGTCTCGTACATAGTTTCCGGCTTTCTTGCCTGCTTTGTCCAAGGTCTCGTAATTGGTCAGGAACTCGTCCATGATTTTCTTGAAGTCTTCCGCTCCCTGTATTTCAAAGCCTCCTTTGCATTGCAACAAACCCTGTGCTTCACGGAACCGCTTGTTGTTCGGGCCGAAGATAACCGGCATGCCGTACACCGCTGCTTCCAGTACGTTGTGGATACCCACTCCAAATCCACCTCCGATGTAAGCGATTTCCCCGTAGCGGTAGATGGAAGACAACAGACCGAAACAGTCAATCAGCAGGCAGTCGGCTTCTTTTACCTTCTCCTCTGTGGCCTGCGTGTAACGTACGACTGTACGGTTCAGTTTACCGATAATTTCTTTCAAATGGCTTTCCTCAATCACGTGGGGAGCGATGATGAGCTTCACCTCCGGATGTGCGTTGAAGTATGGGATGAAAATATCCTCGTCCGGTCCCCAGGAACTGCCGGCTACAAAGGCGGTATGCTCGCCTTTGAACCGTTCTACCAGAGGAAGCTCTTTGGCCTGACGGCAGATTTCCAGTACCCGGTCAAAACGGGTATCACCGACAATCGTCGTATTCGTGATACCGATGGACTGCAACAGTTTCACGGATGCTTCATCCTGTACGAAGAGGTGGGTAAACGTGTTCAGTACCTTGCGGTAGCTTTTCCCATACCAGCGGAAGAAAATCTGCTCTTTCCGGAAGATGGAAGACACACTGTAGACCGGAATATTCCGTCGTTTCAGTTCCGTCAGGTAGTTCTGCCAGAACTCATACTTGATGAAGAACGCCATGTAAGGCTGAGCCAAATCCAGGAAACGTTTTACATTACCCGGTGTGTCGAGCGGAAGATAGCAGACGATGTCTGCTCCCTTGTAATTCTTCCGTACCTCGTATCCGGAAGGCGAGAAGAAGGTCTGAAGAATCTTGTATTGTGGATATTTTTTTCGGATTTCCTCAATCAGCGGACGGCCTTGTTCAAATTCTCCTAGAGAAGCCGCGTGAAACCACAGGTATTTTTCGCCGCGCACAATCTGTTTTTCCAGTATGCCGAACGCTTCTTTTTCCCCTTTGACCATCAGGGCCACCTTCTTATTAAAAAGTGCAGCCAATCTGACTGCACTTGTATAAAGGGCGATGATAAAATTATAAATCATGTCTTCGTTTATTTGAGTACCTCTACCGCACGACGCATACGTGCTACTGTTTCTTCTTTGCCCAGTACAGCTGAGATATCAAACATGTGGGGACCTTTTCCTTCTCCTACCAGTGTCAGGCGGAAAGCATTCATGATGTTACCCAGGTGGTAACCTTTGTCCTCAATCCATTTCATGACCACTTCTTCCTGATGAGCCAGTGAGAAATCGTCCAGTGATTCCAACAGGTCGGCCAGTTCGGTCATGCGTTCGGCTGAATCTTCTTTCCAGCGTTTCTTCACCGTCTTTTCATCGTATTCTGTCGGAGCTACGAAGAAGAACTTGCAAGTGTCCCACAATTCCTTGATGAAACTTACACGGCCTTTCATCAGTCCGACTACGGTAACTACCTTATCCATCGGGGCGTCGATGCCGTGTTCTTTCAGAATCGGCATGAACAGCTGGGCGATTTCTTCGTCGCTCTTCATCAGGATATATTCATGGTTGAACCATTTTCCCTTTTCGTAGTCGAACTTGGCACCCGCCTTGCTGCAACGGTGCAGGTCGAACAATTTAATCAGTTCGTCCATCGACATGATTTCCTGGTCGTTGCCCGGGTTCCATCCCAGCAGGGCCAGGAAGTTGATGACTGCTTCCGGCAGATAACCCGATTCACGGTATCCGGAAGAAACTTCTCCCGTTTTGGGGTCGTGCCATTCAAGCGGGAATACCGGGAATCCCAGACGGTCACCGTCACGCTTGCTCAGCTTGCCGTTTCCGTCCGGTTTCAACAGCAGCGGCAGATGGGCAAATTCCGGCATGGTGTCTTCCCAGCCAAACGCACGGTACAGCAGTACGTGCAACGGAGCAGAAGGCAACCATTCCTCTCCACGAATTACGTGTGAGATTTCCATCAGGTGGTCGTCTACGATGTTGGCCAGATGGTAAGTCGGCAGTTCGTCAGCCGATTTATATAATACTTTGTCGTCGAGGATAGAAGAGTTGATGACCACTTCTCCGCGGATGATATCGTGTACATGCACGTCTTCGTTCGGTTCAATCTTGAAGCGGACCACATACTGTTTGCCTTCTGCAATCAGTTTGTCCACCTCTTCTTTCGGAAGGGTCAGTGAGTTGCGCATGGAATTACGCGTAGAAGCATCGTACTGGAAGTTCGGAATTTCCTTGCGTTTGGCTTCCAGTTCTTCGGGCGTATCGAAAGCGATGTAAGCCTTTCCGTTGTCCAGAAGCACCTGCACATACTTCTTGTAGATGTCACGGCGTTCCGACTGGCGGTACGGGCCATAGTTCCCTCCGAAGCTGACACCTTCGTCGAACTTGATGCCCAGCCACTTGAACGATTCGATAATGTATTCCTCAGCACCCGGAACGAAACGGTGTGAGTCGGTATCTTCAATACGGAAAACCAGTTCTCCCCCGTGCTGGCGGGCAAACAGATAATTGTACAAAGCGGTACGTACGCCGCCGATATGCAACGCACCTGTGGGACTCGGTGCAAAACGGACTCTTACTTTTCTTTCTGACATTGTGGTTTTTATCTAAAAATACGCCGCAAAATTAATCTAATTTTCCCGTTTTTTTCTTATTTTGCACGCAAAATATCTCTTTGACATGAAAAGTTTACAGACCGAACGACAGTTTTCCTATAAAGGATTGTTATATAAACTGGGCATATTCATTGTGACAGTAAGTGTGATTGTCTATTTTTTACCACGAGAAGGACGGTTTAACTATCAATTTGACATCAACAAACCTTGGAAGTATGGCCTGTTGCAGGCTTCCTTCGACTTTCCTATCTATAAGGAGGATGCTGAAGTACAGCGGGAGCAGGACAGTATCATGCGTCTGTACAGTCCGTATTATCGGTTGGATAAGACCGTAGGCGAACGGATGATACAGCAGTTCAAGAAAGCCTATACCGACAGTTTGCACCGCATCATTCCGGCACCGGCCTACCAGCATCACATTGAACGGTTATTGAAAGTGGTGTATGAAAAGGGGATTTTCGCTCCCAACGACTGGGAAAAATTGCGCAAGGACAGCGTGCATTCCATCCAGCTGGTGGATAAGAATACGGCCAATCAGATAGCTGTAAATGATCTTTACAGTTTCAAAACGGCCTACGAGACTCTGATTTTTGCCGATACGCTACATTACCGTCGGATACTGTTGCAGCGGTGCAACTTGAATGAATACATTGCTCCGAACCTGGTGTATGACTCTCAGAAGTCGGAGGCAGCCAAACAGGATTTATTGGGCGGATTGTCGTGGGCCAACGGTTTTGTGATGAACGGCCAGAAAATCATCGACCGCGGAGAAATTATAGACAGTCGTACCTACAACATCTTGAAGTCACTGGAGAAGGAGTGGGACAAACGTAGTGAAACGGTGTCGGAGAAGCGCTTGACCTTGCTGGGCCAATTGCTTTTCGTGTCTTTGCTGATAGGCTGTTTCATGATTTACCTGGAGCTTTTCCGGAGTGATTATTACAAAAAGCACCGGACGCTGGCTTTACTCTTTATCATTATCATTGCCTTCCCGGTAATTTCTTCTGTGATGGTAGAGCATGCTTTTATGAGTGTGTATATTGTGCCTTTTGCCATGATTCCGCTGATAATCCGTATCTTTCTGGATTCCCGTACGGCATTTATGGCCCATGTCATTACCATTCTGTTGTGTTCCATCTGCCTGCGTACCCCTCATGAGTTTATTTTGTTGCAGATGGCGGCGGGTATGGCCGGCATTTACAGCTTGCGGGAACTGTCCCAGCGTTCCCAGCTGTTCCGCAGTGCCTTGATTGTGGCATGTGCCTATGCCCTGATGTATCTGGCACTCGATTTGATTCATGTCAGTGAAGTGGCCCAGCTGAGCACGCACATGTATATGAACTTTATGTTGAACGGTATCTTGCTGTTGTTTACGTATCCGTTGCTGTTCATCCTGGAAAAGACATTCGGCTTTACTTCGAATGTCACTCTGGTGGAATTGTCGAATATCAACAACAAGCTGATGCGTGAGATGTCGGAGGTAGCACCGGGCACGTTCCAGCATTCACTTCAGCTGGCCAATCTGACGGCAGCGGCGGCCAACCGTATCGGGGCCAACAGTCAGCTGGTACGTACGGGCGCCATGTACCATGACATCGGGAAGATGATGAATCCTGCCTTCTTTACGGAAAACCAGTCGGGCGTGAATCCGCACGACCAGCTCAGTTACAAGCAGAGTGCGCAGATTGTCATCAGTCATGTGACCGACGGAATGAAATTGGCCGACAAGCATGATTTGCCGCAGGTGATAAAAGATTTCATCTGCACGCATCACGGGAAAGGACTGACCAAGTATTTCTATATATCTTACCAGAATGAACATCCCGATGAAGAAGTCGATAAGGAGGCTTTCCGCTATCCGGGGCCTAATCCGTTCACCAAGGAACAAGCTATCCTGATGATGGCCGATTCCGTGGAAGCCGCTTCCCGAAGTTTGCCGGAATACACCGAGGAAAGCATTTCGGCTTTGGTAGAGAAAATTATCGACAGTCAGGTACAAGACGGGTATTTCAAGGAATGTCCGATTACGTTCAAGGACATTGCGACAGTGAAGGCGGTGTTCAAGGAAAAACTGAAAACCATGTATCATACTCGTATCAGTTATCCGGAACTGAAGAAATAAGAGTGGCAGAAAAAAAGTCACGGCGTCGGAAGTGAGGCCGTGACTTTTTTGTATACGTACGGGAATCAGACTTTTATCAGTTCATATTTGGGCACCAAGGCTTTCATGATGCACCAGGCAATCAGGTAGGCCACTGCACAGATACAGAAAATGATGAAGTACCCTGCTTCCTTTCCCTGGAATCCGAGGAAGGTCATCTGCGTGGCTTCTGCATAATCGAACAGAATACCCGAACACATGTTGATGAGGAAGGCAGCCACTCCACCGGCCATTCCGCCGATTCCGATGATGGTAGCCACGGCGCTTTTGGGGAACATGTCACTGCCCACGGAATAAATGTTGGCCGACCAGGACTGGTGGGCGGCTCCGGCAATACCGATAATGATGACCGGGAACCAGTAGGAGATGTTTCCCAACGGTTGTGCGAACAGGGCAAACAGTGGGAATATGGCGAATATCAGCATCGCTCTCATACGGGCAGCATACGGGTCTTTCCCGGTTTTGTTGATAATGATGGTTGGCAGTTTTCCTCCGTAGATGGAGAGCATGGTGATGGCATACAATACAAAAATGAGCAGCTGGGCGGTGGGGCTGTCGGACGAGAACCCGTACACATCAGAAATATAGGCCGGTGTCCAGAAAAGGAAGAACCACCATACGCCGTCGGTCAGGAACTTGCCGAATGCGACAGCCCAGGTTTGGCGGTATTTGAAGCATTGCCAGAGTGACAGCTTAGGCTCCTCTTCTGTATGGCTTGTTTCTTCATTGCCTTTGTCCTGTTGGATATAAGCCAGTTCCGCCGCATTGACATGCGCATTTTCCTGCGGTTTCTTGTACACGAACAGCCAGAGTCCCATCCAGATGAAACCTAACGCGCCGATTACGATGAAGGCCATTTCCCATCCGTTGCCTACCTCTATACTTTTGAAATAGCTGGCCAGTGAAGGGATACTGACCGGAGCGATGAGGGCACCTACGGTAGCTCCTGCATTAAAGATGGAAGTGGAGAATGCGCGGTCTTTTTTGGGGAAATATTCGGCAGTAACTTTGATGGCAGCGGGAAAGTTTCCCGATTCACCTACAGCCAGTACGATACGGGCGGCGATGAAATAATACACGCTGGTAATGGCGATGGTAGAGGTCAGTGCGCCGGAAGCGGAAAGCATGGCGTTGACATTCTGAAGTCCCACGCTCATTTCCGTGGCCCAACCGCACAATGCATGCAGGCAGGCACCGACCGACCAGATGGCGATGGCCCATAAATATCCTTTCTTGCTTCCCAGCCAGTCGACAAAACGGCCGGCAAAGAGGTTGGCAATCGCATAGACGATGGAGAAAATGGCGGTGATGATGCCGTAGTGTGTGTCTGTCCAATGAAATTCCGGTGCGATGAAATCTTTCCAGGTAAGCGAAAGTACCTGACGGTCCAGGTAGTTGACCGTGGTGGCGAAAAACAGCATGGAGCAGATAATCCACCGGTAGTTGCTCATTTTTTCGCTTGTCGTTTTTAATGTACTCATAATGATATTAGATTAAAGATACTTTTTTACAAGCGTCCCGCTTGTAAAAAACGGATAAGAATTCAATCCGTATTCGTCTGAATTCCTGTAAACATAAGGTAAAATGACAAATTCCACTGACCCTACAGACTCATCATTTGCCGAGTGCTGTACAAGTCTGTGGAATCTGGCATGATTTTCTTCCGGTCAGGAAGAGGGGTGTGTTATCTCATTTCTGTGTATTTGATTTTGTCCATGTCGCCATAGTCCAGGTTTTCACCGGCCATACCCCAGATGAACATATAGTTGCTGGTTCCGGCAGCTGCATGGATAGACCATTCCGGTGACATGATGGCCTGTTCGTTGGCCAGCCATACCAGGCGTTCTTCCTGCGGTTGTCCCATCAGGTGGCAAATCATGTTGCCTTCCTGTACGTTGAAGTAGAAGTAAGCTTCGATGCGGCGGCTGTGCGTGTGGGCCGGCATGGTGTTCCATACGCTACCCGGCTTCAGTTCCGTCAGGCCCATCTGCAGCTGGCAAGGACCTTCTTCCAGCACGTTCTTCACAATCAGCTGGTTGATGACGCGGTCGTTGCTTTCTTCCATCTTGCCGGCAGCAAAAGAATTTGCTTTCAGTGAACCTTTGCGCCCGTCGATGGTAACCCACTGTGTCTTGTATTCTTTGTGGGCGATGGCAGAGTTGATGTAGAATTTGGCCGGCTTGCTGGCATCCTTGCTCTTGAAAGTCACTTTCTGTTTGCCTCGGCCTACGTAAAGAGCCTCCTTGAATTTCAGCTCATATTCTTTTCCGTCTACTGTAACGATACCGTCACCCCCAATGTTGATGACACCCAGTTCGCGGTTGAACAGGAAGTAAGGAGCTTTCAGCGGGTCGATGGTCTCCAGGGTCAGTTCCTTGCTGACCGGCATTGCTCCTCCGAAGATGAAACGGTCGTACATAGAGTAAGTTACGTTGATTTCATCGGCTGCCAGCACTTTTTCCATCATGAAGCTGCTGCGCAGTCTTTGTGTATCGTATGTCTTTACGTCTTGCGGGTTGCAGGCAGTCTGCATCCGGTAGTTTACCTGGGCGTTAGCCGAAAGAGCTGCCACGCCCAGCATCATAGCCATTGCTAATTTTTTCATAAGCGTTTGTTTTATGATTGGTTTTATTCTTCAATGTGTTTTGCTTCTTTAATGATACGGCGGCGGTTGTAGACAGCCATGGCCAAGGTCACAATGACCAGTATGGCCGAACCTACTATCTTGAAGTGATAGACCGCATGGAAAATGAGCCATGAGAAGAGGCTCGAAGCGAAGTCGAGAGCTCCTCCCTGGAATCCGTTCGGAATCTGTACGGCTGTATCGTGTGTTCTGATGAACACATCCTGGGCAGCCTGTGTGAAGAAGGGAGCCAGGTCGGTCACGAAATACAGGCCAACAATCAGCGCCACCAGCCCGATGAGGAAGGTCTTCAGGACATTTCCTTTGGTGATGGGCAGTACAGCCGGGAACAGGTAGAACATGCCGGCCAGTGAAGCCAGCGGCAGGAACTGGTTGCCGGGCAGTATCACAGACAAGAACAAGGTGACCGGAATGAGCAGCAGGGAAACCACCAGTGTGGTAGGATGGCCGATGACCAGTGCCGGACTCATACCGATGTTCAGGCTGGCACTGTTCTTGAACTTGCGGGCAATCAGTTCGCGGGTGGCATCGGATATCGGACGCAGCCCCTCAATAAATAAAGAGGTGATACGCGGGATAAGTTCCATGACGGCCCCCATCTTGATTCCCAGTCCGAGGATGGCAGGAATGCCGTCCACCAGTTCATCTGTGTTCTTGCAGGCCAAGGCCCCGATGACACAGCCTACGATGACCCCTAGAAACAAAGGGTCTCCCATGATGCCGAATTTCCGTTTCATTCCCTCTGCATCGATATTCAGCTTGTCGAATCCCGGAATCTTGTCCAATACCTTGTTGATGACCAGCGCGAAAGGCACGAATCCCTGACAGAAAGGCTGTGGGATGGAAATACCATCCATCTTTTCGTAGTAAGATTGAAATTGTTTGCAAGTCAGGTCGGCCATGATCAGGGTGATGATGTAGCAGATGATAGCCGAGAAGAATCCCCACCAGATGTTTTCCGTAGCAAAGTAAACCACCGCACCGATAAAGGCAAAGTGCCAGTAGTTCCATAAGTCGATATTGACCGTCTTGGTGGTTTTGGTCAATAGCATGATGATGTTTACACCCAGACACACTGGAATGATGAAGGCACCTACGGAGGTGTTGTAGGCCACGGAGGCGGCAGCAGGCCATCCCATGTCAAAAATGCCCAGGCTCAGCCCGTAAATTTCCGTTACTTTTTTCAGCGGTTCCCCCAGGCTGCTGGTCAGAAGGGCCGTTACTACGGAAAGCCCCACAAATCCTACTCCGACCAGCAGGCCGCTTTTCAGTGCCTTGCCGAATTTGATACCAATACATACTCCTAGAATGGTAAACAGAATAGGCATCATCACGGCTGCCCCGAGCCCGATGATATAACTAAAAACTTGTTCCATGTTTTTTCTTTTATTCTCTCTATTATATGGATTTTAGGTTAAAAAAATCTGATTGCGTGTCAAAAATACAGCCTTTTATTCTAATATCCAATTGGAAAGACCTTATTTTCGAAACTTTGCTCATTTAATAACATTTTTTTCGTTTACGCACACGGACGTGCTTTCTCAAAGAATCTGCAGATAATTTGTTTCAATTTGAAGACGGGTTTGCCGGACGGGGAAGAGAAGGGAAAAATAAAGGGGCAGAGAGGATAAAGATGGAATGTGAAGAAAATAAAAAGGGAATGACGGGATTTTTTCTCTGTTTCACACTGCGGGATTTGTATTTCACAGTGTGAAATATGTATCCCACAGTGTGGTTTTTGTATTCCACAGTGTGGGACAGAGAATTTGAGCTGAATTTTAGAGAAATTCTTTTATTCGTTTTCCGTTTCCTGAATGAAGGTTTTTCCGTTTTTCTTTTGAATCTGTACCTGGCTTCCTGCTGCATTCAGGTTGAAGGGAGTCACTTCATCGGTACGGTTGTCTACCACCATCAGGGTACTCTCTTCGGCAAAACGTTTCACCTGAAATTTGACGGAACTGTTTCCGAGGGTGGAGTTGAACAGCAGGCTGTCATTGATATAGACCGAAAGACTGTCTCCGCTGAAGGAGTTGGCTATCTCTATGGCGTAGAGGCCTTCGAAGGTTTTGCCCTTTTCGTTTCCTTTGGACTGGCCTCGGAAACCCAGATACAGAAAGAGACATACGATGAAAAACACGCCGAAGGCCAGGATTCCGTTGCCTATCATGAATTGCTTGTTGCTGTTGATACTTTTGTTGTTCATAAATTATGGTAGTTAAATGCGATATTCCCTTGCAAAGTAAGTTATTTTCAGTTTGTTTATCGTGTAGGTTATAATTTTTTTTCTACATTTGTCCCGAAAAATATAAAAACGGAATACAGAATATCATGCAAAATAACCTGGTCATAGTGGAGTCTCCGGCAAAAGCTAAGACAATCGAAAAGTTTTTGGGGGAGGGCTATAAAGTATTGTCAAGTTACGGGCATATCCGCGACCTGAAACAGAAAGCGTTCAGTATTGACATAAAAAATCATTTCAAGCCGATTTACGAGATACCGGAAGACAAGAAGAAGCTGGTGTCCGAATTGAAGGAAGAGGCAGCAAAGGCCGATATGGTATGGCTCGCATCCGATGAGGACCGGGAAGGAGAGGCTATCTCCTGGCACTTGTTTGAGGTGTTGAAGCTGGATCCGAAGAAGACACGACGAATTGTATTCCATGAAATTACGAAGACAGCTATCCTGAAGGCGATAGAACATCCTCGGGACATCAATATTGATTTGGTCAATGCACAGCAGGCACGCCGTGTGCTCGACCGTATTGTGGGTTTTGAATTGTCGCCCGTGTTGTGGCGGAAAATCAAGCCGGCCCTTTCTGCCGGCCGTGTGCAGTCGGTGGCTGTGCGTCTGATTGTGGAACGCGAACGTGAAATCAATGCGTTTACCAGTGAGGCTTCGTATAAAGTGGTCGCTACGTTCAAGGATGCGGAAGGTGCCAATATCCGTGCGACGCTCGGACGCCGCTTCAAGACGAAGGAAGAAGCGCGCCAGTTCCTTGAAAAATGCCAGAATGCGGATTTCACCATCAAAGATATTACAACGCGTCCGGTGAAGAAATCGCCGGCACCGCCTTTCACCACTTCCACGCTCCAGCAGGAAGCGGCCCGCAAACTGGGCTACACGGTGGCACAGACCATGATGCTGGCACAGCGCCTGTATGAAAGCGGATTGATTACCTATATGCGTACCGACTCGGTGAACCTCTCCGAACTGGCCTTGTCTACCAGTCACGATACAATTCTTTCCTTGATGGGCGAACGCTACGTGCACACACGCCAGTATGCCACCAAGACAAAGGGGGCACAGGAGGCACACGAAGCCATCCGTCCGACGTATATGTCGAATGAATCGATTGACGGCACTTCGCAGGAAGTACGTTTGTATGAATTGATTTGGAAGCGTACGCTGGCTTCACAGATGGCCGATGCGGAACTGGAGAAGACTACGGCTACCATTAGCATCAGCAGCTGTGAGGATGAGTTTCAGGCAGTGGGCGAGGTGATTACGTTCGATGGTTTCTTGAAAGTATATAAGGAATCCTTCGATGAAGAAACGGAACAGGAGGACGCTGCCGGGCTGCCGAAGATGGAGGTAGGCGAAAACCTGCAACGCGAGGAAATAGCGGCGGTACAGCGCTTCAGTCAGGCTCCGGCACGCTATACGGAAGCCAGCCTGGTGCGTAAACTCGAAGAGCTGGGCATCGGTCGCCCGTCTACGTATGCGCCCACCATTTCCACTATCCAGCAGCGAGGTTATGTGGAAAAAGGCAATAAGGAAGGTGTAAAGCGTGAATATTCCCTGTTGAAACTGACAGGAAAAGGCATAGATGAAACGGTTCAGACGGAAATGAGCGGAAGCGAGAAGTCCAAGCTGATACCGACCGATGTAGGTTGTGTGGTCAATGACTTCCTGATGCAGTATTTCCCGAAGATTATGGACTATAACTTTACGGCCAGCGTGGAAAAAGAATTTGATGAAGTGGCCGAAGGCGAAAAGAAGTGGACCGACCTGATGGAAGTGTTCTATGAGAATTTCCATCCGTTGGTGGAAACCACATTGGCCACGAAGACCGAACACAAGGTGGGTGAACGTATGCTGGGTACGGACCCGAAGACAGGAAAGCCTGTTTCCGTAAAAATCGGCCGTTTCGGCCCGGTCGTACAGATTGGTTCGTCCGACGATGAGGAAAAGCCGAAATTCGCTCAGCTGAATAAGGAACATTCGCTGGAAACCATTACTCTGGAAGAGGCACTCGACCTGTTCAAACTGCCTCGGGTGTTGGGAGAACTCGACGGACAGGCCGTTTCGGTCGGTGTGGGACGCTTTGGGCCGTATGTGCGTCACGGCAATGAGTTTGTTTCCATCCCGAAGGACAAAGACCCTATGACGGTCACTTTTGAGGAGGCGGAGCTGATGCTGAAAGAAAAGAAAGAACAGGAGGCCCAGAAAATCATCAAGCAGTTCCCGGACAATCCGGATATGCAGATACTGAACGGGCGTTACGGTCCTTACATCGCTTATCAAAAGAAAAACTATAAGATTCCGAACAACGTGAACCCGGCTGATTTGAATCTGGAAGCCTGCTTCAAGGTCATTGAACTGCAGAACCAGAAAGCCGAGATGCGTAAGGTGAAAGGAGCAAAAGCAAAGAAGAAGTAATGAAAAGGGTGTTCTTGATTGGCTATATGGGTTCGGGCAAAACCACACTGGGAAGAGCTTACAGTGCGGCTACCGGACTACAGTTTGTCGATTTGGACTGGTATATCGAGGAGCGCATGCACAAATCCATCTCCGATTTGTTCGCGGAGCGGGGGGAAGAAGGGTTCCGCTTGCTGGAACAGCGGATGCTTCATGAAGCCGGTGAGTTCGAAGACGTACTGATTGCGTGCGGGGGAGGGACACCCTGCTTTTTCGACAACATGGATTATATGAATCATACAGGTGAAACAGTATTTCTGGATGTATCTCCGGAGGTACTGTTCCGTCGTTTAAAGATAGCAAAGGCCAAACGTCCGTTGTTGGCGAACAAAACGGACGAGGAACTGATGCAGGTCATTACTTCGGCACTGGAAAAGCGGCTGCCCTACTATACGAAGGCAAAGTGGCGTTTCAATGCGGAAGAACTTGAAAGTTATGCACAGATTGACAGGGCGGTAAACCGCTTGAAAAACTTGATAAATTAAAGAAGTATAAATCTAGACTTTATGTAGTGAAATGAGAAAATGGCGTATTGAAGACTCTGAAGAGCTCTACAACATCACGGGGTGGGGCGTTTCATACTTTGGTATCAATGACAAAGGTCATGTGGTAGTAACTCCACGCAAGGACGGGGTGGCCGTCGATTTGAAGGAACTGGTGGACGAACTGCAGCTGAGGGACGTGACGGCTCCCATGCTGGTCCGCTTTCCGGACATCTTGGACAACCGGATTGAAAAAATATCCAATTGTTTTCGTCAGGCTTCTGAAGAATATGGCTATCAGGCCGAGAATTTCATCATTTATCCGATTAAGGTAAACCAGATGAGGCCGGTGGTGGAGGAAATTATCAGTCATGGAAAAAAGTTTAATCTGGGACTGGAAGCCGGTTCGAAACCGGAACTTCACGCCGTGATTGCCATTAACACGGATTCTGACTCGCTGATTATCTGTAACGGCTATAAGGACGAGAGTTACATTGAACTGGCTTTGCTGGCACAGAAGATGGGCAAGCGGATTTTTCTGGTGGTGGAAAAGCTGAATGAGCTGCGGCTGATTGCCAAGATGGCCAAGCAGCTGAACGTGCGCCCCAATATCGGTATCCGGATTAAACTGGCCTCTTCCGGCAGCGGAAAGTGGGAAGAAAGTGGAGGCGACGCCAGCAAGTTCGGCCTGACTTCCAGTGAATTGCTGGAGGCACTCGATTTCCTGGAAAAGAAGGACTTGCAGGATTGTCTGAAACTGATTCATTTCCACATCGGCAGTCAGGTGACCAAAATACGCCGTATCAAGACAGCTTTGCGTGAGGCGTCTCAGTTCTATGTGCAGCTGCATCAGTTGGGCTTCCCGGTGGAGTTTGTAGACATCGGTGGCGGACTGGGCGTGGACTACGATGGAACCCGCTCTTCCAACAGTGAAAGCAGTGTGAACTATTCCATTCAGGAATATGTGAACGACTCCATCTCCATCATGGTCGATGCCAGCAACAAGAACAACATCCCGCATCCGAACATCATTACGGAAAGCGGACGCTCGCTCACAGCTCATCACTCGGTCTTGATTTTTGAGGTGTTGGAGACGGCTTCTCTGCCTTCCATGGACGAGGATTTCGTGGTAAGCAAGGACGACCACGAACTGGTGCAGGAACTGTATCAGATTTGGGACAACCTGAACCAGAGCCGGATGCTGGAAGCCTGGCACGATGCGCAGCAGATTCGTGAGGAATCGCTCGACTTGTTCAGTCACGGAATTGTGGATTTGAAGACACGGGCACAGATTGAACGGATGTACTGGTCGGTGACGCGTGAAATCAACCAGATTGCTTCGGGCCTGAAGCATGCGCCAGATGAATTCCGCAACCTGGACAAGCTGCTGGCCGACAAGTATTTCTGTAACTTCTCTCTGTTCCAGTCGCTGCCGGATTCCTGGGCCATCGACCAGATTTTCCCGATTATGCCGATTCAGCGTCTGGACGAGCGTCCCGACCGCACGGCTACGTTGCAGGACATCACTTGCGACTCGGACGGGAAGATTGCCAACTTCGTGACTAGCCGGAACGTGGCCCACGATTTGCCGGTACATACCATCAAGGCGAAGGAATCTTATTATATCGGTGTGTTCCTGGTAGGAGCTTATCAGGAAATCCTGGGTGACATGCACAATCTGTTCGGGGATACGAATGCCGTACATGTGAGTGTGGACGACAAGGGTTACAGCATCGATCAGGTGATTGACGGGGAAACGGTGGCCGAGGTGCTCGACTACGTGCAGTATAACCCGAAGAAACTGGTACGTACACTGGAAACTTGGGTCACCAAGTCGGTGAAGGAAGGACGCATTTCCTTGGAAGAAGGAAAGGAATTCTTGGCCAACTACCGTTCCGGACTGTATGGCTATACTTATTTGGAGTAAAATAGGGAGATAAGATATGAAAGAGAAACTGACAGTCATAAAGGTAGGAGGAAAGATTGTAGAAGAGCCTGACACATTGAATCAGCTGTTGGACGATTTTTCTTCCATGCCCGGTTATAAGGTGCTGGTACACGGTGGAGGCCGTTCGGCTACCCGTATTGCCGCCCAATTGGGCATTGAGAGCCGGATGGTGAACGGTCGCCGTATTACCGACGCCGATACCTTGAAAGTGGTGACCATGGTCTACGGAGGCTTGGTCAACAAGAATATCGTGGCCGGTTTGCAGGCCAGAGGCGTGAATGCCGTCGGACTGACGGGAGCCGATATGAACGTCATCCGTTCCGTGAAGCGTCCGGTAAAGGATATTGACTACGGTTATGTGGGCGACGTGGAAAAGGTGGACGGAGCGGCTTTGACCGAACTGATTCACCGTCAGATTGTGCCTGTCATGGCACCGCTGACGCACGACGGTCAGGGTAACCTGCTGAACACGAATGCTGACACCATTGCCGGAGAAACGGCAAAGGCCCTGGCTGAGTATTTTGAGGTGACACTGGTCTATTGTTTTGAAAAGAAAGGCGTGCTGCGCGACGAGAATGACGATGGCAGCGTGATTCCGGTACTGACTCCCGACTTGTTCAAGCGTTATGTGGACGAGGGCGTCATACAAGGAGGCATGATTCCCAAGCTGGAAAATTCTTTTTCAGCCTTGGATGCTGGAGTGTCGCAGGTTGTAATCACCTTAGCGTCAGCTATTCACAAAGACTCGGGAACCATTATCAGAAAATAATTGAAAAAAAATCGACGGGTGGGTGTAACTTTTAGGTAACTCACCCGTCATTATTATAGAAAGCAATGCAAGAAATCAGTTTTCGTGACGATATCCTACCGCTGAAGGACAAGCTTTTCAGACTGGCCCTGCGAATTACGTTCAATCGGGCCGAGGCGGAAGACATTGTTCAGGATGCACTGATTAAAGTGTGGAGCAAACGCGAGGAATGGGCGCAACTGGAATCCATCGAAGCCTATTGCCTGACGGTTGTCCGCAATCTGGCCATCGACCGGAGTCAGAAAAAAGAGGCACAGAACCTGGAACTGACGCCTGAAACGCAGGAAATGCCGGATGCATTGACTCCTGAAAGCCAAATGGAACGAAACGAACAGTTCCGGCTGGTGCACAGGCTGATAAACGAACTTCCTGAGAAGCAACGTACCATTGTGCAACTCAGGGATATTGAAGGTAAGAGTTATAAAGAAATAGCCGATGTGCTGGGGGTGACAGAAGAGCAAGTGAAAGTGAACCTTTTCCGCGCTCGCCAACGCATCAAACTAAAATACAGTGAAATAAACGATTATGGACTATAAGTACATTGAACAACTTCTGGAACGCTACTGGAACTGTGAAACTTCCGTGGAGGAAGAACAGATTCTCCGGATTTTCTTTCAGCAGAAAGAACTTCCTGCCCACCTGCGCCGTTACCGTTCTTTGTTTACTTACCAGGAAGCTGCAGGCGAGATGAAGCTGGGTGAAGATTTCGACAAGCGTGTGCTGGCAGAAATTGAACGTCCGGTGGTAAAGGCCAGACGGTTGACGCTTTATACACGTTTTATGCCGTTGTTTAAAGCTGCGGCCATGATGATTTTGCTTTTCACCCTAGGCGGTGTGGTAAAACATGCTGCAGGTGATGACGGTGCTTCAGGTATCGTATATGTACATGATCAGTTCGAGAACCGTCAGGCAGACCCCCAGGTGGCTTATGAGGGCGATTCAGTAAGAACACTGATGAAAGAAGCTTCTCCCAAGCCCAGGCTGGAGGAGAACAATAACAGATAGAACATTTTCATTTGCTTTTATATAAATATAGTTAGTGCTTATTAGAACTTAAAACAACAATGAGGCTGTGAAGTTTCAATTCTCTCAAAATTAATCTACTAACTAGATAAAAAAGGATTACCGCGTGAGCAGTAATCCTTTTTTGTTTGAAGTCTTTCATAACCGTCTTTGGGGAGTGGGAAGAAGTAGACTTTTTTCGCTATTTTTGCAGCGGATTTTGAATAAGGTTACTACATGTTTACAGTAATAGGTGTCATGTTCGGTGGAATAGCGATAGGTTTTCTGTTTCGTCGTCAGAGACTTTCCTGGATTGGGAAGGTGATTACCGTATTGATTTGGGTGCTTTTGTTCCTGCTTGGGATAGAGGTAGGTGGCAATCGCCGGATAGTGGAAGGCTTGGCTACGTTGGGAGGAGAAGCTTTTCTTATCGCACTGACTTGTGTGTTGGGTAGCTGCGCCTTGGCTTGGGCATTGTGGTATTGGCTGTATAGAAGGAAAGGGGGAGATGTATGAAGGGGAGCTTGATTATTATAGGCTTTTTCGTGCTGGGCACCCTGTGTGGGGCGTTCCACTGGCTGCCTTTTGACGTGGGTGAGACGAATGTCAGTTTTTATGCTTTGTGCGGACTGATGTTCAGTGTGGGACTGAGTATCGGGAATGACCCGCAGACCTTGAAAAACTTTCGTGTCTTGAATCCGAGGTTGGTTCTTCTGCCTGTTGCTACGATATTGGGCACTTTGTCGGCTGCCGCTTTGGCAAGCTTTTTACTTCCGCACCGGAGTGCGGCCGACTGCATGGCGGTAGGGGCAGGGATGGGTTATTATTCGTTATCCAGTATTTTTATTACGGAGTATAAAGGTCCGGAACTGGGTACAGTGGCTTTGTTGTCGAATATATTCCGGGAAATAATAACTTTGTTGTGTGCTCCTTTATTGGTACGCTGGTTTGGTAACCTGGCACCTATTTCCTCGGGGGGAGCCACCACCATGGATACCACGTTACCCATCATTACCCGTTGTTCCGGGCAGCAGTTTGTGATTGTGTCCATCTTTCATGGTTTTGTGACCGACTTCAGCGTGCCGTTTCTGGTCACTTTCTTTTGTTCTTTCTAAGAGATATCCGTTATATAGATAAAACTACAGCCTCTGGCATTGAATCTTCTTTTCATGCCAGAGGCTGTAGTTTTATCTGTCCGTGTAGTCGGAAGACTCAGTCTTGGTAGTACACTCTTTTTACACGATTGGAAACGCTGGTCAGGATTTCGTACGGAATGGTATCGAGGATATCCGACAGGACAGTGACCGGAAGGTCATCACCGAAGATGATGGCTTTGTCACCTTCCTTGCAGTCGATGTCGGTCACGTCAATCATGCACACATCCATACAGATGTTTCCTACGTAGGGAGCCTTCTGCCCGTTTACCAGGCAGTAGCCATGTCCGTTACCCAGATGTCGGTTCAATCCGTCCGCATATCCGATAGGAATGGCAGCGATACGGGAATCGCGAGTGAGAACTCCCTTCCGGCTGTAGCCTACGGTGTCGTCAGCAGGTACATCGTGAATCTGCAGGATGGTGGTTTTTAAAGTTGTGACGTTATGCAGCATCTTGTTGGTAAACGGGTCGATGCCGTAGAGTCCGATACCCAGACGTACCATGTCAAACTGTGCTCCCGGGTAGCGTTCAATGCCCGCCGTGTTGCAGATGTGACGGATAATCTTGTGCTTGAAACCTTGCTGAAGTTCGGTTGAGGCTGCTTCGAAGGTCTCTATCTGGTGGCGGGTGAAAGCATCGAAACGTTCTGCGTCGCTACCAACCAGGTGGGAGAATACGGAACGGGGAATGACCGCACTCTGTTTTTGCAGGCGTCGTACCAGTTGGGGCATTTCTTCCGGAGCAAATCCCAGGCGGTGCATGCCTGTATCAATCTTGATGTGAATCGGGAAATTGCTCACACCCTCGCGCTCGGCGGCCTTAATCAGTTCTTCCAATAAATGGAAGCTGTACACTTCCGGTTCCAGGCGATAATCAAACATAGTTTTGAACGCCGTGATTTCCGGGTTCATGATGATGATGGAACTGTTGATTCCTGCTTTCCGTAAGTCAGCTCCTTCATCGGCTACGGCCACGGCCAGATAGTCCACCCGCTGGTCTTCCAAAGTCTTGGCAATCTCAAAAGAACCAGCTCCATAGGCTGAGGCTTTTACCATGCAGACCATCTTGACTCCCGGTTTTAGCTTGTTCCGGTAATGGTTCAAATTGTCGACCAGTGCATTCAGGTTGATTTCGAGGATGGTTTCGTGCACCTTCAATTCGAGTGCGTCGGTGATTTCATCGAAATGGAACACACGGGCTCCTTTTATCAGAATGTCTTCGTTATGCAATTGGTGGAGCAGGCCCGAGTTCAAAAGTTCTGCTGTGTTGGGAAAGAAATCCTTTTGGATTTCAAATCGGTTGGCTGCGGCGGAAATTTCTTCACCTACTCCGATGATATGGTCTACTTTCCGGCTATGCACGAGGTCGGCTACCTGTCTGTAGAGCAGTTTGCTGGTTTGTCCACTCTCCAACATATCCGACAGAATCAGCGTGCGCTTGCGGCTCTTGTCTTCCGAGCGTCTCATCATGAAGTCCAGTGCGATATCGAGAGAGGCAAAGTCCGAATTGTAACTGTCATTAATCAGCGTGCAGCCGTTTTTCCCTTCCTTCACTTCCAGACGCATGGCGATGGGTTCCAGATGAAGCATGCGTTCTGCGATGGTTTCGGGCGGTACCATCAGGTAAAGGGCTACTGCCAGACAGTTGAGGGAGTTTTCGATGGAAGCATCGTCGATAAACGGAATCCGGTATTCCTTGAAGAATCCCAGGTAGCGGTATTTGATGGTGGTTCCGGTCTCATCTTTCAGTATCTTTTCGATAAAGAGCGGACGTTCAGAATCTTTGGTCGACCAGGCGATTTCGCGGGCCGTGAACAGAGATTTGGTGACGCAGCTGGCGATAAGTTCATTGTCGCCATTGTATACAATTACATCACAGTCTTTAAAGAGTTGGAGCTTCTCCATGCATTTGTCTTGCAAGGAAGAAAAATTTTCCTGATGGGCTCCTCCGATGTTGGTCAGGATGCCGATGGTAGGCTGGATGATGGGGCGCAAGGCTTCCATCTCACCCATTTCGGAGATACCGGCTTCAAAAATGCCCAGCTCGGTATGCTCATTCATGAGCCATACGGAGAGAGGCACACCGATTTGGGAATTATAGCTTCTTGGAGAGCGGGTAATGATGCGGTCCGGGCTGAGCAGTTGGTACAGCCATTCTTTGACAACCGTTTTTCCGTTACTTCCCGTGATACCGATGACCGGTACCTGAAACTGTTCCCGATGCTTGGACGCCAGCCGTTGCAGGGCTTTCAGCGGGTTGGGGACAATCAGAAAATTGGCATCCTGATAAGAGGAAGCCGTTTCGGGTATTTCATTCACGACGAAGTTGCGTACTCCTTTCTGATAAAGGTCCGGGATATACTTGTGTCCGTCGTTACGTTTTGTTTTCAAGGCAAAAAACAGGGTCTCTTCCGGGAAACACAGTGACCGGCTGTCTGTTAAGATCCAGTCGATGGTAGCGGGCGTGTTTCCTCTGCGTTCAGCCCCCAGGATGGAGGTTATTTCTTCAATTGTGCTTGACATAACTTTATTTCCTTTTGAACATCTAAGTACGGTAATTTTTCTTTTAACTCCTCTATCTTTAACAGTATTTGACTTAAAAAGGTTTGATAGGCTTCCGTTTCGGGATTGAAAGGCTTGTGGGCCAGTCCACGCCGTATCTTTTCCCATTCTTTCATGAAAGAGAGAGTAGAAGGAGTGAAGTAGCAGTTACTGAAACATTCCCAGATGTATTGGATGGCAAGTGGAGACGGGTGCATCATGTCATCGGCATAAAAGCGATAGTCGCGTAGTTCGTCCATCATGATTTCATACGAAGGGAAATAATGGCAGAAATCCAGTTCCCGGCAAATCTTGTCGGCGGCCAGTAGCAGATTGGCTTTACTGAGCTGGTTTCCGTGCAGGCCGTCTTTCAGATGACGTATGGGACTCACCGTGAACAGGCACTGTAGCTGTGGGCGAAGTGTCTTTATCTGGTGGAGCAGGGGAAGGTAGGCTTCGACAATTTCATCGGCACCGACCATTTTCCGTTCGAACAGACGGGCTGGCAATTTGTGGCAGTTGCCGACAATCTTTCCGTTTTCTTTCCAGGTATAGACGAATGAGGAGCCCCAGGTAATGAGAATCCAGTCGGCTTGTTGCAGGTTCTCATGTCCTTTACGGATACGCTCATTGATTTTTTCCAGACATTCCTCCATGGAGGAAGAAGAGAAACTGCTGTGGTGCATCAGGCTGTACCATGTGTCTGCGGTGTGTTGCAGGTCTTTCTCTCCATAGAGTGTGCCGTTCCACAGACATTGCATGGATGAAGCGATTGACAGAGGATTGTATAATACCCCGAAAGGGTTCACATCGCAGGTGAACTTGTTCTCTGTCAATAAGTTTCCGATATGCTCGGAAAAGCAGGAGCCCCAGCTCATCAAATTGTCAGCATGATGCAGTTTCGGGCCTTTTACAGGTAGTTCCACTTTAGTCCTAAATTCCATAATCAGAGAATTTTTACTGCAAATGTAAGCACATTCACTATATTTGTGCTATTTTTGTACGATTAAAGTTAATGAAGAACAAGGATGGAACAGACAACTTCATACGATTTGTTGAATAAGATAGATAGCCCTGAGGATTTACGGAAACTTTCTGTCGAAGCGTTGCCGGAGGTCTGTGATCAACTGCGGAATAAAATTATAGATGAATTATCGTGCAATCCGGGACATTTTGCCTCCAGTCTGGGGGTTGTGGAATTGACGGTGGCCCTTCATTATGTGTATCAGACGCCTTATGACCGCATCGTTTGGGACGTAGGGCATCAGGCTTACGGGCATAAAATATTGACGGGACGTCGCGACCGTTTTTATACGAATCGTAAGTTGAACGGGATTTGTCCTTTCCCTTCTCCTGCGGAAAGCGAATATGACACGTTCACATGCGGACATGCGTCCAATTCCATCTCTGCCGCGCTGGGAATGGCTGTGGCAGCAGCCCGGAAAGGAGAAGAAAACCGTCATGTAGTAGCAGTCATTGGTGACGGTTCCATGAGTGGCGGACTGGCCTTTGAAGGCTTGAACAATGCTTCCTCCACCCCTAACAACCTGTTGATTATTCTGAACGATAATAATATGGCCATCGACCGTAGTGTAGGTGGCATGAAACAATATTTGTTGAATCTGCATACTTCCGAAGGATATAATCGGTTGCGGAATGCCTTGTCGCGTAAACTCTATCGTTTGGGAATCTTGAACGATGAACGGCGCAAGAGCCTGATACGCTTCAACAACAGCCTGAAATCCATGCTGATGCAGCAGCAGAATATATTCGAAGGATTGAATATCCGTTATTTCGGCCCGGTAGACGGACATGATGTGGCCGCCCTGACAAGGGTGCTGAAAGAGATAAAGGATATGAAGGGGCCCAAGCTTCTGCATATTCACACCCGTAAGGGGAAAGGATTCAAGCCGGCGGAAGAAGCGGCTACCGTATGGCATGCACCAGGAATTTTCGACAAGGAAACAGGAGAACGTATCGTGTCGGATACGACCGGGATGCCTCCTTTGTTTCAGGAAGTGTTTGGAAATACATTGCTGGAACTGGCCCGCAAGAACGATAAAATCGTCGGTGTGACCCCGGCCATGCCGTCGGGATGCTCCATGAACATCATGATGAAGGAGATGCCCGACAGGGTGTTTGATGTAGGCATTGCAGAAGGCCATGCCGTGACTTTTTCAGGAGGTATGGCCAAGGAAGGCTTGCTTCCGTTCTGTAATGTGTATTCTTCTTTCATGCAGCGTGCATACGATAATATCATCCACGATGTGGCTATCCAGAAACTGAATGTGGTGCTGTGTCTGGACCGTGCCGGTCTGGTGGGAGAAGACGGACCTACCCATCACGGGGCTTTTGATATGGCTTACTTGCGTCCTATTCCGAATCTGGTCATCGCTTCTCCTTATAACGAGCATGAATTGCGCCGGCTGATGTACACTGCCCAGTTGCCGGATAAAGGGCCTTTTGTCATTCGTTATCCTCGTGGACGGGGAGTGTTGACCGACTGGGAATGCCCGTTGGAAGCCATCGAAGTCGGTAAGGGACGAAAGCTGAAGGAGGGTACCGACCTGGCTGTCATCACCATTGGGCCGATAGGTAACAAGGCGGCAGCGGCGATTGTCCGGGCGGAGAAGACGTTGGGCTGCAGCATTGCCCACTACGATTTGCGTTTCCTGAAGCCGCTGGATGAGGCTTTGCTGCACGAAGTGGGACAGAAGTTCACGCACATATTGACCGTAGAAGACGGGGTGCGTAATGGTGGTATGGGCAGTGCCATACTGGAGTTTATGAACGACCATGGCTATTATCCGCGGGTGATACGTCTTGGGTTGCCCGACCGTTTTGTGCAGCATGGTCCCGTGAATGACTTGTACGCCATTTGCGGCATTGATGAGGAAAGTATATTGAACACAATCACTCAGATTATCAAGATATGAAAATTATTATCGCAGGTGCAGGTGCCGTAGGTACTCATCTGGCCAAACTGCTTTCCGGTGAAAAACAGGATATTATCCTGATGGACGAAGACGAGAGCAAGCTGAGTGCCATGGGAAGCAACCTGGACCTTATGACCGTGAATCTGTCGCCTACGTCCATTAACGGGCTGAAAGAGGCCGGAGTGTCCGGAGCCGATTTGTTTATCGGGGTTATGCCCGACGAAAGCCGTAACATGACGGCTTGTATGCTGGCGACCAGTCTGGGGGCAAAGAAAACCGTGGCTCGTATCGACAATTATGAATATCTGTTGCCCAAGCACAAGGAGTTTTTTGCCAAGCTGGGAGTACATTCCCTGATTTATCCGGAGATGCTGGCTGCCCGCGACATTGTGGATGCCATCAAGATGAGCTGGATACGGCAGTGGTGGGAATTTGCCGGAGGAGTACTGGTGCTTCTGGGAACCAAGATGCGTGAGCAGGCGGAGATTCTGAATGTGCCTTTGCACGAGCTGGGAGGAAGAAACATTCCGTTCCATATCGTGGCCATCAAGCGTGGCAACGAAACCATCATTCCACGGGGTGATGATGTCATCAAGCTGAACGACATCGTGTACTTTACAACTACCAAGAAATATATCCCTTATATCCGTAAAATCTCCGGAAAAGAAAACGAGGCCGATGTGCGGAATGTGATGATTATGGGCGGAAGCCGTATTGCCGTACGTACCGTACAGTATATGCCGGAGTACATGAAAGCGAAAATCATTGAGAGCAACATAGCCCGTTGCAACCGCCTGACGGAACTGGTGGACGATGGAGTGATGGTGATTAACGGAGATGGACGGGATATCCAACTTCTGCTGGAGGAAGGCATCAAGAATACGGAGGCGTTTGTGGCATTGACCGGCAACTCCGAAACCAACATTCTGGCCTGTCTGGCCGCCAAGCGGATGGGAGTGACCAAGACCGTGGCGGAAGTGGAGAATGTGGATTATATAAGTATGGCCGAAAGCCTGGACATCGGAACGGTCATCAATAAGAAATTCATAGCCGCCAGCCATATCTATCAGATGATGCTCGATGCCGATGTGTCGAATGTGAAATGTCTGACTTTTGCCAATGCCGATGTGGCCGAATTCACCGTCAAGCCGGGGGCTAAGATAACCAAGCAGCCGGTGAAAGATTTGGGACTTCCCAAGGGAGCCACCATCGGTGGGTTGATTCGGAATGGAGAAGGTATTCTGGTGACCGGTAACACCATGATTCAGGAAAACGATCATGTGGTTGTGTTCTGCCTGGGTATGATGATTAAGAAGCTGGAAAAATATTTTTAATTGCAATTTTTAAGCCGAAAAGGTGGACGGATGCGTCTGGACGCGTTGTTCTAAATAAAAAACATTATGGAACTACGTATTCAGACGCATTTATTTTTTGCCTTGTGGGCTTGTATACTTTTTTTGTGGGGGTGTGGTACTTATCAGGTAGACGATGATACGGAAACGGTGGAATCCTCCGGCCCTTATGTGATGGATGTGGCTCTGTCCAATGCATCGCTTTTCACTTCCCTTTATCCTTTGCAACTCTATCTGTTCGATTCGAAAGGGGCGACTGTCTGGAATGAAGAGGTACAGGCGCAGACGGAATGGCCTGTCCTGTCCCAGCCGACAGGGGATTATGTACTTGCGGCTATCTCCGGCCTTTCATCGGAAGACTATCTTCCTCCGATGAGCTTAAACGCCAAGCAGCTGTTGACTTTCTCGCAAGGGAACTGTGCAGATACGCCGTTGGTGATAGGAAAAAATGTCGTGAAACTGAAAAACGACGTAAAGATATCCATGAACTTGTCGTACGCGGTTGCGGCGTTGTATTTGTCATTTGGCGGTGTGTCCGACGACGCTATTGCAGTAGAGGCACGCATCTCGCCGGTAAGTTCCGGAATAACTTTAGAGGGGAATTGGAACAATGACGGGCAGTTTGCCTCTGTGCCGTGCCAAAAAGTAAGAGGCATCTGGAAAGCGGGGCCTGTCTATGTCTTTCCGTCCGAAAGCAGTCAGACCCATCTCTCGTTAAATGTCAAGACCGCCTCCGGAGAAACGGTATATGGTTATTTCTTCAGCTATCCCTTGGAGGCAGGAAAACCGTATCGGTTTGTCAGCACGGGGGATGGCGAGGTCTCATTGGAGGGAAACGGACAGATAGAGGGCTGGACTCCCGAAGTTTCTGAGGAATTTCCTTTTGAGAACATGACTCCCGAAGAGGATTGGGACAATCCGCAACCGGATGTGCCGGATGGAGATGAGAATCCGGAGGGAGAGGAAGAAGAGAACGGCGGCACCAGTGATGAAAACGGAGATAACGGTGATGTGATGGTAGCCGAGGTGCTGCCGGAGTCGGGAAGCATCTGGGGACCCTTCTTTGTGTGGAAAGTGGAATCTGTTTCTTCCAATGAGGTGGAAGCTACCCTTGTTTCTCCCCGCCAGTGGCTGTTGAAGAAAGCGGAGGCTGTTTCCGTTTGCACGGCGTATGAGGTGGATGGAATCTCGGGGTGGAGGACATTAACGACAGAAGAAGCCGAAGAGTTTCGTGAGCAGTATGCCAGTACGTTGGAAGAACTGAATGAAATCTTACAGGAAAATGGGATTGACAGTTTTGATAAATACGATTGCCGGTATCTCTGCAATAATCTTAACTCCACTTTTTGTTTCTATAATAACAAGATACTCAATTCCGGGGAGACGGTAGACTATGCTTTGCGCCTGGTAAAGAAGGTACGGGTGGAAAAGGCAAAATAAGACATGAAAAATCCCGCCACTGGGCGTAGAATGCTCTGGGGCGGGATGTGATGTCTTATTTCAAATCAGGTGTTGGGCTTCCAATTCCTGGGCCACATTTTCCACTTCTTCGTACCATGCTTCTCCGAATTTTCGGATAAGCGGTTCCTTCAGGAACTTGTAGACCGGCAGGTTTTCTTTTCTTCCGAGCAATACCGCGGCTTTACACACATCCCAGCGATGATAGTTCAGGGCCTTATAAGGACCGTAATCGCTGACACGGATGGGATAAAGGTGGCAGGAAATCGGTTTGTAGAAACTGCATTTCCCTTCGCGGAACGCTTTCTCGATGGCGCAGTAGCAGAATCCTTTTTCATCGTAGCAGGTGAACACACAATCCTTTCCGTTGACGATGGAGGTCACCAGGTCACCGTCCTGGTCGGTATAGACCACTCCTTGACGTTTGATGACGGCTTGTGCCTCCGGTGAAAGGTCATCCCATATAACGGGAAGCACCTCTTCCAGCTTTTCCACTTCCTCCAGTTCCACTGGGGCTCCGGCGTCCCCTTCGATGCAACATTCACCCTTACAGGCATTCAGGTCGCACAGGAATTTTTCCCGGAAAATGTCCAGGCTTACTATTACGTCATCAATCTGTACCATACGTTAGTTTTTTTGTGGGGCAAAGATACGAATCTTCTGCCATATCCCATTAAGTGTCGGACGAAAATCGGTGCATAACCTTGGGATAACTTCTGCTTTCCGGAAGCGGCAGGCTGGGAAAAATGTGCTACCTTTGCAGTCCGAAAAAAGAAGAGGTGGATATGTTGTTACCCTATTTGCATAAAGAGTTGGTGGAAGCCGGATGTGATGAGGCCGGACGGGGCTGTCTGGCCGGAGCGGTCTATGCGGCAGCTGTCATTCTGCCTTCCGGATTTCGGAATGAACTCCTCAACGATTCCAAGAAGCTGACAGAGAAACAACGCTATGAGTTGCGTACGGTCATTGAGCAGGAAGCCACGGCGTGGGCCGTTGGAGTGGTATCGCCGGAAGAGATTGATAAAATCAACATTCTGAATGCCTCCTTTCTGGCTATGCACAGGGCTGTTGCACAGTTGAAGGTGGTTCCCCAGCACCTGCTGATTGACGGCAACCGCTTCAATCCTTATCCGGACATTCCGCATACTACCATCGTAAAAGGAGACGGGAAATACCTGTCCATTGCGGCAGCTTCCATTCTGGCAAAGACCTACCGTGACGATTACATGAACCGTCTGCACGAAGAATATCCCATGTATGACTGGAAGAGCAACAAGGGCTATCCCACCAAGAAACACCGTGCCGCCATTGCCGCTTACGGCACTTCACCCTATCATCGCATGAGCTTCAATCTGCTGGGCGATGGCCAGCTTTCCTTCGATTTTTAAGGTGTGGAAAACAGCACAGCCTGTTAATAACCCGTCGAAGTTATTAACAAGCTGTTGAAAACTCTGTTTGTTTTACACCGTTCCCTGGATGGACAAGAAGAAAAAGATTCCTGTCCCTACCATCAGAATACCAATCAAGGCATAGAACCAGCGGGCTTGTTTCCGTCCTACGTTTCTCACAACAAATTGTGTGTTTTTGGCCGTGAAAAACCAGTTCCAGTTGCAGATGGCCGCCAGCAGGGACAGGAGTCCCACCAGGACGAACAAGGCCTGTATGAAATAGTGTACTTCCATTTTTAATCGTTATTCTCGTCGAAACGTACCGTGCGGGTACCGTCTTCGTTTTCATCGATGTGTACGCTGACCGCATCGCCTGGAAGCAGTTCCTCAATCAGTTCCGGCCATTCGATGAAGCAGAGTGCGCCGCTGTAGAAATAGTCTTCATATCCCATGTCGTACACTTCTTCCAGTTTTTTGATGCGGTAGAAGTCGAAGTGATAAATCAGTTCTCCGTTTTCATCCGAACGGTATTCGTTGACAATGGCGAATGTCGGTGAGTTGATGACGTCCGTCACGCCCAGTTCTTCGCATACGGCCTTGATAAAGGTTGTCTTTCCTGCCCCCATTTTTCCATAGAAGGCAAAAACCGTGTTGTCACCCATGGCTGCGATAAATTTCTTGGCAGCTTCGTGGATGTTTTCCAGTGAATCAATTTTTATTTCCATATACTGTGATTTTAACTTGAATGCTTATGTTACAAAATTAGGATAAATCTCCCTCAGCTCATTCGTTTTTTGCGGAGCATGCAAAATATTTTGGCTCCTACATAAATCAGGATGGACACGAAAATGATGGCCGCTCCCGAAGGTACCCGCAGCTGGTATGACAGCAGCAAGCCGCCCAGGCATCCCAGGTAACCGATGCCGATGGAAAGCCAGATGATGCGTTTGAAGCTGTACGTAAAGAGGTTGGCCGTCATTTGCGGGAGTGTCAGCAGGGAAATGGCCAGTACGATGCCCACCATCCGGAGGCAGGCCACGATGGTCAGTGCGATGAAAGCCATCAGGGTATATTCGAAGGCACTCACGGGGATGCGCTGGGAACGGGCAAATTCCCGGTCGAAGGCAATGGCCGTGATGGGCCGGAGAAACAGGGTGAAAAAGGCGGTAAGCGCCAGGCTCAACACCACCAGTAAAAGGATGTCCGCCCGCGTGATGGTCAGGATGTTGCCGAACAGGAACGAAGAAAGGTCGGGTGTGAATCCGGGTGCCAGAAAGCTGAAGATAATACCCACAGCCATGCCGAACGTCCAGAATACGGCGATAGCCGAATCTTCGCGCATGTCACTGCGTTTGCTGAGCCACTCCACGCCGAAAGCCGACAGCACAGAAAACACTGCCGCGCTCAGAATCGGAGAGATACCGGCGTAGAGTCCGATACCGATGCCTCCGAACGAGGCATGCGTGATACCCCCGCTGATGAATACCAGCCTTCGGGTCACGATATACGTGCCGATGATGCCGCAGGCGATGCTGGCGAAAAGACTACCCAGCAGCGCATGCTGGAAAAAAGTATAATGCAACAAATCGAGGATATTCATGGGCAAGTGAGGGAGGGTTAATGGAAACGGCGTTCTCCGACTATCAGGAATAGCTCGTCTTTCAGTTCATCGGGAATTTCCACGCCACGGAGTTGCAGGCTGCGGCACCATCCAGCCACTTCCTCCTCTTTCATGGTGTACATGATTTCCCGGAATTCATCAATCTCTTTTTCCGTATAAGTATCCGACGGATGCCCCTTGAAGCGGTCCAGTTCCTCATCGTCGTAATACTCTATCTGTTTGCTGACGGCCGCCAGCAAACTTTCTTTTTCGCAGACCTGATGTTGTCCGCAGCATTCCCCATCCACCGTCTTGACTTCCGGGGCTTCTGTCAGTTCTCCGCGGTCAATCTTCTTTTGTACGGAGCGGTTGTAGAAAAATCCGGCCACCAGTCCAAAGAGAACGACTCCAATTAATATGATGATTAAAATCCACATGATACAATCAGTTTTGAGTGAGATGAAAACCAGCTTGCTGCAAATCTTCCCAGAACCGGGGATATGATTTGGAGACTACTTGTGGGTTGCGCACATACAACGCGCCTTGGCGTAATGCCGCCGGTGCAAAGGCCATGGCCATGCGGTGGTCTTCGTACGTGTCGATGACTGGCGGATTCTGCGGTTCGCACCGTTCACCCGTCCAGGCAAGTACAGAACCTTCGCTTTCTTCCAGTACGTAGCCCAGTTTGCGCATTTCTGCGATTAAGGCCGCCATGCGGTCGGTTTCCTTGATTTTCAGACTTTGCAGTCCCGAAAAACGGAAAGTGACTCCCCGCATGGCACATGTCACTACGAATGTCTGCGCCAGGTCGGGCTGGTTCACAAAATTATATTCCAAGTGTTTTACGCAGGAATTTGTCTGGTAGAGTGTGACGGTCTGTCCTTCTCTTTTCGTGCCCACGCCCAGTTGTTCGAACAGTTCCGCTACTTTTGAATCGCCCTGCGGACTCTGTGCGAAAAGTCCCGGAAGGCTTACGGTGGCATCCTGTGGCGACAAGGCTACTGTCTCATACCAGTAGGAAGCTGCGCTCCAGTCGCTTTCTATATAATAAGGTAAAGCCTGATAGGGAGTAGGAGCCACATGAAGGCTGCAGTCGGAAGTCCATTCCACTTCTGCTCCGAAATCCCGCATCACTTTCAGCGTCAGGTTGATGTAAGGACGTGATACGATTTCCCCACTGAGGGTCAGGTCCAGTCCTTTCTCCAGCATCGGACCAATCATCAGCAAGGCCGAGATGTATTGGGAACTCACGTTTCCCGGAAGGGTCAGGCAATTTCCTTTCAGCGTCTGTCCGGAAATTTTCAGGGGAGGATAGCCTTCGTTCTCCACGTATGCGATGTCCGCTCCCAGGCTTCGCAGAGCTTCCACCAGAATCTGGATGGGGCGTTGCCGCATCCGTTCCGTACCGGTCAGGATATGGGTACCGGGTGTAACGGAAAGATAAGCTGTAAGAAAACGCATGGCAGTTCCCGCCGCCATGATGTCAATCACTTCCGGCATGTGAGCCAGCGCTTCGGTCATGACATGCGTATCGTCGCAGTCGGACAGGTTTTCCAATTTGCACTGACTGTGAGCCAGTGCATGGATAATCAGTGCCCGGTTGCAGATACTCTTGGACGAAGGCAACTGAATGGTTGCCTGTATGCGTTCCGGTGGGGTAATGGTTATGCACTTCATGTTGAATCAAATCTTTGAATCGCAAAGATACACAATTTTACGTAGTCGCGCCGTCGTACCCTTATAAAATCTCATTCCTTCTCTGTCGGTGAACCGGCAGGCTGGGACGTGTGACTGGCGATGTATTCGCCCGGTTTCATGCCAAACTGTTTCTGGAAGCACTTGCTGAAGTACGACGGGTTGTTGAATCCCACCATGTAGCTCACCTCGTTGATGCGGTACTGGTTTTCCAGCAGCAGGGAGGCCGCCTTCTTCAACCGGATAATCTGAATCATTTCGTTCGGGGTGGTATTGGCCAGTCCCTTGAGTTTGACGAACAGTCCCGAACGGCTGATGCACAGTTTTTCAGCCAGAAAATCCACCGAAAGCTGGTCGTTGTTCAGGTTCTCCTCAATCAGGTGGTTCATTTTCTCCAGGAACACCTTGTCGGTCTGGTTGGCTGCGATGGAGTTGATGGAAACAGTCGGCATTTGCGAGAATTTCTGTCTCAGTTGCAGGCGCAGTTCCAGCAGGTTTTTGATACAGGCTTCCAGGTATTGCAGGGAGAACGGCTTTTCGATGTAAGCATCCGCGCCACAGTTCATGCTGGCAATCTTGGCATCCGTACCCGTTTTGGCAGTCAGCAGAATGAACGGGATGTGACTGGTCAGCTGGTTGCCTCTCACTGCTTTACACAGGTCGATGCCGTTCATGTGGGGCATCATCCAGTCGCTGATAATCAGTGAAACCTCCTGTTCTTTCAGCTTGTGGAGCGCTTCGGTGCCGTCGGAGGCCGTTACGATGGTATAGTTGTTCTGGAAATGCGAAGACAGGAAATGGAGCATGTCTTCGTTGTCGTCCACGATGAGCATGATAGGGAGTACCTTTGCAGGAGGTACGGTCACATTCTGTTCCGGAATGATATCCTCCGGCAGCGGACCCGCCGAAAGGATTTCCCCGTTTTCGTTGGTCTGTTTTTCCTGTTTCTGTGGAAGTGTGATGATGAAGGCAGACCCCATTCCCGGTTGGGAGGTCACTTCCACTTTGCCATGATGCGCTTCCACGATACCTTTTACGATACTCAGTCCGATGCCTGTACCCGGTTTGTTTTCCGACGCCTGATAGAAAGGCTTGAAGATTTTGCTCAGTTCCTCTTCGTTCATTCCTTTCCCGTTGTCTTTCACCTGGATAGAGAAAGTCTGCTGCTCCGGTTGTTCTTGGAAGCGGACTTCAATCATGCTTTCCGTATATTTGTTGGCGTTAGTGAGCAGGTTGCTCAATACTTTTGTGATGGCTTCCTTGTCTACGTCGGCATGGAAATCCTTTTCCGGATAGACAACGGAGAAACTGACTCCTTTCTGGTGGAGAGTCGGAGAGAAGCGTTCGCACACGCCCTCCATCAGTTCCCGTACCGATTGTGAGGTGAAGCGCATCCGCATTTCCTTCTGTTCCACTTTCCGGAAGTCGAGCAGCTGGTTCACCAGATAAAGCAGACGCTGGCTGTTGCGGTCGATGATTTCCAGTTCCTGCCGTTCGTTGGACGGGATGTGCGTGGACTGCATCACTTTTTCCAGCGGGCCGATGATGAGTGACACCGGCGTACGGATTTCATGGGCAATCATGGTGAAGAAATTGATTTTCGCTTCATGGATTTCCTTCTCTTTCTTGCTGTTCAGTTCGTCGATGGCTTTGGCATGTTTCTTTTCGCTCCGGCGCACCACGTAACGCAGCAGCAGTCCGATAGCGAGGACAAACAGCAGAAAATAGCCAATCTTGAACGGCAGGGAGAAATAGAACGGAGGATGCACGATGATGCGGATGGACGTACCTTCTTCGTTCCACACGTTGTCATTGTTAGAGGCTTTTACCCGGAAGGTATAAGTGCCTGCCGGCAAGTTGGTGTAGGTGGTGCTGTGCTGTGCTCCCACATAGTTCCATTCCTTGTCGAATCCTTCCAGAATGTAGGCGTACTGGTTTTTTTGTGGCGTACAGTAGCTTAAAGCCGCATACGTCAGGGTGATGACATTATCTTTGTAGGGGAGATGGATTTCCTCCAGATGGTCGATAGCCTCCGGCAAGATGCCTTCTTCTTGCGTTTCTATCTTTTTATTGAAGATTTCCAGTCCGGTCAGCACCACATTCGGCTTCTGCGTGTTCAGTTTCAGTTGGTGTGGATAGAATGTATTGAAACCGTTGATACAGCCGATGTAGAATTCTCCGTTACGGGTTTTCAGGGCTGAAGCCATGATGAAGGCTTCACTTTGCAGTCCGTCACTCTTGGTGAAAATCTGTGTGGCTTTTGTGGTCGGTGTGTATTTCACCAGTCCCTTGGCGGTGGTGAGCCACAGGCAGTCTTCTCCTTCCAGAATGGCGTTGATGCATTTGTTGGGTATATTGAGAGGATGATAGGAAAATGTGTCTTCCAGTGGATTAAATAGGTAGAGTCCTTCTGTGGTGGCTACCCATAATTCATTTTCACGATTGATGCAGAGATGGTTAATGGTCGGGCAGTCCAGTCCTTCAGGCTGGCCATATTTTTTCCATACCTGATTTTGTGGCGAATATTTAAAGACTCCTTTTCCTTGAGTGGCAATCCAGATGTTTCCTTTAATGTCTTCTGCCATTTCGATAATCAGGGCATCCAGGTTTTTGACCCGTGTAAAACGGTCATCCTGCGGATTATATACACAGACTCCGCTCATGGAGCCAGTCCAGATTTGTCCGTGACTGTCTTGAAAAAGGCAATAGATGCTGCTTTCGTCCAGTCCGTCCTCCATATTGTATTTTCTGATGTGTCCGGTGGAAGTTTGTAAGGCGTATATTCCGTCGCTGTAGGTACCAATCCAAAGTTCTTTTCCTGTGTGGCATAAGGCATGGACATTTTTATT
The DNA here is from genome assembly GCF_025993685.1 of Bacteroides mediterraneensis. NCBI lineage: Bacteria > Pseudomonadati > Bacteroidota > Bacteroidia > Bacteroidales > Bacteroidaceae > Bacteroides > Bacteroides mediterraneensis. The sequence continues at coordinate 3,553,388 of NZ_DAJPEN010000001.1, read as the reverse complement.
GGTCAGCTGTTCTCTTCCAGGAAAGTTCACAAACTGGCCTTGAGATGGAGAAAAGCAACTTACTCCCGCATCGTCCGAGCCAATCCATATCTCTCCATTTTCCCCTTCACAGAAGCGGCTGATAATCTGACTTCTAAAAAATGAGTAACCATCCGTGCCGGAATATCCGAGAAATTGTCCGCAATAGGGAGGAAGGTAATTTACTCCGTTGTAATAGGTGCCTATCCACACGCCGCCTTCTCGGTCTTTCAGCATCGGATAAATGAACTTGTCTGATAATGACTCGTTGCCTTCTCCGTATTGATTGTAGAGAAAGTTTTCTTGGGTAATCGGGTTGAAGATGGTTAGTCCCTCGTCGGAGCCTATGAAAAAGATTTCGGGGGAATATTCTAAAATGGAATGAATATGACGTATCCCTATACCTTTTTCAGCAACCAGGAACTTTTGCACTTCGTGCGTCTGTGGGTTCAGTTTCCAGAGCCCTTTCTCCCAGGTACCAATCCAGAGGTTGTGGGATGTGTCTTCCCATAAAGCCATGGAATACAGTCCTTCAGGTTCTCCCTTGATAGAGAATTCTTCGAAGGTGTTGCTGACCTTGTTAAGTCGGCAGAGGCGGAAAGGTCCGGAGACCCAGATGTTGTTTTGAGTGTCGTTTAGTATACGGATAATGATGTTGTCGTTTTGGGGCACTTCATATTGTATAAGTCTGTTCGTATGTACGTTGTATTGGAATATACCTTGCTTGCGGGTGGCAATCCATATATTCTTTTCTTTGTCTTGGATGATGTGGGTTATCCACGAGGTGATGCCCGTATCGTTGCTTGTCTTTTCCAGAAAAGGGGTAAATGTATCTTTTACCTGGTTGTAGATATATACTCCGTTTTCTGTCCCTAACCATAGTTCATTGGTGTTTGTTTCGCAGATGGCATTTATGGAGCTGGCATGAAAGTCAGGATAAAGTGGGTTGTTTTTTTGGTAGAAGACAAATTGATTCCCGTCGAATCGGCTTAAACCGTTTTCCGTTCCCAACCAGATATAGCCTTTCTGGTCTTGTAGAATGGAGGATATGCCATTGGAAGAAACTCCATTTTCAATGTTGTAATGACGGAATTGGAAGTGAGTGGGAAGCGCGGCATTTCCCCATAGGCCAATCGACAGGAAAATGAATAAGCAATAAAGTGTCCTCATACGTATACCTTTTTAAAAACTGTACAAAGTTCATTAAAATAGACGAATAAGGCATATAAAATAATTTAAAAAAGATAATGTAAAAGTCTAATTCTGAAAGATGGTGTCGGTAGGTTAACGCGTGCGGCGGATGAATGTCTTTTGTTTGTCGGCTTTCTTTGTCTTTTGTGTAAAGTTCCGGCCTACTTTGTAGGTTTTCCTGTACGGAACCGTACGTTTCCCGTGGCGGAGCCGTACGTTTCCCAATGGGAAAATCTACGTTTTCGGCACGGAAAACATAAAAATCGAAAAAGGAAAGCAGCTTTTACATCCAGACGTCTGCAACTTTAAGAATCGATAACTGAATTTCAGCTCATCCTATCCCCCTTCCTGTCTGGAAAAGAATGATAAAATCGTCCGAAGATATGATATAAAAGTCTATATGTTATTGTTTAATGTATTGAGCAACAGTATTTTATGTGCTATCTGAAGTGCGGCCTGCATGCGACTATTTTTGTAGCTGAATGGATGATATTTTTACCCTCCTTTCTTATTAAAAGCTACTTTTGCTAAAAAGAAAATAAAACCAATTTATATATCATGAAGAACAGACTTTTGATATTGATGAGTGGAGTAGTGGCGATGGGAGTTGTCTCCTGTACCAAGCCTGCTTATCAACAGCCGGATGCTCCGATTCAGGAGGTCCCGTTTACCCAAGTACATATTAATGACGGTTTCTGGTCGCCTCGTATTGAAACGAACCGCACCGTATCTATTCCTTCTGCTTTTAAGGAATGTGAGAAAAACGGCCGTTTCGACAATTTCGCCATTGCGGGCGGATTGAAAAAAGGAGAGCATCGCGGTGATTTCTCTTTCGATGATACCGATCCTTATAAAGTAATAGAAGGTGCCTCTTATTCGCTGGCTGTGAAATATGACCCGAAACTGGATCATTACTTGGACAGTGTGATTAATATCATTGCGGCAGCTCAGGAACCGGACGGCTATCTGACCACTTGCGTCACCAACAAGTGCTACCGTCTTTCCGGATGGTGGGGACGTTCCAAATGGGAAAAACTGAACAGTCACGAATTGTATAACAGCGGTCACATGTACGAGGCAGCCATCGCACATTATCGGGCTACGGGTAAACGTACCTTCCTCGACGTGGCTATCAAGAATGCCGACCTGGTATGCAAGGTGTTCGGTCCGGGCGAGGGACAGAAGCACGTGCCATCGGGACATCCCATCATTGAAATGGCATTGTGTAAATTATATAAGGTAACGGGCGACGAGAAATACCTCAATATGGCGAAGTATTTCGTGGAAGAAACCGGACGGGGTACCGACGGTCATAAACTGAGCGAATACAGCCAGGACCACAAACCGATTCTTCAGCAGGATGAAATCGTAGGTCATGCCGTACGTGCCGGATACCTTTATTCAGGTGTGGCCGATGTGGCTGCTTTGACCAAGGATACCGCTTATTTCCATGCCTTGACCCGCTTGTGGGACAATTTGGTGGGCAAGAAATTGTATATCACCGGTGGTATGGGTTCCCGGGCACAGGGAGAAGGTTTCGGACCAAACTATGAATTGCAGAACCATACCGCTTATTGCGAAACTTGTGCAGCCATTGCCAATGTGTACTGGAACTACCGTATGTTCCTGGCTACCGGCGATTCCAAATACATGGATGTGCTGGAACGTGCCTTGTACAACGGCGTGATTTCGGGTGTGTCATTGAGCGGTGACAAGTTCTTCTATGATAATCCGTTGGAATCCATGGGTGAACACGACCGCCAGCCTTGGTTTGGTTGTGCCTGCTGTCCGGGTAACGTAACCCGTTTCATGGCTTCCGTATCCAATTATGTATACGCTATCCAGCAGAACGACATTTATGTGAACCTGTACATTCAGGGAAAAGCAGAAATGAAGACGGCCGACAATAAAGTAACATTGGAACAGACCACTCAGTATCCGTGGGACGGCAAGATTGCCATCAAAGTCACTCCGGAAAAAGAAGGTAAGTTTGCCATCCGTCTGCGTATCCCCAGCTGGGCAAAATCGGCTCCGGTAGCTTCCGACCTGTATGCTTATACAGATGCCGCCAAGAAATATACGTTGAAAGTCAATGGTTCCGACGTAAAAGGCATGGAAGGTGACGGTTACGAAACGCTTGTCCGCACCTGGAAACCGGGCGATGTGATTGAATTGGATTTGCCGATGGATGTCCGTCGTATCACGGCCAACGACAAAGTGGAAGTCGACCGGGGTATGGTGGCATTGGAACGTGGTCCGATTATGTTCTGCTTGGAAGGTAAAGACCAGCCCGACAGCATTGTATTCAACAAGTTCATTCCGCGTGACGCCAAGATAAAGGCTACCTACGATGCTAACCTGCTGAAAGGGGTGATGGTATTGAGCGGAACTGCCAAGGAACTGGGTAAGGACGGCAGCGTGAAAGATGTACCGTTCCGTGCCATTCCTTATTCTACTTGGGACAATCGTGGTGCAGACCAGATGGAAGTCTGGATTCCGGAGACCAAGGAATACGCTACTCCGACACCGGAACCGACCATCGCTTCCAAGGCACAGACATTTACCATCCAGGCCGCTATCCAGAAAGATGCACCCGAGTCGGCAGCTGTGATGTCATACGCATGGGGCGTGAACGACCAGTGGGAACCCAAACGTTCTTCCGATACTTCCAAACCTTATTTCTACTGGTGGTTGAAAGACGGAACACTGGAATCTCTGGCCTACGAGTTTGACCAGCCTTACACGGTTTCGAAAGTAGAAGTCTACTGGCTCGACTTTGACCATTACGACGGCAATTTCCGCGTACCGCAAAGCTGGAAGCTCTATTACAAGAACGGAAATACCTGGAAAGAAGTGGAAACAAATGATCAATATGGCGTAGAAAAAGATAAGTATAACGTAGTCAACTTCAAGCCGGTCAAGACTACCGGATTGAAAATCTCTGCACAGCTTCAGAAAGGAGCTTCGGGAGGTATTATAGAATGGAAAGTAGAGTAATTTATTAATCCTTAAATACAAACAAGATGATTACACATTTAAATCGCATGTTGTTTAGTCGTGCATTTGTAAAAATGTCGGCATGTGTGGCGCTTTCTGCAGGTTGCCTGCCTGTGGCAGCTTATGCGGAATCCAATGGAGCACCGGTGGTAGAGGCTGTGTTGCAGCAGAAAGCCATTTCCGGTACGGTAGTAGATTCAAAAGGTGAAGCCATTATTGGTGCGAATGTAATGGAAAAAGGTACCACGAATGGTACGATTACGGACCTTGATGGTAAATTCAGTTTGAATGTATCGGCGAAAGCGATACTTCATATCAGTTACATTGGTTATAAATCGCAGGATGTTCCTGTGAGCCAATTGAAGAAAGGTGCTGTCATTACGTTGAAGGAAGATACCGAAGTGATGGATGAAGTAGTAGTGATTGGTTATGGTACGCAACGTAAAGGCGATGTGACCAGTGCGATTGCTTCTGTGAAGGCGGAAGATTTTACGACAGGTAAGATTACGGATGCTGCCGATTTGGTAAAAGGTAAGATTGCCGGTTTGAGTGTGACCAATTCTTCTGGTGACCCGACAGCCACTTCCAGCATCATGTTACGTGGTATTACTACCATTAAGGGAAGTGTCACTCCGTTGGTGTTGGTGGATGGAGTAGAAGGTTCCCTTACCACGGTGGCTCCCGAAAACATTGAATCCATCGATGTGTTGAAAGATGCGTCTGCGGCAGCAATTTACGGTACACGAGGTGCGAACGGTGTAATCTTGATTACAACCAAGACGGGAAGACGTGAATCCAAGGCGAGCGTTTCATATTCAGGCTATGTTTCTTTGTCAGACTGGTTTAAGACAGCAGATTTCATGGATACGCACGACGTGATTTATGGGCTGACTCCGTTTGAATACGAAGGTTATGATACAGACTGGCTGGCAGCCGTTACCCGTAAGGCTGGTTTCAAACACAACCATTCTTTGTCTATTGAAGGAGGTTCCAAAAATTCCACTTATTCTGCCAACGTGACTTTCAGCGATGAACAGGGTATCATGCGGAAGAGTGACAACCAGAACCTGAAAATGCAGATGGACTATACTCAATATGCCTTGAATGACATCTTGAAGTTCAACGTCAATATGTTGTATGGCCGTCAGACCTATACGAACAATAACAACTCGTATGTCTATCGTCAGGCTATCATCCGCAACCCGTCTTCACCGATTTATAATGAAGATGGTTCTTACAATGAGAACTTTGACAAGCTGTATTACTACAATCCGGTAGAAATCCAGAATGAGCTGATTGGAGATACAAGAGTCAATTGGGCTCGATTGACCGGAAATATTACCGTAGAACCCATCAAGGGATGGAAAACAAACTTGATGTTGTCTACCAAAGAGAATATAACCCGTGGAGAAACGTATTATTCAAGTAAATATTACGACCAGGCTCAACAGAAAGTGAACGGTTATGCTTCGAAATCTGAAGGAAGTTCCCGGAGCAACAACTTGGAACTTACGTCAAACTATGATTTTTCTATCGGAAAACATCATGTAAATGCATTGGTCGGTTATAGCTACTTGTACACTGTAAACGATGGATTTAGTGCTGGAAACGGTGATTTCCCGACTGAGGCCTACTTGTATAACAACTTGGGCTTGGGTAATTATCTGACAAATGAGAAAGCACCTCACGCTTCAATGGGGTCTTATAAAAACGACAATACATTGATTGGTTTCTTCGGACGAGTCAGTTATGGTTATGCCGACCGTTATAATTTGATGGTGAGTGTACGTCGTGAAGGTTCTTCCAAATTTGGTGCCAACAATAAATGGGGTACCTTCCCTTCTGCTTCTGCCGGATGGACAATCAGTAATGAGAAGTTCATGCAGAACACCAAGCATTGGCTGGACAACTTGAAGTTGAGATTCGGTTTTGGTGTGACAGGTGTGATACCGGGCGATTCTTATAAGTCATTGTATTTGTATAATTATGATTCATACGGTGATGTGATGTCACAAGACGGTGAATGGATAAAGACTTTGGCTATTGTCCAAAATTATAATCCGAATCTGAAGTGGGAAACCACTCGTGAGTTCAACCTTGGTTTGGACTGGAGCGTATTGAGTGGCCGTTTAAGCGGTTCTATCGATGTCTATGACAAGAAGACATCTGACTTGCTGTATGACTACGCTGTTCCTGTACCACCTAACTTGTATGGTACAACAACTGCTAACGTAGGTCAGATGCGTAATCGTGGTATTGAAATTATGATTAATGCCATTCCGGTACAGACGAAAGATTTTGAATGGAGTACGACATTGACACTTTCACATAACAGCAACAAACTGTTAAGTCTTTCTAATGATTTGTATGAGACGGATAACTTCCAAGAATTGTATGGAGGTTTGGGTGAACCGATCAGTACCCCTACTCACTGTATGGAAGTAGGGCATCGTTTAGGTGATTTCTGGGGCTTGAAGTCCGTGGGAGTAGATAAAGACGGATTTGTCTTGGTAGAAGTAAAAGATGATAATGGAAACTGGACGGTGAAACCTTTCAATACCAATTTGAATGTGGAAAGTAACCGTCAGCGTTTGGGTAACGGTCTGCCGAAGGTCTATGCCGGATGGAACCATACCTTCCGTTACAAAGGTTTTGATTTGAGCTTGCAGTTCACCGGACAGTTCGGTTATCAGATTTTGAATGCACAGCGTTGTTTCTACGAAAACAACTCCATTGCCTACAACCGTTTGAAATCTGCCGCCAACTATTATCCGGCAATCAATACGGACATGACTCCTGTAATTGACGAAGCTACGGGTGAACAGAAGATGGTTCGTCTTTCAAATTCCATGTCACAGGGTTATTGGAGTGACCATATTGAAAATGGTGATTTCGTAAAACTGTCAAGTGCAACTATTGGCTATACAGTGCCGTTGAAAGGCAATATTCGGAAATATATTAACAATTTACGAGTTTATGTATCAGGTCAGAACTTGTTCTGTATTACGGGCTATTCAGGTCTTGACCCAGAAGTGGACAATGCCTTTATGACACCAGGTGTTGATTACCAGGATAAATATCCGACCACTCGTTCATTTACTTTTGGCTTGAATGTTAACTTTTAATTGATGTAGATTTATGAAAAACTTGAGATTCAAACATATATTGGTAGGATTGGCTGCAAGTTCTTGTTTGACATTTGGTTCATGTACAGATTTGTCTGAGAATTTATATGATTCGTTGAACGAGAGTAACCTGGACTTTACCAGTGAAAATGATGTGAATGCATTGATGGGGCAAGCCTTTGCACAATTCCGCTACATTTATTGGGCATGGAATGGCTATTTTGACTTGCAGGAAGAATGTAGTGATACATACATGACCCCGAAACGAATTGGTATTGGCTGGGGTGACCTGTATGTGAATATGCATAAACATGATTGGGATTATAACTTGGGCCACATTGATGGTTTCTGGAACTATGCGTATAAATGCATCGGATATTGTAACCAGTGTCTGGATATCCTGCCGGAAGCGAATGCTGCGGATAGAGCCCAATTGCGTTTTCTTCGTGCTACCGTGTATTATATGTTGATGGATGCATTCCGCAATGTGCCATTGGAGACGACAAGAAATGTCCCTGATGGGTATCTTCCGGCTCAAAGTTCGGCACAGGATATATTTGATTTCTGTGTGACTGAGCTTTCAGAAATCAAAGATGACTTAGGTACAGAGCACGTGTTTGGCTATGCCAACCGTTATGCGGCTTGTATGACATTGGCCAAATTGTACCTGAACCACAATGCTTATTTTGGTGGTGATGATAACTCTTGGTATGAGAAAGCTTATACAGAAGTAAATGAGGTGATTAACGATGGAGGGTACTCATTGGCCGAAAATTATCTGGATAACTTTAAACATGACATTGACTCTTCTCCAGAGGTGATATTTGCCATTCCTTTGGATATTACGCATGCCTCTCATAATTATCTGTCCAGTAAGTGTCTGCCGCAATCAGGTTTGGCTGCGTATGGTTGTACCGGTGCGGCTCAGAATGGTAGCTGCGCTGTGCCTCAGTTCATTGATACTTATGATGCAGAGGATAAACGTCTGACTGATACCTGGGCTGGTGGCATTCAGAAAAATGCGGTGAAGAACTCCGATGGAACTTATACTCCGCAGGCTGGTGATCCGATAGAGTTTACTGCAGATGACTGGTCGGGTACCGGATACTTGAATTATAATAAAGATGTACATTCTATTGACAATCCGGGTGCTTATCAGCAGGAAGGTTACCGTTTTGTCAAGAGTGAAATCTGTTCAGGTACCGATGGTACGTATGGAAACGATGTGGCATTCTATCGTTTGGCCGATGCGATGTTCATCAAGGCCGAATGTCTGCTGAGACTGGGTGGATACAACGGTGAAACAGAGCAGACAGCTGCCGATTTGATTACGGAAGTTCGTAAACGTTCTTTCGACTCTGTGGCAAAAGCCACTCGTACTGTAGCACAGCTGAAAGGTGGAAGTGTGTATGATTACGGTCACCGTGAATATACTTGCGAAGGTTTCGCAAACTGGGACAGAGCTTCTTATGTATCTACCCAGGAAGGCGGTAGTGATATTATTCTCGGTGGTTTGCTGGATGATCTTGGCTGGGAATTTGTAGGTGAACACCATCGTCGTCAGGATTTGATTCGTTTCAAGATGCAAGATGGACGGAATGTATTCAATGGAAAATCTTGGTTCTGCAAGGATGCAACTACTGAAACCAAATGGAATTATTTCCCTCTTCCTAAATCAGCTTTGGATGCGAATATTAGTTTGAAACAAAATGAAGGTTATTCTGGTAATTGATTAAGATTATGAAAAAACATTTATTATATGCGGCATTATTGGGTGGTTTGTGTTCTTTGGGAGTTACAAGCTGCGGGGATAATGAAGATGTTTCGAGAGAGCATGTGCTTACCGATGCTGAAATCGCAGAAATGGCGCGTCAGGATTCTATCGAAGAAGCGCAACGAAATCAGATTAATGCAGATTTGATTTTGGAATATACAGCAGATATCACGTTGAGTACCGTAGCGTATGATGGGGCTCATGTTACGGTGGAGACAGATAAAATAGCTGAGTTGTTTGGAATTTCAGAAGAAGACCTGTTAGCAGGTATCGCTTTGGAGTCTGGAGCACCTGAGATTACGGGCTTTGCCATTGAAGGTTCTACCCATGCCGATAATATGACGGCTTCAAACAGTAACTCTACTTGGGGGCATTGGTTTGACGCCAAAGGAGATGTTGTTGCATGGGGAACTACCGCCATGGTTTGTTGTGAGTTCAATACGGACGATAAGTATTTCAATGTGATGCAGTATCCGGGCCACCTGACCGATGGACAGACTGTAAAGGTGATTGAAGGTTTGAAGTATGGTGAAAAGCGTGTGGCAGTCGTTATTACGATTAATGCCCATGGGGCAGCAGCCATTACGGCACCGGTGGTTTCTACTCAGAAACTCAGCATTGACGTGAATCCGGCAAGTACATACGATTTGAACAATGTACAGTTTGATGCCGATCAGGTAAAAGCCGATTTGGGTATCTCATCAATGGATGATATCGAGAAATTTGTGGCTGTGAAATCTGATGGAAGCTATGCACAGGAATCAGATGCCGGAACAAATGGTTTCTGGTTCGACGTGGATGGATATGCCAGCGGATATTCTGACAACTCTCGTATCTATACATCCTATGGAGGTGATGAATGGGTTGAAAATGAAATCGGTATCGGCCAATATCCGGGCAAGACGGCTGTGGGAGATTCATATACATTCAACTATGGATTCTTGGCCAACAATAAGATTGTAATGATGGAAATCACGGTCAATGTGGTAGCTTACAATGACCCGGAAACTGCTCCGGAAGGGACACCGGAAGAAAAGACCATCGATGTGACACTGACCAAGAATTATACCACTGATTATGCGAATGTGCAATATGATATTCGGGATGTGCTTCGTCAAGCCTTTAAGATGACGACTTATCAGATTCACAGTGCACGTGTTTCAGGTGATTTGAAAATCTATTGCAAGGAGGAATCTTCAGAAGACCCTGAATATACTGCAGATGTTCCAGGATATTGGTTGGGAGCAGATGGCTCGGCCGTCAAGTTTGCCGAAGGTCTTGGCTGGGTAAGCTTGGGAACCAGCGAAACAGAATTGTACCTGTATGGAGGTAACCATCCTGAAAATGTATCACCTACAGCCGGAGCTACCGTGAAAACTACTTACATCATTACTTGTAACGGTGGAAAAGTGACGGTGAACCTGACATTGCAGATTGATCCTCAGGTGGAAGAGTGAGAATAGTTGATTAATTAATAAAATGGGGAAGATGTGTTTGATTGTTTATGGTTAAGCACATCTTTCTTTTTTAATAAATAGTTTTATGAAAAGCACATTGAGATGGATAGGCTTATGCTTGCTCTCATTTTTGTGGGTGGTTTCGCTGAATAGCTGTAAAGAAGAGGAGCAAGTGCAAGGCGAAGAGATAAAAATAGATGAAACTTCATCGCAACTGACATTGGAAGCGGAAGATACTTCTGCCTCTGTGAAGTTTACCGCCGTATCGTCGTGGAAAGCATCGTTGAAAGAGGATTCGGCAGCTGATTGGATTACACTCTCGGAAACCAGTGGAGTAGGAGGAGCCATCACGTTGAACCTGACGTTCTCCATCAATGAAAATGAGGCGGCGAGAACGGCCACTTTGGTGCTTTCTTGTGGAAGTACCGTGAAAGAAATTGGCATCACGCAGGGAGGAGGTTCCTTGCAGGTGATGGACGAGTCGGAGGTGGAAGATTTCGACAAATACTACAAGCCGGCAGAGTTTGAAGGTATGGACATGTTGCGCAGCGATGCCAAATGGTCGTGGTTCCGTTCCAAACAGAGCGAACATTTCTTCGTGTTCTGGGAAGCCGGATTTGGCGATGACCCGAATGCGGAAACGGTGCCTGCCAATTTGCGGGTAGACATCGATGACCTTTTGAAAAAGGCCGAGCAGTTCTATAAGACCAATATCGAAAAGCTGAAGTTTGCGGAAACCGGACAGGGCAAATCATTCCTGGACCGCTACAAGATGGAAATCTATCTGTTGTATCAGGAAGAATGGCTCGCTACGGGTTCCGGGTACGACAATACCATCGGGGCTTTGTGGGTGAATCCAAGTACGTGTCAGCCTGTGGGGTCTACCATTGCGCATGAAATCGGGCATAGCTTCCAGTATCAGGTGTATTGTGACAAATTGTGTCAGGGAGGAAATGACGACTTGAAGTCGGGTTTCCGTTACGGATATGAAGGAAGTAACGGTGGAAACGGTTTCTGGGAGCAGTGTGCCCAATGGCAGTCGTTCCAGGATTATCCGGAAGAGATGTTCACCTCTTACTATTTTGATGTGTGGTTGCAGAATAATCACCGTCATTTTGAAAACGAATGGATGCGTTATGCCAGCTACTGGTTGCAGTCTTATTGGGTCATGAAACATGGCATTGAGACGATTGGTAATATCTGGAGAGAGTCTGTGTATCCGGAGGATGCCATCTCGGCTTATACACGGTTGTATTGCAACAACGATTGGAACAAGACGAAAGAAGAGTTGTATGATTATGCCAGCCGGATGGCTACTTTCGACATCGACGGGGTACGTGAATATTCCGATGGGTATCTCGGACGGTATCACACTACATTCTATACAAATGGAGACTATTATCAAGTGGCGTATGCTAATTGTCCGGAGGCTACCGGTTTCAATGTGATTCCTTTGAACCTGCCGGAAGCAGGCAATACGGTGGTGACGGTCGATTTCGTAGGACTGGAACCTGGTGCAGTTTTGGCAGCGGGCGATCCGGGTGAGTACATGGAATCGGAGGCCATGAAGGGTACAACCACGAAATACAATACGGCAGGAAGTGCCGAGAATATGGGCTGGATGTATGGCTTCGTGGCGTTGAAACAGGATGGAAGCCGGGAATACGGTGAGGCACATTCGGATAAGAACGGGAAAGTTTCCTTTAATGTACCGGCTGGTACGCAGAGTTTGTATTTCATTGTACAGGCAGCTCCGCAGGCCTATACGGTTCATCCGTGGGATGAAAAGGAATTGACTGACCAACAGTTCCCGTATAAAGTGAAGTTCGAGCATACGGATTTGTTGGGTAACGTGACGATTGACCCGGATGCAGAGCCCCAGAACCTGACACTGACGTACGACGTTTCTTTTGCAGCGAGTGCGACAGATTACAATGGGACTTCTGTCAATATCTCTGAAGTGGGAGATCTCACGAAAGTAGCACAGGCACTGACCATGCAGCCTTCACAGCTGGCATCGTACATGTTGTCGGCAAAAACAGAGCCTCAAGAGGGAAAAATTGCCTTTGCTGCAGTGAAGGCGGACGGTAGTCTGGACTATAATACGACAGCCAACGGATATGGCTTCTGGTTTGACAGCCTGGGTACTTCCATTGGATGGGGTAGTGACAATGACAGTAAGGTGTATGTGGAATACGATGCGGAGAACTTTATTTTCTCCATCGGACAATATCCGGGAAAATCGGCCTCCGGTGATACTTATACGGTGAAGGAAGCCTTGGTTTATACCGAAGGAGGGAAACAGTATCGGATAACTTTTGTCTTTAATATTCATATCAAATGAACAAACGATTTATAGGAGCATTTCTTTTAGCGGCAGTGTGTACTGCCGCTTTTTCACAATCGGTGTGTCCCGTCGATTTGTGTAATAACAAACTGAGAGGGAAGGAAATTTACATTCCCAAGGATTTGCAAGGCATGGACCTTCATAACCCGGACTCCAAATGGAGTTATCAGCGGATGTGCTGCACGGACAATGTGGCGGTGTTCTGGGAGAAGGGATTTGGCAATGACTTGGCGAATCCTCCTCAGCTGGAAGGACACGACATGCACGTGGACTTGAACAACCTGACGGACAAGCTGGAACATTTCTACACGTTTTTCCGGGATTCCCTGCAATTTACCAAGCCGGGGTCGAAGAGCGACCGTTACCGGATGATGGTTATGATTAACTACTCGCTCGAGGGAACGGCCTACGGCGGGGATTATGACCAGCAGATTGGAGCCTTGTGGGTGGCTCCCAACCGTATTCAGGATGAAAAGCTGAACTGTGTGGCACATGAGCTGGGCCACAGTTTTCAGTCGCAAATCTCGTGTGACGGAGCAGGAGAGGCCTGGGGAGGTTCCGGTTTCTTCGAGATGGCTTCGCAATGGATGTTGTGGCAGGTCAATCCGGACTGGCAGACCGACGAGCGTTATCACTGGGATGCCTTTACGAAACTGACGCACAAGGCCTATCTGCATCTGGAGAATATCTATCACTCTCCGTACATTCTGGAGTATTGGGGAGTGAAGCGGGGACGTCCCATCATTGCTGAACTTTTCCGGCAGGGAAAGAAGGGAGAAGACCCGGTAATGACGTATAAACGGCTGACAGGATTGTCGCAGGAGGCTTTCTGCGACGAGATGTTCGATGCCAGCCGCCATTTGGTGAACCTGGATTTTGAACGGGTGTGGAAGAATACGCGGCCTTATGCCAACCAGTATGATTGTAAACTGTCGAAGCAGGCCGATGGATGGTATCAGGTGCCCGCTGAGGTTTGTCCGGAAAACTACGGCTTCAATGTCATTCCGTTGATGGTGCCGGAACCGGGTACCAAAGTGGAATTGCAGTTTGAGGGATTGAAAGGCTCGCAGGACGGGTATGTATCGGTTCATCCGGAAAAGGCAGGCTGGCGGTATGGTTTTGTAGCCGTAAAGGCGGACGGAAAAAGTCTGTATGGCGAAATGAGTGCCAAGCAGAAAGGAAAACTGACTTTTAAGGTACCTGAAAACGAGAAGTTAGTATATTTGTGGCTCGTAGTGATGGGGGCACCGGAAGAGCATTGGATGAATCCTTCGCCTCGGAGCGGGGAAAAAGATGCACAATGGCCTTATCGCATCAGACTGAAAGGTACGGATTTAAAGGACTAAATGGATAAAACTATGTTTGCAAAAGAAACGTATGTCGCCCGCAGGCGGCAATTGAAGGAGAGTGTGGGCTCAGGTCTGCTCCTCTTTTTGGGAAACGACGAGTGTGGAATGAATTACGAAGACAACACGTACGATTACCGGCAGGATTCCTCCTTCCTGTATTTTTGGGGGTTGTCGTATGCCGGACTGGCTGCCGTGATTGACATTGATGAGGGTCGTGAAATCATTTTTGGCGACGAACTGACCATCGACCATATAGTGTGGATGGGCACGCAGCCTACCTTGCACGAGAAAGCACAGCGGGTAGGGGTGACGGAAACGCGCCCGTTGGCAGAACTGAAGACATACGTGCAGAAAGTGGTGGCACAAAAGCGGATGGTGCATTATTTGCCTCCCTATCGCGCGGAACATCGGTTGAAGCTGATGGATTTGCTGGGAGTGAAGCCGGGAGCGGAGATGCCTTCCGTACCGTTTATCAAAGGGATTGTCGACTTGCGGAATCACAAGACGGAAGAGGAAATTGCGGAGATTGAACGGGCTTGCAATGTGACGGCAGAAATGCATCTGGAAGCCATGCGGGTGTTGCGCATCGGCATGAAGGAATATGAAGCGGCTGCGGCTCTGGAGGCAGTGGCTCGGGCGAACGGATGCCGTCTGTCTTTCCCGACTATCGCTACGGTGTGCGGACAAACGCTCCACAACCACTATTACGGTCATACGGTGAAGGAAGGTGATATGCTGTTGGTGGATGCAGGTGCAGAAACGGAGATGGGGTATGCCGGAGATATGTCGTCAACCATCTGTGCCGGAAAGAAATTCACCAGCCGTCAGAAGGATGTGTACGACATTCAGGTGGCGGCGCATCGGGCGGCGGTGGATGCCTTGAAGCCGGGAGTGTATTTCCGGGATGTGTATGATTTGGCTTGCCGGGTGATTTGCGAGGGCTTGAAAGGACTGGGCTTGATGAAAGGCAATCCGGCGGATGCCGTGGAACAGGGAGCACACGCGATGTTCTTCCCTTGCGGACTGGGCCACATGATGGGACTGGATGTACACGACATGGAGAACTTGGGCGAAGTGTGGGTTGGCTATGACGGACAGCCCAAGAGTACGCAGTTCGGGCGGAAGTCGCTTCGTCTGGCGCGGAAGCTGGAGCCGGGGTTCGTGCTGACCATTGAGCCGGGTATTTATTTCATTCCGGAACTGATAGATTATTGGAAATCGGAACATCGCTTTACGGATTTCATCAATTATGAGAAACTGGAGAGTTACCGTGATTTTACGGGCTTGCGTAACGAAGAGGATTACTTGATTACGGCAACCGGGGCACGGCGGCTGGGACAGAGAATTCCATTGACAACCGAAGAAGTGGAGGCGATGAGATGACGAACGATAACAAAGCGATTGCGTGTGCCTGTGTGGCGGTGTTGAGCTGGTCGACGGTAGCCACGGCGTTCAAGATGGCGTTGCGTTATCTGACGCATTTTGAGATGTTGTGGGTGGCCAGCCTGACCTCGCTGGTGATATTTACGGTGTTGCTCACCGTACAGCGGAAATGGAGGCTGTTGGGAGGCCTGACCGGGAAGCAATGGGGATATTATGCCGCATTGGGCTTGCTGAATCCGGTGGCCTACTATCTGGTGCTGTTCAAGGCGTATGAACTGCTGCCGGCACAGGTGGCACAGCCCATCAACTATGCGTGGCCGATTGTGCTGCTGATTTTGCTGGCTCTGTTTGCCGGACAGCCCATTCCGAAGAAGAAGTACATCGGGATGTTTGTGTCGTTGGCTGGAGTGGCATTGATTTCTATCGGTACCGGATTCGAGGGGGAAATGACCGTGTCGGCCGAAGGTTTCCTGTTGGCGGCATTGAGTGCGGTGCTGTGGGCTGCCTACTGGATGTTCAACAACCGGAATAAGGTGCAGACGGACGGCAGTGTGGTGCTGTTCCTGACTTTTCTGTTCGGTTCGGTTTATTTGTCTATCGGTGCATTGTGTGTCGGATTGAATCTGCATTCTTTGACCGGGGTGTTGTCGGGCATGTATGTGGGTGGTTTTGAAATGGGCATTCCTTTTATTTTCTTCGGACTGGCCATGCGGAAAACCTCCAATCCGGCGTTGATAAACCAGCTGTGTTACTTGTCTCCTTTCATGTCGTTGTTCTTCATTTCCGTGGTGTTGGGCGAACGCATCGTTTTTACCACTTACATCGGACTGGTGATGATTGTGCTGGGCATCGTGTTCAACCAGTATTTTGTGAAGGCTAAGAAGTAGGCAAAAATCGTCCAGCCGGATGAAAAAATAATACAAAATCTCTTCTCTTGAGTGCAGGGGAAGAGATTTTGGGATGATATTGTTATCGTTTCAGACTTCCCTGTCAGGGACTTATTCGTTTATCTTTTTTCTTTGTAATCGGAAAAATAATTCTATGGATATGAAAAATACATCGTTTCTGTTCAGTGCCGTTTTATGGCTTTGCGGTTGCTTTTCTGTGATGGCAGCCGGTAATAAAGTGTATGTGGTGCAGTCGCCGGACAAACACCTGAAGGTGGAGGTCTCATCCGGTGACGATGGGTTGACTTATTGTGTATATCATAAAGACTCTCTTATTGTTGTAGATAGTAAATTAGGGTTAATTCAAGAAGGAAAATCGTCGGCTTCATCCGGCGGGGGGAAAGTGATTTCTTCCAAGACTAAAAAGATGATTCAGGACATTGATGCACCTTTTTATCGCTTCAAGTCGTTTCGTGCGATTTGCAATGAAATGGACTTGAAGCTGAAAGGTGGGTACGGAGTTTATTTCCGTGTCTACAACGACGGAGTGGCTTATCGCTTTTATACTTCTTCAAAAGAGGATTTGATTATCAAGAATGAAATCGCAGAATTCCGGTTTGCCGGTGATTATACGGCCTATCTGCCTTATTCCACGAACAAGGAAAAGCCGATGGCGATGGCATACCAGAATACGTATGAGGTGAAACCGTTGTCGGAAGCGCCGCAGGAACTGGCTTTCTTGCCGGTCACAGTGGATTGCCGGCAGGTGAAGGTGACGTTGCTGGAGTCGGACTTGGAGGCGTATCCGGGTATGTTCGTGCAGCCGGACGGGAAGCAGACCTTGAAGGGGGTGTTTGCTCCTTATCCGAAAAAGACGGACTTTTATCCGTGGCGCAAGCAGGAGTATGTGACGGAAACGGAAGATTATATCGCGCATGTAAAAGGTAGCCGCACGTATCCGTGGCGTATTCTGGCCATTACGGAAAAAGATACGGACATGCCGGTGAATAATCTGGTGTATGCCTTGGCTTCGCCAAACCGTATCGGCGACTGTTCGTGGGTGAAACCGGGAAAGGTGGCCTGGGACTGGTGGAATGACTGGAACTTGAAGGGGGTACCTTTCAAGGCGGGTATCAATATGGATACGTATAAATATTATATCGATTTTGCTTCCCGTAACGGACTGGAATATGTGGTGCTGGATGAAGGATGGTACGACCCGAAGAGCGGGGACATGCTGACGGTGATTCCGGAACTGGATCTGCCGGAGCTGGTTCGTTACGGAAAGAGCAAGGGAGTGGAACTGGTTCTCTGGACAGTATTCAACGTGTTGGATTCGCAGTTGGATGAGGCTTGCCGGAAATATTCGGAGATGGGCATCAAGGGATTCAAGGTGGATTTCCTGGATAGGGATGACCAGACGGCAGTAGAGATGATTTATCGTATTGCGGCAAAGGCGGCAGAATATAAGCTGATGCTGGACTATCACGGCATCTACAAACCGACAGGGCTGAACCGTACGTATCCGAACGTGGTGAACTATGAGAGTGTGTTCGGTATGGAGGAAATGAAATGGAGTGAGGTGGAAAAGAACATGCCGTTTTATGATGTGACCTTCCCTTACATCCGTTTGATGGCGGGATACGTGGATTATACGCCGGGAGCGATGCGGAACTTGTCGAAACGCGACTTCCAGCCGATGTATTCCACACCGGCCAGCATGGGTACGCGCTGTCATCAGCTGGCAGCTTACATCGTACATGATTCTCCGTTTACGATGTTGTGCGACGCGCCGACGAATTACCTGAAAGAGCAGGAATGTGTGGATTTCATCAGTTCGATTCCGATGGAGGTAGATTCTACTTTTGTTTACTCGGGTAAACTGGGTGAGTCGATTGTGACGGTCCGCAAGAAAGATATCAACTGGTATATCGGTGGAATGACCAATTGGGACGAGCGGGATATCACCTTGGACTTCTCGTTCCTGGGCAAAGGGGAGAAGTATAGATGTACGTTGTTTAAAGACGGTATCAATGCTTCTCGTCAGGCGGAAGATTACGTAAAGCAGACCTTCATCGTAGATGCGAATACGAAGCTACCTATCCATCTGGCTTCGGGAGGTGGTTTCGCCTTGAAACTGGAACGCACGTTTGTGGCAGAAGTGAAGCCTTCGGCCGTACCGGAAGGAAAGGGAATACCTTCTTTCTATAAGAAATACCTGGCAGTGGACGGTTTGTATATCGTGTCTTCGGAACATGTGCGGGATGAGGCTCTCGAAAAAGCGTATGAGATTATTTCACTGATGACGGCTAAGCGTCCCGACATCAAGAAAGAAATGGTGAGCAAAGGTTGTCATGTGATGATTATCGGAGAGCATGAAGAGGTGTGCGACTTGCCTGAATATGCGCATATCTGCAATACGCCGGAAAACATTGCTTTCTGGAACAAGCGAGCCCGTGGATTTGGCGGAGCACCGGAGGATGACTTCTCGGCCAGCTGCGGAGAAGAGAACGTGTTGGCTTTGCCGGGCGACCGGTATGTGGGCGAGAATATCCTGATTCATGAGTTCGCGCATTTGTTCCACACCATCGGTATAGTGGGGGTAGAACCTGATTTCAACGAACGCTTGGAGAAATGCCGTCAGCATGCCATTGCCAAAGGTTTGTGGAAAGATACGTATGCTATCTCGAACAAGGAAGAGTATTTTGCAGAGTGTGTGCAGTCGTTTTTTAACTGCAACCGTTATTCGGAGACTCCCAACAAGGTGCATAATTCCATGAACCGCCGTACGAAACTGAAATCGTACGATCCGGAGATGTATCAGCTGCTGAAGGAGTATTTCTATGAGATAGAGATTCCGATTTTGAATGAAGTTCACTTGTAATAAGAAAAAGAGAAATACAATGAAAAAGCAAGTTTTGACAGGGTTGTTTCTGTGTATGGCTTTGAATACGACGTATGCACAGAAAGTGGAATGGAATACACCGGGAGCAGGAAATCCTTTTATCCCCGGTTATTTTGCAGACCCTACTGTAAAGAAATTTGGAGACACGTATTATGTATATGCCACGACTGATGGAAGTGGAGCCGGCTTTGGCCCTTCACAGGTGTGGTGCAGCAAGGATTTTGAGAACTGGACCATTATGCCGATGAACTGGCCGGACAGCCATTGGATTTGGGCACCGGATGTGATGAAACATACGGATGGAACGTATCGGATGTTTTATTGCCAGCCGTGTAATGTGTATGAAGGAATGGCCGAAACTCCACGTGGCCCGTGGAAAAATGTGCTCGGCGAGAGTGAGGCAGTGCTGGTTCCTGACCGGTTTGTAAAGAATGCCATCACACTGGATGGGCAGTCGTTTGTAGATGACGATGGTTCCGTGTATCTGTACTGGGGAACATGGGGTATTTACAAAGGCTTCGGTTGCGGGGCAGGAAAAATGACGCCCGACATGAAAGGTTTTGTGGAAACGAAATTGATTCCCAATACGGAGGTGAAGGACTTCTTCGAGGCTCCGTTTGTCATGAAGCGGAACGGAATTTATTATTTCATGTATTCCTCCGATTCTTGTCATGACAGCACCTATCATGTACAGTATGCCACAAGTACAGTAGGACCGCTCGGTCCTTATACGTACAGAGGTACGGTACTGAAAACTTCGGCCGACGGTACGGTGCATGGTCCGGGGCATCACAGTATCCTGAAGGAAGGCGACAATTACTACATTGTCTATCATCGTCACGACAATCCGCATTCCAACCGGGGATTCCATCGCCAGCTTTGCATAGACAAGCTGGAGTTTAATGCCGATGGTTCGATTGTACCGGTGGAAGGAACGCACAGCGGAGTCGGTGCTTTTGCCAAGAGTATCTTGAAATCGAAAAATCTGGCATACGGGAAACCGGTCAAGGCTTCTTCGTATTATGATGCGAATTTCTTGCCTGAATATGCGGTGGATGACAATAACGGTACGTTGTGGCGTCCGAAAACGATGGGGCAGGAATGGATTGAAATTGATTTGCAGAAGGTGGAAAAGATACGTACCATCTGGACGCAGTTTGAATATGGTACATCTTATTATCAATACCTGATTGAAACTTCAGTGGATGGAAAGCAGTGGAAGGTCTTTGCGGACAAGCGTCACAATTACTTGGCTGGAAGTCCGATGGTGGATTTTGGAGAAACGGATGCGCGTTATGTACGGTTGACAACCACGGGTACACAGAAAAACGGTTTTGCCGGTGCGTTGTGGAACATCAAGGTGTTTGGGGAGTATGAAACGGCCTCTCCTCAATTGTGGATGGGCCTTTCAGGCTTGGACTGGAACGGTACGGAGTGGAAGAACGATGGCGGTATGCTGGGCGGTATCTTCCGACTGAAGACCGGACAGGTTTCCCGCAAGCGTATAGCCGGGCAGGAGGCTATTGTACTGGCACCGGGTACGCAACTGGAATTCGAATCACCGGTCATCAATCCGAAAGAGGAACATACGGCTACCGTCTGGGTATATGAAAACAACCGCTGGACTTCCAAGTCGGCAGAAGATTATGTGCAACGTGGAAAAGTGGTGATTCAGGCTTCAGGTCAGGAACTGGCCGTGACGAATTTCCGGTATTATAACTGGAAGCAGGAAGAAGCGGAAAAAGCATACGATGCGACAGTGGGACTGGTACGTGTGGAGGCTTCCGACCGTGTAAAGAAAGGATTGTTGGTCTCTATGACAGCCGAAGATTTCGCCGTAGGAGATACGGTACCATATATCCCGAATAAGGGTGTAGTGGAAGGTTATTTCGAGGCACAGAAGGCGCCGGTAGTGGTGGAGGAAGTGCAAGGAAAGAAGGCTTTCCGCTTTGAAGGCGAACAGTTCTTCCGCTCCAGCTTTACGTTGCCGGCCACTCTTCGTGACAATGCGCCTTACACTTTGGAAGCGTGGGTGCTGAACCCGGAACTGGCGGAAAATGAATGCGTGGCCGATTTTACCAGTTCACACGATGAAATGGAAAAAATCATGCTGGTGAACGGGACAGAACCACGATGTGGTATGTTGAACCATTACGGCTGGTATGAAGACGTGGGTTATAAAGATGCCAAGAGTTTGGCCGGGAAATGGCAGCACATTTATGTGGTTTTTGATGGAAGAATAGAAAAAGTGTATATAAATGACCAATTAATCAGTTCGAAAGACATTCAGTTGCTGATAAAACCGATACAATTTGTAACTTTGGGACAGAATGCGGAAGGCAACTGGCCGTTCAGCGGTTATGTGCATGCGTTGAATATTTGGGATGAAGCTCTCCCATTGGAAAATAAATGAAAAACAAGAACCTATAAATAAACAATGAAACCATGAAAAAACTAGTGATTTCAGCTCTGCTCTTTTCGTTGATTGGAGGCGGGGCGTACGCACAGAAGAAAACTCCGGCACATGGCTATCCGATTGATCCGGTTCCGTTTACTTCGGTAAAACTGACGGATTCTTTTTGGGGACAGCGTTTGAAGGCTAGCCGTGAGGTAACGATTCCGTTGGCTTTCAGCAAATGTGAAGAAACCGGACGTTACAAGAACTTTGAAATGGCTGCTCACCCGAGTGAAAACAACAAGGTGACAGGGTATTCGTTTGATGATACGGATGTATACAAAACTATTGAGGGAGCAAGTTATCTGCTTCAGACGTATCCGGATGAGAAATTGAAGAAGTACATCGACAGTGTACTGGTGATTGTGGCAGCTGCACAGGAGCCCGACGGTTATCTGTACACGGCACGTACCATGAACCCCAAACATCCGCATGAATGGGCGGGTAGCAAACGCTGGGAAAAGGTGGAGGAGCTGAGTCATGAGTTCTATAACCTGGGACACATGATTGAAGGAGCCATTGCACATTATCAGGCTACGGGACAGCGCAACTTCCTGGATATCGCAATTCGTTATGCAGACTGTGTCTGCCGGGAAATCGGTGACAAGCCGGGACAGCAGGTGCGTGTACCGGGGCATCAGATTGCTGAAATGGCGTTGGCCAAACTGTATCTGGTGACAGGTGACCAGAAATATCTGGATGAAGCTAAATTCTTCTTGGACAAACGTGGCTACACTTCCCGCCGGGATGAATACAGTCAGGCTCATAAGCCGGTGATTGAACAGGATGAGGCAGTAGGTCATGCCGTTCGTGCGGCTTACATGTATTCCGGTATGGCCGATGTGGCTGCTTTGACGGGAGACACAGCGTATGTGCATGCCATCGACCGCATTTGGGAGAACATCGTTTCCAAGAAATTGTATATTACCGGTGGTATTGGAGCCACTAACAATGGAGAGGCTTTCGGAAAGAATTATGAACTTCCCAACATGTCGGCTTACTGTGAGACTTGTGCGGCTATCGGAAACGTGTATATGAATTACCGTCTGTTCCTCTTGCATGGGGACTCCAAGTATTATGATGTGCTGGAACGTACATTGTACAACGGGCTGATTTCAGGCGTATCATTAGACGGAGGGGCTTTCTTCTATCCGAATCCGTTGGAATCCATGGGACAGCATCAGCGCCAGCCTTGGTTCGGTTGTGCCTGCTGCCCGTCTAACATCTGCCGTTTCATCCCGTCTGTACCGGGTTATGTGTATGCGGTGAAGGACAAGGATGTGTATGTCAACTTGTTCATTGCCAACAATGCCACGCTGAAAGTAAACGGCAAGAAGGTGACCTTGTCACAGACCACTTCTTATCCTTGGAACGGAGACATCACGTTGGCCGTAGACCGCAATTCTGCTGGACAGTTTGCCATGAAGATTCGTATCCCGGGATGGGTACGTAACCAGGTGGTTCCAAGTGACCTGTACACTTATACTGACGGAAGTCGTCCGAAGTATAGTGTAAAGGTAAACGGACAAGAGGTGAAGTCGGATTTGGAGAAAGGATATCTCACTATCGACCGGAAATGGAAGAAGGGGGATAAGGTGGAAATCCATTTCGACATGAATGTGCGTACGGTTAGAGCCAACGGTAAAGTGGAAGCTGACCGTGGCCGGGTGTCTGTAGAACGTGGCCCGATTGTCTATTGTGCGGAATGGCCGGACAACGACTTCGATGTGCTGAGTGTCTTGATGAACCGCACGCCGAAGTTCGAAGTGGTAGAAAAACCGGATTTGCTGTATGGTATTAACGAAATCAAGACACAGGCCCAGACCTTGGAATACGATGAGTCGGGCCGTCTGGTGGCTAAAGATCATACACTGACAATGATTCCGTATTATGCATGGGCTCACCGTGGAGCCGGTAACATGGCGGTATGGCTGCCGAATGAAGTAAGTGCCACTCGTCCGGTAGCTACTCCTACCTTGGCTTCCAAGAGTAAGATAGATGCATCCCATAAAGTGACTTCTTTGTCTGCCATCACCGACGGGCTGGTGCCGAAGGATGAAAACGACCGTACCATTCCTTACTATCACTGGTGGCCGAAAGAAGGTACTACGGAATGGATTTCTTACGAATTCCCGGAAGAGATGGAAGTTTCCAGCTCTACGGTTTACTGGTTTGACGATGCACCATGGGGAGGTTGCCGTGTGCCGAAAGCTTGGAAGATTTATTACAAAGATGCTTCCGGAAACTGGACTCCGGTACAGAACATCTCGGAATATGGCGTGAAGAAAGGCAATCCGAACACGGTAGAGTTTGAACCGGTAAAGACCAAGGCTGTAAAACTGGAAGTCGTTCAGCCGGATAAGAACTCTTCAGGCTTGTACGAATGGGAAGTGAAATAACCATGATAATTGATAGATAATAATGCAATCAGATTCGGGGCTTTGGATATTCTTGGATACGAGAAAGAATATCTGAAGTCCCGATTTTTAAAATAAAACACAATGGGAAACAATTTATGGAAATCGGGACTTTTGTCCATCATGCTGGGAAGTGCGGCTTGTATGCCGCTTTTTGCACAGGGCACGGTAGAAGATTATAACCGGGCTTATGCGCTTCGGGAGAAATACAGTATGAAGCAGGTGCTTTATGCAGGAGTGGTGCCACATTGGGTAGAACATACTTCTTCTTTTTGGTATGTGCGTCAGACTGAGAAAGGAAACGAGTATGTGAAAGTGGATGCGGCATCGGCTAAACGGACAGCCTTGTTCGACCAGCAGAAAATGGCTACTGCTTTATCTGAACAGTCAGGTCGGAAGGTGGATGCGTATCATCTTCCGCTTCAGGATTGTCGGTTGAATGCGTCTCTTGATACGCTGCGCTTCCAGCTTGACGGAAAGTTCTGGGCTTACAGCATCAAGCACAACCGTTTGCTCGATGAAGGTGCGGTTCCTCCCCGTGGGAAAGAACGCCACTGGATGGAAGTGGACGATGAAAAAAACGGAGGTCCGGTGACATCTCCCGATGGCAAATGGGTGGCCTTCATCAAGAATGACAATGTGTATGCGCGTGAAGTGGCTACTGGAAAGGAAAAACAGTTGAGCCAGGACGGTACATTGAGCAACTATTATTCTTCTTATATCCAGTGGTCGCCCGACTCTAAGTCGGTAGTATCTTGTCGGATTCGTCCGGTAGAGAAGCGCTATGTGTATTATGTGGAATCTTCTCCTGCCGACCAGTCACAGCCTAAACTGCACAAGCAGGAATATGCCAAACCGGGCGATGAGCTGCGTTTCAAGGTGCCTTGCATCTTTGAGGTGGAATCTGGTCGTCGGTTGATTCCTTCTACAGAGTTATTCAGTCACCAGTATGATTTGTCGGCTCCGATGTGGAATGCAGACAGCAAAGGCATTACTTTTGAATACAACGAACGTGGACACAAGGTGTATCGGGTGTTGGAAATGTCGGCAGTCGATGGAAAGGTCCGTTCGTTGATTGAAGAGAAAGAAGAGAAATACGTAAATTATCCCCGTATTTACCGGAATTATCTGAGCGATGGCAAACGGATTATCTGGTCGAGCGAGCGGGATAATTACAATCACTTGTATATGTACGACCGGGCTACCGGGAAACCGTTGAACCAGATTACCAAGGGTGAATGGTACGTGCGCGGCGTGCAGTATGTGGATGAGGCCAATGGGGTGATTTATTTCTCTGCCAATGGCATGAACAAGAACGAAGACCCTTATCTGATTCATTATTACAGAATTAACTTCGACGGCAGCAATCTGGTGGAACTGACTCCCGAAGAGGGTATGCACCAATGCTGGTATTCGCCCGACTATAAGTATCTGGTGGATGTGTACAGTAAGGTAGACCAGGCGCCGGTAGCTGTGTTGCGTGAGGCTAAGAATGGGAAAATCCGTATGCAGCTGGAAAAGGCGGACATTTCTGCATTGCTGGCTAACGGATGGAAGGCCCCCGAAGTGTTTACAGCCAAGGGTCGTGATGGAAAAACCGACATGTGGGGTGTGATTTACCGTCCGTCCAATTTCAATCCGTCGAAGAAATATCCGGTGATTGAGTACATCTACTCCGGTCCGGGCGACCAGTATGTGCCGAAGACTTTCTCTTCTTATAACTGGTGGATGACTTCTTTGGCCGAGCTTGGATTTATCGTAGTACAGGTAGATGGTATGACCACTTCTTTCCGTTCCAAAGAATTTGAGGAAGTGTGCTACAAAAACCTGAAAGATGCCGGACTGCCCGATCACATTGCTTGGATTAAGGCTGCTGCACAGAAATATCCTTATATGGATATTGACCGTGTCGGTATCTTTGGTTGCTCAGCCGGCGGACAGGAATCTACAGGAGCCGTGCTGTTCCATCCAGAATTCTATAAGGCGGCTTATTCGGCTTGTGGTTGTCACGACAACCGGATGGATAAAATCTGGTGGAACGAACTTTGGATGGGATATCCGGTAGATGAGTCTTACAGTGCTTGTTCGAATGTGGACAATGCCTATCGGCTGACTCGTCCGCTGATGCTGGTGGTCGGCGAATTGGACGACAATGTAGATCCGGCTTCTACGATGCAGGTGGTCAATGCGTTGGTAAAAGCCAATAAGGATTTTGAACTGGTGGTGATTCCGGGTGCTCACCATACCATGGGAGAGGATTTTGGCGAACACAAACGATATGATTTCTTTGTCCGCAATTTGATGGGAGTCACTCCTCCGTCATGGGATAAAATCAAAACCGGAAAATAAATCATCCGGTTTTACAGATAGCAAAATGGGTCATTCATTCTTGAGTGACCCATTTTGCTATATCTTCCATTACTTTTCCGGATACCCGTGCAGGGTGATTGTATTCCATCGGTGTCGATTTACCGGTGCCTTCCATGAAACAGTGGTTTAAGGTGGGGTAGGACTGGAACGTGGCATTCGTTTTGCCGAACATTCCCAGTTTCCACATGGCAAAATCCTGCATCGTTACCTGATAATCTCGTTCTCCTTGCAGGAAGAGCATGGGAATGGACAAGG
This sequence comes from Bacteroides mediterraneensis, assembly GCF_025993685.1. Lineage (NCBI taxonomy): Bacteria > Pseudomonadati > Bacteroidota > Bacteroidia > Bacteroidales > Bacteroidaceae > Bacteroides > Bacteroides mediterraneensis. The sequence goes on along the minus strand of NZ_DAJPEN010000001.1, from coordinate 3,526,458 downwards.
AACAGGCAGTCATGACAGGTGCGTACTTGTCCAGATAGTCCCAATAGATTTGGGGAGCAGCGGCTTTTATTTGCTGGTATTGTTGGGCAAGAAGCGTTTCATCCGTATTTCCGTTCAATGAGCCCAAATAACGTATTTGCTCTTTAAGAATATCATCCTGTGGGCGGGAAGGAGCGGCCAGCAGAATAAGTCCGGTGACCGACGGACAACGGGTAGCAATAAGCGGGGCCAGTAGTCCTCCCAGGCTGTGTCCGGCCAGGAAGACTTTCCGTTTGTCTATAAACGGCAGGGAGGCCGCTAATTGGCAGGCTGAAACCGCATCTTCTACCACTTCTTCATCGGGGGTAATCTCTTTGCCTTCCGGAACGGAGGATTTTCCATATACATACGTACGTTTGTCATAGCGAAGTACAGCTATACCTTTTGCAGCTAGTCCCCAGGCAATGTCCCGGTAAATTTTGTTGGGACCGATACTTCCGTCTCTGTCTTGAGGCCCGGAACCATGTACCAGGATGACAATCGGAAGGTGGGCCTTTCCTTTCGGACGGGTGAGGATGCCGGGGAGTTTATAGTTCCCGGTAGTCACTTCAATGGGTGATTCTTCCAGATGCGTGCTGTCAAACGGAGCGACCAACGGCTTTTCTTCCGGAGGAACCGGAAGCAACCGGAGTCCGCTCACTTTGTTTTCGGAATTGAAGGCTACCAGAAAGCGTAATGGAGCGCGTTGGAATTTCAAATCAGTATAGTAGACCACCGTACCGTCGATGGCATCCTGTTTCCATTCTTTTTCTTTTTCTAGCGGGCCAAGTTGTTGCTCCACCTGTGTCCACATGTCTTTTAACTGCGAGGAGGAAATGGCCTGCTGCATTTTTGCATCGAAACAGGCATAGATACTGTCGCATTGGGTGTCTTTCATCCATTGCAGAATGGTTGCGGCCCGTTGCAGGTTGGTCTGCTGGGCGTGGAGGGTAGAAACTAAAAATAAGCTCCCGATAAAGAATAGTAGAATTTTTTTCATGGCAGAATAATTTTTCTAGCAAAGGTAAGGACTTTTATTGGAGGTTTAATTTGTAAGTGTGATATGTTTTGTAAAAGTTTGTTAGGTAAAGGTAGTCTGCAAGTGATATCTTTCTCGTTGTTGTTTGATAAAGATTTTGCGGAGGCCTAAAAATAGGACTGATTTCAATTGCGAACTCAGTCCATATCCCTTAGAATTTAGTCACTCTCAAATTCTTATTTATGGGTAAAAGTATACATTTTAGCGGGCAACCACCCTATTGTCGAGTGATAAAATTACTGGATAAGTCAGCAATCCTTTGGATATGATGTAAATATGGTGGTGAATACGATGTAAAGGGTTCCGATGCTTGTAATCATCTTGTTGTTATGTGCTTTTATTTAGCCGTCATGTGTTTATGGCTTCCACGTTCTTGTGTAGAGTTCTTTTCGGTGCCAACAAATGACGGCTGGTGGCTATATTTGAATTTATCTGTTTTTGCCTATATACTATATCAGGAATGTACTATTCTCGGATGGCTGTAAAAGTAGGAATGTAGTATAGATGAGGTGTCTGCAGGTTATAGTTGAGCAATACTTTTTATGTCTAATTGGCTTTATTGGACAGGGACAAAATGACAAGAGAGGTTGTTTCTGTGTAAATTCGAAACAACCTCTCTCAAAGAATATCAAATTTTTAGTTTATTTTTCTGCTTCCATATTCGGCACTGTAGGCCAACCCCATGTCTGATAAAGGACAGAAGTGTCTACTGATTCATCCGGTGAAAGCAATTCAATCTCACGAATCGGCAGTGGAGAATTGTAATGTGCATTCATCCAAGTATATCCATCAAATACAGGATTGTTACTTAAAATTCTGTAAGGACGAATATAAGTACTTTCTGAACGTGAAGATATATTGGCTTTTGCATCCGTCGGCCCTTCAATATAAGTAACGACGTTTGTAGCTTCATACCCTTCACCATCATAAATGGCAGTCTGATACATTTTAGCCCAGAAATTACATCCTTCAGGAATAAACTTATTATTCACCAACTGATCCATTGAAGACCAACGTACCAAATCGTCCCAACGCATACCTTCACCAATAAATTCGCAACGGCGTTCACGACGAATATTATAAATAGTCGCATCAACCAATTTGCCCTGTGAATATGCGCCCCAGTCTCCTTTCGCTTCCTTGCTCATATCCGTGGCAGCAATTGTTTTGGTATAATCCGAATCTACATGAGCACGTTTACGGACAGCCTTCCAGTATTTTTCAGAGGTATCATCAATCTTTCCATCGCGCATATACTGAGCTTCAATATAGTTCAAGTAAGCTTCTACTCCACGGAACAAAATCTGTCCGGTTGTAGACTGAGCCTTACCATATACATTCTGAGTCTTGTCAAAGCTTTCTCCCTTACGCATACGGTAACCTGTCATATCTCCCATTTCACCTGCACGTTTCGGGGCCAATACCGGAAGATAGGTATGAACTTCATCGTTTCCAGTTGAAAGAATCGGAAGATAATTGCTTTCTCCAAAAACGAACAGCTGCAAACGTCCATCACGGTTAGCCTTTACGTTGTCCAAGGTTTCATCACCCATATAAGGCTTTTCTGAAGATGAAGCATAAATAGGCAAACCATCCTCCATCAGGAAGCTTTCAATATATCCTTTCAACAAACCGTTATAACCACCTGTTACGATATAAGCCGGAACACCGTGATTAATATTTGAAGAACCCACTGTTCCGTAAGCCTTCCACATCAGAACTTCACTGATGCCCGACAAATCCTGGCTATTATACATTTCAAAGTAAGGGTTCCATCCAGTTGTCGGAGCCAACGGGTCCTGGTCAAGAACACCTGTATTTTCTGTCAATGTAACTCCGTCAGCTACAAGTTTGGCAGCTTCCATAGCCTGAGTCAGTAAGTTCTTGACATGGGCTGTCACGTCAAACTGATAGTTTGGATGTAATTTTGCTCCTGGCCATCCTTCATCACCCGGTACCCGTCCAGTACCTTTATGGTATGTTTCAAAAGAAGCCTCATACAAAGCGACACGTGACTTTACAAGTTGTGCCACCTGCTTATTAATACGGTTATTGGCTGCAAAGCCTTTGTCCTGTAAAAATCCGATGGCCTTGTCCAAATCGCTGAGAATAAAATCTGCGACTTCATTTCTCGGCATACGTGTACCATGGGCAATCAAATCTTCCTTGTTATCCGTTACCACCTCGGTTACAATCGGATAATCGCCATAAGTTTTCAGACGTGAGAAATAAACCCATGCCCGGATGAAATACATTTCACCAATGTAATGTTTGGCATTGGCCAAATCACTGTCATACATGCCAGCTTCGTATTTCGGAAGCACGTTTTCAAAGAAATAGTTGCAATAACGGATCAGGCTGAATCCCAAATCTCCAGATTGTGAAACCTTCCAGTAATCCTTCGTAAAATAACTCTGGCTTGCATCTCCGCTTACCATATTGTCAGTATTGGCATCCCCTGTCAGGATGGCTCCTTGTCCCCATCCACTGGGAGCAGTAAAAATACTGTTATATTGTGAGATACTATAGGCCCCCAACTGGTCGGCACTTTGAAAATAGACCTCCGGAGTAACTTCATCCAACGGAGCCAAATCCAAGAAGTCATTACATGAAGTAATTGCCAAACCCGATCCGGCCAGCATACATGCTACAAATAAACTTTTATATGTTGTTTTCATTTTCTCTTCACTATTTAGAAGTTAATATTAACACCTACTGATACAACGCGCTGCAACGGATAAGTCTTACCGGCGTCACTATACAGAGAACCAATATTTTCCGGGTCAAAAATGCTGCTTACATGACTAAATGTCAACAGATTATCACCTGAGATATAAATACGTACATTTTCTATGGAAGCTTTCTGAGTCCAAGCCTTTGGCAATGTGTAACCCAATGTGATATTTTTCAGACGGAGATAAGCACCATTCTGCAAATAGCGTGTCTGAGTCTGGTGGTTACGGCCAGTCCAAGACGGACGTGCGTAATATGCATTCGGGTTTTCAGGAGTCCAATAATCCAGATGTTCTTCAAACACATTAGACTGCCACATACCTCCATTTGTACCCCAGAAATACGTACCTGGCAACCACAAATCACGTTTTCCAATACCCTGGAAGAACAATCGTAAATCAAATCCCTTCCAAGAGCCATCAACTGTAAAGCCATAATTGTAACGTGGAGTAGAATTACCGATTACACGCAGGTCGCCTGGGTCATCCGTTGTATAGGAACCTGTATTTACGCGTCCATCACCATTCAAGTCGGCATACATGATATCACCGGCACCCCATCCGCTACCTAATGAACTCTGGTCAACTTTTGCCAGGTGAGCGGCCATTTCTTCATCACTCTGGGCAATACCAATGGTTGTGTATCCCCAGATTTCATTCAGCATCTGGCCTTCATAATAGGTGTTCAAAGAATTTGACGGGTTCGGATAACGGGTAATTTTCTGTTGGGCATCAGACATGTTGAACGATACACCATATTTAAAATCACCAATCTGATCACGCCATCCCAGCTCAAGTTCAAAACCGTAAGATTTCATATCACAGTTATTTACCTTGGGAACAGTGGCGCCCAGCAATGAAGACAATTCAGGAGCCGGACCTACCATGTCCAAAGTCTTGCGAACGAAGTACCCGACGCTACCCGTCAAACGGTTGTTCAGCAATGCAAAATCAAGACCCAAGTCCCAAGACTGGATGGTTTCCCATGTCATCAAAGAACTTACCAGTCCCGGATTGGAAGAATAGCTGGGCAAAGATCCGTTTACAATCCAGGAATAATTTGTTCCTACCGGCATAGACTGATAGAACGGATACCAGTCGTCGGTATTCGTATTACCAAGTTGTCCCCACGAAGCTCTCAGCTTCAACGTAGAAATGGTACTCTTTTCACCGAACTTCTCGAAGAAACCTTCACGTGCAATATTCCATCCCAGAGAGAATGAAGGGAAGAAGCCCCATCTCTTATCTCCGACAAAACGGGAAGAACCGTCATAACGGCCGTTAATTTCTGCCATATAACGATCTTTGTATGCATAGTTGATACGGCCAAAGAAACCGGCCACCGCATTATGCGCATATCCACCAGTTGCAATATCTGCATCAACGGCAGTATTCAGCGTGGGAACTTCTGGTGAAATCAATCCGTCACGCTGGCCTGTAATACTACGGGTTGAATATTTTTCAGCATTGAAACCAAGCAAAACTTTAAAGTAATGGCCACTCTTAAATGTTTTGGAATAATCCGTATAAATGTTGGTCGCATAGTAACTTTCTTTGTAACCATATTCATTTACCCGGCTTTGTCCTGGAGAGTAAGTTCCGTCTCCCATTCCCCAAGCCATAGGCTGTTGGTTACCGTTTACGTCCCAGTAATAAACAGGAAGTACATCCCAATGCTCAAAATCAGATTGGGTACGAATGGTTCCTTCCAAATTAATGTGCCAGTCTTTGATAGGTTCAAATACAACGGCTAGCTGGTTAGTATAAAAATCCTTGTTTTTGGTCTGCAAACCGCCATTTTCCATCTGTTCGATTTCACTTTCATTCATGGGAAAGCCATTCGGGTCGTATGCAGGCTGGATAGGCCATTTACGGGCTACATTGTGGAAGAACAAACCACTCATATAAGACGGACGTCCATAATCTTCCCGGGTCCAACGGGTGGTATAAGTCAATCTGGCCCAGCTGGCAAGCTGTGTAGTGATTTTTCCATTCAGTGTATAACGGTTCATGTAATCCTCACCATGACGCAACAAACCGTTTTGTCCCAAGAAGTTTCCACTCAATACATACTGGGTCTTTTCATTACCTCCACTTACACTGAGGTTATGCTCCTGGGAAGGAACCCAGCTCTTATAAAATTCCTTAAACCAGTCCACATTATCATAAGCGCCTTCATTCCACTTAGCCCAGACGTTTCCATTAGCAACTGTTGACTGAGTTAATTTACCCTCCATATAATCTTTAATATTCTGCATATACGCATCATTAAAGATAGGAGCATTACCATCATTTACATTAGCTGCGTTAAACATTGTGGCAAAGTCATAAGAATTGGCCATTTTCGGAATACCGATACCATCATTAAAACGAACGTTTCCAGAATAATTTACGCGAGTTTTTCCAGCTTTACCGTTCTTGGTTGTAATCAAGATAACACCGAATGCAGCACGTGCACCATAAATTGAAGAAGAAGAAGCATCCTTCAATACAGAAATATTTTCAATATCATTGGGGTTCAATGTATTCATATCTCCTTCCACACCATCAATAAGAACCAAAGGTGATGCACTTGAACCGGAACCCAAAGTACCTGTACCACGAATATTGAAGTTCATGGTCGCATCCAATGAACCACCGCTACTGCTTACAGACATATTCAAGCCAGGAATTTGTCCTTGCAAAGCCTGTGACACATTAGAAACAGGACGTGAAGCCAACACTTCTGAATCAACCATGGATACGGCACCTGTTACATTAACTTTCTTTTGTGTACCATAACCAACGACTACCACTTCATCCAGAATTTGTGAATCATCTTTCAAGGTAATTTCAAGATTTTGGCCATTCCATACAATTTCCTGAGTCTTATATCCCACAAAAGAAATCTGGATGATATCCCCTTTTTTTACTCCAGATAAAGAAAAATCTCCATCTAATCCTGTAATCGTACCGTTGGTAGTACCTTTTACTACCACAGAAGCTCCGATTACGGTTTCCCCTGTAGCATCTTTTACGACGCCAGTACAAGTTGACTGCTGCTGTACGCTCCGAGTCTCATCAACTTCAGGTACAGCCACTGCATACGCTGCTCCCGTAGAAGATATTCCTGCCAGAGCCAGCAACATACTGACTGATTTCATTTTTTTCAACATAATTCAATGTTTTAAGTTAGTATTTAATGTCTAGGAATCATCTCAATAGTTTTCACTTTATATATATTAGAAACGTTTTTTTTATTTGTATTAGATACAGGTCTTTTCAAATTCTTACTTCTATATTTCACAAAGGTAAATATTTTCTTTAATTAATCAAAGATTTCAAATGTTTTTCAGAAAATAATTAAAAAGGTGTCAATATTTTTTTTTGAAACTTATAAAGATAGACTACTTATTTTTTATACTTTTCCCAATGCACTTGTGAAAGCCTTTGCATTTCAACCGTGCAGCCATCCACAATAGGGTATTGTAGTCTGCCGGAAGTAGTTCTACCTTAGCTAAAAGATTTAGGAAATGGAAAAAGTAGAATACGATAGGTGGATTTTTCTCGTTTTCAAGAAACGATGTAGTGCTGATAAGCAACCATGCTTCTTCAGAATATATTCCTGAGGGCATGGTGTTGATTCTAGTTATATGTGTCTAGTTTTAATGCATAAAGCTAAAGTTTAAATGATATCCCTAGATATACAGAAATGGCTTCTGATTTTGTATCTATTCAAAATCTTTATCGAAAAGTAATGAGAAATTTTGATTTTTCGCAATTTAGCACACTCTTCTTGCCATATCAACCATCTCTTTTTATGTCTGATTGGCGATATTTGTCTTCAAATTAAGAATGAAATGTCATGAAGCAAGAAACAGTGAATTCACGCCCTCAGAAGGGGAACCCGTTTGTGGCCTTTTTATGGGTCATCTTGATTGTCTTATTTTTGAATTGGTTGATTTTCCCGAATTTGACGGGGCAGAAAATCAAGTCCACTGATTATGGTACTTTCATAGAAAAGATGGAAGAGGGGGCGATAAAGGAAGTGATGATTAAATCCGGACAGATTTATTTCACGGTAGCCGACAAAGGAGACGTCACGACTTATCAGACTGGAGAGATAAATGACCCTCAGCTGGTGGACAGGCTGCTGAAGGCAAAAAGTCCGAATGAGGACGGTAAAGTAGCTTTTACAGAGATTGTTCCTGAGGAAAATTCTCCTTTTTTGAATTTTATCTTGATGTGGGTACTGCCGGGGCTGTTGTTTTATGTAATCTGGAAGCAAGCCAGTCGAAGTATTCAGGCACGTATGGGCGCATCGGGAGGTAATTTTATGTCATTCGGGAATGGAGGGGCCAAGATTTATGCGGACTCAGAAATCAAAACGACATTTGCCGATGTAGCCGGGCAGAATGAAGCGAAAGAAATGCTGAAAGAGATTGTGGAATTTCTGCATAAGCCACAGAAATATGCGGATATAGGTGCTTCGTTGCCTAAGGGAGCCTTGTTGGTGGGGCCTCCTGGAACAGGAAAAACGTTGATTGCACGTGCGGTAGCCGGAGAAGCGAAGGTGCCTTTCTTTGCCATCTCGGGTTCCGAGTTTGTGCAGATGTTTGTAGGAATGGGAGCTGCAAAAGTACGCGACCTTTTCAGGCAGGCAAACGAGAAAGCTCCTTGTATCATTTTCATTGATGAGATAGATGCCATTGGCAAGCGAAGGGACAGTGGACTGGGAGGAAACGATGAACGAGAACAGACGCTGAACCAGTTGCTGACCGAAATGGATGGATTTGACGGGCGGAAAGGGGTTGTGATATTGGCAGCCACTAATCGCCCGGAGGACTTGGATAAGGCCTTGCTTCGTCCGGGGCGTTTTGACAGACGTATCCAGATGGAATTGCCCGACTTGGAGGGACGGAAGGCGATTCTGGACGTACATCTGAAGAAGGTAAGGCATGAGACGGTAGATATAGATATTGTGGCTCGTGCTACGGCGGGTACATCGGGTGCGGAACTGGCTAATATTGTCAATGAAGCGGCATTGAGGGCGGTCCGTATGGGAAGAAGTGAAGTGACTACCGAGGATTTGGAAGAAAGTGTGGAAACCGTGATAGCGGGTGCACAGAAAAAGGGAAAGGTCGTTTCTTCGGAAGAGAAGAAAATCATAGCCTACCATGAAATAGGGCATGCGTTAGTGGCTGCCATGCAGAGTCATTCGGCACCGGTACATAAGATTACGATTATTCCTCGCACTTCGGGAGCACTCGGATATACCATGCAGGTGGAGAGTGGAGAACAGGTGTTGATGAACAGGGAAGAATTATTCAACCGGATTGTAACCCTGACAGGTGGACGGACGGCGGAGGAGGAAATTTGTCATGTCGTGACTACAGGGGCTTCAAATGATATTGAGCAGGCTACCAAACTGGCCCGTGCGATGGTCACTCGGTATGGCATGAGTGATAAATATGACATGATGGGACTGGAGACCGTGCATAATGTCTATTTGGGAGGAGATACTTCGCTTACTTGTTCTGTTGAAACGGCAGCCAGCATTGACCAGGAAGTGCTTGAAATGATTCGGGAAGCACATGAGAAATCACGTCGCCTCATTCGGGAAAATCTGGATGTGATGCATGAGGCGGCTTCTTTCTTGATTGAAAAAGAGACTATTACCGGTGAGGAGTTCATGCATATTCTGCAACGGTCGGGTAAACTGTAATGGCTTGCAATTCTTCTAGGATTTAGAAGCGCAACGAAGAATTGGACAAGAGAATATGTGCGGAAGAAAAAGAATGGAGGTGGAGATAAAAAATAAAATCTTATTTTTGTCACCGACAAAAGAATGATGGTTGAACCTTTCAAATTCATATTATTATGATAGCACCTGTTTATGCTGCGGCAGAAAACCGCTACGAGTGTGGCATGCAATATCGGCGTGCCGGACGGAGTGGGGTGATGCTGCCCGCCATTTCACTGGGATTATGGCATAATTTCGGGGACGTGGATACACTCTCGCTCAGCCGGAAAAAATTGCATTATGCCTTTGATCATGGAATTACACACTTTGACTTGGCCAATAATTACGGGCCGTCGTATGGCTCGGCCGAGGAGACTTTCGGACAGATAATAAAATCGTCATTGGCTCCTTACCGGGACGAACTGTTTATTTCTACAAAGGCGGGACACGACATGTGGCCGGGTCCGTATGGCAACTGGGGTTCCCGCAAACACTTGATGGCCAGTCTGGACCAGAGCCTGAAACGGATGAATCTGGAATATGTGGATGTGTTTTATTCACATCGTTATGATCCGGAAACACCGTTGGAAGAGACACTTCAGGCGTTGGTGGATATCGTACACCAGGGAAAGGCTTTGTATGTGGGCCTGTCCAAATATCCCTTGGAGGCTTATTTGTTTGCCAGCCGTTATTTGAAAGAACGTGATGTGCCGTGCCTGTTGTATCAGGAACGTTACAGCATGCTGGTACGTGAGCCGGAATCTCAAGGAATCTTACAGGCGGTCAGAGAAAATGGGGCAGGGTTTGTGGCCTTTTCTCCTTTGGCCCAGGGCTTGCTGACCAATCGTTACTTGAACGGTATTCCGGAGGATTCCCGTATTGCCCGGGGTGGTTTCCTGAAAAAAGAAGCGCTTACGCCGGAAGTCTTGAGAAGGATTCAGGCATTGGACGAACATGCGCGCTTGCGCGGGCAGTCGTTGGCCGAGATGGCATTGGCTTGGCTGCTGAAAGATGCGTCGGTCACTTCCGTGTTGGTGGGAGCCAGTTCGGTGGAACAATTGGGTGATAGCTTGAAGGCGCTGGACAATCTTTCGTTCGAGGAAGAAGAGCTTCAGCGTATTGAAGAGATTCTTGCATAGGCTTTTAATCTCGTGTGTTTGAGGAAGAAAGGGAAATGTAAAAAAGTGGGCTGTCTGTTTGTTAAAACTATTTAATTATAGACGGCTCACTTTTTTGGATATGAACATTCCTTTAAATTTGCTCCTTTGAAACACACTCGTTTTTATATATGGATGAAATAATCATTATTATCGGGTTGATAGTACTGAACGGTATCTTCGCCATGTCCGAGGTGGCATTAATATCAGCCCGAAAATCCCGGTTGTCGACTGACGTAAAAAAAGGTAATAAATCTGCTCGCGTAGCATTGAAACTGGCAGGGGACCCAGATCGTTTTCTTTCTACCGTCCAAATCGGAATCACATTGATAGGTATTTTGACCGGTATTTATTCGGGAAATAAAATTGCGATTGATTTGACCAATGTGCTGGTTTCGTGGGGAGTCTCTTCTACTTATGCATCCGGACTGGCACAGGGGATTATCGTCGTTATCGTTACTTACCTGACTATCATTTTTGGGGAGTTGGTGCCGAAGCGTATCGGTATGAGCATGGCCGAGAGAATGGCCAAACTGGTGTCCCGTCCGATGAATGTGCTGGCTAAGATTGCCTTACCGTTTGTCTGGTTGCTTTCAAAGAGCACAGAATTGATTTTCAATCTGTTGAATATTAAAGAAGCCGATAATAAGGTGACAGAAGAGGAAATCAAATCGATTATCAAAGAGGGGGCTGACGATGGAGAAGTGCAACCTGTGGAACAGGACATCGTGCAGCGTGTATTTCTGTTGGGTGATTTGAAGGTCGGTTCCATCATGACACACAAAAGTGATATCGTTTCATTGGAAAGCAACATGACGGCAGCCGAAGTGAAGGAGGTGCTGGTGAAGGAGTTGTATGAGTTCTATCCGGTGACAGAAGATGGAGATTTGGATAAGGTGAAAGGAGTGGTGAACCTGAAAGATTTGGTTTTGCATCTCCCTGAGGCAGATTTCAATCTGCCTGCCTTGACACATGAAGCTACGTTTTTCCATGAGAATATGAACGTATATAAGGCACTGGAACAGATGAAGGCGCAGAAAATAAGTCGTGCGCTGGTCTGCGATGAGTTCGGGGCTTGTGTGGGAATCATTACTTTGCGTGACATTCTGGAAGGGTTGGTCGGTTCGATGGATGATGCCGGAGAAGAGCCGGATATCATTAAGCGGATTAACAAGGAAGGATGGCTGGTCGACGGACAGTGCCCGTTGTATGATTTCTTGTGTTATTTTAACCGGCAGGATTTGTTGGAGGATGTGGATTACCATACAGTAGGAGGGTTGATTCTGCAATATTTACAGCATATCCCTCAAAGTGGTGAAACTTTGGAATGGAATAATTTTGTTTTCGAGGTTGTAGATATGGATGGAGCTCGAATCGATAAGGTATTGGTGACAATTCCTTCTTCAGAAGAAGAGGGTGAATGTGAGTTTTGATTTTGCAAATAATTCGCGACTGAAAGGCTTTCCGGGCTTTGGCTTGGGAAAGCCTTTTTTGTTAATGGGATTGAATGTGCTGCTCCCCTTGGTTAATATGTGTTGTAAAACATGATTTTTCGGCTATATTCTTTGTGGTTTTCCCGAGAATGTTTACTTTTGCACTGTGTTTTTCATAGTATTAGATTTAAGGTTAACAAAGGTTGGAGTTCAGCGGAACTCCTTTTTTTATGTCCTTATGTGAGGTTTCCTTTTTTCTGTTTGCTGAGTCGTTTTTTTATTTGTTCGTTTTTCTGTAAGTTTTCCTTCAAGCTGTTTCTTCAGTTTTTCCTGTAAGCACCTACTTATTTTTCCTTGTAAGCACCCCATTTGTTTTTCAAACTCTTCGTTTTTCCTCCTTCAAGCGTTCCGTATTGAAGAAATGTCGGTGAGATAATCCTTCGTTGCCTTTAAGTTTTCTATGTTTCCGTTAGGGGAGACGTATGTTTCTCTGCCGGGAAACGTATGTTTTCCCCGGCGGAAACCTACGTTTCCCGAGAGGGAGACATAGAAAATGTCGGGAGTCTCTGAAAAAAAATGTGCCTGCGGTGTGAATATTCCGGGGCGTTATTTGTCATGTCGCCTGTGAAAATCACGGATTTTATGGCGGGCTGGCGATTCCGTTTCCTGCGTTTTCGGATGTTTTTCCGGTTTTTGGCCTTCGTGCAAAGAAATTTCGTGCAGGATTTTTCCGTGTTTCCGCTGTTCTCTTGTACCGGTTCGGCGTGCATCTTCGCCTTTTCTTTTTACACATGCGCCCATGTGCGCGTGCACACGCCCGCGCGAAATATATAATGTAGGGCTGTTTTCTTCTATATTTGTATTCGTCAGAAAATGTCTACCTGCAACACGTTCTTTTCCAGGTACTTATAAAAATCTTCAAAAATTTCTTCAAAAAAGAGTGTGATAAAAGTTGCAGGATCGGAAAAAGTGCGTACCTTTGCAACCGCTTTCGAGAGGGAGAGCCGCTGAGAATGACAGAGTGGTGAAGAGAGGCAGACTTTCAAAGGCGCTGCACCCGAGTATCTTACCTTGCAAGACGGCAAGGGAGCGAGAAAAGGATAAGCCCGGAGAGGTCACCCTGAAAAACTTTTTTCGAAAAAAACTTCGGAAAAATTTGGAGGGAAAGAAAAAACGCCTTACCTTTGCAAACGCTTTCCCACTGAAACGGGAGCTCAAGAAAAGATAGTTCTTTGAAAGACTTTAGATAAACAAACGAAGATGTAGTACAAGAAGTAGTCTTATATATAATGTATATGTGAGATGAAACAAGAACCGTCAATAACCTGAAAAGGATATAGAGAATCGGTTTCCTGAAACAGAGACAACAATGCTCGAAAGAGTGAAAAATATTTTACAATGAAGAGTTTGATCCTGGCTCAGGATGAACGCTAGCTACAGGCTTAACACATGCAAGTCGAGGGGCAGCATGAACTTAGCTTGCTAAGTTTGATGGCGACCGGCGCACGGGTGAGTAACGCGTATCCAACCTTCCGTACACTCAGGGATAGCCTTTCGAAAGAAAGATTAATACCTGATGGTATGATGAGATTGCATGGTAACATCATTAAAGATTCATCGGTGTACGATGGGGATGCGTTCCATTAGATAGTAGGCGGGGTAACGGCCCACCTAGTCGACGATGGATAGGGGTTCTGAGAGGAAGGTCCCCCACATTGGAACTGAGACACGGTCCAAACTCCTACGGGAGGCAGCAGTGAGGAATATTGGTCAATGGGCGCGAGCCTGAACCAGCCAAGTAGCGTGAAGGATGAAGGTCCTACGGATTGTAAACTTCTTTTATAAGGGAATAAAGTCACCCACGTGTGGGTGTTTGTATGTACCTTATGAATAAGCATCGGCTAACTCCGTGCCAGCAGCCGCGGTAATACGGAGGATGCGAGCGTTATCCGGATTTATTGGGTTTAAAGGGAGCGTAGACGGGTCGTTAAGTCAGCTGTGAAAGTTCGGGGCTCAACCTTGAAATTGCAGTTGATACTGGCGTCCTTGAGTACGGTTGAGGCAGGCGGAATTCGTGGTGTAGCGGTGAAATGCTTAGATATCACGAAGAACCCCGATTGCGAAGGCAGCCTGCTAAGCCGCGACTGACGTTGAGGCTCGAAAGTGTGGGTATCAAACAGGATTAGATACCCTGGTAGTCCACACGGTAAACGATGGATACTCGCTGTTGGCGATAGACTGTCAGCGGCTTAGCGAAAGCGTTAAGTATCCCACCTGGGGAGTACGCCGGCAACGGTGAAACTCAAAGGAATTGACGGGGGCCCGCACAAGCGGAGGAACATGTGGTTTAATTCGATGATACGCGAGGAACCTTACCCGGGCTTGAATTGCAGACGAATTGCTTGGAAACAGGCAAGCCGCAAGGCGTCTGTGAAGGTGCTGCATGGTTGTCGTCAGCTCGTGCCGTGAGGTGTCGGCTTAAGTGCCATAACGAGCGCAACCCTCGTGTCCAGTTACTATCAGGTAGTGCTGAGGACTCTGGACAGACTGCCATCGTAAGATGTGAGGAAGGTGGGGATGACGTCAAATCAGCACGGCCCTTAAGTCCGGGGCTACACACGTGTTACAATGGGGGGTACAGCAGGCAGCTACCGGGCGACCGGATGCCAATCCCGAAAGCCTCTCTCAGTTCGGACTGGAGTCTGCAACCCGACTCCACGAAGCTGGATTCGCTAGTAATCGCGCATCAGCCATGGCGCGGTGAATACGTTCCCGGGCCTTGTACACACCGCCCGTCAAGCCATGAAAGCCGGGGGTACCTGAAGTGCGTAACCGCAAGGAGCGCCCTAGGGTAAAACTGGTAATTGGGGCTAAGTCGTAACAAGGTAGCCGTACCGGAAGGTGCGGCTGGAACACCTCCTTTCTGGAGAGGAACCGATGAAGGTTCTTGCCTTGTACTGCAGATGAGTTTGTTTTTCGATATAAGAGAGAAAGATGAAGCCGAGTCGGAACGGACGAGGTTGAACTGAAATCATCCAATTATTAATTATTCATTTTTAATTATTAATTGAAACAGTCCTATAGCTCAGTTGGTTAGAGCGCTACACTGATAATGTAGAGGTCGGCAGTTCAACTCTGCCTGGGACTACCTCGAAAAAAGGAAGCGAAAAAAAACTTCCTTAAAATTTTGCAGAAACGAAGGAAAATGCTTACCTTTGCAGCCGCAAAAAAACGGGGGATTAGCTCAGCTGGCTAGAGCACCTGCTTTGCACGCAGGGGGTCAACGGTTCGAATCCGTTATTCTCCACAAGCAGTGAACTTTTAATCATTCATTATTAAAAGTTCATTGAAAAAACGGTCTATGACATGATGTAACAAGCAAAAAGTAATTTTAGTACGAAAGCTAAAAGTATATATCATCCCGCACCCGTTGAAAAACGGAGTGTGCACGTGATAAGGAAAGTAGGAAAGGGCGCATGGCGGATGCCTTGGCTCTCGGAGGCGATGAAGGACGTGATAAGCTGCGATAAGCTGCGGGGAGGTGCAAATAACCCTTGATCCGCGGATTTCCGAATGGGACAACCCGTTATCTTGAAGAGATAACATCCATCTTATGATGGAGGCTAACGCAGGGAACTGAAACATCTTAGTACCTGCAGGAAAAGAAAATAACAATGATTCCCCCAGTAGTGGCGAGCGAACGGGGAAGAGCCCAAACCCCGGATGTTACGGCATCCGGGGGGTTGTAGGACCGCGACATCGCAAGACATCTCGTGAGAAGAACTGTTTGGAAAATCAGACCGAAGACGGTGAGAGTCCGGTATTCGAAGCGAGACGAAGCGTAGCGGTATCCTGAGTAGCGCGGGACACGAGGAATCCTGCGTGAATCCGCCGGGACCATCCGGCAAGGCTAAATACTCCCGGGAGACCGATAGTGAACCAGTACCGTGAGGGAAAGGTGAAAAGCACTTCGAACAGAAGAGTGAAAGAGTACCTGAAACCGTGCGCCTACAAGCGGTCGGAGCGCGCAAGCGTGACGGCGTGCCTTTTGCATAATGAACCTACGAGTTGCCGTGTCTGGCAAGGTTAAGGGGCATGAGTCCCGGAGCCGAAGCGAAAGCGAGTCTGAATAGGGCGTCGAGTCAGATGCGGCAGACGCGAAACCAAGTGATCTACCCTTGGCCAGGATGAAGTCTGGGTAACACCAGATGGAGGTCCGCACCAATAAGCGTTGAAAAGCTTCTGGATGAGCTGAGGGTAGGGGTGAAAGGCTAATCAAACTTGGAGATAGCTCGTACTCCCCGAAATGCATTTAGGTGCAGCCTCGCGGGTTACTGATGTGAGGTAGAGCGACTGATTGGATGCGAGGGCTTCACCGCCTATCAAGTCCTGACAAACTCCGAATGCGCATCAGTTCTACCGCGGGAGTGAGGGCATGGGTGCTAAGGTCCGTGCCCGAGAGGAGAAGAATCCGGACCACCGGCTAAGGTCCCGAAATGACAGCTAAGTTAAACTAACGAAGTCTGATTGCTAAGACAGCTAGGATGTTGGCTTGGAAGCAGCCATTCATTTAAAGAGTGCGTAACAGCTCACTAGTCGAGGAATCGGGCGTGGATAATAATCGGGTATTAAGTTGTCTACCGAAGCCGTGGAACCAGCAATGGTTGGTAGGGGAGCATTCCATTCGGCGTCGAAGGCGTGGCGCGAGCCATTCTGGAGCGTATGGAAAAGCAAATGTAGGTATAAGTAACGATAAAGGGGGTGGGAAACCCCCTCGCCGAAAGACTAAGGTTTCCTGATCAACGCTAATCGGATCAGGGTAAGTCGGGTCCTAAGGCTCAGCCGAACGGCGAGGCCGATGGCAGAAACGGTTAATATTCCGTTACTACCTTTGAGGGTGACGTGGGGAAGCAGCAGTGACACCGCCGCCGGCTGACGGAATAGCCGGTTGAAGGGTGTAGGCGTCGATTTCCGCAGGCAAATCCACGGAAAGAGCCGAACCTGATAGTACGCCAACTCCTTCGGGAAGCGGCGATAGTGCGGGTAAGCAGACTGCCGAGAAAATCCGCTAAACATAACTTCAGAGGTACCCGTACCGCAAACGGACACACGTAGTCGGGTTGAATATACTAAGGCGCTTGAGTGAATCACGGTTAAGGAACTAGGCAAACTGACCCTGTAACTTCGGGATAAAGGGTCCCTCCTCGCAAGAGAGGGCGCAGAGAATAGGTCCAGGCAACTGTTTAACAAAAACACAGGGCTGTGCGAATATGAAAGTAGAGGTATACAGCCTGACACCTGCCCGGTGCTGGAAGGTTAAGAGGAGATGTCATCGCAAGAGAAGCATTGAATTGAAGCCCCAGTAAACGGCGGCCGTAACTATAACGGTCCTAAGGTAGCGAAATTCCTTGTCGGGTAAGTTCCGACCTGCACGAATGGTGTAATGATCCGGACGCTGTCTCAACCGTGAGCTCAGTGAAATTGTAGTATCGGTGAAGATGCCGATTACCCGCGATGGGACGAAAAGACCCCGTGAACCTTTACTATAGCTTAGCATTGAATTTGGGCACGCGATGTGTAGGATAGGTCGGAGGCTGAGAGACGGGCACGCCAGTGTTCGTGGAGCCGCTGTTGAAATACGACCCTTCGTTTGTTTGAGTTCTAACTCCGGGATTGGAGGACATTGCTTGGTGGGTAGTTTGACTGGGGTGGTCGCCTCCAAAAGCGTAACGGAGGCTTCTAAAGGTGCCCTCAGGACGATCGGTAACCGTCCGCAGAGTGTAATGGCAAAAGGGCGCTTGACTGGGAGACAGACAGGTCGAGCAGGTAGGAAACTAGAGCATAGTGATCCGGTGTTTCCGAATGGAAGGGACATCGCTCAAAGGATAAAAGGTACTCCGGGGATAACAGGCTGATCCCTCCCAAGAGCTCATATCGACGGAGTGGTTTGGCACCTCGATGTCGGCTCGTCACATCCTGGGGCTGGAGAAGGTCCCAAGGGTTGGGCTGTTCGCCCATTAAAGTGGCACGCGAGCTGGGTTCAGAACGTCGTGAGACAGTTCGGTCTCTATCTATCGTGGGCGTATGAAATTTGCGTGGCTCTGACACTAGTACGAGAGGACCGTGTTGGACCGACCTCTGGTTTGCCGGTTGTGCCGCCAGGCGCATCGCCGGGTATCCAAGTCGGGATCGGATAAGCGCTGAAAGCATCTAAGTGCGAAGCCGGCCACAAGATTAGATTTCTCAGGGTCGTTGAAGACGACAACGTTGATAGGATGCAGGTGTAAAGCTGGAGACAGCAAAGCCGAGCATTACTAATTGCCCGTCAGCTTTCCTTATCCGCGCCGGGCGGATGGAAAACATCAAAGGATGATATATACGTTTGGCCAGTGTGCTGAAATTGCTTGCTTGTAAGTCATGATAAAATATGATTGATAAGGAAAATGGGTACGTTGTTCATTATTCATTTTTCATTATTAATTGAAAGGATATTAAGGTGACTATGGCGCGAAGGTTCCACCTCTTCCCATTCCGAACAGAGAAGTTAAGCTTCGCCACGCCGATGGTACTGCGTACAAGTGGGAGAGTAGGTAGTCGCCGTTTTAGATGAAGCCCCGAGGCAGAAATGCTCCGGGGCTTTTTTTGTGCCCGTAAGGGAACGGGAAACGGAAGGCTGCGGACGTGCATTCCGGAAATACGGCCTCCCCGTGGCGGGGGCAACCGCCGGTGTTTTTCGGAATGTATACTTTCCTGGAAGAAGTCAATGCTGTCAATATGCCGCGCAGGCACGAACTCTTGCTGACGAATGTAAGTTTCAGAAAAAGAGGTTTTAGTTCAGAGGTAAAAAAAAACTCCGGACTTCACAGCCCAGAGTTTTTTACGATTGATTTCTATAATATAATTAGGTTAGGTTAGTGAATCATCGTGTTCGTGCCTTCTACAATCTTTCCGCCGGAGAAGACACATCTGACATTGATATCTTTGTCCAGGATGACAATATCTGCATCCTTTCCTTTTTGTAATGTACCTTTATGTGCGCCGATACCAATCAGGTTGGCAGGAGTTTCCGAAGCCATTCGTACGGCATCAGCTAAAGGTATAGCTGCTTTCTTCACCATGGTTTGAATCAGTGTATCCATGGTAGCCAAGCTTCCAGCTAAAGAGGAATGATCGGCCAGTTTGCATACCCCGTTTTCAATGATGTATCTTGGGTCGTTGATGGGCTCTCCTGTATATGCGGCATATTTCAGGGCATCAGTTACTAAGCAGGTCTGCTCTACACCTTTCAATTTGTACACCAGTTTCAGGATGGTGGCAGGCAGATGAATACCATCGGCAATCACTTCTACACTCATTCCGTCGGTCAGATACACACTCTCTACAGTCCCTTCGTATTTGTATTCCCGACGTTTGTGGAATCCCGGCATGGCGTTGTAGAAATGTGCTGCGTGGGTGAATCCGGCTTCAAAGGCAGCCTTGATTTCCGGATATTCAGCTTCAGTATGTGTGATGGCAGTCAGAATACCTTTGGAGGTCGTATACCGAGCGAAATCATGTGCTCCCGGAAGTTCAGGACTGATATCCCATCGCTTGACACATTGTGTGCTTTCCAGCAATGGTATATATTCTTCCGGGTCAGGGTCTTTCAAGAATTCTTCCCATTGAGCCCCGGCCATCTTTTTATTCAGGTATGGTCCTTCGATATGCAATCCTTGTATGGTACTTCCTTCCTCTTTCATCAGGCTTTCGCACGTGTGTACGGCTTGTCGGATATTGTCGAAGCTAGTGGAAGAGAGTGTGGGGAAGATAGAGGTAGCTCCGTGTTTCAGATGAGCCTGAGTGGCTTCCCGGAATGCTTCGGCAGTTCCTTCTGTGAAATCGTGTCCACCACCTCCGTGGGCATGCATGCTTACGAAGCCCGGTACGATGTACATTCCTTTGGCATCGATGACTGTGGCCCCGATGACAGCCAAGTCGCTGTTGGTTACTTCCAGAATTTTTCCGTCACTGATGAGTACGGAGCCGTCTTTCATCCATCCTTGTGGAGTGAGAATATGACCATTTATGATTTGTGTCAGCATAATTGTCGAATGTTTTAGTGGTTAAAAAAGTGTGTTGGTACCTTCGACCAGTTTACCCATGGCCCATACGGCACGTACATTGAGATCACGGTCGAGTGCCATGATGTCGGCATCTTTTCCTCTTTCCAGTGTTCCTTTCCGGTCGAGAACTCCCATGATTCGGGCCGGAGTTTCTGAAGCCATTCTTACGGCAT
This sequence comes from Bacteroides mediterraneensis, assembly GCF_025993685.1. Classification (NCBI taxonomy): domain Bacteria; kingdom Pseudomonadati; phylum Bacteroidota; class Bacteroidia; order Bacteroidales; family Bacteroidaceae; genus Bacteroides; species Bacteroides mediterraneensis. Next base: position 3,506,082 of record NZ_DAJPEN010000001.1, on the reverse strand, counting down.
CTTCCAATGGGATTTCGGCTTTCTGGACCATGGTACGAATCAGGCGGTCCATGGTGGCGATACTGCCAGCCAGTGCAGAGCGGTCGGCCAGTTTGCATACACCGTCTTCAATGATGACACGGGGGTCGAATGCTTCTTTGCTGTCGCTTGCGGCACAAGCCAATGCATCGGTAATCAAAGCGGTCTTTTCCACTCCTTTAATCTTGTGTACCAGACGAAGGATTGTGGGAGGTACATGGATACCGTCGGCAACTACTTCTACAGTCATGTCGTCCATCAGGTAGATACTTTCCACGGTACCTTCGTATTTATATTCCCGGCGTTTGTGGAATCCCGGCATGGCATTGTAGAAGTGAGTGGCGTGTGTATAGCCGGCATAGAATCCGGTATAGATATCTTCGAATTCAGCCTGTGTATGTCCTACTGCTGCCAAAACACCTTTTGACGTGATATATTTGCCAAACTGCATGGCTCCGGGGAGTTCAGGCGCTGCATCCCAACGTTTGATGCAGTGGGTCTCTTCCAACAGTGGAATGTATTCTTCCGGATCGGGATTCTTGATGTTTTCCGGCATCTGTCCGCCTGCCATCTTCATATTAAAATAATGTCCTTCCAGATGCAGCCCGAGAACAGGACTGTCGGGTTCGCTCATTAATTTTTCCGTAGTAGCAGCGGCAGCTCGAATCATGGGGATGGTAGAAGAAGAAAGCGTGGGGAAGATACTGGTCGTTCCATGTTGCATGTGTGCCTTGACGGCGGTGCGGAAAGCATCTTCACTGCCTTCCATGAAGTCACGTCCACCTCCTCCGTGTACATGGATTTCGACTCCTCCCGGAACGATATACATTCCTTTGGCATCAATCAGTGTGGCACCCACGATGGCCAAATCGCAGTTGGTAACTTCCAGAATTTTATTGTCTCTGATGAGTACGGAACCGTCTTTTAACCAGCCTTGCGGGGTTAAAATGCGGGCATTAATTATTTGAGTTAACATATTGAATAAGGTTTGATTTCTTTTATATGTGCTGCAAATTTAATTAATTTGCTAATTAATTGTTTAATTAATAATATATTTATTTACGATTGAAGGGTTAATTAAATTAAAAGTGTATTCTTTTTGTGTTTATGCAATAAAATGAAGGGAAATATGTGGGGTGTGGTAATAAAAAAGTAAATGTGAAACATGGAAGATGACTTTTTAAATAAAATAAGGAAATGGATTCAAAGTGTGCGGAGTATGTTAAACAAGCATTTTTAATAAATAAAAAGCGGAAAGACTAGATAAAATGAATTATTATTTGTATCTTTGTCGCCCGATTTATATGGTATTGCGACTTGGGAAAACTTGGTACATATAAGATAGAATTGAAGAACATGACGGAAAACTCTGCTGATTATGAGTTTTCTTTGACCAATCAGTTCTTTGCGGATATTGATGCTCCAGAGATTCAGAAGGGAAAACTGCAGGTGCAGTTGAACGTAAGAAAAACAATGGGTGTTTATGTCCTTACGTTTCATATCGAGGGCTCTGTAATCGTTCCGTGCGACCGTTGTCTGGATGACATGGAGTTGGCGGTAGCGACTGATGATACATTGAAGGTAAAATTGGGAGAAACATTCTCGGATGAAGACGATATGGTGATTGTGCCGGAAGAGGACGGCTACATTAATGTGGCTTGGTTTATGTACGAGTTTATCGCATTGAGTTTACCGATGAAGCATGTGCATGCTCCCGGAAAATGCAATAAAAGCATGATGGGCGCACTGAACAAACATTTGCGTACTTCGTCAGATGAAGAGGAAACGGACGATTTTGGATTAGATGAAGAAGTGGGTGATGAATCGTCTGAAGCACGTGAGATAGATCCGAGATGGAACGAATTGAAGAAAATATTAGATAATAATTAAATAAAAGTTTAGAAAAATGGCACATCCTAAAAGAAGACAATCAAAAACGAGAACTGCGAAGAGAAGAACTCATGACAAGGCAGTTGCTCCTACTTTGGCTATTTGCCCGAACTGCGGTGAATGGCATGTTTATCACACAGTATGTGGGGCTTGCGGTTATTACAGAGGTAAGTTGGCTATCGAAAAAGAAGCTGCTCTTTAATAACTTGACGCTTTGTTGAACATCTTTTGCATGTTCCAGGGAAATTAAAGCCGGAGAGCCATTTCGGCTCCCCGGCTGTTTTTTTATAGGCCACGAAATTAAGAAATGATGGAAAAAATAAATGCTGTAATTACCGGAGTCGGTGGGTATGTACCTGATTATGTCCTGACAAACGAAGAATTGTCGAGAATGGTGGACACCAACGATGAGTGGATTATGACTCGTATCGGGGTGAAAGAACGACGTATCCTGAACGAAGAGGGTTTGGGAACTTCATATTTGGCTCGTAAGGCCGCTAAACAGTTGATGCAGAAAACGGATTCGGATCCGGCTTCTATTGACTGTGTAATTGTAGCTACGACAACTCCTGACTATCATTTCCCTTCTACTGCTTCTATTCTTTGTGACAAATTAGGGTTGAAGAATGCGTATGCATTCGACTTGCAGGCTGCCTGCAGCGGTTTCTTGTATGCGATGGAAACAGCTGCCAGCATGATTCAGTCAGGCCGTCACAAGAAAATTATTATTGTAGGCGCAGACAAGATGTCTTCTATGGTGAACTATTCAGACCGTGCTACTTGTCCGATTTTTGGGGATGGGGCTGCGGCTTGTATGGTAGAAGCCACTACGGAAGACTATGGTATCATGGACTCTATCCTGCGTACGGATGGCAAGGGACTTCCCTTCCTGCACATGAAGGCAGGTGGGTCGGTGTGTCCTCCTTCTTACTTCACCATTGACAACAAGATGCATTATTTGTATCAGGAAGGTAGAACGGTATTTAAATATGCCGTATCTAACATGTCTGACGTAACAGCTCAGATTGCGGAAAGAAATGGCCTGAACAAGGATAACATCGACTGGATTGTTCCTCATCAGGCAAATCTGCGAATCATTGATGCGGTAGCTTCTCGTCTGGAAGTTCCATTGGACAAGGTGATGATTAACATCCAGCGTTATGGTAATACCAGCGCCGGAACGTTGCCACTCTGCTTGTGGGATTATGAAAAGCAACTGAAGAAGGGTGACAATATCATCTTCACTGCGTTTGGCGCAGGATTTACCTGGGGTGCCAGCTACGTGAAGTGGGGTTATGATGGAAATAAATAAAGAAAGAATTAACACTACAGATAAAAAACGCATCCCAATCGATGCGTTTTTTTGTCTGTGAACGAATATTTACTTATGCACAAAGCCGGATTTGTGAATATTGTGGGCAATCCGAATGTCGGAAAGTCTACATTGATGAACTTGCTGGTGGGGGAACGTATCTCCATCGCGACTTTCAAAGCTCAGACAACGCGTCACCGTATTATGGGAATCCTCAATACGGACGATATGCAGATTGTCTTCTCTGACACTCCGGGAGTGTTGAAGCCTAATTACAAGCTTCAGGAGTCCATGCTTAATTTCTCGGAATCGGCGCTGGTAGATGCTGACGTGTTGCTGTATGTCACCGATACGATTGAGAAACCGGATAAGAACGCGGAGTTCATGGAAAAGGTACGTGCCTTGAAAGTACCTGTTTTGTTGCTGATCAATAAGATTGACCTGACCAATCAGGAAAATCTGGTGAAATTAGTGGATGAATGGCATGAAATGTTGCCTCAGGCAGAAATTATCCCGATTTCGGCCATGGCGAAATTTAATGTCGATGTGGTGATGAAACGCATCAAGGAACTGCTGCCCGACTCTCCTCCTTATTTTGGAAAAGACCAGTGGACGGATAAGCCTGCACGTTTTTTTGTGACAGAAATTATCCGTGAGAAAATCCTGTTGTATTACGACAAGGAGATTCCTTATTCAGTGGAAGTGGTCGTGGAACAGTTCAAGGAAGATGCAAAGAGTATTCATATCAATGCCGTGATTTATGTGGAACGTGAGTCGCAGAAGGGCATTATTATCGGGCGTCAGGGAAAAGCACTGAAGAAAGTGGCTACCGAAGCGCGTAAGACACTGGAGCATTTCTTCCAGAAATCCATTTACCTGGAAACTTTTGTAAAGGTGGACAAGGACTGGAGAAGCTCGGATAAGGAATTGAAGAATTTTGGTTATCAATTGGATTAATATCGGCTGCGAAGCCGTAAATAAAGATAATTATGGGAAATTTAGTTGCGATTGTAGGACGTCCCAATGTGGGAAAGTCGACACTGTTTAACCGTTTGACCAAGACGCGTCAGGCGATTGTGAATGAACAGGCCGGTACAACCCGCGACCGACAGTATGGAAAGTCGGAATGGCTGGGAAAAGAATTCTCAGTGGTAGATACCGGTGGATGGGTAGTGAACTCGGATGATGTGTTCGAGGAAGAAATCCGTAAACAGGTGATGCTGGCCATTGAGGAAGCAGATGTCATTCTGTTTGTGGTGGACGTGATGAACGGCGTCACCGACTTGGATATGGAAGTGGCAGAAATCTTGCGCCGTTCGAAGACACCGGTGCTGCTGGTGGCCAACAAAACGGATAATAATGACTTGCAATACAATGCGGCCGAGTTTTATTCGTTAGGCTTGGGAGACCCCTATTGCGTTTCGGCATTGAGTGGAAGTGGTACAGGCGATTTGCTGGACTTGGTGTTGAGCAAGTTCAAGAAAGATACGCCGGAAATTCTGGATGAAGATATTCCGCGTTTTGCGGTGGTAGGACGTCCGAATGCCGGAAAATCATCTATCATCAATGCATTTATCGGAGAAGACCGGAATATTGTCACCGAAATCGCCGGAACTACACGCGATTCTATTTATACTCGTTATAATAAGTTTGGATTCGACTTTTACCTGGTAGATACAGCGGGTATCCGTAAGAAAAACAAGGTGAGTGAAGACTTGGAATATTATTCGGTGATTCGCTCCATCCGTTCCATTGAAAATTCGGATGTATGTATTCTGATGCTGGATGCAACCCGCGGTATTGAAGGGCAGGATTTGAATATCTTCTCACTGGTACAGCGCAACCAGAAGGGATTGGTAGTGGTGGTAAACAAATGGGACCTGATAGAAGAAAAGACGGCTAAGGTGATGAAAGGATATGAAGATGCTATCCGTAACCGCTTGGCTCCTTTTACGGACTTCCCGATTATCTTTACTTCTGCATTGACCAAGCAACGTATTCTGAAGGTGCTGGAGGCTGCGAAGGAAGTTTATCAGGCACGTACGACCCGTATTCCGACAGCTCGCCTGAATGAAGAACTGTTACCTTTGATTGAAGCCTATCCGCCTCCTTCAAATAAGGGAAAATATATCAAAATCAAATATATTACCCAGCTGCCAAATACGCAGGTGCCGTCGTTCGTGTTCTTTGCCAATCTGCCTCAGTATGTGAAAGAGCCTTATCGCCGTTTCCTGGAAAACAAGATTCGTGAACGATGGAAATTGTCGGGAACCCCGATTAACATTTTCATTCGTCAGAAATAAATGAAAACAGGTTGAAATCCCCGGTTATCAGTTCGAAAGAATGGATAACCGGGGATTTTTTTTATAAAAAAACGCCTTTTTGCTTGTGGGTTCGGAAAAATGTGCTTACCTTTGCACACGCAAACAAAAACAAATGCCCAGATGGCGGAATCGGTAGACGCGCTGGTCTCAAACACCAGTGGAGTAACATCCATCCCGGTTCGACCCCGGGTCTGGGTACGAAGAGGTTGACTTAATCAAGTCAGCCTTTTTTTATATACAAACCAATCTTTCGCTCCCATGAAGAATCGTATCGCAGAGCTTGATTACTTGAAAGCCGTATTCATTTTGCTGATGATTGTCTTTCACCTGGTTTATATCGGTGACAAGTATCCCTATGCCAAGTCGTTGGTTTACACTTTCCACATGCCTGCGTTTCTTATTATCTCCGGTTATGTAATGAACATCGCCAAGGAAGGCCGTCTGTTTCTTCGGAGCATGGGGTGGATTTTTGTCCCTTATGCGGTGATGGAAACCGGATATGTCGTGATGTCCTCCATACTTCCCGTCCGGGAATCAGTGGGGCAATTGAGCGTGTCGTTATGGCTCGATAAGTTGTTCCTTCATCCGCTGGGACCTTACTGGTATCTGCATACCCTGATGCTGTGCGGACTGACGTATTGGGGAGTGGATAAACTGGTCGGGCGATGGAACCGTACGGTGTCAGTACTGATTCTGCTGGCATTGTGCTGTGCCGTATTGTCAGCTTTAGGTGTACTGTCCCTGATTAATGCACTTTATTTCATGGCGGGTGTGGCATTGAAACGTACGACCGTGGATTTCCGTGCCTTTTTTGCTCCTTCCTTTTGGGCCATTCTTCCTATTGTCTGGCTGGCTTCCGAGGAAGTGAATTTGGATAAGTCTTCACTGGCCGGAGTGGCTTTGACTTACCTGGTAATGAGTCTGCTGCTGGCCGTGTTCCGGTATCTTCCGAGTGGAGTGAAACATCTGCTGGGTTATATCGGTTCGCATACATTCATCTTGCTGGTCTTTTCTCCGGTTTTTACAATGGCAGTGAAGCCGTTGGTGAAGGTGTTTGCCTTCGACGGGACTGGAATGATTTTTCTGTGTGTCTCACTTTGTATTTGCGTAATGGGCTCCTTTGCGATAGCCTGGTGTATGGACAGGCTGCGGATATCCCGTTTTTTCTGGGGAAAACCCCGTATGCTCCAGTCATTGGACATGAACCGATGACATTTTGGCAGAGCAACTCTCTGGCATTGAATTTGTTCATTATCTGTCAGATGTTGAATTACTTAACCAAACAGATAAAACTATGATTTCAGAAAAATTACAAAATGCCATCAACGAGCAGATTACTGCCGAGATGTGGTCTTCTAACCTGTATTTGTCTATGTCTTTCTATTTGAAGAAAGAAGGTTTCGACGGTTTTGCTTCTTGGATGAGACTGCAGTCACAGGAAGAGTTGCAGCATGCATACGATTTGGCCGATTATTTGGCTAAGCGTGGGGGAGCCGCAAAGGTAGACAAGATTGATGTCGTTCCGCAAGGCTGGGGAAGCGTACAGGAAGTCTTTGAACATGTGTATCAGCACGAATGCCACGTATCTGAATTGATTGATGAGTTGGTAAATGTGGCTTCTGAAGTAAAAGATAAAGCTTCACAGGATTTCTTGTGGGGGTATGTACGTGAGCAGGTTGAAGAAGAAGCTACTGCTCAGAACATCCTTGAAAAGATCAAGAAATGCGGTGATGCAGCCGGTATTCTTTACTTGGACGACAAGCTGGGACAGCGCAAATAATCGCACGTGTTCTTCATGAAATATTTATCCTGGGTGAAGACCTGATGAAATTTAGGTTTTCATTCAGGATATTTTGTATCATAATTTCCCTATCCTTTTTGTTTTTCCGCTATAAATTTTATCTTTGCCCCGTTAAATAAATATTGAATCCGAGCAAAATGGGGGATATAATATTAAGGGGGTGGAACTGGTGCCGCCGCTTCCGGCACCGTCGTGGATATGGAGTTCATTCTCCTTCCGATTTCTTTTTTATCACGTTCGTAGTGTACGAACGCTTGCCGTTCTATGCCTATGGGCCGTTGCATCACTTGCGCAGGGTGGTGGCTTTTTTGCCTCATTACCGGGAAAAGGTAGATAAGTTCCTGTTTCGGCTGGTCAACTATCTGCGGCCGTCCGTGATGTGGGAAATCGGTACGGGAAGCGGCATGAGTACCCGTTATATGGCCGAAGCCCATGCTGACATGCAGGTCTATACGTTTTCCGAGGAATCGGAAGATGCCGTGAAACGAATTCTTTCGGGAAAACCTTCCATTGATTACCGGACTGGCGACTGTTGCACGGAGATGAAGAAGCTGGTTGCGGAAGGGGTGAAACCGGAAATTGTGCATATCGCCCATACCACTGCTTACAAAGAAGTGTATGAGCAACTGCTTCCACTGGTTGATAAGCATACGTGCTTCGTGATTGGTACACCCTATGCCACGCCGGACAAGAAAAAATGGTGGAAAGAAGTGATTGCAGACCCTCGTACGGGAGTGACATTCGATCTTTACGACGTGGGACTGGTATTTTTTGATAAAGAACGTGTGAAAGAACACCGCATCGTGAATTTCCTTTGAATTTGCTAAAACCTTTGAACTTGAAGATATGAAACTGACCAAGATTTATACGAAGACGGGAGATAAAGGTACTACTTCCTTGGTGGGAGGAGTACGGGTGTCCAAATCAGACGTACGTCTGGAAGCGTATGGCACGGTGGATGAATTGAACTCTACCATCGGATTGCTGGTTTCCGTGATGGGTGATCCGGAAAATGAGGAACTGCTTCGTCAGGTGCAGCACAAGCTTTTTTCATTAGGGTCTTATCTGGCTACGGACATCGAAAAGATGGACCGTCCGGTAGAAAGTCATATCTCCGAGGAAAACGTGCATCGGTTGGAACAGGCCATCGACCGGATAAACAGCTCGCTGCCTTCCTTATCCGGTTTCATTCTGCCGGGGGGGAGCTATCCCGCTTCCGTCTGCCATGTCTGCCGCACGGTTTGCCGTCGTGCGGAACGGCGGATTCAGGCACTGGAAGACACGCTTTCCTATGAATTGGATGAGCAGGTGAAGTGTTTTATCAACAGATTATCCGATTATTTGTTCGTTTTGTCAAGGAGGTTAAATAATTTAACAGAAGAAAGCGAAATTTATTGGGATAAGCGTTGCGAGTGAAAGAATTTGTTATACATTTGTGTTTCAATATAACGGAAGTAAAACTGTTTAAAATTATATACTATGTATTGGACATTGGAATTGGCCTCAAAGCTGGAAGATGCTCCTTGGCCAGCAACTAAAGACGAGTTAATTGACTATGCAATGCGTTCGGGGGCTCCTTTGGAAGTTATCGAAAACTTGCAGGAAATGGAAGATGAAGGTGAAATTTATGAAAGTATAGAAGATATCTGGCCTGATTATCCTAGCAAGGAAGATTTTTTCTTCAACGAGGAAGAATATTAATAGCCTACAGATAGGTTAAATAATCGAATAGCGGCGCGGCAGACAAAGATAATTTGTTTGTCGCGCTGGTGTTTTAAGGTCTTTTAAGGTGTGGCTTGTTTGTCTAAATTATGGCCTTTCCTCTCAAAATTGAAGTTTGTTTGGATAAAATACATTGCCTTTATAGAGTTTTCTTTGTATTGCTATAGCCTTTACTTTCAGTTCGAACAACATCCGTTAGTATTAGAAGAACTAAACGACAATATCTTCATAACATAATAAATATTCAATATGATATATTCTTATGACACACTCGCTAAAACATTCCGTTCACATTGTGATAATGTAAAACATCGTATCTGGATCTGTACCCCATTTATTGGGGGCATAAATGACGTCTTACATATTATAGGTGGTTCATGGAAGAGAAATGATATTGATTTCAGGGTTATAATAGATATAGAAACAGGTTTTATACAGCAGGATACTTTTGATGAGTTTATTGAGAACCATCCGAATTCTATCAGATCCTTAAAAAGTTTACATGCCAAGATTTATATTGTTGATGATTGGTGTTTGGTTTCTTCTGCCAATCTTACAGGTACAGCTTTCAGCAAAAGGTATGAGATTGGGACAGATGACGTTAATATAAATAGTATGGAAGCATTCTTCAATTCACTTTGGGAAAACAAAAAGACCAAACTTGTAACATCATGGGGCAAAGCAAAGAAACAATCCCAGATTGAATTTGAGGATGGAGGTGTTGAATATGATAAACTGACGAACTTACCGACATACTCCGCAGGGATGGAAAAAGTGGATAAGTATCTAGCACAATGCTCCAAATACAAGGCCTTTGCCAAGACTTATGAAAAGATTACTGGTCGGTGCCAAGATATGGTCGATGATGGTTTTACCCTTTTTCAAGAAGTAGATTATTTATTTGACTATCTTGAACATGTGGCTTGCATTTCAAAAGGATTGACGAACATTCAAAACCGTACTGAGTCCTCAAGGGCTTTTCTAATTAGAAAATATTTTAAAGAAATATCAGAACATTATAAATGTTATCGTGACAGTGGATCCAAGAGAGTTGACAACGCACGATTAGTCAAAGAATTAACTTCCCCATCAAGGATTAAGACAATAAGCATTAAAGAGGTTCGAGCTGTTCTTGATACCTTTAATTGCTTTGGACTTGGAAGAGATATGTATGGACATGCCTCAAATTTTATCAAAAAGAATTCATTGAGTGACATTATGTATCATTGGGATGCTTTGCTGAACCACGGAGATATTACATCCGAAAAAGTAAATGAATGTTGTAAACTCAAACATTGTAGTGATTCGAGTGTTAGCGAACTGATAGCATGGCGATTTCCAAACAAATATCCAATTATGAATACATGCTCTAAGAAAGGATTATGGTTCTTTGGGATTGCTGTATAGACCTGATCTATAAAGTTTGCAAACAAATTAAAATTATTTTGTTCAATTATGAGTTATAAATATAGAGAATTCAAAACACAAGAAGAGATTGATACCTTCTTTAGTAAACTGAGCAAACAAATAAGAGATGTTACAAATCTAGATGAATATATCATAGATTGGTACAAAAAGGATGGTATAAAAATCTATGGTTATTTCAATGAGGATTCTCGTATTTTAATATGTTATGGTCAAACTATTTCCCCGGAAAAAGCTAAACAGCAAAGCTGGTCTGAAATTTTTGCAAAACTGTCAAATTACGGTTCTTGTAGAAAATATATAGGGCTTAAAGATTATTTGGGCAACGACCTATTAGAAAACATTTATGAAGAAATAAAATTCTTCTATCAAACGGATAAATATGCTTATTTTACAATAAAGAAATATGGTAAAGTTGGCATATTTAGGTACTCAATAAATTCATCGGAAATTATAGTTCCTCCCAAATATGACTCAATATTTGATGCGCGAGAATATACTTGGGGCTATATTATTGATAACAATGTCGGATTTATGACCATAACTGGTCAAAAAATAACAGATGCCCAATATATTAGCGAGGAAGGTTTTAACATATTTGTTGATGGTAAGGCATTGACTCAGCTAAATAAACCTGAAACTTGTAAAGTTTATATTGATCATTATGGTAATGTCATAGATTTCTACTATGAAGAAGAAAGTATGTTAAGTGGAAATGGAACGGGTTATTATCCGTTTGGAGATTTACCTGATGTTTTGGACGCTTATGAGGGAGATAATTTAAATTTATGGAATACTGATTAATAGATTTTTCTACTTCATTCCTCCCATTGCTTCAGGCCATCTCAGATGGTGCGGTTTGTTTGTGCAAATTTTATTAATTGTAGCATAATGCGTTGATAATCAATGTGGATAAATATCTTCAATGAGGAAGGATATTAAACCAAATATAGCCAGAAAGAACTTTCTGTAAATCCAGACAATATCAGAGATAGGCGTTATAAATGGATACCCTTCCTTATTTGTTTCATTCAAAATTTGTTCTTATTACAGAAGATGTTACTTTTGCAAAGTGAGAAGATAAGTAGAATTTGATAACCCTTATTATTTGTGTGATTTATGAAAAGAATATTGTTGATGCTCTTGACAGCGGCCTTGCTTACTCCGGCTTGTGGAAGTAAAGCCGCAAAAGACCCTCAGTTAAAGGCACAGGAGAGTACAGCGGAACAGAGCAACGTGACTCACCTGACTAAAGCCGAGTTTCTGACCAAGGTGTATAATTACGAGAAAAATCCTAAGGAATGGAAATACGAAGGCAAGCTGTCGGCTATCGTGGATTTCTATGCCACCTGGTGCGGCCCTTGTAAGATGGTGGCTCCGATACTGGAGGAGCTGGCAGGAGAATACAAAGGCAAGATTGTGGTGTATAAGATAGATACAGACAAGGAGCCGGAACTTTCGGCAGCCTTTGGAATCCGCAGCATTCCGACATTGCTGTTTATTCCGGCAGAAGGCACACCGCAGGTGTCTCAGGGTGCCATGCCGAAGGATGCCTTGAAGAAGGCCATCGACGAGTTCCTGTTGGGCAATAAGAAATAAATTCCTGGTGTGGGAAAAACGAAGTGTCCCCGAAGTCTGCGTAAAGGCTTCGGGGACACTTCGTTTATAGGTAGGACTGTTATTCCCTGTCACTGTCTTCAATCAGTTCACGGATGGTCTGGTTGAGTTCCTTTTCTTTGAGCAGTTCCTCCAGAGTGAGATGCATGCGCCAGCGCCAGTAATGCCGCGGGTGAGCCGGGATGTTGATACGTTCGGCTTCCACATCCGGGTTGCGCAGGCGTTCGTCAATGCTCATCCAATCTTGCCAGGAAAGTATGCAAAGCAGGGACGGACTTTTCAGGTGATTGAATACGATGTCTTTGCAAAGCCATCCGGGAGCAGGTGACGGAATGGCTCCCATGTGATGCATTTCGTTGTGATAGAAGTGTTCGGTGCGCGCCGGGTCTTCTTCCCACCAGCCACGCAGGGTAGACATGTCGTGGGTGCCGATGGTGCATACCGACAGGAAGGGATAGTTTTCCGTGTGTCCGAATTCCTCGTTCATCTCTTTGGGCATGCGCTGTATTTCGAGCGACAGAATCTGCAGCTGTTTCATGACCCAAGGCACACATTCGGGCACCATGCCGAGGTCTTCGCCGCAGACCAGCATCGGAGTGGACTGCGTGAGAACCGGTAATTTCTTCATCGCTTCCTGATACCAGAATTCGTTGTGCCGCTGATAATAGTAGTGGTTGTACAGGTGGTTGAAGGCCTCCTGTTCCTTGGAACTTAGCTGCTGGAACACGAAGTCATGCTGCACGGCAATGCGCGGATGGTATTTCTCCGGGTCGTGGTGGTCGGGGAGGAAGAGCACGTCACTGATGAGGGTGTAGATACCTTCCTTCAGCTTCAGGCTTTCTTCGTCGTGCTTGTCGCCGAACCAGGCTTCCACTTTCCGTTGGGTGTCAAATTCCGGACGCATGGCATAGCGTCCTTTTGCGACAGGCTCCAGGAAGGTGTTCCGCATCATGTCGCTTTGTGCGCCGAACAGTTTCTCCAGTACGCTATCGTCAATGAACGGATGGGTCATGAAGTCGGGGTCGAAGTGGAGGCCGAAACTCTTGATTTCGTCCACACTGAGCGGAAGGGACGGCGAGAACTGTCCGAGCAGTCCGTGTACGGAATGGTCGGGAATTTCCCAGATGCGGAAGAAGCCCAGAATGTGGTCGATGCGGTAGGCCGTGAAATACTCGGCCATCTTGGAGAAGCGGCGGCGCCACCAGCGGTAGTTGTCCTTTTCCATGACCTCCCAGTTGTAGGTGGGGAATCCCCAGTTCTGTCCGTTGACCGAGAAATCGTCGGGGGGAGCGCCGGCCTGTCCGTTGAGGTGGAAATAATGAGGTTCCACCCATGCTTCCACGCTGGTGCGGCTGATGCCGATGGGGATGTCCCCTTTCAGCAGGATGCCCTTCTGGCGCGCGTAGGTGCTCACTGCCAGCAGTTGAACGTGAAGCAGGTATTGCAGGTAGTAGTAGAAAACTATCTGCGGATAAGCTTTGTGTCCGGAGGTACACAGTTGGGTAATTTCGTCTGCCTGATAGGTGCGGTAGGCCGGCCACTGGTTGAAGTCGGGGGTGCCGTACAAGTCGCGCAGGTAACAGAAGGCAGCGTACGGACGCAGCCATTCTTCATTGCGGCGGAAGAAGTCCAGGAAATCTTCTGAGGCAAGTGTCTTCTTTCCTTCCTGTTTGTATATCTGGTGCAGGTAATTCAGTTTCAGCTGAGTAGACTGTTCATAATCCATCATGGAGAAAGAATTTACTTTGAGCCGTTCCTTTTCGAAGGCTTCGGCCGCTTTCTTGTTGTGAAGCGGCGGGAGCTGGCGAAGGTCGATGTACATCGGGTGGAACGCATAGATGGAGATGCTGTTGTAGGGATAAGAATCTGTCCACTTTCCCGTCAGCGTGGTATCGTTGATGGGGAGAATCTGGATGGCTTTCTGCTTGGTCTCGTACGCCCAGTCCATCAGCATCTTCAGGTCGCCGAAGTCGCCCATGCCGCAGCTTCCTTCCGAGCGGAGGGAGAATACGGGGATGGCGCAGCCGGCAATCCGGTGGAGAGTGTCGTCAAAGAATACTTCCGTCTCCATGGGCAGATAAGTCTCTCCGCGCTGCAACGGCTGGAGAGGGAAGGTGCGGTTGGGACGTGTTTCCCATCGTTCTACGGCCCCTGTTTCTTCTTGCAGTGCCACGAACTTGTATTCAAAAGGGAACTGCATGGTGGACGCATCCAGTGTCAGGTGCCATACATTGGGCTGCACTTCCTTCATCCGCAGCGGGCGGCAATATTCCCAGTTACCCAGAGCGGCACAGCTTCCGATGACTCCCAGTTGTTGTTTCCGGTTCCGCAGGCCCGGGCAGAGCGCCCGGAAAGTGATGCAGCGCCCGGCATTGTCGGACAGCTTGGACGGTTGTTCCAGCGTATATGTGTGGTTGAAAGCCGAGGTATAGAGATAAGCGTTCTGTGGCAGGTCTCTCCAGCAGTCTTCAATGAGATAATGCTGTTGTTGCACGTTGCCCGGGTAAAAAGAGTGGGGGATGGCTCCGAACTCTTTCCGCACCACCTTCCCGTGCAAGCTGACGGCATAGCGGTAGGTGATGGGCTCAGAGGAAAGAAAGTCGAAGTTCGCTTCACCCGTCCATTCCTCTCCGTTACGTGTGGTCATTTCCACGGTATGTTGTATCTGTTGCTGATTGAGGAAGATGCAAAGGCTTTCTCCCCAGACCGTGCGGTATTGTATGCGAAAAGTAATTTTCATATCTTATGTATTAGTTGTGGCTATTTGTTCTGCTCAAAAATAATGAATCTCATGGAGTTGTGCAAATAAAAAAACTCCGGATGTCCTTTCGGAATCCGGAGTTTCCCTCTGTAAGATGTGAGGCTGGATTTAAAATAATGAATTAAGAAAAAATGGAATCATGCGTCGATATTTGCATACGTCGCATTCTTCTCAATAAATTCACGGCGCGGGCCTACATCGTCGCCCATCAGCATGGAGAAGATGTAGTCGGCTTCGGCCGCATTTTCAATGTTCACTTGTTTCAGGATACGGGTTTCCGGATTCATGGTGGTTTCCCACAGCTGTTCCGGGTTCATTTCACCCAAACCTTTGTAGCGCTGGGTGTGGATGCCTTGTTCGCTTCCGTCTCCGTATTTCTGGATGAAGGCCTGACGGGCTTCGTCCGTATAGCAGTATTCACTGATTTTTCCTTTGCTGCATTTGTACAACGGCGGAGTGGCGATGTACAGGTGTCCGCCTTGGATGACTTCGGGCATGTAGCGGTAGAACAGTGTCATGATAAGGGTGTCGATGTGAGAACCATCGACATCGGCATCGGTCATGATGATGACCT
This sequence comes from Bacteroides mediterraneensis, assembly GCF_025993685.1. Taxonomy (NCBI): domain Bacteria; kingdom Pseudomonadati; phylum Bacteroidota; class Bacteroidia; order Bacteroidales; family Bacteroidaceae; genus Bacteroides; species Bacteroides mediterraneensis. Next base: position 3,490,638 of record NZ_DAJPEN010000001.1, on the reverse strand, counting down.
TGTGGTAGCGCAGCTTGTCGATGTTGGCTTTCTTGCTGTCTTCTTCTCCGTCCACTCCGAAGCGTACCCCCAGTGCCTGGATGATGTTGTTCACTTCGTCGCTTTCAAATGCCTTGTGCCACATGGCTTTTTCTACGTTCAGAATCTTACCGCGCAGCGGCAGGATGGCCTGGAACTGACGGCTTCGTCCCTGCTTGGCAGAACCACCGGCCGAATCACCCTCGACGAGGAACAGTTCACATTCTTCTGCCACACGGCTGGAGCAGTCGGCCAGCTTGCCCGGCAGTCCGCCGCCGCCCATCGGGCTCTTGCGTTGAACCGATTCGCGGGCCTTGCGGGCAGCCACACGTGCGGTGGCAGCCAGCACCACTTTATCGACAATGATTTTGGCTTCTTTCGGATGTTCTTCCAGATAGTTGGTCAGGGCTTCGCCCACCGCCTGGTTCACGGCACCGCTCACTTCGTTGTTGCCGAGCTTTGTCTTGGTCTGGCCTTCGAACTGCGGTTCGGCTACCTTGACCGAAATCACGGCAATCAGCCCTTCGCGGAAGTCCTCTCCGGAAATTTCCACTTTGGCTTTTTCAAGCGCCTTGCTTTCTTCGGCGTATTTTTTCAGCACGCGGGTCAGGGCCATGCGGAATCCGGCCTCGTGCGTACCTCCTTCGATGGTGTTGATGTTGTTCACATACGAATGTAGGTTTTCGCGGAATCCCGTGTTGTACATGATGGCACATTCGATGGGAATTCCCTGTTTTTCTGTGTTCAGGTAGATGACGTCGTCAATGAGCGGAGTATTGTTGGAGTTCAGGAAACGCACGAACTCTTTCACTCCCTCCTCGGAGTGGAACACTTCCTGCTTGTAGGAGCCGTCTTCTTCCTTCACGCGCCTGTCGGTCAGCGTGATGGTAATGCCCTTGTTCAGGTAGGCCAGTTCGCGCATGCGGGCCTGCAGGATGCTGTATTTATATTCGGTGACGGTGAAGATGCTGGCATCGGGCCAGAACGTCTGACGGGTACCGGTGATGTCGGTCGTGCCGACTTCCTTCACGGGATACAGCGGCTTTCCGCAGGCATATTCCTGCTGGTACACTTTTCCGTTGCGGAATACGTTGGTCGTCATGTGGGTAGACAGGGCGTTCACACACGAAACGCCGACTCCGTGCAAACCTCCGGATACCTTGTAAGAACCCTTGTCGAACTTACCTCCGGCATGGAGGACCGTCATTACGACTTCGAGGGCTGATTTTTTTTCTTTCTGGTGGAAATCGACCGGGATACCGCGACCGTTGTCCTGTACGGTAATCGAGTTGTCTTCGTTGATGGTTACTTCTATATGTGTACAATAACCGGCAAGGGCTTCGTCAATGGAGTTGTCCACTACCTCGTAGACCAGGTGATGCAAGCCTTTTTCGCTGATATCGCCGATATACATGGCGGGGCGTTTACGAACGGCCTCCAGTCCTTCCAGCACCTGGATACTGCTGGCCGAGTAGTTGCTTCCGCTGTTCTGTGTCAGTTCTTCACTCATGTTTTTTCTTCGTTTTTTTAAGCTTTCAAAGATACTAAAAAAACTGTTACGAACCGATTTTCAGCACTCTAAAAATCGTGAAAAAGGCATGAGGCGGGTAGATACGACAAAAGGCCAGATGATGACATCCAGCCTTAATATCTTTCTTACGTCAAGCGTAAACTTAAGCCAATTTGCTGATATAAGCAGCCAGTTTAGACTTCAAGTTAGCAGCCTTGTTCGCATGGATAATGTTGCGCTTAGCCAGCTTATCCAACATTTTCTGTACACTAGGATACAATGCAACAGCTTCAGCTTTGTCTGTAGTTGCACGAAGTTTCTTCACTGCGTTACGCATTGTCTTCGCATAATATCTGTTGTGAAGTCTTCTTTTTTCTTCCTGTCTGATTCTCTTAATAGATGATTTGTGATTTGCCATCTCGACTAATCTTTAATATTGTTCGTGATTTCTGTTTATTATGTAGCCCGTGGGGGAATCGAACCCCCCTTTCAAGAATGAAAATCTTGCGTCCTAACCGATAGACGAACGGGCCATCCTTTGTCTCAGGAAGACCTCCTGATTCTTTACGAGGATACTTATCTCTCGTTTGCGGATGCAAAGGTAGGAAGAATTTTCTAAACTCCAAAACATTCCTGATTTTTTTTGTGGGTTCAGGCGTGATTTTCCTTCTAAACTGGAGTGAATGGGCCTGAAGAGGCTTGTAGATTGTGGTGACTTGTTTTGTAGAGGAGAATTTCTGTAATCTTCACGAGGACTTTTTCGGAACATCACTTCTTATTCTCTGTACGACTGTGTGAGATTTGTATCCCACACTGCGGGATATGTATTTCACACTGTGGTTTTTGTATCCCACACTGTGGGACAGAGAAATCTTTATGGATTTTGTTTGTTTAGTATAGGGACTTTTCCTAACTTTCGCCCCTAAAAAGATATTATATTAAGGTAGATTGAGAAATGAAAGGCTATAAATTGAAGTCTGTAGGTGTTTTCGATGGAAAGGTTTGTGTGGCGTCGTTGGACGGAAAGAGTGGGGAATTCGTTCCATGTGAGGAACTGAAATCCTGTAAGGAATTGGTTTATATGCGTTTGCGTACATTGGAGGCGGTGGCTTCCTTCCGTTTTCTGGAGCGCGCGATAGGGGTATTGACCCAACATGAGATACCTGTTTTTGCCATGGCTTCTTCTGCCGGAAGCTTTTCCGTGGTGACGGGAGGTGCACATGACAGTCTGGAAGAGGTTTTCAAGGAACTTTCTTCATTTGCCGAAGTGGTGTTGGAGCGTGACGTAGAGGTGATTTGCGTACAGGAAGAGGCAGATACTTACAGCAAGGAAGCGGAACAGAATCTGGTATCGTTGCTGAAAGACATTCCTGTGCTGATGGTTTCTTCGGAGGAAGGAGCGGGAAGTGTGACATTGACGGTGCGCCGGGAGGACCGCGAGAAGGTGATTCGCTTGTTCCGGGAAGTGTGCGGATGCTGATAAAAAACGTTTAGTCTGGAAGATATGTTGCAAAAGCTGGAAGGTGTGGTGCTGCACGTGGTGAAATACAGCGACAAATCAAATATTGTGCATATTTACACTCGTGAAAACGGAAGTATGTCGTTCTTGATACCGGCTGTACGTTCGCGTAAGTCGTTGGTGAACGGGGTATTGTTCCGTCCTCTTTCGCTAGTGGAGGTGGAGGCGGATGTGCGTTCGCGGACGGCCCTTCCTTCCGTAAAGGAAGCCCGGTTGGCTTATCCGCTGGAGTCTGTGCCATACGACCCGTATAAATTGGGTATCGCCATGTTCTTGGCGGAGTTCTTGGCACATGCCTTGCGCGAGGAAGGCAAGAACGAGCCGCTCTTTGCATATTTGTCGTCTTCTATCCGTTGGTTGGATGCCTGTCGGACAGACTTTGCCAATTTTCATCTGGTTTTCTTGATTCGGTTGTCGCGTTTCTTGGGCTTTTATCCCAACTTGGAAGATTATCGGGAAGGAGACTGGTTTGACATGCTGAATGCTTGTTTTGTGGCAATCAAACCTCTGCACGGTATGTCGCTTTCGCCGGAGGAAGCTTCGCATATCCGTCAGCTGGCTCGTATGAACTACGACACGATGTTCCTCTTTGGGATGAACCGCTTGGAACGCCAGCGTTGTCTGGCTGTGATGATGGAATATTACCGTCTGCATCTGCCGGATTTTCCGGAATTGAAATCCCTCGATGTGCTGAAAGAATTATTCGGCTGAGGCTGTACAGAAGGGTATGAAAAAACGGGATGCATTCTCTTTACTCGAAAATACATCCCGTTGGAATCTGTATGGGAAGAATTTTATCCCAGCAATTCTTTTACTTTAGTGGAAATGGCACGTCCTTCAGCCAGTCCGGCCAGTTCTTTGGAAGCTACGCCCATAACCTTTCCCATGTCTTTTCCACTGGTAGCACCCACGCGGGCGATGATGTCTTTCAGTTTGGCTTCCAGTTCTTCCGGAGAAAGCTGTTTGGGCAGATAAGTCTCGATGACACGTACCTGAGCCATTTCTTCTTCGGCCAGGTCGGCACGTCCTTGTCCTTCATATACAGCTGCTGAGTCTTTTCCTTGTTTCACCAGTTTCTGCATGATTTTCAAGGCTGCATCGTCGGTCAGTGTATCGTTGGCTCCCGGAGCGGTTTTTGCTTCCAGGAAACATTTCTTGATGTTGCGCAAGGTTTCCAGTCTTACCTTGTCTTTGGCCTTCATGGCCTCTTTGATATCGTTGCTGATTTGATCAAATAAATCCATATTCGTTATATTGTTTTAAAATGTCATTCTATTTCTGGGTTAGAAGGTAATGGTCATGGAGCCGGCTGTATTGGTGGTTTCCGGTTCCGGGGTGACCTTTTCTTCCGTGCTGGCTTTGGAACGGATATTCTCCAGTTCCATTTTCGTACGCTTGTAAGTCGGAGTGGTTTCTACCATGCTGATGATGTCGTCATTGGCAAGGTCTTCCTGACTGAAGATATAGATATTCGGGCGTTTCTTCCGCATACTGCTTTTCAGGATGCTTTTTCCGTAGTAATCGCTGCGGCGTTCGTCCTTTTTCTGTTCCTCTTCTTCCAGGTCGTCCAGACGTTTCTGTTCTTCCAGCGAACGTTGTTTGAGTACATTGTCCATGCCCGGTACGTCTTTGATGCCGAATCCCGTAGCCAGAATGGTGAATTTCACCTGATTTTCCAGTGTTTCATCGGTGTAAAGACCCCATTTGGTTTCTACGTCTTTTCCGAACTTGCTCATGAATTCGTGGATTTCGTCCATTTCACCCATCATCAGTTCGCTGTTAGGGCTGTAAGTAATGACGAACAATACTTTCTTGGAATTGAAAATATCGTTGTTGTTCAGCAACGGAGAGTGAAGCGCATCGGTAATGGCCTGTGTCACTCTTCCTTCTCCTTCACCGTATCCGGTACTCATGATGGCCACTCCACCGTCTTTCAACACTGTTTTCACATCGTTGAAGTCCAGGTTGATGATACCTCGCAGGGTAATGATTTCGGCAATGCTCTTGGCGGCGATGGACAAGGTGTCGTCTGCCTTTCCGAAAGCATTCATGACACTGATATCGGAATACACGTCACGCAGCCGTTCGTTGTTGATGACCAGCAAGGCATCTACATGCTTGCTCATTTCTTCCACACCGTCGAGTGCCTGGTCAATTTTCTTGTTGCCTTCGAACAGGAACGGAATGGTTACGATACCTACGGTCAGGATACCCATGTCCTTTGCCGTCTTGGCAATGATAGGAGCAGCACCTGTTCCGGTTCCACCTCCCATACCTGCGGTGATGAATGCCATGCGGCATCCGTCGTTCAGCATATTCTTGATATCTTCAATGCTTTCTTCTGCGGCAGCCCGTGCTTTTGCGGGGCGGTTTCCGGCTCCCAGTCCTTCACTACCTAACTGGAGCTTACGCAGGACGGGAGATTCTTCCAAAGCCTGGTTATCCGTGTTGCAGACCACAAATGTCACATCATGGATACCTTCTTTGTACATGTGGTTGACGGCATTGCCCCCACCGCCACCTACACCAATTACTTTTATTATATGTGGAGAGTCTTTCGGAAAATCGAAAGGTACCATTGTTTCGTCTGACATAATTCTATCTATTTATGTGAGTAATCAGTTATCTTTTAAAATCTCATCGGAGAAGTTGGTCACTTTCTTGGCGAAAATGTCGAACCAGCTGTTTTCTTTCTTTTCCTTGTTGATTTTGGCTTCCAGTTCGTTCAGCTCTTCTTCCTTTTCGGCAAGATGCATACGCCGTGCACTTTCCACTTCTTTCAATGCAGCTTTATATTTCTTCTTGCTCAATTGCAGCCGGGCTTCTTCTACGTATGCAGTATATTCTTCCAAGCGTTTCCGGTTGCGTTCCTCTTCCTGCCGTTTCTTTTCTTCATTGATTTTCCGGATGCGTTCCGCTTCTTCCTCGGCTTTGCGTCTCTCTTCTTCTGCTTTGATGCGTTCCGCTTCTTTCCGTTTGGCTTCTGCTTCTTTTTCTGCCAGGTCATTGATGAAATCAAGCTGGTGGCCTTTCCGTGGGTCTACTTTAAGGCAGTTTTCCTTACCTTCTGCCAATAATCCGACCAGTGTGTTCTGTGTACCGTCTTTCGGTAATTGAATTGCACCGTCTAATGCAATATTACAGCCTTTCGCGATACGGATTTTTTCAATTTTGGTAATCTGTTTGAAGGCCTCGTCTATGTTAGGCATGTTAGACGCCCCTCCTGTCAGCACCAGTCCTGCGAGCAATTTATCACCGTAATCGGATACCATAATCTGGTTCCATACGTTGGAAATAATTTCATTGACGCGGGCTTCCACGATATATTCCAGTTTATGAGCCGGGATTGTGCATTTGCCTTCGATGGTATATTCCTGTTCATTGGCTTGGTCATCCTCTTCTGCGGGAGGAGTGAGGGCACATCCGTAACGGAGTTTCAGCTGTTCGGCATCCTCTTCTTCAATTTGCAGGCTGCAGATGTCTTTTGTGATGTTGTTGCTGCCCAATGGAATCACGGCCAGATGGCGCAGGATATTGTTCTTATATACAGCTACGGTAGTGGTATCTGCTCCTAAATCAACAAGCGCGCAGCCTGAACGTCTTTCACTGTCTGTCAATACGACGTTGGCGGTAGCTACAGGTGAAAGGAAGTAATCGGCTATTTCGTACTTCGTTTGTTTGAAGCACTGTGTGATTCTGGCTTTCAGGGTATGGTGTGCGATGATATTCAAATAACGTCCTTCAATGCGGTCGGCAGAGATACCGACAGGTTCAGTCAGGAGATTGTTTCCCACTTTGTATTCCTGAGGTTCTACATCCAGAATCTCCTGGTCAATCAGCGAAATCTCGCGGTTGTTTTCCATGAGCGATTCAATCAGCGCCTGTGAGATTTTGGTGTCTTCTCCTAATTGTTTGGTGACGTGGTTGCGCATGCTTCTGATGGACTGTCCACCAATTCCTACGTAGACTTTCTTGATGGAAGCCTGCAAATCGTTTTCCAGTTTCTGAATGACAGAAACCAGTATTTGTGTGGTTTTATCTAAGTTGAAGATTGCTCCTTTTTTGATGCAATCCGATGAAGGGGCATTGGCATAGGCAAGAATCTGGATACTTCCATCAGCATTCTTTTTGCCGGCAATCCCTGTGATGTTGGTCGAACCCAGTTCGATAGCTGCTATAAAATCTGTTACTGCCATATCTTAGTTTTCTTTTTTTGTTCCGATAATTTGATTGTTAAACTCAATGCTGATCCGTTCGTATTTGTTCCAGCCGATACGGTTTAGCACTTTACTGTAAAACGTTTGCAATTTACTGAATTTTTCTTCAAAATCAGTGGCTTTCCCTAAAAAAAGAATATGGTCTCCCACTCGTGGCACAATTTCCAGCTCTTTTTTGGGGGTTACGTTGATTTGCTCCACTTGTGCGTTCCAAAAAGGACTGTGCTGGAGGTACAATCCCAGTTCATACAATTCGTTTTGGGCAAATTTACGGTCAATAAAACCTGTAGCGACTGCCACATGAATGGGCTTGCCGGTTGCATTCATGATTTTACCGGATTGGTCGATATAGTAATTGTCGCCATTGCTGCTCATCACTCGGAATATCGGAATCCGCTGGTAGATTTCAATGCCGACTTTCCCTCCCGACGTAAGGTAACATTCAGCCTTACTGATGAAGGGATGTTTGGAAAGAGTTTCTTCCAGCTGGCGGACATTGATTGTACCGATACGTTTCTTTTCCGGGTAAAGATTTTTTTCCTTGAGAAGCTTTTTTACCTCTTTGTCAGTGATGAAGCCGTAGTCAATACTGTCTTTGACAACCAATTTCATACCCTTGCAGACCTGATTTTCAGGCTGGTGGTTGAATACAGTTACGGCTACAACCAAGTAGGCCGAAACTACTAACAGAATACAGAGTATGAAAATTCGTTTAATCATCTATCTTTCAGTAAATCATAAATTTGTGGAACGTAATTATCTATATCGCCGGCTCCGAGAGTGATGAGTACATCCAGCTTTTTCTGCTTCAGTATGTCCAGCAGCTCTTCCTTGGTACACATGCACTTTTCAATACCCGGTCGCAGGTTGTCGTAAATGAGTTGGCTGGTGACTCCGGGGATAGGGGCCTCACGAGCCGGATAGATATCCAGCAGAATGACCTCATCCAGCAGAGACAAACTGCGGGCAAAATCTTGGTAGAAATCGCGGGTGCGTGTGTAGAGATGGGGCTGGAACACCGCGGTGATTTTCCGGTCTGGATACAGGCGGCGGATAGAAGTCACACTTTGGCGTATCTCTTCCGGATGATGCGCATAGTCACTCAGGAAGACGATGTGTGCGTTTTTTATCTTAAAGTCAAACCGGCGGTCTACTCCTCTGAACTGTGGCATGGCAGCCTTTATTTCTTCTGTCGTAGCTCCTCCTATTTGTGCCAGTGCCATGGCGGCAATTCCATTCTCAATGTTGACATAAACAGGTACTCCTAACTGGATGTCGGCGATATTCCCTAACGGAGAAATGTAGTCGAAATAGATTTCCCCGTCCTTGATACGGATATTCTCTGCATGAAAATCGCCTTTATCTACGGAATAGGTATAGACTGTAACTCCTGTTTTGATATCCGGTTTCAATTCCAGCCCTTCTTTCATGACTAAGTATCCGTCCGGACGGATGAGGGAGGTATATTTGCGGAAACTTTCCAAATAGGCTTCGTGGGTGCCATAAATATCCAGATGGTCTGAATCGGTAGCCGTAATGACAGTGGCATACGGAGTCAGCCAATGGAAAGAACGGTCGAACTCATCCGCCTCAATTACTACGTAATCACTCTTATCCGACAGGAGCAGGTTAGTCTGATAATTTTTGGAAATTCCTCCCAGAAAGGCATTGCAGCCTACGTGGGAATGATCCAGTAAGAAGGCAGCCATGGTAGAGGTGGTAGTCTTTCCATGCGTTCCAGCTACGCATAAACCTTTTTCTGTCTGAGTCAGCATACCCAATACCTGTGCACGTTTGTGGATTTCAAAGTGATGTTCCTGAAAATAGACCAACTCTTTATGAGTAGCTGGTATGGCAGGAGTAAATACCACTAAGGTTGTTTCCGGATGAAGGAACGCTTCCGGAATCAATGCTACATTTTCCTCATAGTGAATCTGTGCTCCTTCTTGGATTAATCTTTCCGTCAGCTCACTTGGAGTACGGTCGTAACCGCCTACTTTTTTCCCTTTTGAAAGGAAATAACGCACCAGAGCGCTCATTCCGATACCTCCGGCTCCGATGAAATAGACGGCTTGTATAGTATTAATGTTCATGACTTTCTTTGTATTTTAATGCCAGCTTGCAGACTTCTTGTGCAATGATGTTTGCAGAGTCCTTGATAGCCAGTTTTTTGATATTCTTGCTTAAGTTTTCCAATACGTCCGGCTTGCTTACCGTATCGATGGCTGTATCGACCAATGTTTGTGTGGCTTCACTATCTTTGACATAAAGAGCTGCTTGTTTGTTCACGAGAGCCAAAGCATTTTTGGTCTGATGGTCTTCTGCCACGTTGGGTGAAGGAACCAATATGACTGGTTTTCCCAGCAGGCAGAATTCTGAGATAGAACCAGCTCCGGCACGGCTGATTACCAAATCGGCGGCGCTGTAAGCTGCAGCCATATCTGAAATGAAGTCTGTCGTGTACAGCATAGGCAGGCTGCCGTAGGCCTTAACGGCCTGTCGGGCTTCATTGATATAGATTTTACCCGTCTGCCAAATGAATTGTACGCCGGATGCTTTCATTTTGTCGAATCCTTGCATCATGCAGTTGTTGATGGTACGCGCTCCCAGACTGCCTCCGATAATCAGGATGGTTTTTTTGTTCGGGTCTAATCCGAATGAACGGATGGCCTCTTCCCGTGAAATATTTTCCTTTAGCAATCCTTGGCGGACAGGGTTTCCTGTAAGAATGATTTTGTCCTTGTCAAAAAAACGTTCCATCCCTTCGTAGGCCACACAAATCTTTTCTGCTTTCTGTGCCAGCAGCTTGTTCGTTACCCCTGCATAGGAATTCTGTTCCTGTATCAGGGTAGGGATTCCCATCATGCCGGCCACTTTCAATGTCGGTCCGCTGGCGTAACCACCAACTCCTACAGCTGCGTGAGGCTTGAAGTTCTTGATGATTTTTCTTGCCATCAGCTGGCTTCTGAACAGCTTGATGAGTACGCTGACGTTTTTCAGCAAATGTTTTCTGTCAAATCCAGCCACCGGAAGTCCGATAATTTTGTATCCGGCAGCCGGTACACGCTGCATTTCCATGCGTCCCTCTGCTCCGATAAACAGAATCTCAGCTTCGGGGTGTAATTCTTTGATTGCGTTGGCAATGGAAATGGCCGGGAAGATATGTCCTCCTGTACCACCGCCACTTACTATGATGCGTAAATTTTCTTCCATATTTTGTAGTATTTCCTGCAAAGTTATAAATAAACTTTTAAACAGACTCTTCTTGTGTAGTGATATTGCTGGCTGGTGTAACCTCTTGTGTCTGGCTGGCTTGTTGTAGCCGTGCTTCTGCCTCTTGACGTTGCTTCAGGTCATTGACGTAACGGCTGATACTGAGGATGATGCCGATATACACACTGTTTATCAATGTGGCAGTTCCTCCCTTGCTGATAAGGGGAAGAGGCTGCCCGGTGACAGGCATGATACCTACGGCTACCAGCATGTTGAAAGTGGCCTGCATGACAAGAAGTATCCCGATTCCAGTGATGAGAAACACGTAGTACGACTTGTCGCAATTTCGGGCAATCTTTGCGATTCTCATCAACAGGAGAATGTAAAGGGCGGCGACAAAGGCGCCTCCTACGAGGCCCAATTCCTCAATGATGATGGCGTAGATGAAGTCCGAAAATGCCTGTGACAAGAAATCTCGCTGTACGCTGTTTCCAGGTCCTTTTCCCACAATGTTACTGCTGGCGATGGCGATATTGGCATGAGCAATCTGGGCGTCGTTGTCAATGTCGAACTTGGCAGCTGGAATCTCAGCTTCATCAAAATGGTTGTTCAGACGGCTTTGCCAAGTCACCATACGGTGAAGCCCTATTTTATCCCAAGCTTCGCCAGGCACGTATTTGATGGTTCCTACTCCGATGAGAATACAGGCTATGCCGATACCGGCCAATATGCCAAGTTGTTTGAAAGGAACTCTACCGACAAACATCAGCAGGAATACACTTCCAGCCAGAAGCACTGCGGTGGATAAGTTTTCACTGACAATCATTCCGCAGGTAAGAATGGTGATGATACAGATGTATTTGAAAGCCTTCTTGTTAGCTCCATTCTCTTCTTGCATGCGCGATAAAATGAAGGCAACCGTGATGATGGTTCCCATCTTGGCTACTTCCGAAGGTTGGAACTGGATAAATCCCAAATCAATCCATCGTTTGGCGCCGTTGGTGAGTGAGCCCAGAATGAAAACGGCTGCCAGCAATACCCAGGAGATAGGCAACAAGACTATGAATGTCTTGAACCAACGGCAGGGAATATTGTGTACAATCCAAACCGCAATGGTGCCTACCATCAACAAAGTCAGGTGGTTGGTGATAGGTCCCCAATGATCCCCACTCTTGTAAGTCAGGGTGCTGGACGCACTGAATACTTCTACGATGGATATCAGGCAGAGGAAAAGGTAAATAATCCAGATTGCCTTGTCGCCTTTAAAAAAGTTTTTTAGCAAATCCATAAACTTGTTGTTTCTAACTCCTTGGTTGTATTATAAGTTTCTTACACATTCCTTGAACTGGTCGCCACGGTCTTCATAACTTTTGAACAAGTCGAAGCTGGCACAGCAAGGGCTGAGCAAAACGGTTTCTCCTTTTTGGGCCATTTTATAAGCGGCATCTACCGCATCCTTCATGCTTTGCACGTCGGCAATGGGAAGACCGAAACTGTCGAAAAAGGCATGCAGTTTTTCATTGTGAAGTCCCAGGAAAATCAGACCGCTGCATTTTTCTCTCACCAGATCGGCGATCTCGTTGTAGTCGTTTCCTTTATCCTTTCCACCCAGAATCAGGACGGTCTTGGTTTTCATGCTTTGCAGGGCATACCAGCAGGAATTGACGTTGGTCGCCTTGGAATCGTTGATATAGTCTACCCCTTTTACACGGGTTACTTTCTCCAGACGGTGTTCCACCCCTTTGAAGTCGTGCAGTGCTTCTCGGATACATTCTTTGCGTATGCCCGCAATGTTGGCCGATATGCCGGCTGCCATGGAATTGAACAGATTATGGGTTCCTGTCAAGGCCAGTTCTTCCTCTTCCATATTGAAGGCGATAGGTCGGGTGAAATACACTTTATCCTTTTCTGTGAACGCCGCCACTCCTTCCTCGTTCTTCTCGGCAAACGGGAAATATTGTCCGTGAATGCCATACTTGTGGAGTTCCCTTTGTATGATGGGGTCATCGTTCCAGAAGATGAAAGCGTCATCGTTGGTCTGGTTCTGGATAATCCGGAACTTGGCGTCCACGTAATTCTGCATTTCATAGCCGTAACGGTCCAGATGGTCGGGAGTGATGTTCATCAGTACAGCGATGTTGGCATGAAATTTATACATGTTGTCGAGCTGGAAACTGCTGAGTTCGATGACATAGTAGTCAAAATTACATTCAGCTACCTGATATGCCAAGCTTTGTCCGATGTTTCCGGCCAATCCCACGTTCAGTCCTGCTTTCTTAAAGATATGGTAAATCAGGGAAGTGGTAGTTGTCTTTCCATTACTTCCGGTGATGCAAATCATTTTTGCATTCGTATAACGTCCTGCAAATTCAATTTCCGAAATGACGGGAGTACCCTGATCCTTCAATTTTAAGATGATGGGTGCGTCATTCGGAATTCCCGGACTTTTAATCACTTCGTCCGCATTCAGAATCAACTCTTCTGTGTGTTTACCTTCTTCCCACTGAATACCTCTTTCGTTCAACATCGTTTTATACTTGTCCTTGATGGTGGACATGTCTGAAACGAATGTGTCAAAACCTTTTTTCTGTGCCAGGACAGCGGCACCTGTTCCGCTTTCTCCTGCTCCTAAGATGACAATTCTTGCCATTGCTTTATCTGATTTTAAGTGTGATTATCGTAATTGCTGCCAGTACAATGGTTACAATCCAAAAACGGACTGTAATTTTGGATTCATGAAATACGCTGTGAGGGCGTGTGACCAGATACGTACAATTCGGGTCAAGCTGTGCCAATGTGGTGCGGAAATGGTCATGTATCGGCGTACGTTTGAAGATACGCTGCTTGACACCTTTCTTTTTTCCGCGTTGGAAATACTTGACTTGTAGGATAACCGATAGGTTTTCTACCAGAAATACGCCGCATAAAATAGGGATGAGTAATTCCTTGTGTATGATGATGGCAAATACGGCTATCAGTCCTCCGATGGTAAGACTGCCCGTATCGCCCATGAACACTTGTGCCGGAAAGGCATTGTACCAAAGGAAACCAATCAAGGCTCCGATGAAGGCACAGATGAAGATTACCAGCTCTTCACTGCCAGGAATGTACATGATGTTCAGGTACTCGGCATATTCTATGTGGCTGGACACGTAGGCCAATATGCCGAGGGTCACCCCTATGATAGCCGAGTTTCCTGCTGCCATTCCATCCATGCCGTCGTTCAAGTTGGCCCCGTTGGATACGGCTGTCACGACAAAGATGGTCACCAGTACAAATACAACCCATCCTGCTTTTTGTGCATGGTCCCCCAAGAATCCCACAAAATCAGCATAATCCAAGTTGTTGTTCTTGAAGAAAGGAATGGTGGTTTTGGTGGATTTCTCGTTTACAGGCTTGTGAACCACATCTACCACTCGTCCGTCTTGCTGGATTTCAATGTTCTCCCGAATCACTACATCCGGACTCAGGTAGAGAGCCAGTCCTACAATGAGTCCGAGTCCCACCTGACCAATTATTTTAAACTTTCCGTGAAGTCCCTCTTTGTCCTTCCGGAACACCTTGATGTAGTCGTCCAGAAAGCCTAATGTGCCCAGCCATAAGGTGGTGACCAACATCAGAATCATGTAAATGTTGTGCAATTTACCCAATAGCAGGCAGGGTATCAGAATGGCAACGATGATGATGATACCACCCATGGTGGGTACACCTACCTTCTTTACATTGAAAGGGTCGATAGAGGCATCGCGCTGTGTTTCCGTAATCTGTTTCCTTTTGAGCAGATTGATAAAGTATTCTCCGAAGATGGCAGATATCAGCAGAGAAAGAATAACAGCCATTAGTGAACGGAACGATACATAACCGAACATTCGTGCGCCCGGGAAACCAAACTGCTCCAAATATTGAAATAGATAATATAACATTGTCTCTTCTTTATTTTTTATTCTTCTCCTTTAAATATCTCGTCCAGAACTTCTTTGTCATCGAAATGTGATTTGACTCCTTTGACGTCCTGATAAGTTTCATGCCCCTTTCCGGCAATCAAAATCACATCTTGTGGCTGGGCCAGCATACATGCCGTGCGGATAGCCTCTTTACGGTCTACGATGCTGATAACCTTTTTCATCTCTTCTTTGTTCAATCCGTTCAACATATCGTTGATGATGTCCTGTGGTTCTTCAAACCGCGGATTGTCTGAAGTGATGATGACCTTATCGCTGCGTTTTACTGATTCTTGTGCCATCAACGGACGTTTTCCTTTGTCACGGTTTCCACCTGCACCTACTACGGTGATTACATGACCTCTTCCTCTCAGTACCTCGTGAATGGTGTCCAATACATTTACCAACGCATCTGGAGTATGGGCATAATCGACAATGGCAGTATATCCTTTAGGAGAACGTTTGGCATCGAAACGTCCGCAAACCGGGCGTAGCATGCTGAGTTTCAGCAAAACATCTTCCGGCTTTTTTCCTAACAGGCAAGCAGCTCCATATACGGCCAGCAGGTTGGAGGCATTGAAGCGTCCGATGAATTGTACGTTTACTTCCCGGTTGTTGATGTCCAGCAGCATGCCGTCAAAGCTGTCTTCCAGTACTTTCCCCTTGAAGTCGCACAATGAATGCAAGGAGTAGGTTGACACTTTGGCCTTGGTATTCTGTGTCATTACCAATCCGTTTTTGTCATCCGCATTGGTTAAGGCAAACGCCTGTTTAGGGAGGCCGTCAAAGAACGCCTTTTTAGCTTTCAGATAATTCTCGAAAGTTTTGTGATAGTCCAAGTGGTCGCGGGTAATATTGGTAAAGATACCTCCGGCAAATCGCAAGCCGCTGATACGCTTCTGTACCACGGAGTGCGAACTGACTTCCATGAAGGCATATTTGCATCCTTCATCTGCCATACGCCCCAATAGTTGGTTGAGCGTGATGGGGTCGGGAGTTGTATGTTCTGTGGGGATAGCTTCTCCATCGATGTAGTTACATACGGTAGATACCAGTCCGGTCTTGTATCCGAACGAACGGAACATAGTATATAATAAGGTGGCAATGGTCGTTTTTCCATTGGTCCCGGTTACACCGATTAAATCCAGTTTGGAGGTCGGGTCTCCGTAGAAGGTGGTAGCCAGTTTGCCTACGGTCTCTTCCGTGTCTGCCAGTTGTATGTAGGTGACGTGAGCTTCCTGCTTTTCGGGCAGTTGCTCGCAGACAATGACCGTAGCCCCGTTTTCAATGGCTTTCGGAATATAGTTATGTCCGTCGGCCTGTGTGCCTTTTACAGCCACAAACATGAAGTCACTCTTTACCATTCGTGAATCCATGTGGATTCCAGAAACTTCCAAGTTGGTCTCACCTATGATTTGGAGCGGATTGACCGCTTTCAGGATATTTTCTAATCTCATCTCTTTTTAGTCTAATGTTAATGTAATTGTTTGTCCTTTATGTAAATAAGAGCCAGCGTTGAGGCTTTGTTTCGTTACTTTTCCTGTGCCGGATAGACGGACTCTGAGTCCTTTGCTTTCCAGCAGATATACAGCGTCCTTGGCCCCCATTCCTCTTACATTGGGAACCAGATTCTTATCCGTATGTAATTTTTTCAGTTCCGCATAAGTGTCACTACAGTTAGCTCTTCCCCAAACGGGTGAATTGCCGACGGGGATACTGGCGCTGTTGCTTTTGATATCCAGACTTCTCAGTACGTAAGAAGCTTCGCATAAGTCCCCGTTTTTCACATGAGGGACGAATATGGAGGTAGAATCTTTGGCCGAAGCCAGATTTTGATACAAATGCTTGGCATAAATGCGTTCGGCTATCCGGCTGAACACGCTACCCGCCTGCAAGCCACCGGAGGCAGGGCCATGTGGAATCTGTATGGATACCAGGCAGCTGTATTTGGGAGCCTCTGAAGGGAAATATCCGCAGAAGCTGACCAGATAGCTTACGCCTCCTGCCTTGTATCCAGCTTTTCCTTGGGAAATCTGGGCCGTTCCGGTCTTACCGGAGACATTGAATTGTTTGCTTCCGGCCGGTTTGGCCAATCCTTCCGAAACCACTTTCCGTAAAATACCCTGGATCATGGTAAGCGTGGTATCGGAACAGATTTTAGGATTGACTATCTCCGTCGGATATTCTTTGATGATTTCACCGTTCTTGGAAATTGCTTTTACAAATTTGGGCTTTACCATGGTTCCGTTATTGGCGATGGCATTGTAAAAGTTCAATATATAAATAGGAGGAATCATTGTTTCGTAGCCTATGCTCATCCACGGGAGGGTTGTCTTGGCAAAATACCGCTCTTTAGGTCCCAGTATGCGCGGACTTGCTTCTCCCGCAAACCCCAGGTTTAGAGGTTTGTCGATGCTCATTCTTCTCAGCCCATCGATGAATTTCTGGGGATTCTGGCCGTAGAATTTATCGATGATAGTAGAAACACCCACGTTGGACGACACTTCCATGATGCGGGTCACATCTATTTCTCCATACCCGCCTTTGTACCAGTTCCAGTCCTTCATGTTGCTTCCGTGCATGTTGACCACACCGTTGCCCGTATCCACCATATAGTCCGGAGTGATATATTTATCTTCCAAGGCTACCATGATAGAAGCGGTCTTGAAAGTAGATCCCGGTTCCATCAAGTTGCTGACTGCCGTATTTCTCATTTCATAATAATTGCCGTCGCCAGCCTGTGTCATATTTACGTTGGCTTTTACCTCTCCGGTAGCCACATCCATCACGATGGCTACCCCGAACACCGCGTTGAGGGTCTTCAATTGGTCTACGAGAGCCTTCTCTGCAATATCCTGCATGTCCACATCAATTGTGGTAATGACATCACAGCCGTCTACCGCAGGTTTGTCAATGATGTTCAGGTATTTGTTCATCACCTTTTGGCGATGAGTGATACCGTCTTGCCCGCGAAGGATGGAATCGTATGTAAGCTCAATTCCATTTTTGGCTCCTAATTCCATGTCGGGATACATGTCCCCCAATGTACGTGCCGCCAGTGAGCCAAAGGGCTTTTTCCGTTGGTTGAATGCCAGTTCATGGAATCCTCCTTTATATTTGCTGAGGTTAAATACCGGCAGTTGCTTCGCTTCTTTGTATTCGATGTAGGAGATACGTCGTGGGTAAAGAAGATAGTTTCGGCTTTTCAGTCGTCTTCCCTTTAGAATGTGCTGGCGGAACTCCTTTACGCTTTTGTCCGGAAAAATCTGGTGTAGGCCTTCGCAGATTTCTGTCAGGTGATTCATCAGCATGGTGTCCTTCTTCTCACCTCCGGCCTTGAAGTCCATGTAGATTTTGTATTCAGGCAGGCTGCTGGCCATGAGTTTGCCGTCGGCCGAGATGATGTTCCCTCTCGTGGGATGTACCACGACGTTTTCTTTCACAAAACGGTCGGCCACATCTTTCCAGTATTGCCGCTCTGCAAACATAATGATGGCGGCCTTTGCAATGATTGCAATGGCTAGTAATGCCATGACGAATACAATGAGCGTATAGCGTAAGATGATATTTTTCTGTCCGGGTATCATTTTTCAAGATCCTCCTTTTTGATTAGATAGGGTGGAGTAGAGGCTGTCTCCAGAGGTGTACCCTCTGAAGAAATATATTCTTCGATGCGTGACTGGCGGCTTCTTTCCGTCAGCTCTGAAGAAATGGTCAGTGCATCGTATTTAGTATCAATCAGTTCTTTTTTAAGACGGTCTATTTCAATCATTTCCTGCTGGCTTGAATAGCGGTTGTCTATGTACAGGATTACCAGAATCATAATCAGGATAATCAGGTTAGCCTGTTTTTTCATCAAGTGCACCAGCACTTCTCCTCCCAGGATGCTTCTCCACGTGATGTGCGGAGTTTCTTGCGGAATGTTGTTTTCTTGCGGTTCCATTGTCATTTCTTTTCTGCAATTCTTAGTTTGGCACTGCGTGAACGCGGATTGCGTTGCACCTCGTCTTCGCAGGGAGTGATTACTTTGTTGTTTATGAGCTTGAATGGGGTTTGTACGTTCCCGAAAAAGTCTTGTTCCGCTTTACCTTCCACGTTACCCGTTTTCATGATGTTTTTCACCATACGGTCTTCCAGTGAATGATACGTGATTACTACAAGCCGTCCTCCGGGTTTCAGTGCCTCGGTGGCGGCATAAAGCATTTCTTTCAAGGCTTCCATTTCCTGATTCACTTCTATTCGGAGAGCCTGAAACACTTTGGCCAGCTCTTTCTTTTCCCTTTCTTTCCCATACAAGGGCTTGATGGTATCGATGAACTCTCCAATGGTTTCTATGGGTTTGGCTGTTCTGGCTTTTACAAGTACAGAGGCCAGCTTTCTGCTGTTTTTCAGCTCGCCGTACAAGTAGAACACATTGGCTAGTCTTTCTTCTTCATAAGTGTTGACAATCTCGGCGGCAGTGATGCCAGCCCGTTTGTTCATGCGCATGTCCAGTTTTCCGTCGAAGCGGAAGGAAAAGCCCCTTTCCGAATCGTCAAAATGATGTGACGAAACGCCTAAATCCGCTAAAATGGCATCCACCTTCTCTACTCCGTAATAACGGAGGAAATTGTGCAGATAGCGGAAATTGCTTCTGACGAAGGTGAACCGCTGGTCGTTGACAATGTTCTTTTCTGCATCCGGGTCTTGGTCAAAGCTGAACAGCCTGCTGTCGCTGTCCATCTGGCGTAAGATTTCTTTGGAGTGTCCTCCTCCTCCGAAGGTTACGTCCACGTAAATACCTTTGGGATGGATGTGCATGCCTTCGATACTTTCGTGTAATAATACAGGTACGTGATATGTCTGTTCAGTCTGTTCCATGCGGTTTTGATTATAAATTCACCTTATTATATATTCAAGCTGTAAAATTAGATATTTCCATAGAATCGAGCACTATGTTTCCAAGAGAAAATTTAAAGAAGTTATCAACAGGTTGTTTAAGGGCTGGATATTTTTCAGATGTGTTTCCAGTTTGTATGCAGATTCGGGGGAGAAGAAATTTTTTTTGTGTGTATAAGTGTATTTTTTGTGGTAAAATGAATCTCGTTTCAAAAGATACGTTACTTTTGCAAGGTAAACTTTTGTAGAATGGGTGAAAATTCCATATTTTTAATTGACATTGATAAAGTATTAAGGGATAAGGCGGGCAAGAAAGCCGACAGAATACCGCGTTTTCTGGTGTCGTACTTGAAACGTATTGTACATCAGGATGAGATTAATCCTTTCTTGAAAAGCGTATCCGATAAGACTGGAGTGGATTTTCTGGAGGCTTGCATGGAATTTCTGGATATTAAGCTGGAAGTGAGCGGAATGGAAAATCTTCCGTCTGACCGTCTGTGTACGTTTGTCTCCAACCATCCGTTGGGCGGACAAGACGGAATAGCTCTAGGATATATTTTAGGAAAGCATTACGACGGCCGTATCAAATACCTGGTGAATGATTTGCTGATGAATCTTCATGGCTTGGCTCCTTTATGTATCCCTATCAATAAGACCGGTGCCCAGTCGCGTGATTTCCCTCGGATGGTGGAAGCCGGTTTCCATTCAGATTCCCACATCATTATGTTCCCGGCCGGAATTTGTTCCAGAAGGCAGAAAGGAGTTATCAAAGATTTGCCATGGAAAAAGACATTTGTTACCAAGAGTGTGGAAACACATCGGGATGTAGTGCCTGTTCATTTTGACGGGCGTAATTCCAATTTCTTTTACAACCTGGCCAATGCGTGTAAGTTCTTGGGGATTAAGTTTAATATAGCCATGCTGTATCTGGCAGATGAAATGTTCAAGAATCGTCATAAGACATTTAAAGTGACAATAGGAAAACCAATTCCATGGCAGACGTTCGATAAGTCGAGGTCATCGGTGGAGTGGGCGGATTATGTAAGAGAGTTAGTTTATAAACTGTGAAAATACGATTTAATCATAGAGATTATGGAAGATATTATTGCTCCGATTGACAAGGAAGTTCTCAAATCGGAACTGACGGAAGACAAACGCTTGAGATTCACGAATAAGAGCAACAACGAGATTTATATTATTACTTGGAAAAACGCTCCGAATGTATTGAAAGAAATCGGTCGTTTGCGTGAAATTGCTTTCCGGGCAGCCGGAGGAGGTACGGGAAAATCGATGGACCTTGATGAATATGATTTGATGGAAAATCCTTACCAGCAGCTGATTGTCTGGAATCCGGAGGCCGAGGAAATTTTGGGAGGCTACCGTTACCTGTTGGGGGATGAAGTGGAGTTTGATGCCGAAGGAAAACCGGTGCTGGCCACTGCCCACATGTTTAACTTCTCGGAAAAGTTCCTGAAAGACTACTTGCCTACGACGATTGAATTGGGGCGTTCCTTTGTGACGTTGGAGTATCAGTCCACCCGTGCGGGCTCAAAAGGGCTGTTTGCGTTGGACAACTTATGGGATGGACTGGGAGCCTTGACGGTAATCATGCCTCAGGTAAAATATTTCTTTGGCAAGATGACCATGTATCCTAGCTACAACCGTCTGGGCCGTGACATGATTCTCTATTTCCTGAAAAAACATTTCAGTGACAAAGACCAGTTGATTACGCCGATGCAGCCGTTGCAGATTGAAACAGACCCGAAAGTGCTTGAAAAGATATTCTGTTACGATACTTTCAAGGAAGATTATAAGGTGCTGAACACGGAAGTGCGCAAGCTTGGCTACAATATTCCGCCGTTGGTCAATGCGTATATGAGTCTGTCGCCTACCATGCGTATGTTTGGTACGGCTATCAACGACGGTTTTGGCGATGTGGAAGAAACCGGTATCCTGATTGCGGTAGATGAGATTCTGGAGGAAAAGCGTGTCCGTCACATCGAATCTTACCTGCGTGAGCATCCGGAAGCCCTGCAGATAACTTCTGGGGCCAATCCGGTAGTCAACAAGATACATAAATAAATTTCTTATAGAGCAGGCAGGCTGTTCCCGTTTATTTTCCGGTACAGGTCGAGGGCATAGACGTCGGTCATTCCGGAAATGTAATCGAGTACAGCCTGTATTTTTTCATATAAGGTCGGTGCCTGGATATAATACTGGCTGGACACACGGTTGATCAGGAGTTGCGAGTAGGCTTTTTCAGGATAGCGTACGGCTTCAATCATCAGGTCGATGAGGGTGGTAATGACCTGATAACCGGCCAGTTCAATGTCTACCACATCCTTGGAACAGTAGATTTTTTCGAAGGCTGTATGCGAACAGTGCTTGTAGGCATCCCTGACCCGCGGACTCAGTTGCTGAATCAGTGTCCCTTGGAAAGTTCCTTCCAGAATCGTTTTCTCATTTTCAATAAATGTACGTACACACTCGTTGATTAACACTCCGATGGCCGATGAACGCAGGTAGGCAATCTGTTCGTTGGTGTCGTCCACCATTTTGCAGATAGACTGTATGTGCTCCATTTTCTCAGGCGCGAAGAATCGGAGATACAGTTCCTTGGTCTCCTGAGTTGTCAGAATCTTCAGTTTATGTGCGTCTTCGATGTCCATCATCTGGTAGCAGATGTCGTCGGCGGCTTCCACCAGATAGACCAGCGGGTGACGGCAGAATCTCAGAGGTTCTCCCTCCCGACTTATTTGCTTAAGCCCCAGTTCGTGTGCGATTTTACAGAAACCGGCTTCTTCACTAAGAAAAAATCCGAATTTCTGCTTGCTTCCGGCCAGTTGGGAGGAGAACGGATATTTCACGATAGAGGCCAGTGTGGCGTAGGTCAGGACAAAACCTCCGGGACGTCTTCCTTGGAACTGGTGGGTCAGCAGGCGGAAGGCATTGGCATTGCCTTCAAAGTGGGTGAAGTCATCCCATTCCTGAGGGGAGAATGCATTTTGCAACATGCGTCCCTTCCCTTCCGAAAAATAAGTGCCGATGGCTTTTTCTCCGGAATGCCCGAAGGGAGGATTCCCCAGGTCGTGTGCCAGACAGGCCGCGGCCACGATAGATCCTATCTCCGAGATGTGGGTATGATGTAATTCCGGATGAAGTTTCAGCAGTTCCGTTGAAATCTTGTTTCCCAAAGAACGGCCTACGCAGGACACTTCCAGGCTGTGGGTCAGTCGGTTATGTACGAAGATGCTTCCCGGAAGCGGGAATACCTGTGTCTTGTTCTGCAGCCGACGGAAGGGAGCGGAGAAAATCAGACGGTCGTAGTCGCGTTGGAATTCTGTCCGGTCTTCTTTTCGGTATGCGTGGAGGTTCTCCAGTCCGAATCTTTTATTGGATAGCAATTGTTCCCAGTTCATGGTGTAACTCCTTTGTGGTGTGATATTTAATTTTAAAGAAGCTCTAAAAGTTAAGTGCAAAAATATAAAAAAATGGTAAACATAACTATTAATTCGGTGGATTGTGTAACTTCGCAACTTCATAAAGGGTATAAAATAAGATGAAAATACAGATTATAAATACTTCACGGCATCCGTTGCCGCAATATGCCACCCCACAGTCGGCGGGGGTAGACCTTCGTGCCAATCTGAGTACACCTATCGTGTTGAAACCTTTGCAGCGTTGCCTGGTACCGACCGGCTTGTTTCTCGCTTTGCCGAAAGGGTATGAGGCACAAGTGCGTCCCCGTAGCGGACTGGCTATTAAGAAAGGAATCACTGTGTTGAATTCTCCGGGGACGATTGATGCCGACTATCGGGGAGAAATCAATGTGATACTGGTGAACCTGTCGTCCGAGGAGTTCGTGATAGAAGACGGGGAGCGCATCGCCCAGATGGTCATTGCCCGGCATGAACAGGCCGAGTGGGAAGAAGTGGAAGTATTGGATGAAACAGAACGTGGGGCAGGTGGATTCGGCCACACGGGAACGGTATAAACCTTAGGTGATTATGAGAAAGATAATAGGAATCATCGGAATGGTTTTGCTGTTTGTCGCCTGCGGGACGACAGGGAGGCAGCATGCGTCCAAGCGGAATCTGGCGAATGAAGAACAGGATACTTTATCCTACGAACAGCGTAGGAAGTATGATTATTTCTTTTTGGAGGCGGTACGGCTGAAACAGAAGGGCGATTACGACGCGGCCTTCGAACTCTATAAACATTGTCTGGACATTTATCCTAATTCGGCCCCGGCCTTGTATGACATTTCTCGGTTTTATATGGTGCTGGGACAGGAAAAGAAGGGAGAAGAAGCCTTGAAGAAGGCGGTTCGCGCAGATGAATCGAATTTCTGGTACAAGCAGACGCTGGCTGCCTATTATCAGCAGAAACGCGACTGGCCCAAGGCCATTGCCGTGTACGACGATATGGCACATCAGTTCCCTTCCCGCCTGGAACCGCTTATGGCGCTGGTGGATTTGTATAATCAAACCAAGAGTTATGACCAGGCGATTACGGTGTTGAACCGTCTGGAAGAACTGGATGGAAAGTCCGAGCAAATCAGTATGGAGAAGTTCCGGATGTACTTGCTGATGGACAATCAGGAGCAGGCTTTTAACGAGATTGAGAGCCTCTCGAAAGAGTATCCCTATGACTTGCGCTACCAGACGATTCTGGGGGATGTGTACCTGAACAATAATAAGCCTGATGAGGCGTATGCGGTTTATCAGCAGATTTTGAAGGAAGAACCGGGCTACGCGCCGGCGCTGCTGTCCATGGCTTCCTACTACAAGCAGCTGGGGCAGGACAGCCTGTACCAGCAGCAGCTTGATACGATTCTGCTGAACGACAACGTGGAGTCGGATACCAAGATGAGCATTATGCGCCAGCTGATTCTGCAGTCTGAACAGACCACGAAGGACAGTACCCAGATTGTGGCCTTGTTTAAGAATATCCTGGTCCGTCCGCAACAGAATGCTGATTTGTCGATGCTCTGTGCGCAATATATGATTACCAAGCACATGGAGAAGGAGTCTGTGCCGGTGCTGAATCAGGTGTTGTCGCTCGACCCGGAAAACAAACCGGCCCGTCTGCAGCTGTTGAGCTACGCCATCCGTGACAATGACCTGGATGAGGTGATTCGTGTGGCGACTCCGGCCCTCCAGTATAATCTGGATGCGATGGAGTTTTATTATTATCTCGGTCTGGCTCATTATCAGAAAGAGGAGACGGACAAGGCGATGGAAATATTTCAGAAAGGCTTGAAACAGGTCAACGAAAAGAGTGACAAGAATATCGTATCCGATTTCTATGCCATCTTGGGCGATTTGTATCATTCCAAGGAGATGAAGGCAGAAGCGTATGCGGCTTATGACTCTTCGTTGGTTTACAACCCGAACAACATCGGTACGCTCAACAATTATGCCTATTATCTGTCTGTGGAGCGGACGCACCTGGACAAGGCGGAGGAAATGAGCTACAAGACGGTGAAGGCGGAACCGGAAAATTCCACGTACCTGGATACTTACGCTTGGATTTTGTTTGAAAAGAAGCGTTATACCGAGGCCCGGATTTATATAGATCAGGCCATGAAGAATGGAGGCGACAGCAGCCAGGTCATTGTGGAGCATTGCGGGGACATTTACTATATGTTGGGCGAGAAAGACAAGGCGTTGGAGTACTGGAAGAAGGCCGACAGCATGGAGAATAAAGAAGAGGATGGGGCTACTCCCCGTACGGAAGCCGAGTTGAAACGCTTGAAACGTAAAATCGCATTGAAAAAATACATTGAGGAATGAAACGGTTGGTGCATTGGTTATATGTGATATGCCTGGTAGGAATACTCTCGGCGTGTAGTACCTCACGTCATACGGAACGGAGTCCGATGATTGGGGGGCTGAAAGGGGAGGAATATCAGGAAAAGGTGGTTGCTAATTTCCCCCACTGGAATTGTGTGACGGGAAAAGTAGCCTTGAATTTGCAGACAGGGAGTAGCAAGAATACGAAGTTGTCGGCTACGCTCCGGATGAAAAAAGGCGAGGTGATACAGTTGTCGGTGGCTCCTCTGCTGGGCATTGAAGTGGCGCGGCTGGAGATTTCTCCCGAGCGTATTCTGGCGGTCGACCGTCTTCACAAGCAGTATGTGGAACTTTCTTTCGTTGAATTGAACCGCATGACCAACTTGGATTTGAGTTTTAATGTGTTGCAGTCGTTGTTCTTGAATGAGATTTTCCTGCCTGGAAAAGAACAGGTGGAAGTGGCCGACCTGCCCCGTTTCCGGATGACCGCAGAGGGAACGCGTGCGTTGTGGGAGGTGAAGGACAGCAAGCGTTTGGCGTATCGTTTCTGGACTACGGCCGATAAGGGTTGGCTGGAAACCACTTCTGTTTTTTTACAGGGTACAGCTTATGCCTTGAAATGGACGTATGGAGATTTTAGCAAGCTGGGGTCGGGATATTTCCCTCAACATATTCTGGCGGAACTGCAGGGTGCCGGGAAAGGATACAGTCTAGACATGCGCCTTTCGCGGATGTCTGTCAATGAAGACTGGGAGACCCGTACGGAGTTATCTTCCAAGTATAAGAAAATGGAACTGGCAACATTGCTGAAAATGTGGTTAGGAAAATGAAACGTCTGATAGTTTTATTCTGTATTTGTCTGAGCGCGTGGACACTTTTTGCGCAGACTACGCGCAAGATTCAGCAGCTGGAGCAGCAGCGGAATGAGCTGAAGCAGCAGATTGCCGAGTCGGAAACGCTGTTGCAGTCCACCAAGAAGGACGTAAAAAGCCAGTTGGGTAATCTGGCACTGATTTCCGGACAGATAGAGGAGCGTCAGAAATATATCCAGACCATTGAAAATGATGTGAACAGTATCCAGCAGGAAATCAATCGGCTGGAGCAGGACTTGAAACGGCTTCAGAAAGAACTGTCTGAGAAACGTCAGAAGTATGAGCAGTCTGTGAAATATCTTTACCGGAACAAATCCATACAGGACAAGTTGATGTTCATTTTTTCGGCCGAGAATTTCGGGCAAATGTACCGTCGCATGCGGTATGTACGTGAATATGCGGACTACCAGCGCGTACAGGGCATTCAGGTACAGCGGAAGCAGAAACAGGTGACGGATAAGGCTGCCTCGTTGAGAAACAGCCGGAAAGCCAAAGAGGACTTGTTGAAGCAGGGAGAGGCTGAAAAGGCCAAGCTGGTAGCGCAGGAGCAGGAGCGCAAACAAATCCTCTCGGGTTTGCAGAAGAAGCAGCGCAGCATCCAGTCGGAGCTGGCCAAACAACGCCGTTCGGCCGATAAGCTGAATGCCCAGATTGACCGTTTGATTGAGGAGGAAATAGAAAAGGCCCGTAAACGTGCGGAAGAGGAAGCACGACGGAAAGCAGAGGAAGCCCGGAAAAAGGTGGAAGCAGCAAAAGGTACGTCTGAAACTTCTTCCACGGAAACGAAAACGGTCAAGGCACCTGTGGAGAAACTGGAAGCCTATAAAGTAGATTCGGAAGACCGACGGTTGTCCAGCGTTTTTGAGAAAAACAAAGGTATCCTTCCGGTACCGATAACCGGCCCTTATGTAGTGGTCGGACATTACGGCCAATATCAGGTGAAAGGACTTCGTAATGTGAAACTGGACAATAAAGGAATCGATATCAAGGGAAAGGCTGGGGCCAATGCACGGGTCATTTTTGATGGTGAGGTGTCGGCTGTCTTCCAATACAACGGGCTGACCAATGTGCTGGTACGCCATGGAAGTTATATTTCGGTGTATTGCAACCTGTCGACGGTACGCGTGAAGAAAGGGAGTCTGGTACGTGCCCGTGATGTGCTGGGCGAAGTGCATACCAATGCCGAAGGAGAAACCATTCTGCACTTCCAGCTCCGAAAGGAGACGGTGAAACTGAATCCGGAACTCTGGCTACATCGCTAAAAGTATTCCTGTTTTGATTTATAAGAAAGGGCTTCAGGTGGCTGTGCTGCCTGAGGCCTTTTTTGTGGAAATACCGTGCCACAAAGTTTTCGGGACAAGTATGAATCCTTCTCTTTGGCCTGATAATTTCTTTGTTTCACACTTTGGGATTTATATCCCACAGTGTGGTTTATGTATTTCACAGTGTGGTTTATGTATCCCACACTGTGGAACAGAGAAATTGTACTTACATAATAAATTATATTCGTTTTCATTGGAAGATAAATAATAAAATGAAAAATGCTTGAGGGATTTCCTTTTTTACTTCAATAAATAGTCATACATTCGTACGCTTTTCATTGCGAGTCTGAGAAAGACGGTGGAAAGAATCTGAAAATCATTAACCGCATTCATATTATGAAACTGAAGCATTATTCTGTTTTGACTTTCTGTATGTTCGGCAGTTTGCTTACTGCACCTTTTCCCATGTGGGCAGGTCCGCAAACTGAAGTGACCATTTGCAGTGCCAGCGTGTTGAATCCGACGGCTGTAGAAATTGTTTTTTCCAATCAACAGCGTATGACACTCGATTTTTATGGCGAAAATATTTTCCGCTTGTTTCAGGACAATAAGGGAGGCATTGTCCGTAATCCGGAAGCAGTACCTGAAGCCCAGATTTTAGTGAATAATCCGCGTCAGGAGGTAGGAAAACTTTCCTTGACAGACAAGGATGGAGTTATTACAGTGGCTACCAGCCGGATTGAGGTAGAGATGGACAAGCGCACCATGCTGTTCAAGATTACGGATAAGGCGCGCCAGAAAGTGGTGGCAGAAGCTATTCGTCCGGCGGATTTCACAGAGAAGCAGGTCAGTCTTTTCCTGAAGGCACAGGAGGGAGAGTATTTTTACGGCGGAGGAGTTCAGAACGGCCGGTTCTCCCATAAGGGCAAGAAGATTCATATCTTGAATACGAACCAATGGACAGACGGCGGGGTGGCTTCTCCCACACCTTTTTATTGGTCGACGGAAGGTTATGGAGTGATGTGGCATACTTTCTGTCCCGGAGTATATGATTTCGGGGCAACCGATAAAGGTGTGGTGGCGTTGAGTCACGAGGGAAATTACTTGGATGTGTTTTTCATGGTGGATGAAACTCCGGTCGCTCTGCTGAATGATTTTTATCAGCTGACGGGTAATCCGGTGCTCCTGCCTAAGTTTGGATTTTATGAAGGACATTTGAATGCCTACAACCGTGACTATTGGAAAGAAGACGAAAAAGGGATTCTTTTCGAGGATGGCAAGAAATACAAGGAAAGCCAAAAAGACAATGGCGGCATCAAGGAATCGCTGAATGGCGAGAAGAATAACTATCAGTTTTCTGCACGTGCGGTCATCGACCGTTATGAGGCAGCCGATATGCCGTTGGGATGGATTTTGCCGAACGATGGCTATGGGGCCGGATACGGACAGACTTCCACACTGGACGGAAACATCCAGAACCTGAAGGAACTGGGTGATTATGCCCGTGCGAAGGGAGTGGAAATCGGTTTGTGGACCCAGTCGGATTTGCATTCCAAAGAAGGAGTGGAACCGCTGTTGCAGCGTGACATTGTCAAGGAAGTGCGTGACGCCGGCGTGCGGGTGTTGAAAACCGATGTGGCATGGGTCGGTGCCGGCTATTCGTTCGGCTTGAACGGGGTGGCCGATGTGGCCCGTATCATGCCTTATTATGGCAACAATGCACGTCCGTTCATTATCTCACTCGACGGATGGGCCGGAACACAGCGTTATGCCGGTATCTGGTCGGGCGACCAGACCGGAGGAGAGTGGGAATACATCCGTTTCCATATCCCGACTTATATCGGTTCCGGATTGTCGGGACAGCCGAACATCACTTCCGACATGGATGGTATTTTCGGCGGGAAGAACATTCCGGTCAACGTGCGTGACTTCGAGTGGAAAGCGTTTACGCCGATGCAACTGAACATGGACGGATGGGGAGCGAACCCCAAATATCCGCAGGCGTTGGGTGAACCGGCTACTTCCATTAACCGCTGGTACCTTAAACTGAAATCGGAGTTTATGCCTTATACATATAGTATTGCGCATGAGGCAGTGGATGGCAAGCCGATGATTCGGGCGATGTTCCTGGATTATCCGAATGACTATACGCTGGGAACGGCCACTCGTTATCAGTTCCTTTACGGACCTTCTATTCTGGTGGCTCCTGTGTACCAGAAGACACAGGCCGACGAGAAGGGTAACGATGTGCGCCACGGCATTTATCTGCCCGAAGGCAACTGGATTGATTATTTCACCGGTGATTTGTATGAGGGCGGACGGGTTATCAACTGTTTTGACGCACCCTTGTGGAAACTCCCGTTGTTCGTGAAGCAGGGAGCTATTCTGCCCATGACGGCCGCACACAATCAGGTCGCTCAGATGGCGAAAGACATCCGTACGTATGAACTGTATCCGGCAGGAAACACGGAATTTACGGAATACGATGACGACGGTGTCTCCGAAGCCTATCGCAACGGACAGTATGCGACGACTCTTATCCGTTCGATGCGGGAAGGGGAAGACCTGAAAGTCAGTGTGGCACCTTCGCAAGGACATTTTGAAGGGATGGTGACGGAAAAGGCCACTTATTTCCGCCTCAATGTTACGGCACAGCCGAAGAAACTGACCGCACATATCGGAGGAAAGAAAGTGAAACTGACTCCGGTGTCTTCCTTGGAGGCATTGCAGAAGGGAGAAAATGTATATTATTATGAAGCCGCTCCGGAGTTGAACCGTTTTGCCACTCCGGGCAGTGAGATGGCCCGCGTGCAGGTGGTGAAGAATCCGGTGATGCACGTCAAACTGGCAGCAGTGGATGTGACACGGAATGAAGTGACGCTGGAAGTGAAAGGTTATGTGTTTGCTCCAGCAGAAAAACTGAGGGTCAGCCAGGGGGCATTGGCCAGTCCGGAACCGCAGGTCACGGAAGAGAATACCGGGGCTTATACGCTGACTCCTTCCTGGAAGAAGGTGGACCATGCCGATTATTATGAGATAGAGTACAACGGTATGTTGTATAGTACCATCCGGGATACCCGACTGTTGTTTGAAGATCTCCGTCCGGAAACGACCTGTACATTTAAGGTGCGTGCGGTGAATGCTTCGGGTGTATCCGACTGGGCAACTGTCACTGCCACCACGAAGCCCGATCCGCTGGAATTTGCCATCCGGGGTATTACGGGCGAAACGACTTGTCCAAACCAGGGAGGCCAGGAAGTGAGCAAACTCTTCAATTTTGATGAAGGGGATGCATGGCATACGCAATGGAGTGCCGAGGCCGTTCCATTCGATTTGATTGTGGATTTGAACAGTGTGAACCAGCTCGACAGGTTTGAATACCTGCCTCGTCTGGATGCCGGAAACGGTACGCTGGGTAAGGGTACGGTATATTATAGTATGGACAAATCGAACTGGCACGAAGCCGGTACGTTCGACTGGAAGGGCAGTGACGTGAAGACCTTTGTCTTTACCGAACATCCGACCGCACGCTATCTCAAGCTGTCGGTAACCTCTGCCGTAGGTAAGTATGGCTCCGGTCGTGAATTGTATGTATTCAAGGTGCCGGGTTCGGAAAGCTATATTCCGGGCGACATCAATCAGGATAAACTGGTGGACGAGAATGACCTGACTTCTTATATGAATTATACAGGTCTGCGCCGGGGGGATTCCGATTTTGAGGGATATATCGGCAAGGGTGACCTGAACGGTAACGGCCTGATTGATGCGTATGACATTTCTGCCGTAGCCGTACGACTGGAGACTGGTGTCAGCAGCCGTCAGGTACCAGCAGTGACCGGAGAGATTCAGATAGTTCCTTCAAAGAAAGTGTACAATGAAGGGGAGACAGTGGAAATCCGGGTATCCGGTAAGGGACTGCGTTCTGTCAATGCCCTCAGTTTCGCACTGCCTTATGACCCGCAGCTGTGGGAGTATGTAGGGATAGAGGCCACAGGCATGAAGGAAATGCGCAACCTGACCAACGACCGCTTGCACACCAACGGGACGAAGGCCTTGTATCCTACGTTCGTAAATACGGGAGAAAAGCCTTACCTGGAAGGGGATGCAGAACTGATGACCATCAAGTTTAAGGCAAAGCGTAAACAAAAGCTGGATTTGAAGGTATTGGACGGCATGTTGGTAGACAAGTACATGAATACCGTGAAATTCTGATACCATAAAAAAAGTGATTCTTTCCATAACTGGAGAGAATCACTTTTTTTTATAGAGAGTATGGAACTTAAATTTTCAGTCCATCCAGAATTTGCACATAAATGGAAATTGCTTCTTCGATTTCGCTGACCAGCACATATTCGTCGGCCGTATGTGAGCGGGAGGATTTTCCCGGACCGATTTTGACGGAGGGGAAAGGCATCAGTGCCTGATCCGACAGAGTGGGAGAACCGAATGGCGTTTTTCCCAGTTCGATAGCCCGTTTCACGAAAGGATGGTCGGCCGGAATGCTGGAAGAGTTGAGGCGAAAAGAGCGGGCCTTCACTTCGCTTTGCACGTGTTTCCCTATTTCGGCAAACAGTTCTTCATTGGAATAGCATTCGTTGCTGCGGATGTCGACCACCATGCTGCATAAGTCCGGAATCACGTTGTGCTGTGTGCCGGCATTAATCTGGGTCACGCTCATCTTGACGGGTCCCAGTAAAGAAGATTCTTTTGGGAACTGGTAGGTACGGAACCATTCGATGTCCGGCAGGATTTTGTAGATGGCATTTTCTCCCTCGTTGCGGGCAGCATGTCCGGATTTTCCGCGGGCCGTCACGTCGAGTACCATCAATCCTTTTTCGGCGATGGCCGGGTGCATTTCCGTAGGTTCTCCCACCACGCCCAAGGCAATGGGAGGAAGCTGATGGAGCACGCTTTCAATTCCGTTTTTCCCGGATACCTCTTCTTCACATGATGCCAGATAAATCAGGTTATAGCTTTGTGTGGTCATGCTGAGGTAGCGATATACCTGGAAAAGAGATACCAAACTGGCTCCCGCATCGTTGCTTCCCAGTCCGTAGAGTTTTCCGTTCTCATTCTTGGGAGTGAACGGCTGTTTTCTCCATCCGCTCACCGGTTTGACGGTATCAATGTGTGAATTCAGCAGGATGGTAGGTTTCTGGATATCGAACATGGGGCTGATGCACCAGATGTTGTTGCCGGAACGTCCGGTCATGATACCGGTTTCTTCTATGTAATTTTGCAGGAAGTCGGCTGCTGCCTCTTCTTCCCGGCTGATAGAAGGAATTCCAATCAGTGAATGCAGCAGAGTCAGCGCTTCAGATGTGTAGTAACCTATATCTATCATAAATATTACCTGTTTTAGATTCCCTGCAAAGATACTCTTTTTTATGAGAAAAAATTTAGATTGGCAAGACATTCCAAATAAAATCCTATATTTGCAAAAGAAATAATAAAATAAAGAAAAATAGATGGTTAATTCATATTTGTCCCGGCTTGTGCGGCGACAAGCAGAAAAATATGGGGATAAAGTTGCCTTAAAATACCGTGATTACACCACTTCTACATGGATTCCTGTCACTTGGAACGGATTTGCGAATTTGGTTGACGAGGTAGCCAGGGCTTTAGTGGCTGCAGGAGTAGAGGTGCAAGAGAATGTAGGAGTCTTCTCACAAAATAAGCCAGAATGTTTTTATGTAGATTTCGGAGCTTTCAGAAGCCGGGTCGTGACGGTTCCTTTGTATGCCACCAGTTCGGAGGCACAGGTACATTATATCGTGGAGGATGCCGGCATCCGCTTCTTGTTTGTCGGCGAACAGTATCAGTATGATGTGGCCTATCGGGTACAGAGCCTGTGCCGTTCTTTGAAGAAAATTATTATTTTCGATCCGGAGGTGAAACGGGCCGACGGAGATTGCAATTCGATTTATTTTTCTGATTTTCTGAAACTGGCTAAAGAGGAAAAGTGGCAAGGTGAAGTGGAGGAACGTACGTCGGCTTCTTCTCCCGATGATTTGGCCAATATTTTATACACTTCCGGCACTACGGGCGACTCCAAGGGAGTGATGTTGCATCACTCCAATTATGAGGCGGCTTTCAAAGGGCATAACGCGCGTCTCACCGAGCTGGGAGAGAACGATGTGGTGATGAATTTTCTGCCGTTTACGCATATTTTTGAACGGGGATGGGCTTTCTATTGCCTGCACAGGGGTTGTATGCTGTGCATCAACCTGAAACCCCAGGATATCCAGAAAACCATCAAGGAAATCCGCCCTACCGCGATGTGCAGTGTGCCGCGTTTCTGGGAAAAGGTATATGCAGGCGTACAGGAAAAAATCAATGAGACCACTGGGTTGAAGAAAGCCCTGATGCTGGATGCACTGCGGGTGGGCAAGGAGCATAATATCACGTATCTGATGAACGGGAAAACGCCTCCGGCCGTGTTGCACATGAAATATAAATTCTATGAGCGGACTATCTACAGCCTTTTGAAGAAAACCATCGGGATTGAGAACGGTAATTTCTTCCCTACAGCCGGGGCGGCCATACCGGAAAAGGTGGAAGAGTTTGTGCATTCCGTGGGAATCAACATGATTGCCGGATATGGATTGACGGAAAGTACCGCTACGGTTTCCTGTGAATGGAAGAGAGATTTCCGGATAGGAAGCGTCGGGCGGGTATTGCCGGGCGTGGAAGTCCGTATCGGTGAAAACAACGAAATCCAACTTCATGGAGGAACCATTACAAAAGGATATTACAAGAAAGAAGCAATCACCAAGCAGGCTTTTACGGAAGACGGCTGGTTCCGGACGGGAGATGCCGGATACATGAAGGATGGGTTCCTGTATCTGACAGACCGTATCAAGGATCTCTTCAAGACTTCCAATGGAAAATACATTGCTCCACAGGCCATCGAGACGAAACTGGTGGTAGACCGTTACATTGACCAGGTGACCATTATTGCCGACCAGCGTAAGTTTGTGTCTGCCTTGATTGTACCGGAATACGCACAGGTGGAGAAATTTGCCCGGGAACATCACATCGCTTTTACCAGTCGGAAGGACTTGCTCGAAAATCCGCAGATTGTGGAACTGTTCAGGCTTCGGATAGATACCCTCCAGCAGGAATTTGCCCATTATGAACAGGTGAAACGTTTCACGTTGCTGCCCGAACCGTTCAGTATGGAACGGGGGGAACTGACGAACACTTTGAAGCTGAAACGTGCGGTGGTGGCCCGGAACTACAAGGATGTCATCGACAAAATGTATGAAGAAAATATCGGCTAAATAGCAGACTTTTATCTACAGGCACTCTTTCAGGGGTGCCTGTTTTTTCTGTCATTAGAGAAGATAGGATGCGCCTCGGCATAGTCAAATTTAGAAAACTGCGTTTTCTATTTGCCTCTGCGCTCGGCTTTTTCTATCTTTGCAGCGAGAAAATATAAACGGACTAATTTATCGTATTTTTATGATTACCATAGAGCAACTGAAAGACATAAAGGAACGTACGGAAGCCTTACACCGTTATTTGGATATAGACGGGAAGAAGATACAGGTGGAAGAAGAACAGCTTCGTACACAGGCACCCGGTTTCTGGGATGACCAGAAGGCTGCCGAAGCGCAGATGAAGAAAGTGAAGGCTTTGCAGCAGTGGATTACCGGTTATCAGGAGGTGAAGACGCTGGCAGATGAATTGCAGCTGTCTTTCGATTTTTATAAAGATGAACTGGTGACGGAAGAAGAAGTGGATGAGGCTTATGCAAAGGCACTCTCGGCTGTGGAAGCACTGGAGCTGAAGAATATGCTTCGCTCGGAGGCCGACCAGATGGACTGCGTGCTGAAAATCAATTCAGGTGCCGGAGGTACGGAGAGTCAGGACTGGGCTTCCATGCTGATGCGTATGTATATGCGTTGGGCGGAAAGCAACGGATATAAACTGTCGGTGGCCAATCTTCAGGAAGGGGATGAAGCCGGTATCAAGACGGTGACGATGAACATTGAGGGGGCCTACGCGTATGGCTATCTGAAAGGAGAGAACGGTGTACACCGTCTGGTTCGTGTGTCGCCTTATAATGCACAAGGTAAACGAATGACTTCGTTTGCTTCCGTATTTGTGACTCCGTTGGTTGATGACTCGATTGAAGTGACGGTAGAACCGGCCCGTTTGTCATGGGATACGTTCCGAAGCGGGGGTGCCGGTGGACAGAATGTCAACAAGGTAGAATCGGGTGTCCGCTTGCGTTACCAGTACAAAGACCCTTATACTGGTGAGGAAGAAGAAATCCTGATTGAAAATACCGAAACCCGTGACCAGCCGAAGAATAAGGAAAATGCCATGCGTCAGTTGCGTTCTATCTTGTATGACAAGGAACTGAAACATCGTATGGAGGAACAGGCTAAGGTAGAAGCCGGAAAGAAGAAGATTGAATGGGGTTCTCAGATACGAAGCTACGTGTTTGATGACCGTCGTGTGAAAGACCACCGTACCAATTACCAGACTTCCGATGTGAACGGAGTGATGGATGGAAAGATTGATGGTTTCATCAAAGCTTATCTGATGGAGTTCTCAGATAGCGAAAACTGATAAACTTTGCGGAAAACGCGTTTTTTTGTTTGTCTTTTTGCGGATAAGTTGTAATTTTAGGGAGCTAAATCTAAAAATGAAAACTTATGGGACGCAACAGAACTGTGAAAAGACAAAATTTTGAGAAACGTGAAGAAGAGAAAGCCAATAGACTGTTCAAGATGATTTGTATTGTCTTGATTCTATTGGCTATTTTAATGATTGTAGGTTATGCATTGGCTTCCTGATACCAGAGTGTGATATGTCACAGGAAATAGAACGGAAATTTTTGGTGTGCGATGATTCCTATAAATCGATGGCTTATGGGAAAAAACGTATCAAGCAGGGGTATATCTGCAGTGAAAGAGGACGAACAGTGCGGGTGCGCATTCAGAATGAAGAGGGGTACTTGACCATTAAAGGCCCCTCAGATGCGGCAGGTATGAGTCGGTATGAGTGGGAACATGCACTCTCCCTGCAGGAGGCAGAAGAACTGATGAAACTGTGTGAGCCGGGAATGATTGACAAGACCCGTTATCTGGTGCGATGTGGCACACATGTGTTCGAGGTGGATGAGTTTTATGGCGACAATCAGGGACTGGTTGTGGCAGAAATCGAGCTGGGTAGTGAGGATGAGGCTTTTGACCGGCCTCCGTTCTTAGGGGAGGAAGTGACCGGACAAGTGAAGTATTATAATTCATTCTTGATGAAGTCTCCCTATCGGAAATGGGCTGAAAACCTTCCTGAAAACTGTCAGGGAAAGGGGTAAAAACTCTCAGTTGATAGTTTTTACCCGTTTGATTATCAGTTTTTGTGAAGAGTGATCTTTCTTTTTCTGCTAATATTGCAGTGTCAAAACGAAAAAGCAGACATTATTTCAATTAAGAAAAGAAAGACTAAAGAATTATGAAAACGGCAACTTTTGCTCAGAATCTGCTGAGCATGCAGACAGAACTACTTCATTTCGCTTATAAACTGACGGCTGACCGTGAAGAAGCGAATGACCTTCTCCAGGAGACTTCATTGAAGGCTCTGGACAATGAGGAAAAGTATGTAGCTGAAACGAACTTCAAGGGATGGATTTATACCATCATGCGTAATATATTCATTAATAATTACCGCAAAACCTTGCGCGACCAGACGTATGTGGATAATACCGACAACCAGTTTTTCTTGAATCTGGGAGTGGATATTGAAGATGATTCCATGCAGGGTTCGTATGACCTGAAAGAGATGCGCCGCATCGTAAATGCATTGCCTAAAGAATATCGTGTACCTTTTGCGATGTATGTGTCGGGATTCAAGTATCGTGAAATCGCGGATAAACTGAATCTTCCTTTGGGTACCGTGAAGAGTCGGATTTATTTCACCCGGCAGAGGTTGCAGGAAGATTTGAAAGATTTCCGTTGAGCAGTTTGATAACTCTCTATCTTTAAAAATAATATATTTAATGGACGTCGGTTGCTGTGAGAGCACCCGACGTTTTTCTTTTATTCTGACTGTGGGTTATGGAATCTTTTTCTGATAAAGGGACGATAGATAAAATGGCCGGCTAGAGAAGCCAGTAATACTCCCACACTGTTGGCGGCAAAGTCTATCCAGTCTCCGCTCCGATTGTCGGTGCAATAGGCTTGCAGGATTTCGATGCATCCGCTCATCAGGATGGGAAACAGGATGCATTCGATGGCCAGCTTCCACTTTTTGATGATTGCATGATGAATCAGGTATTCTATCCATAACACGGAACTGAGTCCTCCATACATACAGAGGTGAACAAGTTTGTCGAAATTTGTAATCTCTTCCAGTGGGGTCTGAGGAGGGGTAAAAAAGGATAGGTACCAAATCACCAACGTCGTCAGAATAGAAAATGGGTAATGTCTTAAAAATTGCATTTTGCGTAAAACTTTAAATTTTCGTGCAAAAATACGATATTTTTTATACTTTTGTTTTCTGTTTGAAGTGTAATTATAATAAAATGATTTATGCAGCACAAAAATGAACGAGCAAATTTTGGAAGTAAGTTGGGAGCGATTCTTGCTGCCGCCGGTTCTGCAGTAGGTTTGGGTAACATTTGGCGTTTTCCTTATGAGACAGGAAACCATGGCGGAGCTGCGTTTATACTGATATATTTGGGATGCGTGATTGTATTTGGACTTCCCATTATGATTGCAGAGTTTACCATCGGACGTCGTGCGAAAGCATGTACGGGAGGGGCTTATGAGACCTTGGCTCCGGGTTCGCACTGGAAATGGGTCGGATATGCCGGAGTTTTGACCGGTTTCCTGATTTTAGGTTATTATTCCGTGGTGGCCGGATGGACTCTGGAATATGTTTGGCAGGCGGCGACTTTGGGCTTGTCGGACAAGACTTCCGGAGAATACGTGACGATGTTTCAGGATTTTTCGCAGCAGCCTTTCCGTCCGCTGCTTTGGTTGTTCCTGTTTATGTTTGCCACGCATTTCGTCATAGTGAAAGGAGTGAAGGAAGGGATAGAGAAATCGTCCAAAATCATGATGCCGATTTTGTTTATTCTGGTAATTCTGCTGGCTGTTTGCTCTGTGATGTTACCGGGGGCAGAGAAAGGAGTGAAGTTCCTTTTGCATCCGGACTTTAGCAAGGTGACTCCGGACGTCTTTCTAGGAGCTATGGGACAGGCCTTTTTCTCTCTCAGTTTGGGCATGGGGTGCTTGTCGACATACGCCTCTTATTTTGGAAAGGATACCCGCTTGGGGCATACGGCGTTGAGCGTGGGAATCATTGATACCTGTGTGGCAGTATTGGCTGGATTGATTATTTTTCCGGCAGCCTTCTCTGTCGGTATTCAACCGGATGCAGGCCCTTCATTGATATTCATTACGTTGCCCAACGTATTCCAGCAGGCCTTTGCCAATGTGCCGTGGCTGGCTTATGTATGTTCGATTGCCTTTTATGTGCTGTTGGCACTGGCTGCCTTGACTTCTACCATCTCCTTGCATGAGGTATCGACAGCCTTTTTGCACGAGAAGTTCCATTTCACGCGGGGACGTGCCGCTTGTATTGTGACAGCAGGCTGTTTGGTTATCGGAGTTATTTCTTCGCTGGCATTGGGCGTGTGGAGCAGCGTCAAGGTTGGCGGCTTGAACATGTTTGATGCGTTGGATTACCTGACAGCCAAGATTATGCTTCCGGTTTGCGGCATGTTTGCGGCAATCTTTGTAGGATGGGTACTGGATAAGAAAATCGTAAAAGGTGAAGTGACGAATTATGGCAGTTTGAAAGCCCCTTATTATCCTGTCTATCTGCTGGTTCTGCGGTTTGTGGCACCGGTTGGCATTCTGGCTATTTTTATGAATGAATTGGGCTTATTGAACTGGTAATGTGGAAAGATTTCTTCTATTACTCGCGGTCGGAGCGGAGGGTTATTCTGCTGTTGTTAGGCCTTTTGGTGGTTTTAGCCACCTTTTGGGCTGTATGCCGGATTACGGAGCCACCGGGACAGACCTATCAGGAGGACAGTGCGGAAATAGATTCTTTTTTGGCTTCTGTGAAGCAGCGTGAGTTAGACTATACGAAGCGGAGATATACGAAGGTGAGAGGCAAGGAACAACCGGAGGCGGTTCTTGCTGTTTTTGATCCCAATACAGCTGATTCTTTACAGCTGCGTAAGCTGGGACTGCCATCTTTTGTGGTTCGGAACATTCTTCGTTACCGGGAAAAAGGAGGGCAATTTCGTACGCCGGAAGCGTTTTCCAAAATCTATGGGCTGGAAGAAAAACAGTATCTTTTGTTGAGGCCTTATATCCGGATTCAGGAAGTGGACGACAGAAGTGGATTTCCGCAGGCTCAGGAGGAAAAGGCCTTTCCTGCGTCGGTGCAACGGATAGAAAAGTATCCTGAAGGGACGCTGGTCTCATTGAATGAGGCCGATACGGCTGAGCTGAAGCGTGTTCCGGGAATTGGAAGTGGAATTGCGAGGATGATTGTGGCTTACCGGAACCGTTTGGGAGGTTTCACGCATGTGGAGCAGCTGCAGGAGATTCCCCATGTGGATACTTGTCTGAATAAATGGTTTGTGGCGAAAGGTGTCCCGTTTCGGAAAATCAGGGTGAATAAGGATGGGTTGGATAAGTTGCGCAATCACCCTTATATGGACTTCTACAAGGCGAAAGCCATTTTGGAATACCGCCGTAAGCGAGGACATATAAAAGGTCTTTCCCGGCTCTCTCTGTTTGAAGAGTTTTCCGAAAAAGACCTTCAGCGTTTGTCACCTTATTTGTCTTTCGAGTGATTTATTTTCGCGTGTAGCCGGCTGCTTCTGCAATTTTTACCGGAATTTCCGTATTGTCGATACGGTTTTGGAACTTTTCTGCTCCCACGCCGATGGCAAATACAGGTACGTAGCCCGCAGAATGCCCTCCACTGGTCCATCCGGTCAAGGCAATTTCATCGATGATTCGTTTGGCTTCTGCGGCAATAGGCTCATCTTGTGCATATTCGCTCTTTTCCATCTTCATCTGTTGGTTCTTGAGGCTCTGTTCGTAGACGGCTTTTAAGCGCGCTTCCTGCTTTTCGGTTAATTTTACTTTGTCCCAAAAACCGAAATTGTCCTTTAAGGCTTGCTGTACAGCTTCCCAAGATACGTTATTGTCAGTCTTGGCACGGAGCTGGTTGATGATTTTGGTAAATCCGCTTTCACTTACTTTTTGGTTCTTGAGTACCTGCAGGTTCAGTTCGTACGGACCTTTCCCTAATACGAAACCTCCTGTTTCGTGGTCGGCAGTGACAACTATCAGTGTTTCGTCCGGATGTTGTGAATAAAATTCATAGGCCACTTTTATGGCGTTGTCAAAATCTATAATTTCATGGAAGACGGTTGCCGCATCGTTGCTGTGGCAGGCCCAGTCTATTTTTCCTCCTTCTACCATCAGGAAGAATCCTTTAGATAAGTCTTTAGAAAGGAAATTGATGGCTGAGCGGGTAATCTCCTGTAAGGTCAAGTCTCCTTTTCCCCGGTCAATCGCATAAGGAATAGAGCTTCGGTCCTTCTTGGAAGAAGCCTCTGACTGGAAGAGAATCATTTTATCAGCCTTCTTGCTTTTCTTGAGATAGTCTTTATATCCTCTGGCAATGGCATAGCCATATTGGGGAGCCATTGAGTAAAGGTTCTCGGCTTGAGGGTTGTGTTTGTCTTCCGGCTGTAGGAAGTCTGATCCTGCATAAAAGTCAAATCCTGTGGTGTACAAGTCTTTTCCTATGTCATAATAACTTCCTCTGCCGGCTGCATGTGCATAAAAGGCTGCGGGAGTGGCATGGTCTACACTTACGCTGGTGGCTACTCCTACCCGGCATCCGTAATCCTTGGCCCATGTAGCTACACTGTACACGGGTGTTTGTAAATCTTTCAATACTCCAATTGCCCCATTCTTAGTCTTGCTGCCGGTAGCCAAGGCGGTTCCTGCTGCGGCAGAATCTGTCACTCCGTTTGTGGCCGAAAAAGTGGTGGCTACAGTAGTGTAAGGGAACTGGGTGAATTGCAAAGGAGTAATTCCGATTTTCCCTTCTAATTCGCCAAGATACAGTTCGGTACCTTGTACTTGATTGACTCCCATTCCATCCCCGATGAAGTAGAATACATATTTGGCCTGTTGTGCATTGATTTGACAGAAGGCCAACAGGATGAACATAACGACGATTGATAATTTCTTCATAAAGTTCTGTGTTGGATGATTGTTTTTGCGAAAATACGGAAAATTGTGGTTTCACCATCTTTTTGGATAAAAAAGATGATGAAAATGGGTAGACGTTTTAAAGTCTTTTCATTGTATCTATTGAACTATATTACATTTTTATTATGGAAAAAGAAAAA
Source organism: Bacteroides mediterraneensis (assembly GCF_025993685.1). Classification (NCBI taxonomy): domain Bacteria; kingdom Pseudomonadati; phylum Bacteroidota; class Bacteroidia; order Bacteroidales; family Bacteroidaceae; genus Bacteroides; species Bacteroides mediterraneensis. The sequence continues at coordinate 3,449,009 of NZ_DAJPEN010000001.1, read as the reverse complement.
TTTGTAGGGGCATGCCTGGTGCTGTCCATGTTGGCTTCTTGTCAGCAAAAAGAGTCTTTGCAACATCTGAGTGAAGAACCGGTTCTTCATTTGAAGGCTTCTGTCTATGCGCCTGAGAAAGCATCTAGGACTATTACAGACGAATCGGGAGGTACTGTTTTTTCGGAAAAGGATGAACTGGGATTTTTTATGCCGGAAGAGAATGAGCCTGTAAAATGGACATTGACAGGAAGTCAATGGGAAGCAGAGTCGACTTTGGTATGGAAAGACAAGGTGAGCAGTTTTTCGTTCTGTGCATATTATCCCTATTCGGAGGAAGCGACAACGCGAACCAGTGTGCCTATGCCTGATTTGAGTCAGCAGTCTGGAACGCTTTCCGGAATAGGGGATTTTGATTTTCTGGTAGCCCGCTGTCAGAAAAGTTATGGGGAGACAGAGAATGGAACGGTTTCTTTTACCGGGCCAGCTTCCTTCCAGCATGTATACAGCCTCATTTCTATAAAAATTAAAAATGCCCTGCCCGCAGGGGAAGTCTTGTTGAAACGGGTCAGTTTTCAAGGTGATAATTTGTTTGGATGCAGTACTTATCATTTTGGAGAGTTGGAAGAAGAGGATGGCGTTTCTTATGTGGATGCCTCCAAGGCAGATGTACTGACTTTCAATTTTGAAGAACCTGTATCTGTGACGGAAGCATCCGGATATACGTTGTATTTTTTATGCAATCCGTCAGATTTGGTTGAAGATACTGAATTTTCTATTCTTTATCAGCGTGACGGCCTTTCATATACGGCGTCTACCAATAAATTGGGAAAGCAATTTTCTGCGGGCAAGTTTTACCAGTTTACACTTAAACTGACCAAGGAAGAGTTGGTGTTGGAAGGCGGTGAAGTGGTTGACTGGATTTCGGAAGAGCTTCCCGAGATTACTATGGATGAGAACCAGGAATAGACTGTTACCGGAAGGTTTTGAAAGTAAGATTCTTTTTGTGAAATCACCTTCATTGCAGATTTTTGTGATGAAGGTGATTATACATAAGGTCTGAACTGTATGTTATCTGTGTCCAGAATTGCCTTAATTCTCAGAAAAAACATGTAACTTTGCACTTTCAAATAAAAGCATAATCAATTCTTAGTTCATTATAAACAATGAAAGCACTGAAGGAACGCATCATTCGCGATGGAAAATGCTTTGAAGGAGGGATTCTCAAAGTGGATAATTTTATCAATCATCAGATGGACCCGATTCTGATGAAGTCGATGGCAGTAGAGTTCGTACGGAGATTTGCCAGTACAAAAATCAACAAAGTGATGACCATTGAGGCCAGCGGAATTGCTCCTGCCATCATGGTGGGCTACTTACTGGAACTTCCGGTGGTTTTTGCCAAAAAGAAAAAACCGAGTACAATGGAGAACATGCTGACTACCACGGTGTATTCTTTTACGAAAGACCGTACGTATGATGTGTGTGTAAGCAAAGACTATTTGTGTCCGGGTGACAAAGTGCTGTTCATTGATGATTTCCTGGCAAATGGGAATGCGGCAAAAGGAATCATCGACTTGGTACAGAAGGCTGGAGCCGAATTGGTAGGTATGGGATTTTTGATAGAGAAGTCATTTCAGCATGGGGGAGATTATCTTCGCGCACAAGGCATTCATGTAGAATCGCTGGCAATCATAGAAAGTTTGGATAATTGTCAAATTAAAATAAAAGAGTAAATCTTTGATGGAAAAAGAACAACAAACAGCCCAGAGTGCCGGGCTTATCTACGGTTTGAACGACCGTCCTCCTTTGAAAGATACTATTTTTGCGGCTTTACAGCATCTGCTGGCCATATTTGTAGCCATCATTACTCCTCCGCTGATTATTGCCGGAGCGTTGAAGCTGGATTTGGAAACGACAGGTTTTTTGGTTTCCATGGCGCTTTTTGCTTCCGGAATTTCTACCTTCATCCAATGCCGTCGTGTGGGGCCAATTGGCTGTGGACTGTTGTGTATCCAGGGAACGAGTTTCTCTTTTATCGGCCCGATTATATCAGCGGGACTGACGGGAGGATTGAGTAGCATATTTGGCGCATGTATCGTGGCTTCATCGGTAGAAATGCTGATAAGCCGGGTGTTGAAGTATACGCGGCGCATCATTACTCCTTTGGTATCCGGTATTGTGGTCACTTTAATCGGTATGAGTTTGATTAAGGTCGGTATTTCCGCCTGTGGAGGAGGAGCCGCCGCACAGGCAGACGGTTCGTTTGGAGCTTTTCAGCATATCGGACTGGCCGCATTGGTACTGGTACTGATTATTTTCTTTAACCGTAGTTCCAACCGCTATCTGCGGATGAGTTCGATTGTGATAGGCTTGGTCGTAGGATATGTCTTGGCCTGGGCTTTGGGGATGGTCGACTTCTCAGCTGTACAGAGCTATGGCGGATTCAATATTCCGATACCTTTCCGTTATGGGGTGTCGTTTGATATTTCTGCCATTATCGGATTGGCATTGGTTTACCTGATTACTGCCATTGAAGCATACGGAGACATTACTGCCAACTCTTTGATCTCGGGTGAGCCGGTGGAAGGAGAAACTTTTGTCAAGCGGGCTTCCGGAGGTATTCTGGCAGATGGATTTAATTCTATGTTGGCCGGTTTCTTCAATTCTTTCCCTAATTCCATTTTTGCTCAGAACAATGGTATGATTCAGCTGACAGGAGTAGCCAGCCGTTATGTGGGTTACTTTATTGCCGGTTTCCTGATATTATTGGGGCTTTTTCCGGCTGTGGGGTTGGTGTTCTCGTTGATGCCGGAGCCTGTATTGGGAGGAGCCACACTGTTGATGTTCGGTACGGTGGCTGCGGCTGGTATCCGTATCATTTCTTCACAAAAGATTGACCGTAAAGCCACGTTGGTGATGGCTTTGAGCTTTTCTTTTGGCTTGAGCGTGGAGCTTGTGCCAGATATCTTATGTCAGCTTCCGGAAACGGTGCGAAACATTTTCTCTTCCGGAATTACCACTGGGGGATTGACTGCCATTCTGGCCAACCTGTTGATTCAGATAAAGGAATAATTCTCTTCAGGTATAAAAAAAAGCCCCGTTTCCCATGCAGGAGCGGGGCTTCCTTTTTTAGGAGCTCTTTATTTATTTGATTTCAATAACCTTACGAGCCTGAACTTTTTCTTCATTTGTCTTTTTCGGCAAATCGATGGTCAATACACCGTCATTGACAGCAGCATTGATTTTCTCTTTCTCCACGTCATCAGGGATAATCATGGATTGTTCGAATTTGCTGTAAGAGAATTCGCGGCGCAAGTACTTCTTGTCGTTCTCCTCCTTGTTTTCGCTCTTCTTTTCCATTGAAATGGTAAGCGTATTGTCATCAGCCAGTTGAACGTGAAAGTCATCCTTCGTCATGCCGGGAGCTGCCAATTCCACTTTATACTCTTTTTCGCTTTCAATTACATTGATTGCAGGAGCTGTAGAGTTAGCCTTTACCATCCAATCGTTATCAAAGAAATCATTAAAGATACTTGGTAACCAGTTCTGATTGTAATTTTTTCTAGTCGGCATCATAATTGTAATCTCCTATATTTAAGTTGTTTTTATTATCAATTTTCTTGTTGGAGGGCTTCTGCTTTCGCTTCCGCGCTCCGCTTAAGAGATTGCAAAACCTGTGCCCATTTTGCTTGGGTATGTCACGAAGCACATTTATTTTAAACCTCGTTTAATTATCCTCCTTGTTTTTAAACTTAAGCAAACCTTGATGGCTCCGAGATCTTTTTATTATTGTCAGATTGACAGAAAAAGAGCTGTCAAGCTTTCCTCTTCTTGCCGGAAAGGGAACAGATTGACAGAAAAAAGGCCGTCACGAATCCGTAGCGGCCCTTCCTATGATAGAATATAGATTATTATCGTGCCACAAACAATGACTGGCTGTTAGCCTGACGTGCCGAAATCATTCCCTGTAAGTCTGGAGAAACGGTCATTGGTGTTCCGTCCTCTTGTTTGAAAGTGATGGTTCCGTCTTCGTTCATGGTAATGAGTTCGAAGGTCTGGCCTTCGGCAGAGGCATTCCATGTGTTCTTTTCCTTGTTGTAAACCAGGTTCAGTGGTTTGTCCTCTTCTCCCTTTTTAGTGATAGTGTATCCGTCTTCATTTGTGCGTACGAGGTATTCTCCGTTTTCACCTTTCACTGTTTTTACGGTTCCCACATTTTCTGCCAAAGGATTTGAGCCTGACCAGAATTCAATGGAGTTCAATACGAGAATGTCGGCCAGATAGGCAACTTCATAGACCGGTACGATGTGGAATGCCAAAAATACGATTTCATTGACGAACTTGTTGCCGATGTTATTGTTCCAGTCTTTTAAATTGCTCCATAATCCAAAGGAGCCTATACATGAAGAGCATATAATGCTGCTGCCCAGAATCAGGCATGCTGCGTAAAGTTTTAATTTTCTCATATCAGCTTTAGTTTTGGGTTAATATATAATGAGTATTGTCTTTTGCCCTTACAAATTACTACAAAGTTAGAAGTTATTTTTGATTATGAAAGAAAAATGTAAAAAAATCGTATCTTTGCGTCGTTTTTTGTAAGAAATTAATGGTTAAATAAGACAATAGCATGAAAGAAAAGATTCAGAAGAGATTGAGTGATTCGAAGGCGGCACGCTGGACAGCGTTGTTTATCGTATCGTTTACAATGATGTGTGGATATTTCCTGACCGATGTGATGTCACCTTTGGAAAATTTGTTGACGACGAAAGGGAAGGTGGTCTATTTTACGGATGACACTTCCATGCCGGCGGATACGCTGGTAGCCAAGGTGCGGTTGTTTTCCGCTGCCAACATGCTTTCTGAACCCGATTTGACGGTAGAAAAGCTGGGAGCAGGGGTGAAGATGCAGTATCGTGAGATGGTAAACGGGCAACAGGTTACGGTGGAAAAGACCATCAGTTCAGTGGCTCGTGGAGAAGGTTGGTCAAGTACGGAGTATGGCTTTTTCTCCGGTGCTTATGGCTTGATTAATGTTTTCTTGCTGATGCTCTTCTTCGGAGGCGTGATTTTGGATAAGATGGGTATCCGTTTCACCGGTACCATGTCGTCCGGATTGATGCTGGTCGGTGCGTTGATAAAGTGGTATGCCCTTTCTACTGATTTTGGCGATGCCCAGCTGTTTGGCATGAATATGCAGGTGGCGCTGGCCTCTATCGGCTTTGCCATCTTTGGTATGGGTGCCGAGATTACCGGTATTACGGTGTCAAAAGTCATCGTCAAATGGTTTGCCGGTAAGGAACTGGCGTTGGCCATGGGACTTCAGGTAGCAATGGCCCGTATCGGTACGGCCCTCGCGTTGGGGGTCAGTCTGCCGGTGGCCCGTATGATGGGTAACGTGTCCTATCCTGTATTGTTCGGTGCCATTGCTTTGTGTGCAGGATTTGCTTCCTATCTGGTATATTGTATGATGGACCGCAAGGAAGATGCGTCTGCCGAGGCTGTACGCAAGGAGAGCGGTCAAAAGGAGGAAGAAGGATTCAAGATGTCCGATTTGAAGCAGATTTTCTGCAGCAGAGGATTCTGGCTGATCAACCTGCTTTGTCTGATGTTCTATGCGGGCGTGTTCCCTTTCCTGAAATTTGCCACAAAGTTGATGATTTATAAATACGACGTGCCCGAATTGTTTGCAGGGTGGATTCCGGCCCTCTTGCCGTTTGGTACCATCCTGCTTACCCCGGTGTTCGGTATCTTGTACGACCGTATCGGCCGTGGAGCTACCCTGATGATTATCGGTTCTTTCATGCTGACTGCTGTACATGTGCTTTTTGCGCTCCCCATTATGAATTACTGGTGGTTTGCCGTAGTGGTGATGATTGTGTTGGGAATTGCTTTCTCATTGGTGCCGAGTGCCATGTGGCCTTCCGTACCTAAGATTATCCCGATGAAACAGCTGGGCTCTGCGTATGCCATTATCTTCTATATCCAGAACATCGGCCTCACCATGGTGCCTTGGCTGATTGGTTGGGTGATTGAACATTTTGCTACGCTGCGTAATGAAGCCGGTGTCATTACGGGTTACGATTATACGGCACCGATGGTGATTTTTGCAGTCTTTGGCGTATGTGCCATTGTGATAGCCATGCTGCTGCGTGCGGAAGACGCCAAGAAACATTATGGACTGGAAGAAGCCAACATGAAGAAATAATTGTTTTTTGAAATAGAAAAGGAGTTAGGGCCTTGTCTCCGCACTGGCTTTAACTCCTTTTTTGTTTTTCAGGCAAATGGTTGGGTATGAAACTTTTACTTTTGTTTTCTTTAAATCTTTTGTGAGTCTATAAGCCTGTGCTTATTTGTCTTGTGGATTTTTTCCCGTATCTTTGGTACCAGTTTAATACAAGGCCGATGTTGCCTTGCAAAGTTCAACTATGAATCATACAAGAAAGAAATCACCAATCAGATGGGTTCCTACGGCATATTTTGCCATGGGCCTTCCTTTTGTCGTGTTGAATATGGTCACCGTGTTGATGTTCAAGGGGCTGGAAGTGGATGATAAACTGATTACCTTTTGGACCTCGTTAATCCTCCTTCCCTGGACATTGAAGCCTTTATGGAGTCCTTTTCTGGAATTGTTTCGGACCAAGAAATTCTTTGTCATTGCGACCCAGCTGGTTACGGGAGTCACCTTCGGTCTGGTAGCCTTTTCGCTGAACCTTCCCCATTTCTTCAGCATATCCATTGCCTTGCTGGCCATTGTCGCCTTCAGCGGGGCCACTCACGACATTGCCTGCGATGGAGTGTATATGAGTGAGCTTTCCAATGAAGAACAGGCCAAGTTTATCGGATGGCAAGGTGCGTTCTATAATATTGCCAAGATTCTGGCAACGGGAGGACTGGTGTATCTGGCGGGTTATCTCATTGAAATGAATGCCGAGGCCGGCATGCTGGGGGCTACCAAGCGGGCTTGGATGATTATTCTGCTCATCCTCTCTGCCACGATGCTGCTTTTGGGACTTTATCATTACTTTGCCTTGCCTTCCACGCAGGCAAAGAGAAAAAAGGAGGAAGCCATGACCAGTCGGGAGGTGTTGAAAGAACTGGGAGAGGTGTTGCTTGATTTTTTCCGGAAGACTCACATTGTATATTATATCTGCTTCATCATTCTGTACCGTTTTGCCGAAGGATTTGTGATGAAAATTGTGCCTTTGTTCCTGAAAGCCGGCCGTGAGGTAGGAGGATTGGGACTGAATGAAAAGGAAATCGGACTTTATTACGGAACGTATGGAGCGGCGGCTTTTGTGCTGGGGTCTTTACTGGCCGGATACTACATCGCCCGGCGCGGACTGAAGAACACACTGTTCACTTTGTGTTGCATCTTTAACTTCCCGTTTGTGGTGTATGCCTTGTTTGCGTATCTGCAACCAGAAAGCGGCTGGATTATTTGTAGCGGCATCGTGTTTGAATATTTCGGATACGGTTTCGGCTTCGTCGGCCTTTCCTTGTTCATGATGCAGCAGGTGGCTCCCGGCAAGCACCAGATGGCGCATTATGCCTTTGCTTCGGGTATCATGAACCTGGGAGTGATGATTCCCGGCATGCTGAGTGGCTGGGTGTGCGAAAGTCTTGGAGAATGGTTTGACAGACCGGGAGGCTATGAACCCTTCTTTATCTTTGTGCTGATAGCCACGATTCCGGCTTTTCTGATTACGTATTTCATCCCGTTTAAGTATGATAATGAAGGAAAACTTATAGAGGGTGAACGAGAATATGTCTAATCTAAATAAAACGAACTGAATATGAATGACAAATTTGTAATGCCGTGGGAAGAACGCCCGGCAGATTGTAAGGAGGTGATGTGGCGGTATTCCAAGAATCCCGTTATCGGGCGGTACCAGATACCTACGTCGAACAGTATTTTCAATAGTGCGGTGGTACCTTTCAAGGATGGGTTTGCCGGCGTGTTCCGTTGCGATAACCGGGCCGTGCAGATGAATATCTTTGCAGGTTTCAGCAAGGACGGTATCCACTGGGAAATCAATCACGAACCGATTAAGTTCCAACCCGGGAACACCGATATGATTGAGTCGGAATACAAATACGACCCCCGTGTCACTTGGATTGAAGACCGTTATTGGATTACATGGTGCAACGGTTATCACGGCCCTACCATCGGCATCGGCTATACCTTCGATTTCAAGGAATTTTATCAGTGTGAAAATGCTTTCCTGCCTTTCAACCGAAACGGAGTGCTTTTCCCGCAGAAAATCAACGGTAAATATGCCATGCTGAGCCGTCCGAGCGACAACGGGCATACTCCTTTCGGGGATATCTATATCAGTTACAGTCCCGATATGAAATACTGGGGAGAGCACCGCTGTGTGATGAAAGTGACACCCTTCCCGGAAAGCGCCTGGCAGTGTACGAAGATTGGAGCCGGTTCCGTGCCTTTCCTGACAGAAGAGGGCTGGCTGATGTTCTATCATGGTGTCATCACCACCTGCAACGGTTTCCGCTACTCTATGGGGGCTGCTATTCTGGATAAGGACCATCCGGAAAAGGTGCTTTATCGTACCCGCGATTATCTGTTGGCTCCTGCGGCACCTTATGAACTGCAGGGCGACGTGCCCAATGTGGTGTTCCCGTGTGCTGCACTTCAGGACGGGGAAAGAGTGGCAGTGTATTATGGTGCGGCCGATACCGTGGTCGGAATGGCTTTCGGCTACATTTCCGAAATCATTGATTTCGTGAAACGTACTTCCATTTTATAAGAATGAATATTTTATAGGACCGTTCCCATGGTTGAGGCCGTGGGAGGGGTCCTTTTTATTTTAAGCCTATGAAAAAACTAATTGCATGTCTGAATTTTTTGTTCGTTGGGGTGTGCCTGCATGCCCAAGAACCAGTAGATTATGTCGACCCGTTTATCGGGACCACCAATTTCGGTACGTGTAATCCGGGAGCTGTGTGTCCGAACGGCTTGATGTCGGTTGTTCCATTCAATGTGATGGGTTCGGCAGACAACAAGTATGACAAGGATGCCCGTTGGTGGTCTACACCTTACGACTATACGAACAGCTATTTTACGGGACTGTCTCATGTCAACCTGAGTGGGGTGGGATGTCCTGAACTGGGGTCTTTGCTGTTGATGCCTACCACCGGGGAACTGGATGTGGATTATCATCACTATGGCAGCAAGTATGAGAAGGAAACCGCCTCACCGGGATACTACAGCCTGCAACTGACGAAATACAACGTGAAAGTGGAAGCTACTTCTACCCTACGGACAGGATTGACCCGTTTCACTTTCCCGAGAGGAAAGAGCCACATCCTGATGAACCTGGGAGAGGGACTGACCAATGAGTCGGGGGCCTATCTGCGCCGGGTGAACGACCGGGAGATAGAAGGCATGAAACTGTTGGGCACGTTCTGTTATAATCCGCAGGCGGTATTCCCCATCTATTTCGTGATGCGGATTAACAAGGTTCCGCAACAGACGGGGTATTGGAAATTCCAGCGCAAGATGAATGGCATAGAGGCCGAATGGGATAAAGACAACGGGAAATACAAGTTGTACACGCAGTACGACCGCGATTTGGCAGGAGACGATATCGGTGCCTGGTTCACCTTCGATACGGAAGAAAATGAACAGATAGAAGTGGCCGTGGGTGTTTCTTTTGTCAGCATGGAGAATGCCCGCCAGAACCTGGAGGCCGAGCAGCATGGAGCCGGTTTCGATGAAATTCATGCCAGTGCCCGCAGTAAGTGGAACGATGACCTGAGCCGCATCACCGTGGAAGGGGGGACGAAGGCACAGAAAACCGTGTTCTACACGGCCTTGTATCACACCTTGATTCATCCGAACATCTTGCAGGATGTGAACGGAGAATATCCGGCGATGGAAACGGGAGAAACCAAGACCACGAAAACCAACCGCTATACGGTGTATTCCTTGTGGGACACGTACCGCAACCTGCATCAGCTGATGACACTGGTGTATCCGGAGCGTCAGATTGATATGGTGCGTACCATGATTGACATGTACAAAGAACATGGCTGGTTGCCCAAGTGGGAACTCTACGGACGGGAAACCCTCACCATGGAAGGTGACCCCAGTCTGCCGGTCATTGTGGACACATGGATGAAAGGTCTGCGTGATTTCGACATGGAAACTGCTTACGAAGCCATGCGGAAGTCGGCCACCCTGCCCGGAAAAGACAACCTGATGCGCCCGGACAACGACGATTATATGAACAAGGGTTATGTGCCTTTGATGGAGCAGTTCGACAATTCCGTGTCGCATGCGCTGGAATATTACATTGCCGACTATGCCCTGTATACACTGGCCAAGAGTCTGGGAAAGAAAGCCGATGCCGACTTGTTCTACAAGCGCTCCATGGGCTATAAGCATTACTATTGCAAGGAGTTCGGTACCCTTCGCCCCATCTTGCCCGATGGAACGTTCTATTCTCCGTTCGACCCGCTGCAAGGACAGAACTTTGAACCTAGCCCGGGCTTCCATGAAGGGAATTCCTGGAACTACACCTTCTATGTGCCTCACGATGTAAAAGGGCTGGCTCGTCTGATGGGCGGACAGAAAAAGTTTGTCGACAAGCTGCAGATGGTGTTCGACAAAGGCTATTACGACCCGGCCAATGAACCGGACATTGCTTATCCTTACCTGTTCAGCTACTTCAAGGGCGAAGAATGGCGTACCCAGAAAACGGTGCGTGAACTGTTGGCCAAGTATTTCACTCCCAAGCCCGACGGTATTCCCGGAAACGACGATGCCGGTACCATGTCGGCCTGGGCCGTATTCAGTATGATGGGCCTTTATCCCGACTGTCCGGGCGTACCGGAATACACGCTGACCGACCCGACTTTCGACCGGATTACCATCCGTCTGAACCCGGAATTCTACGGGAAAGACCAACTGGTCATTGAAAAGAAAGGCAACGGTCCGTCAGAAGGATATATCCAGAAGATTGAACTCGGTGGGAAGAAGACTGGCTACCGTATTCACCACAGCGACTTGGTAAAAGCCGGTACCCTGACTTTCTATAAATAAGAAATGGAATCAGTTTCTTTTTAGTCGCTTCCTCTTTACGGTATGACGCACCACTCCGATGCTGATTTCGTATAGGAGGACGATGGGGAAGGTGACAATCAGCATGGTAAACACGTCTGAGGTAGGAGTGATGATGGCTGCAATCATCATTGCGAGGACCCAGGCGTGTTTTCTGTATTTAGCCATAAAGTCGGCCGACAGAATACCGAATTTTGCCAGCAGCCAGGTCAGTACCGGTATTTCAAATGTGATGCCCATCATCAGGCTCAGCATGTTCAGCGTGTCGATATAAGAGCTGAGCACGATGGTGTTCTCCACTTCCGGACTCACCTGGTAGGTGGACAGGAAACGGAAGGTAAAAGGAAAAATCAGGAAATAGCTGAACAATACCCCTGTGAGGAACAGCAGGTAACTCCAGAATATCAGGCGACGGGAATATTTCTTCTCGTTCTGGTAGAGGGCAGGGGATACGAAATGAAAAAGCTGGTAAAGAATGTAAGGAGAGGCCAGCAGGATGCCCGCATAAAACGAAACACTCATGTGCATGAGAAACTGCCCGGAGAGCTGGGTGTTGATGAGTTTGACCGGAAGTGTCTGCGCTTCCAGACCGGAAATATGAAGCACCTGTCCCAGCCAGGCGAAGAAACGGTAGGTACAGAAATCCCCCTCCTTGGGTGCCAGAATCACGCCAAAAAGTTCGTCCTTGAAGCAGAAAGCCAGCAACATGAGTACCACTACCGCGCAGGCGATATGGATAATCGTTTGGCGGAGTGCGTCCAGGTGGTCCCAAAAGGTGAGTTCCGTTGGTTCGTTCGGCTTCACGGCAATTATTTTTCTTTATGGTCAGTAGAAGAAACTTCCTCTTTTTTGTTGTCTGTTTCTTTCAGGTTTTCTTCCACTTCGTTCATACCCTCTTTGAAGCTTTTTACTCCTTTTCCGAGACCTTTCATCAGTTCCGGAATCTTCTTTCCACCGAACAGTATCAGGATAATCAGGATGATAAATAAGAATTCCTGGGTACCGATACCCATAAACAATAAGGTCGTATTCATGTAGTTCTGTAAAATAATGGTTTGTCTGTTATTGATTTCTACGCAAAAATATGGATTGTTTTTTATTTGCGCAAATGTAACTCTTTGGCATTTCTGTTTTTAAGGAAAAAAGAGTTGTCCGGAAGGTATTCTTCCGATTCCCCTTGTCATAAGTTTTCTTTGTCCTTTTATTTTCTCTGTACCGCATGGCGGGATTTGTATTTCACAGTGTGAAATATGTATCCCACACTGTGGTTTTTGTAGCCCACAGTGTGAAACAGAGAATTCTCTTAGATGTTGATAAGAATTGATAAGAATAATAAGGAAAAGAGAATTGGTGTAAAAAAGTTTTGAAAGCGGTTGTAGCCTGCTTTTTATTTGAACTGTAGTCGGATTGTTTGGGTGACTTCTTTTCTTTTGTCCATCTCTTCAGCCTTAATTCGGACAATGGCCGTACCTTTCTTGCCGTTCGAGCGTATGACAGCCAGTGCTCGGCCTTTCCATAAATGATGTGTAGGGTCGAAATAAGGGTCTTCATCCTTGATGTCTGCATTGCCTAAAGCCTGTAGACTTCCCGCTCCTTGTACAGAAACAGACAGCAGGTTATCGGCTATGGGAACTACATGGCCGGCTTCATCTATTGCTTCTATTGTTAAGAAGGAAAGGTCTTTTCCGTCGGCATGCAGTACCTCTCTGTCAGCTGTCAGACGGAGAGAGACTGGAGCATCTGCAGTGGATAAGGTGGTGGCTTCCATTACTTTCCCGTCGCGTAGACCTTCTGCTTTCAGTACTCCCGCTTTATAAGGCAGTGAGAAGATTGCCTTCATTTCGTTGACAGACTTTTCTGCTATCAGTTGGTTGTCCAGATAAAGCCGGACTATAGGATAATGGGAATATACTTCTACTTCAATGAGTTTCCCTTCGTGGCCAGGCCAGTTCCAACATTCGAACGTAGGCCAGGTAGACCAGGAAGTGGTCTGTATCTTGCCTTTGTATCCGTCAGGCTCTCTTACGGCAATGTACAAATGCTCCTCTCCGTTTTTATTCCAGAGCATTGAACGGTAATGGCTGATAGGTTTGCGTAATCCGGTCAGGTCAATGTCACCACAATAAGCGGCATGACACGGATAAAGTGGACGGTGATAATGTTCGCCGGGGACATCCCCTTCATAATACCAACGTCCGATACCAGATTCGCCGATATAATCCGTGGCCGTCCACACAAAATCACCGATGATGTATGGATGGTCTTTCACGGTGCTGAAATTCTTCCATGCGTCATTCGGATATGATTCCGTCTGCATCATCACCCGGGAAGGTACGCGCAGGTGGTCACTTTCTGCTTTATGAATCATGTAGTTGTATCCTACAATGTCGTGTGCCTCTGCCAGTGGGTCGTAGATTTCCCAGTCGCTGTCCCAAGCTGCAAGTGCGGAAGTGACCGGACGAGTGGGATCCAGTTCTCGGCAAAGCGTGGCAAGTTTGCGGGCTGTGGTTACAATCTCTATCTTTTTGCGTTCGATGACTTCATTTCCGATACTCCAGCAAAAGATACTGGGATGATTGCGGTCGCGAAGGAGCATTGCCTCTATGTCGCGTTCCCACCATTTATCGAATAATGTATGGTAGTCATAGGTGTTTTTGGCTTCACGCCAGCCATCAAATGCTTCATCAATGACCAGCAATCCCACTTGGTCACAAGCATGGAGGAAGGCCTCCGAAGGTACATTGTGGGAGGTTCGTACGGCATTGAATCCTGCCTGTTTCATCAGTTCTGCTTTTCGGAATTCTGCACGGTCGTATGCGGCTGTTCCCAGTATGCCATTGTCGTGATGCAGGCATCCGCCGTTCAGCAAGATGGATTTTCCATTTAGAAGGAGGCCTTTTTCAGCTGAATAAGTTATAGTGCGGAAGCCAAAAGTTTCGTCTGCACGGTCCAGGGTATTCTCTTGTTCGGTTACCTTGACTTGTACGGTATACAGGTTGGGGGATTCGGGACTCCAGGCTTTAGCGTCTGGAATCTGAAAGCGTTGTTCGGCTGTGATGTGTGCTTGGGGTTGCAGGTTATAGGCGCTTTTTTTGACTTGCCCGGCAATTTCCATAGTAACCTCGACTGTTTTGCTTTCTGCACTTTCATTTACGACCTCTGTCCTTACAACAGCTGTCTGTAGGTCGGGTGTCTGAATCTGGATTCCCCAGTTGGCTACATGGACTGGATTCTTTTCTATCCACCAGACATTCCGATAAATGCCCGACCCGGTATACCATCGGCAGTTTTTCTGCATTGAATTGTCTACACGTACCGCGAGGGTATTTTCTCCAATTTTTACATAAGGGGTGATATCGACAAAAAAGGAGGAATAGCCATAAGGATGTCCGCCTGCACGCTGTCCGTTGACGTATACATCCGAATTCATGTATACTCCTTCAAAATAGAGTTGCAGTTTCTTTCCATTGGCTTCTTTAGATATATTGAACGTCTTTCGGTACCAGCCGATTCCGGTGGGGAGATAGCCGCCGTCGTTTCCTGCCGGAGCTTCTTTGTCGAATTTTTGTTCGATGCTCCAGTCGTGTGGCAGTACCAGCTTCTTCCACGAAGAATCATCGAAGGTTTCATTTTTTGCGATTAGGGTATCGCCTAACCAAAATTTCCATCCATCATTGAATAATTGTTTTCCGGATGATGCTGAAACCGACAGCACGATTATCCACATCATTCCTAAAATAAGCAGTTGTTTTCTCATAATATTTAGTGTTGTTCTTTATATATGTTTACAAAGATAAATAAACAGTTGGGAAATCAGGCGATTTCTAATCAGTTTGCAGGGAAAATCACGCGTGAAGTAGAAGAATATGATATAAGCTGGTCTGTCAACTGAAATGTCAGGAAGATGTCAGTCAGTTTTTTCGGTTGGATGAGTGAAGAAAAGTAGATTTGTGACTAAAATCAAGAGAATATGGAGGCAAAGGTGCATTATGCAGGAATGCGGCGGTTTTTAGTTTTATTTATATTGGCTCTCGTGGCAGGTTCCCTTTTTGTCACGCAGAAGAAGGAGAAAGACGATACTCCGTTGCCCGAAAAGCTGGAGAAGGTGATGCGTACCACGCGGATGAATACCTATCGGGACCCTTTTTACGGTTATGTGATACATTATCCGTCCTTTTTCGAGCAAGTCTCCAATCCGCAGGTGAAAGAGAAAGGCTACTGCCAGTTTCGTTTCTGGAATGTGGAGCAGATTATACAGACTGCGTTTGTGCTTCCCAACCTGGACAGCCTGACGGTGGCGCAGGGAATGGCTTGTTTTGCCCGGGAATTGCATGCCACTTATCAACGTGAGGAAGACGATGGGTTTATTCTTTCCGGCCCGCTTCATTTGGAAAACCGGGAAGTGGCAGGTCATCACTTTTATGCCAAGTACGTGAAGTGTCAGAAACTCTGGTTTGTGCAGATTCTCACTTATCCGGAGAATTGTGCGCAGGCGGTGACACGGCTCATCCGGGAGATTGACCGTTGGAAGGTATGGGAGAAAAAAGAAGAGAAAAAATTGCCTGAATCGTTTGACTGTCAGTCTCAGACTCCTTCATCTTATACAGGTCCTTGTTTCCCTTGGATATTGATTACCAACTGAAATTGGAGGGGAATTTAGTAATAAAACAATCGAATCCTTGGTCAAAAGGTTATAAGGTATCAATATATTCGGTTGGTGTCATGCCGTATTGCTTGTAGAATGCACGATAGAACGTAGACCGGCTGTTAAAACCAGCCTCTTCGGCTATCGCTTCAATTGAAAAATTACGTTTTTCTTTTATCAGTTTCACAGAATATTCCACCCGTAAACGATTCAGATAACTGTTAAGATTGGGAACTCCGGCATAACGCTTAAGTAAACAGCTTAAATCATTCTTGTGAATGCCGGTCGTACGCAACAGTTCGTCACGTCCGAAACGGGGTTGCAAGAAGAGTTGTTGCTCCATTATCAGTTGTTCCATACGTAAGAATGTCTCATAAGACTGATTTGAAGTCCCACCCGTCTTTTCTTCCTGTCCGGCTTTCTTTTCCATTGGAGGAACATCCTTCTGCATGTCATTACAAGTGAGGCATCGACGAAATTCTTCACGTTGCGCTAATAATTCTTCTATTTGGCGCGCGGCTATCCGGTTACGTCGTTTCATACGGCGAAGATTCAGGTAAACCATAATCACCAAAGTTGCAAGCAATACCAATACCACAACGCTTCCAATCAACATAAGGGAACTGCGTTCCGACTTGGCCTGCTCTTCCTGCAGCTGCTTTTCCTTTTCATTTACCTTGAAAATGGTGGCAAATTCCTGTGCGCGACTGTTGAGCTTACGCATATAAATACTGTCTGTCAATGCCAAGGCATATCTGTTTAGTTCGGCCATGCGTCGATAGTTTCCCAATGCACCTTCTGATTTAGCTTCATACTCCAGCAAAAGACGATATTGCATGTTTACCGTATCACATCCCTGCCACAAGGTATGCAATTCACGTATTCTATCCAACACATCCTTATGACGTCCTGCCTTCTGGAGATAGGGTAATATGGTGTAACCGCTTTCCACACGCTTAGCTTCTTCCGTCTGCATAAAAGCCCTATAAGCTTCTTCAGCTTGTGCGGTTTTTCCCATTGACAGATACAGATTAGCCATCTTTGAATAAAGATAAGCCTTCTGCTGGTCTATATATCCGGATGGAGGTCCTGGCATATCTTGCATCCGTTCCAATAAGTCACGACGCGCATATACAGCCTTCAGGGCTTCTTCATAACGTGTATCTGATACCAGCTGATTTATCAACATGCCGTACGCATACGAGACATGCGACAACACGCGCACGTCATCTGACTTGCTTCCACTTTCTATAATCTGCTGTAGGTATTCATATCCGTCCTGATACTGTTCTAATCTAAATGATGCCATCGCCAATGTACTCAACAAGCTATATTCGACGACTCTGTTATTCAGTTTTTTTGCCAGATTCATGCCTTGCATAGCCATTGGAATACATTCACTATACTTGCCCTGTTCTTGCAAGGCGTCTGCCATCATAGATAGTGCTTTTAAGTGAAGATTAGGATTGGAGGTTGTTTTCGGAACAGACAAGACACGACGCAAACAGGATTCCTCCAAAACAGGCATACTCATGTTTCCGTAGACCATGGCCCGTAGTATATCTATACGGGCACTTGCCATAACCTTATGATGTTCTGCGTCATCCAACAAGTCTAGAATGCTGTCAGGACGAGTCATATAGTATTCTTTTACGGTCTCTTCTAAGGCCAGGCTATCTGTTTTGAAAGAACAAAGCAATGTGTTACCAAACACAGCCAATAACAATATTACAATAAAATGACACTTCATTATGAATTGATTTTATTATTATTTCTGTCATCTTTCAAAACACATAAGCACAAAACCTTAAACACTAAGACATTACTATTCATTAGCCAAATTAAAGATTAATATTGTGACGCAAATAAAAAACTGTTTTTTATTCTTTGTGTAAATGTACAAATAACCTTCCAATAAATGACTTTCTTTGATAAGATATTTTCTGCTCTTCGAAACAATCTTTTTCATTTCAGAAATAAAACACATTCCAAAGAAAAAATGAATCAATTATAAGTTATTATATATCAATATGTTAATAAGATGTGAAACAATATGTAAGACAATCTGACACAATATCTATTCATTAAAATAATCGAGGTATTTAATCATTTCTATACTTTTGCAATGAAAATTTAGGATATCTAATGATAAACAAATAATTCAAAACATTAAAAATTATGACTAGAACTTTTAAGTTAGCATTATTTTCTTTGTGTTCGCTCATGCTTTTGATATCTTCTTGCAGTAGCGATAACACACCGGCAATTCCTGAAGTAGGTAACTTTGGTGAAATTAAGTTCGACAGAGAAAAATTTGGTGCAGGACAAACTGTTACGGCATCCTGCCAACTGCCATCTACCAGCAGCGATATTTCGGATTTAGTTTACACGTGGTCGGTAAACGGTAATGAACTTGGCAGTACCAAAGTGGAAAATGGTATCAGTTATTTTACGTTCATCGTTCCGTCTCTTGATACCAATACGAATGAAGCAGATTATAAAGTTGAATTAAAAGCAAGTACCAGTTATACGGAGGCAAAACTACCTGCTACTGCTACAGCTACCATCAAAGTTCAGCGTCCAGATGTTTATCTTTCGTTTTTTGGAGACAGTCAGGAGTTAACAATAAAGAATGTACCCGGTCTTGGAGAGTCTAACAATGGTTATTATGCAACACTAAAAGACTATTTACGCAGTAATTCTTTAAACGTTGTTTGTCAATACAATTTTACAGATAATAAACTGGCTAGAGTCGAAGAAATGCGTGAAATGATTCCGGAAAGATCAAATGTACAATGGTATTCATATCTAAAGACTTTTAATGGATTGATTAAAAGTACTATGGACTACTATAAAATTACTACCATTGACCAATCGTATATTAGTTTATCTGGGAAGATTTCGAAAGATTACGCATACAATTCAACAGATAACACATATTTAGGTGAAGCTGCTGAATATCTCTTGCAAAACCAAGGTCAGATTATCATCTACGGTCATAACAATAATACTGAACTTGCAATTAGTGCAGTGATAGTTGAAAAGTCAGAAAGTCCGACTGGTTACCTAGTCAATTGTAGGTATATTTATACGCCAAAGCAATAATTACACAAGTCATTACCATAATCAATAAAGCCCCGGTCTGAAACGAATGAACTTTTGGATTGGGACTTTATTTATTGGGGAAATAAAGCCCCACACAACCAATAACGAAACAGACATTCTTCATGTCCTCGCATTCACCGTTTTCCACAGTCCGTTTTCGTAAGAAATCCATAAACCCCAATGATAAAATTCCGAGGAAATTTACAAACAAAAATAGTATGCAAATAAAAAAATTAAACTTGAGCAGTTTACGCTTTACATTGCTCATTGCATTACAATGTATCGCCTTTTCGTCAAGGGCGCAGTGGTCTGTAGGTTTACAAGCTGGTTATACCCACAATTCACTCACCACATCGTCCGGTTATTTTTACGACCGGGTGTATCACCCACAAGGGGGATTCACCATCGGTATACCCGTAAAATATACATTTACCGACTGGTTTGCACTAGGGGTAGAAGCCACCTTTGTGCAGAAAGGTTATGATGCCCGCCGCTCCGGATTTTATGATATCCTGCACGATGATGTATCAAACAACTATCTGTCCGTTCCATTGTATGCCCGTTTCTCTTTCGGAGGTACACGGCTGCGCGGATTCGTCAATGCCGGCGGATACCTGGGTGGCTGGCTGTCAAGCTACCGGAAAGGAACTGTTTATGAGAATTTTAGTAATTCAGACTCAGAATCCATTTTCGGTTTGGAAGACATAAAGACTATTTATCATTATGACGAGAAAGTGGAATTCGATTCAAGAAGAGATAACCGTTTCGAAGCGGGAGCTATGGTAGGTGCAGGTATTTCGTATCAGCTGGTATCCAATTTGGAGATTTTCGGAGAATGCCGTTATTACCATAGTCTTACCGATATGCAGAAAGCCTA
Organism: Bacteroides mediterraneensis; assembly: GCF_025993685.1. Taxonomy (NCBI): domain Bacteria; kingdom Pseudomonadati; phylum Bacteroidota; class Bacteroidia; order Bacteroidales; family Bacteroidaceae; genus Bacteroides; species Bacteroides mediterraneensis. Next base: position 3,429,320 of record NZ_DAJPEN010000001.1, on the reverse strand, counting down.
TATGAGGAAGCAGGTACCACGTTATAATAACACGTTTGCTTTTCAGGCTGGTGTGATGTTCTATTTTGGTAAATAATCTATAATTAATACGGGAAGTGTAACTATGAAATCAAAAATAATACTTGCATTAGTCTTCGTTCTGGGACTGATTTCGTGCAGAAAAGATATGCCGGACATGCAAAATCCGCGTACAGAAACCATTTATAACTGGGACCAGCTATTCGAATCATACTGGAACGGAATGAATTATAATTATGTATTTTGGGACATAGACCCTACAGACTGGGATAAAATGTATGAGGTTTACAAGCCCAAATTTGAGGGAATTGCCAAAGAGGGCTTCGATAACAAGGAAGTAAATGACAAGGCTTTTGAATGGCTCAAGGAAATGTCGTCTACTCTGATTGATAATCATTTTAATTTGGCTGCTACCATTCCATGTGATGATACTGATTGTCTTTATACCTATAATCCTTCCTCTGAAAATCTGAAAAAAAGGAAAGGCTACCATGATAATTATCTTAATGAAAGAATCAAAGCCTTACAAAAAATGATTGATGATGGTAGATTTGTTACAGGTCGTTTCAATATCTTTCCCTCTACCTCTTCTCTGGATGCACGTTTCTTCATTTCTGCGTTGACAGACTCGAACATTTTATATTTGAGTTTTTCCAGATTTTCCATCACTACAGATTTAGCTAGTCCTGAAAACCGGGAAGCTATGGAATCTGTTCTCAATATCTACTATGATAACTTAGACGATAATCCCGACTTAAAAGGAGTTATCATTGATGTGAGAGGTAATTCTGGTGGGGCTTTGAACGATTTTAAGTATGTACTTGGAAAATTTGTAGACAAACCGTTAAAGGTTTTCTATACCCGGAAGAAAAGTGGTATAGGTCGTCTGGATTATACTCCATATACGCCCGAATACCTTGAGCCATATAATTATAAGTGCGAACTGGATATTCCTGTTGTCATACTGGCAGATATGCATTCTATAAGCATGGCCGAAATGACTACAATGGCTGTCTTGGCCTTGCCTAAAGGCAACGGAGTCTTTATTGGAGAACAAACTTGGGGCGGTACCGGTAATCTTAATTCTGATTTTGATGCAACTTATGGTGGACAGTTTGAAAATAATATACTGAATGTATACACATGCATGTCCAGCCTGGTCGATTCAAAAGGTATTTCGTACGAGGGTAAAGGAATAAAGCCGACTATTGAAGTGCCGCTTGATGTGGACAAATTGTTACAAGAGCAGACAGATAATCAATTGGAATATGCTATTGACTATATCGAATCAGAGCAGGAATAAAAAACTGAGAGAAAAGATGCAAACAGCCGTTCGGGCATATTCGCTGTCGGCGATTTGCATTTGTGGATTGAGGGGCCGGAGAAACTGGTTGAGCCCGTGTGGCGTCATATTATAATCTTGTTTTGTGCTGTAAAGGGAAGGAAATTTTTCTTTAAAAATTTTGAGCTGTCTTGTCTCTTCCCTAAAAGATGGGTATCTTTGACTCGTTTTTCATTTAACATTGACACTCATGCAGGATTTTGTTCATTTGCACGTTCATACGCAGTATTCTATTCTTGACGGACAGGCTTCTATTCCCCGGCTGGTAGACAAGGCGATAGCCAATGGTATGCGGGGAATCGCAGTGACCGACCACGGAGATATGTTCGGTATCAAGGAGTTCTTCAACTATGTCAACAAGAAGAACGGAGGTACGAACGGGGAGATTAAGGATTTGAAGAAGAAAATTGCCGCCCTCGAAAGCGGTAAGGAAGAATCGGAAGACCCCGAAGCGGAGATTGCGGCTTGCAAGGAACAGCTGGAGGCAGCGAAAAAGAAACTGTTCAAACCGATTTTCGGTTGCGAGATGTACGTGGCGCGCCGTCGGCTGGAAGACAAGGAAGGAAAGCCCGACCAGAGCGGATATCACTTGGTGGTGCTGGCCAAGAACCTGAAAGGTTATCATAACCTGATTAAGTTGGTGTCGAAGGCATGGACCAAGGGATTCTACATGCGTCCGCGTACAGACCGTACGGAACTGGAAAAATACCATGAGGGTTTGATTGTGTGCTCAGCTTGCCTGGGAGGGGAGGTGCCCCGACGTATCACGGCCGGACAGTTTGAGGAGGCCGAGGAGGCAATCCGCTGGTACAAGAATCTGTTTGGGGATGATTATTACCTGGAGTTGCAACGCCATAAGGCTACTGTACCTCGTGCCAATCATGAGGTGTATCCCATGCAGCAGGTAGTGAATGAGAAACTGATTGAATATGCCAAGAAATACAATATCAAGCTGGTGTGTACGAACGACGTACACTTTGTGGACGAGGAAAATGCCGAAGCCCACGACCGGCTTATCTGTCTGAGTACCGGAAAAGACCTGGACGACCCGAACCGTATGCTTTATACCAAACAGGAGTGGATGAAGACGCGGGAGGAGATGAACGAGATTTTCGCCGATGTGCCGGAAGCGTTGAGCAATACGGTGGAGGTGTGCGACAAAGTGGAATTTTATTCCATTGACCATGCGCCCATCATGCCGACGTTTGCCATTCCGGAGGAGTTTGGTACGGAAGAGGAATATCGCAAGAAGTTCACGGAGAAAGACTTGTTTGATGAGTTTACCCGCGACGAGAACGGCAATGTGGTGATGGATGAGGCTGCAGCCAAAGCGAAGATTGAGCGTCTGGGAGGATATGAGAAATTGTACCGTATCAAACTGGAGGCAGATTATCTGGCAAAACTGGCCTACGATGGAGCGAAAAGACGTTATGGCGAGCATCTGTCGGAAGAGGTGCAGGAACGTATCAAGTTTGAGCTGCATATCATGAAGACCATGGGTTTCCCGGGATACTTCTTGATTGTGCAGGACTTCATCAATGCGGCGCGTAACCAGCTGGATGTGTCGGTAGGACCGGGACGTGGTTCGGCGGCCGGTTCGGCAGTGGCTTACTGTCTGGGTATCACGCAGATTGACCCGATTCAGTATGACTTGCTGTTCGAGCGTTTTTTGAATCCCGACCGTATCTCCTTGCCGGATATCGATGTGGACTTCGATGATGATGGTCGAGGCCGCGTGTTGAACTGGGTGACGGAAAAGTACGGACAGGAGAAGGTGGCCCATATCATTACGTATGGTACCATGGCTACAAAGCTGGCTATCAAGGATGTGGCCCGTGTGCAGAAGCTCCCGCTTTCGGAGTCGGACCGCTTGTGTAAGCTGATTCCGGACAAGATTCCCGATAAGAAACTGAATTTGCCGAATGCCATTGCGTATGTGCCGGAGTTGCAGGAAGCGGAAGTGTCGCCGAATCCGATTTTGCGTGACACCATCAAGTATGCCAAGATGTTGGAGGGTAACGTGCGCAATACGGGCGTGCATGCCTGTGGTACGATTATCTGCCGTGACGACATTACCGACTGGGTGCCGGTAAGTACGGCCGACGACAAGGAAACCGGTGAGAAGATGCTGGTGACCCAGTATGAAGGTTCGGTGATTGAAGATACCGGACTGATTAAGATGGACTTCCTGGGACTGAAAACGCTTTCCATTATTAAGGAAGCCATCGAGAATATCCGTCAGAGCAAGGGTATTGTATTGAATATTGACGAAGTGCCGATTGACGATCCGGCTACTTACCGCTTATATAGTGAGGGACGTACCATCGGTACGTTCCAGTTTGAATCGGCAGGTATGCAGAAGTATCTGCGCGAACTTCAGCCGAGTACGTTCGAGGACTTGATTGCCATGAATGCCCTCTATCGTCCGGGACCGATGGATTACATTCCGGACTTTATCGACCGTAAGCATGGCCGGAAACCGATTGAGTATGATATCCCTGTGATGGAGAAATACTTGAAGGATACGTATGGCATTACGGTGTATCAGGAGCAGGTGATGTTGCTGTCGCGCTTGCTGGCCGACTTTACCCGAGGCGAATCGGATGCCTTGCGTAAGGCCATGGGTAAGAAGTTGCGTGACAAGCTGGACCACATGAAACCGAAGTTCATCGAGGGTGGAAAGAAGAACGGACACGACCCGAAGGTGCTTGAAAAGATTTGGACCGACTGGGAAAAATTTGCGTCGTATGCGTTCAACAAGTCGCATGCCACCTGTTATTCGTGGGTAGCTTATCAGACAGCGTACCTGAAAGCCAATTATCCGTCGGAATACATGGCGGCCACGATGAGCCGGAACATTTCGAACATCACGGAAATCACGAAACTCATGGACGAGTGCAAGGCGATGGGTGTCAAGGTGTTGGGACCGGATGTGAATGAAAGTAACCTGAAATTCTCTGTCAATTACCACGGGGATATCCGCTTCGGACTGGGAGCGATAAAAGGCGTGGGGGAATCGGCTGTTCAGAGTATTCTGGATGAACGTCGGAAAAATGGAGAATTCAAAAACATATTTGATTTTGTACAGCGGGTCAATCTGTCGGCCTGCAACCGGAAGAACATTGAAAACCTGGCACTGGCCGGGGGATTTGACAGCTTTTCGGGTATCAAACGGGAAGACTTCTTTGTGAAAAATGCCAAGGATGAATCTTTCTCGGATATATTGGTCCGCTACGGCAACAAATACCAGCTGGACAAGGCTGCCGCTGCCAATTCCCTGTTCGGTGGCGAACATGAGGTAGAGGTGGCCACTCCGGAAATTGTGCCCGCGCCGGCCTGGAGCGACTTGGAACGGCTGAACAAGGAACGTGACCTGGTGGGTATCTACTTGTCGGCCCATCCGCTGGATGAGTTTGCGGTGATTCTGGAGAATGTGTGCAACGTGCACATGGCGGAACTGGCCGATCTGACTCCGTTGCAGAACCACGACCTGGTGATGGGAGGAATTGTAACCGGGGTACGCGAAGGGTACACCAAGACCGGAAAGCCCTACGGTATCGCCAAGGTGGAAGACTATTCGGGTACGGCAGAATTTGCCTTCTTCGGCAACGAGTGGGTGGAAAAGAAGAATTTCTTCATGGAAGGCATGTTCCTGTTCATGCGTGGAAAGTGCCAGCCCAAGCAATGGCGGCAGGAAGAATGGGAGGTGAAAGTCAATTCCATTGAGCTGCTGCCGGAGGTGAAGGAAAAGGTCATCGAGAAACTGACTGTGACAGCTCCTTTGTCGGCCATCGACGACCAGATGATTATGGAATTCTCGTCTTTGGTGAAGGATTGTCCGGGAAATGCGGAGCTGCACTTCCTGGTACGCGATGAGGATGGACAGATGTATGTCAATCTGATGTCACGCACGATGAAGATTTCCGTACAGAAAGACCTTGTGAATTATTTAAAAAACCAGCCATTGTTGGACTATAAAATAAATTAGTATATATTTGCGTAGAACTTAAAACATAAACGATTATGGCATTGAACATTAAAGATGACAATTTTGAAGCTATTGTAGCTGAAGGTAAACCGGTGGTGTTGGATTTTTGGGCTACATGGTGTGGACCTTGTAAACAAATCGCTCCATATATTGAAGAACTGGCAGAGGAATATAAGGATAAGGTAAATATCGGCAAGTGCGACGTGGACGACAATGCAGAGCTTCCTGTACAGTTCGGTGTTCGCAGTATTCCTACCGTGCTGTTCATCAAGAATGGAGAAGTGGTTGACAAACAGGTAGGTGCTACTACCAAGGCTGCTTTGCAGGCAAAGGTGGAAGCTTTGTTGAAATAATTCAAAATCAAATAAGTTATGGGAATGGAAGACGATTTCTTGTTGGAAGACGAGGACGATGAGAGAACCATCGAGTTCATTAAGAACTATTTGCCTCAGGACATGAAAGAGGCTTTCTCGGACGATGACTTGTACTACATTCTGGATTTGATTGTGGATTACTATACCACAAGCGGTTGTCTGGATGCACAGCCGGACGACGAAGGTTATATCAACATCGATCAGGATGAGATTGTGAACTACATCGTCAAGGAGTCTACGAAGGATGGCATGGGACCGTTTGATCCGGACGCGATCTTCTTTGTCGTACAGGGCGAAATGGAGTATGGCAACCAGTTAGGACAAGTGGAATAAAAAAGTATTCTATTATGAACAAAAAATCCGGACCTGCAGGTCCGGATTTTTTTATTTGGTCTGGCTGTATCCTTCTGCTTTCAGCAGATCGACGATGCGCTGTTTGAATTCTCCTTGGATGAGAATTTCTCCATCCTTTACGGAACCTCCCACGCCACATTTCGTCTTGAGCTTTCGGCCAAGTTCCTTCAAGTCATCTTCTGTACCCGTAAAACCGGAAATGACAGTGACGGTTTTTCCGCCTCGTCCTTTCTTCTCAATATTGACTCTCAGCTTCTGCTGTTTCGGGTCGAGGGTTTCTGCTTCCACTTCTTCTTCTTTGTCATAATTGAAATCCGGGTTAGTGGAATATACGATGTTCAGGCGGTCTTTCCAGTCGTTCTTTTTCATGTGAATTTAATTTAATCCGCTTCAAAGGTATGACATTTTTCAGAAATCGTGTCTAAGGTTTGCGAGAAATAGTTTAATTTTGCACTATTGATTAATAGAGCACAATCTGGATGGCTGTACGAAGTCGTAAAATTACGGACAAGATTCCTGAGCCTACTTTACGCAGACTCCCTTGGTATCTTTCAAATGCGAAGCTGATGAAAGAGAAAGGGGAAAAATATGTGTCTTCTACCCAAATTTCCAGACAGATAAACATTGATGCCTCGCAGATAGCGAAAGACCTTTCGTATGTGGATATCTCCGGACGTACGCGGGTGGGGTATGAAGTAGATTTGCTGATTCGGGTGCTGGAAGATTTTCTAGGCTTTACGAACATACACAAGGCCTATCTGTTCGGGGTCGGTAGTTTGGGAGGTGCCTTGCTGAGAGACTCCGGTCTGTCGCATTTCGGATTGAAGATTGTGGGGGCATTCGACATAAACCCGAATCTGGTAGGTACTACTATCGAAGGGATTCCCATCTATCATACCGATGAGTTTGAACAGCGAATGGCAAAGGACGGGGTGAGAATCGGAGTGCTGACTGTGCCCATCAACATTGCACAAGACATTACAGACAAGATGGTGGCCGGAGGAATCAAGGCCGTGTGGAATTTTACGCCGTTCCGTATCCGTGTGCCGGAAACCATCGTGGTGCAGAACACGTCACTGTATGCCCATCTGGCCGTGATGTTCAATCGTTTGAATGAAATTATAAAGAAATAACTCCATGAAAATTATTGCTATAGGCATGAACTACAGCCTGCATTGCCATGAGTTGCATGCAGGAGAAGCCTTGCCCCAAGAGCCGGTCATCTTTATGAAGCCGGACTCTGCCTTGCTGAAAGACAGCAAGCCTTTTTTTATTCCTGATTTTTGTGAACAGGTGGATTATGAAACGGAGATGGTGGTACGCATCTGCCGCCTGGGAAAGAATATTTCGGAACGTTTTGCCCATCGTTATTATGATGCCGTGACCGTAGGCATTGATTTTACGGCCCGCGACTTGCAGCGTAGGTTCCGTGTCGAGGGAAAGCCCTGGGAATTGTGTAAGGGATTTGACAATTCGGCAGCTATCGGTGACTGGGTACCGGTAGAAAAGGTAGGTGACATTCAGCACGTAAACTTCCATTTGGATATCGATGGAAAGACGGTACAGCAGGGAAATACGGGCGACATGTTGTTTACCGTAGACCAGATTATTACTTACGTCAGCCGTTTCTGCACTTTGAAGATTGGAGATATGCTGTTTACAGGTACGCCGGTCGGGGTAGGCCCTGTGCAGATAGGCAATCATCTGGAGGGATATTTGGAAAATGAAAAACTTCTTGATTTTTACATACGATGAAGATAAGAGTAGGATTTGGGTTCGATGTGCACCGTCTGGTGCCGGGACGTGAATTGTGGCTGGGTGGAATCCGTCTGGAACATGAATTGGGCTTGTTGGGGCATTCGGATGCCGACGTGCTGATTCATGCCATCTGTGATGCACTGCTGGGAGCGGCCAATCTGCGTGACATTGGTTATCATTTCCCCGACAATTCGGCGGAATTCAAGAATATCGACAGCAAGATTCTGCTGGCAAAAACCGTGGAGCTGATTGCCGGGAAAGGCTATCGGGTAGGGAATATCGATGCGACGGTGTGTGCCGAACGTCCAAAACTGAAAAACCGTATTCCGGAAATGCAGGAGGTACTGGCAAAGGTGATGGGCGTAGAAGCAGACGATGTTTCCATCAAGGCAACCACGACTGAAAAGCTGGGATTTACCGGACGGGAAGAAGGTATCTCGGCGTATGCTACGGTGTTAATTGAAAAGGACTGACAGGGAGGATAAACGATGAATCCGAAATATTCAGTGGTCATACCGGTGTATAACCGCCCGGATGAGGTGGATGAACTGTTGCAGAGCCTGACCGGACAGACTTATAAGGACTTCGAGGTAGTGGTGGTGGAAGACGGTTCTTCCATTCCATGCAAGCAGGTAGTGGAAAAATATGAAGGAAAACTGGATGTCCATTATTTTGAGAAGCCGAATTCCGGCCCAGGGCAGACGCGGAACTATGCGGCGGAACGGAGCCGTGGAGAGTATCTGCTGATTCTGGATTCTGATTGCATTTTGCCCGCTACTTACCTGGCGGCGGTGGAAGCGGAACTGCAGCGGGAACCGGCGGATGCGTTCGGAGGGCCTGACCGTGCGCACGATTCGTTTACCGACGTACAGAAAGCCATCAATTACGCCATGACTTCTTTCTTCACTACCGGAGGAATCCGTGGGGGAAAAAAGAAAATGGATAAGTTCTATCCCCGCAGTTTCAATATGGGAGTCCGGGCTGATGTGTATAAGGCACTGGGTGGATTCTCCCGGATGCGTTTCGGTGAGGATATTGACTTCAGTATCCGTATCTTCAAGGGAGGATATCGCTGTCGGCTGTTTCCGGAAGCGTGGGTATGGCACAAGCGTCGTACGGACCTGAAGAAATTTTTCAAGCAGGTACACAATTCCGGTATTGCCCGGATTGACCTGTACAAGAAATATCCGGAATCATTGAAAGTGGTACATCTGTTGCCGGCTGTATTTACGGTCGGTGTGGTACTGGTGCTGCTGGCTGCTTTTATCTGTCCGTGGAGTTTGCTTTTATTGGCTTTGTTTGCCGTCGTTATTTTTACAGATGCTTCCCTGCGTAATAAAAGTGTTAAAATTGGAGGACTGTCCGTTCTTGCTGCGTTTATACAGTTGACGGGCTACGGTTCCGGCTTTCTACGGGCGTGGTGGAAACGCTGCGTGTGCGGAGGAAAGTCATTCTCTGCTTTCGAGAAGACTTTCTATAAATAGAAGAATTTTTTTTTTCGGTCCGATGATTCCGTCAGTCACTTTTGAAGAGGAAGAACCATGAATGAAAAATTGAATATCAACCAGTGGGCGGAAGAGGACCGGCCTCGGGAGAAAATGATGCTGCATGGGCCTGCGGCACTGAGCAATGCGGAATTGCTGGCCATTTTGATTGGTTCCGGCAATTCGGAGGATACGGCTGTAGGATTGATGCGGAAAGTGTTGGACGATTGTCATAACCGGTTGAGTGAATTGGGGAAGTATACGGTGGACGACCTTTGTCGTTACAAAGGTATCGGTCCGGCAAAAGCGGTCACGATTCTGGCGGCCTCGGAGCTTGGAAAGCGCAGAAGGGAAGAAGAACCTTCCGAACGCAAGCGCATCACCTGTTCGCAGGACGTGTATGCTTTCTTTCATCCGTTGATGTGCGATTTGCCGGTGGAGGAATGCTGGGTGATGCTGCTCAATCAGGCAGCAAAGGTAATCGATACTTTGAAAATCAGTCAGGGAGGGCTGGCCTCCACGCAGGTGGATGTGCGTTGTATCTTGCGGGAGGCGCTGTTGAAGCGGGCTACTTCCATGATTCTTTGTCATAACCATCCTTCGGGAAACACCCGTCCCAGTCAGGACGACGACCGTCTGACTCATGCCTTACTGGAAGCCGGGCGTACCATGAATATCCGTCTGCTGGACCATCTGGTCGTTTCGGATGGGGATTACTACAGTTACGGGGATGAAGGACGTCTTTAAGTTCGTTTTTTTGCAGGCTAAGGATGAAAAAATGGAGATTTTTGCCTATGTTTGCAACAAAGAATAAAGATTGAATGATTATGGACAACGATAAGAAGTTGAAAATTGAGGAAAAGATTGTGGATATGCTGAAAACGGTGTACGACCCGGAAATCCCGGTGAACGTGTACGATTTGGGCTTGATTTATAAGATAGATCTTCAGGACGACGGTGAGCTGACTGTCGACATGACTTTGACGGCCCCCAACTGTCCGGCGGCCGATTTCATCATGGAGGATGTACGCCAGAAGCTGGAGTCGGTGGAAGGAGTGAAATCTGCGCAAATCAATCTGGTCTTTGAGCCCGAATGGGACAAGGATATGATGACGGAAGAGGCGAAACTGGAACTGGGATTTATGTAAACAAATGCTTATGGATACGATGAAGAGTGTATATTTCCTTTCGGATGCTCATTTGGGTTCAAGGGCCATTGCGCACGGTCGTACGCAGGAACGTCGGCTGGTGAACTTTCTGGACAGCATCAAGCATCAGGCGGCTGCCGTGTATTTGCTGGGCGACATGTTCGACTTCTGGTATGAGTTCAAGCTGGTGGTTCCGAAGGGTTATACCCGTTTCTTGGGAAAGCTTTCCGAACTGACAGACATGGGGGTGGAAGTGCACTTTTTTATCGGGAACCATGATATCTGGTGTGGGGATTATCTGGAAAAGGAATGTGGAGTGATTCTGCACCGGGAGCCCCTGACGTGCGAGATTTACGGGAAGGAATTCTTTTTAGGACACGGAGATGGATTGGGCGACAACGACCGAAAGTTCAGGCTGTTGCGGGCGATGTTTCACAGCAAGACACTGCAACGCCTGTTTTCGATGCTTCATCCGCGATGGAGCGTGGAGTTCGGGCTGGAATGGGCTAAGCACAGCCGCCTGAAAAGAGAAAACGGACGTGAGCCGGATTATATGGGAGAAAACGAAGAACCGTTGGTATTGTTCTCAAAAGAATATCTGAAGAATCATCCGGATATTAATTATTTCATTTACGGGCATCGCCACATCATGCTGGATTTGATGTTGAGCCGTACCTCGCGGATGATGATTCTGGGTGACTGGATTACGGAGTTTTCGTATGCGGTGTTCGATGGAGAGAATATGTTCCTGGAACAATATATTGAAGGCGAGACTTCGGTAGAGTGATTCGCCGATTGAAGAGAAAAACAACAGGCGGTGACAAGGACTGAGAATGTTCTCGTCACCGCCTGTTGCTTATAGGACCAGTCTTGTTTTATCGGGCCACTTCTCCGCTTTCCTGACGGGCAAGCAGGCCTTCCACTTCGGATACCTTGACCATATTGTAGTCTCCGGCAATGGTATTTTTCAATACGGAAGCGGCAGTTGAGAAATCTACGCGTTTCTGGTTGTCATCAAACGCATTCTGTGCATACAGCATGGCGCCGCAGAAGGCGTCACCTACTCCTACACAGTCGATGACATTGTCGATGTCGAATACACGGCTGTATTTCATTTCACCGTTGGCATAGAGTACACCAGCAAATGTGTGATGCTCTGAACTCATGACGTTGCGCAGGGCAATATAGATGTATTTGCAGTTCGGGATTTGCTGGCTGATGCCTTGGCAGAACTTCTCATAGGCAGCTGTATCGTATTTTTCACCACTTTTGGTGGCTTTGAAACCGGGGGCCGGTATGCCAGTAACGAGGGCATATTCACCTTCGCTTCCGAACATGATGTCGCTGCTGGTCATTAATGGGCGCAGTACCTCTTGTGCTGTTTTTCCATAATTCCACAGGTTTTTGCGGTAGTTGATATCGTAAGAGATGGTCAGTCCCATTTCCTTGGCAATATCGATGGCTTCTTTACAAACATCGGCCAAGCCTGGAGTCAGTGCGGCATCGATTCCGGACCAGTGGAAGATGGCGGCATCCTTGAAGATTTCCCGCCAGTTAATCATGCCAGGTTTCAGTTCGGAAAAAGCCGAATTCTCGCGGTCGTAGATGACGTTGGAGTTACGCATGGCAGCAGCTTTTTCCATGTAATAAGTTCCAAGTCGGTGTCCGCCGAAAAGAATGTGCTTCGTACCGATGTTATGTGAACGGAGTTCTGCAATACAAGTTTCTCCCAATGCGTTGTCCGGCAGACGCGTGATGTATTCCACTTCTCCGCCGAAATTGGCAATGGAAATGGCTACGTTGGCTTCACTTCCTCCATAGTTGACGAGGAAGTCGTGGCTTTGTTGAATACGCAGGTTGTCGGGGGTGGTGAGACGGAGCATGATTTCTCCAAATGTTACAATCTTTTTGCTCATAGTGGGATGTTTTTATTTTAACTGAAAGCGGAGCAAAAAGAAGAGGATACTCCTTGCAGGGTTCCTTTTCCTTGCTTTCGTTTCCTCGGCAAAGATAGTGAATTCCTGTCAGGGGGTATCCTCTTTTAACTCTTTTAGGATTCCTGCGGATTATTTGTTGCTCAGGATGTTGACTGTATCGGTAGCAATCATCAGCTCTTCATCGGTCGGGATAACTACAACTTTTACTTTGGAGTTATCAGTAGAGATGATAGCTTCTTTGCTGCGTACTTTGTTTCTTTCCGGGTCGATTTCTACGCCAAGGAAGCCCAAAGTCTTGCAGACGCCGGCACGGGCAGTAGCCTGGTTTTCACCTACACCACCTGTGAACAGGATGACGTCGACACCTCCCATGGCAGCAGCGTATGCACCGATGTATTTGGTGATGCGGTAGAAGTACATGTTTTCGGTCAGGATGGCACGTTCTTCGCCTCTGGCTACGGCATCTTCCAGTTCACGCATGTCGCTTGATTTTTCGAACATACCCAGTACACCGCTCTTCTTGTTCAGCAGGGTAGACATTTCGTCGGGAGTCAGACCTTCTTTCTTCATGATGTAGGTGATGGCACCTCCGTCGATGTCTCCGCTGCGAGTACCCATCATCAAGCCTTCCAGAGGAGTCAGTCCCATGCTGGTATCGATGCATTTTCCGTCTTTTACAGCAGCGATGGAACCACCGTTACCGATGTGGCAGGTGATGATACGGCTACCTTCCTGCGGGATCCCCAGGAATTCACATACGCGTTTGGATACATAGCGGTGAGAAGTTCCGTGGAAACCGTAGCGGCGAATACCGTATTTTTCATAATAGCTGTAAGGAATAGCATACAGGTATGCATAGTCCGGCATAGTCTGATGGAAAGCAGTATCGAATACGGCTACCTGCGGGACTTCCGGCAACAGTTTCTGTACGGCATAGATACCTTTCAGGTTGGCCGGGTTGTGAAGCGGGCCCAGGTCGCAGCATTCTTCTACAGCTGCAATTACGGCGTCGTCAATCAGTACAGAACCGCTGAACTTGGTTCCTCCGTGCAGTACGCGGTGACCTACAGCCTTGATTTCATGCAGATTTTTTACAGCTCCATATTCAGGGTTGGTCAGGGTATCAAAGATGAACTGTACGCCGGTAGTGTGTTCCGGTACGTCTTTTTCGAGGATTTTCTTTTCTCCGTTCGGCAGAGTCAGTTTCAGGAAAGACCCCGGAAGGCCGATTTTTTCGATACCTCCTTGAGCGAGGACTTCTTTTGTAGTCATTTCAAACAGTTTGTACTTGATTGAAGAGCTACCGCAGTTGAGTACTAATACTTTCATATAGTTGGAATGTTTTTTATGAATGATGAAACTCATAATGCCACTCTGCGAGAAAGGGGAGTGGCATTATGGATATGGATTTGGATGATTACTGAGCTTTGGCAGCGATGGCCTGGTTGGCTGTAATGGCAATCATCTTATATACATCGTCTACACTGCATCCGCGAGACAAGTCGTTGACCGGACGGGCGATACCCTGCAGAATCGGACCTACGGCGGTAGCATGTCCCAGACGTTCTACTAACTTATAAGAGATGTTTCCGACTTCCAGGCACGGAACAACCAATACGTTGGCTTTTCCGGCGATTTCTGAACCCGGAGCTTTGCTGGCACCGACCTTCGGAACCAGTGCGGCATCGGCCTGCAGTTCACCGTCAATCTTCAGAGATGGATCCATTTCTTTGGCAATCTTCAGGGCTTCTACTACTTTGTCTACCACTTCATGTTTGGCAGAACCTTTGGTAGAGAAACTCAGCATGGCTACACGTGGGTCAAGACCTGCTACAGACTGAGCTGTACGTGCGGTACAGATGGCAATCTGTGCCAGCTGGTTGGCATCCGGAACCGGAGTAACGGCTACGTCGCCCATTACCAGGATACCGTTGTCGCCACATTCGGGAGCATGGGTCAGCAATAGCATGGCACCTGAAACGCAAGTGATACCCGGAGCTGTCTTGATAATTTGCAATGCCGGACGGAGTACATCACCGGTGGTGTTGCGGGCACCGGCCAGCTGTCCGTCTGCATCTCCTGATTTGATAATCAGGCAGCCTAAGTAAAGCGGATTCAAAACCAGTTTGCGGGCTTCTTCGATGGTCATGCCTTTTTTCTTGCGAAGTTCGCAAAGCAGTTGTGCGTATTCTTCTTTCTTCGGATGGTTTTCCGGATCGATGATGGTAGCTTTGTGAATGTTACCTAATCCCCATTCTTTTGCAAGGCCCATGATTTCATCGGGGTTACCCAACAGAATCAGGTCTGCTACACCGTCTGTCAATACTTGATTGGCAGCCTTCAAAGTACGTTCTTCTGTTCCTTCCGGAAGCACGATGCGCTGTTTGTTTGCTTTAGCGCGTTCAACGATTTCACTGATTAAATCCATGATTTATATGTTAAATAGTAAATGCTTGTTGTGTGCGGTAACGGATTTTCTCCTTTATCCACTGCAAAAGTAGCTATTTTTGTAATATCTAGTTTGCAAAAGAGGTTTTTTTTTGCTTTAAAGTATGCAAAAACCTTCACTCTTCTTGTTGAGCGGAATAAAAATAGGTTTTTAGGTATATCGACTTTTCCGATTATGTAAATTTGCGCCGGTTTTCAATATTAAAATTTAAGGTAAAAATGATTCGACAGTGTTCTATTCTTTTTGGATGTCTGGCATTGGGTGAACTGATTGTATACTTGACAGGAGTGAAGTTGCCTTCGAGTATCATCGGCATGCTGTTGCTGACTCTGTTTCTTCAGCTGGGTTGGATAAAGCTGGAGTGGGTGCAGGGCCTGACCAATTTTCTGGTTGCTAATCTAGGCTTTTTCTTCGTGCCGTCGGGGGTGGCATTGATGCTTTACTTCGACATTATTACGGCTCAGTTCTGGCCGATTGTGATTGCTACGTTGGTTAGTACGGTGTTAGTGTTAGTTGTTACAGGTTGGGTTCATCAATTAGTGCGTAAATATGGATTTTTTCGAAAATAAATTCTTTCTGCTGGCCATCACATTTGGCTTTTATTTCTTATCAAAATTGTTGCAGAAAAAAACAGGTTGGGTGTTGTTAAACCCCATCTTGGTGGCGATTGCGCTGTTGATTTGTTTTCTGGAATGTACAGGCGTTTCTTATAAAACTTATTCAGAAGCAGGTTATCTTGTGGAATTTTGGTTGAAACCGGCGGTTGTGGCATTGGGCGTACCTTTGTATTTGCAGTTGCGAATGATTAAGAAGCAGCTGATGCCGATTTTGGTTTCCCAGTTGGCCGGATGTGTGGTAGGCTTGGTGTCTGTTACCATTATAGCCAAACTTTTGGGTGCTTCTCCTGAAGTGATTATGTCTTTGGCTCCGAAGTCGGTAACAACTCCGATTGCTATGGAAGTTTCGAATGCAGTGGGAGGAATCCCTTCTCTGACAGCAGCGGTAGTGATTGTCGTGGGACTGTTTGGCGCTATTTGCGGATTTAAACTTCTGCAGGTAGGGCGTGTGGCCAGCCCGATTGCCCAGGGATTGTCCATGGGTACAGCCAGTCATGCAGTAGGTACCTCACGTGCCATGGAAGTAAGTGGCAAGTACGGAGCGTATGCCAGCCTGGGACTGACATTGAACGGAATTCTGACCGCTTTGCTTTCGCCGACAATTTTACATTTGCTCGGATTGTATTAAAGGTAGTTACAAAAGGTTTATTGTCCTTGACTGGATGTGAACCGGGGGACAGGCAATTTGTTCTTTTGGCAGAATGAATTATATTTGTCCTTTCAATCAAGGAATCCAATTTGTTATGATCACATTTAAACCTATTGAACTAGACGATAAGAATATGGTCCAGAAATACACGTTGCGCAGCTGGCGTCGTAACTGTGACCTGTCATTTTCTAATTTGTATAGCTGGCGTTTTTTGTATCGTACGGAGATTGCGGAGAAAGACGGTTTCTTGCTGTTCCGCTTTTATGCCGACAATCAACTGGCCTACATGATGCCGGTAGGAGAGGGTAATATACGTTCCATACTGGAAGAGTTGATGGGAGATGCACGCAGCTTGGGAGCCCCTTTCCGTTTGCTGGGGGTGTGTGCCGGAATGCGTGCGGAACTGGAATCGGCTTTTCCTTTTCAGTTTGACTTTGTGGCCGACCGTGACTATTTTGATTATGTGTATTTACGGACCGACCTGGCTACCTTGCGTGGAAAGAAATACCAGCCCAAACGGAATCACATTAACAAGTTCAAGGCGGCTTATCCGGATTATGAATACAAACTTCTGACTCCGGAACTGATTCCGGAATGTCTGCAACTGGAAACGGAGTGGTGTAAGGCGAACGATTGTGCCGAGAATCAGGCTTTGCAAGACGAGCGTCGCTCGATGACAGCGGCTTTGCAACACATGGAACAGTTGGATATACAAGGTGGGGTACTTTATGTGGATGGCAAGATTGTAGCTTTTACTTTTGGAGCTCCCATTAACCACGAGACTTTTGATACGTGTGTGGAAAAGGCCAATACGGAGATTGAAGGGGCATACGCCATGATTAATTATGAGTTTGCCAACCATATTCCGGAACAGTATATTTATATCAATCGGGAGGAGGACCTGGGCTTGGAAGGGCTCCGCAGGGCGAAATTGTCGTATCATCCGGAGGTACTTCTCGAAAAATACGTAGCAGAATTGAAATGACAATAAAGGAACAAGTCAAAGTCCTCTGGAAACAGTGTTTCCATGATACGGATGAATTCATTGATTTTTATTTTCAGAAGCGGTATGCTGATGACCTGAACAGTTATGTGGAAGCGGACGGTCGGGTCATTGCCGCTTTGCAGCGCATCCCTTACTTCTTAACGTATGAAGGAATGGAGATGCCGGTAGCCTATATTTCCGGTGCCTGTACCGATTCGGCTTATCGGAACAAAGGTGTGATGCGTCATCTGTTGGCAGAGGCACACTGTCGGATGTTTCGGGAAGGGATTATGTTTTCTACCTTAATTCCGGCAGAGGAATGGTTGAAAGGGTATTATGCTCGTTCAGGATATACGACCTGTTTCTCACAGACAAAAAAGTTATTAACAGCTTCCTCTTTGGCTGTTGATAACTTTTCTTCCCAGTTGAAAATAGTTGAAATAGTTCCTGAAAGTGCTTTGTGCAGCGATGCTTTTCGTTTTTTTTATCATTTTCAGTCGTCTCGGGAAGCTTATATACAGCATGACTGGGAAGATTTCCACATTATATTAACCGATTTGCAGTTGAGTGGAGGTGCTTTGTGGGGGGCTTACCGAGGCAACGTTTTACAGGGACTGTGTTTTTGTTTCCCGGATGAAAGTCTATTGAAGATTACGGAATTGGTTAGTACGGAGAAAGAAGTGGAACAAATTCTGGTAGATTATTTGCTGTCTCATTATCAGCGACCTCGGGCAGAATGCTTAGGGCAGGAGGGAGAAAAGTCTTATGGGCTGGGGATGGCACGAATTATCCATGTGGAAGCAATGTTCCGTTTATTGGCCAAGAAATTTCACGAAAATCTTTATATAAAGGTAGAAGGTGATGAGGCTATCCCCGAGAATAATGGCTGGCATAATATCGAAGATGGATGTTATATTAACGGACGGATGGAAGAACGTGAATACCGTGTATTGTCCATTGAAGAATTGACCCGCCTACTGTTTGATGGGAAACATCCATATATGAATTTGATGCTGAATTAAGGGACCGATTATTGGTTACTGTCGGAAGTCAGCATGCGTTCCAGCTCCTCGGCAGTAAGTTTCAGGTGGAATTGTCCGTGGTAGGCTATGGAGATACCTCCTGTCTCTTCCGATACGATGATGGCCATGGCATCCGTTTCTTGTGAAACACCCAGTGCTGCACGGTGGCGGAGTCCCAATTCTTTAGGGATTTCCAGATTGTGAGATACCGGCAGGATACATCCGGCTGCCTTTATCCGTTTGTGGCTGATAATCATGGCCCCGTCGTGGAGCGGACTGTTCTTGAAGAATATATTTTCAATCAGCCGCTGGTTGATGTTGGCATCAATCACATCGCCTGTGCGTACGATATCGTCCAGTGGAAAATCTTTTTCAATCACAATCAAGGCTCCTACTTTGCCTTTACTCATGTTCAGGCAGGCCATGACGATGGGCATGATATCCTCCCGTTCCGTTTCGCTTTTCTTGTTTCCTTTCAGAAAGCGGAACAAACTGTTGCTGCGGTGTCTGGAGCCGAGGGAAAGCAGGAAGTGACGTATCTCATCCTGAAACAGGACGATGAGTGCGATGACGCCCACGCTGACCAGCTTGTCGAAGATGGAGCCCAGCAGTCGCATTTGGAGTACCTGTGATACAATTACCCAAATGATGATAAATACCAGAATCCCAATAAAAATATTGATGGAGCCTGACGATTTCATCAGCTTGTAGGTCTTGTACAACAGAAAGGCTACCAATAGTATATCAAGTATATCCTTGAAACTAAGTATGTAGATATCGAAAGGCATAATCTGTAAAATGTTTAGGTGAATGTGTGTTTAATATTGTGGTTCATTCAGTGCATTGAAAATACGGACGGTTTCCACTGCGGCTTTCACGTCGTGTACTCTGAGTATTTGGGCTCCTTTCATTAAGGCAATGGCATGTAAGGCAGTCGTTCCGTTCAACGCATCTTCAGGACCTCCCCCCACCAGCTTGTAAACCATTGATTTACGGGATACTCCGACAAGTACAGGCAGTTGGAAGATTTGGAATTCTTCCAGTTTGTGCAGTATTTCGTAATTGTGTTGCAGGGTTTTCCCGAAACCGAATCCGGGGTCAATAATCAGGTCCTTGACGCCTAACACCCGCAGTTTCTCTATCTTTTCGGCAAAGTAACGGATAATCTCTTTTACCGGATTGTCGTAGTGGGGAGCGTGTTGCATGTTTTGAGGATTCCCCTGCATGTGCATCAGGATGTAGGGAACCTTCAACCGAGCAAGGGTAGGAAACATTTCCGGGTCCAAATCTCCAGCAGAAATGTCGTTGATAAGGGCGGCTCCATATTCTTCCACACACATCTTGGCCACATCGGCTCGGAAAGTATCAATTGAAACAAGCGCCTCGGGGCATTCCCGTTGAATGATTGCCAGTCCTTGTCGCAGCCGCTGCATTTCTTCTTCCGGAGAGACGTCTGCCGCATCCGGACGTGAAGAATAAGCTCCCATGTCAATAAAAGTGCCTCCCTCATCCAGAATCTGGTGAACTCGGCAGAGAATGTCTTTTTCAGTCTGCTTCCGGCTGTTTGCGTAAAAAGAATCCGGAGTGACATTGAGGATTCCCATCACCTGAGGCTGGGACAGGTCCAGCAATTCTCCTTTGACATTGATGTATTTTGCGAATGTTTCTTCCATGAGTTTTCTATCCGTTTCTGCCTTGCAAAGGTACGTACAATAATTCAATTTGTTTCGGTTCTTTCTGGCGAATTTTCCCTCCAAAGTGGATTTTTCAGCCTTTGATGCTTCTCTTTTTCCACTTTTTACCAAAAAAATGAACCAAAAGTTTGCAGGTTACAAATTTAGTTGTACCTTTGCAACCGCAATTGAGAACGAGACTATCGGGCGTTTAGCTCAGCTGGTTCAGAGCATCTGCCTTACAAGCAGAGGGTCGGCGGTTCGAATCCGTCAACGCCCACTCAACGAATTTCTCGTAAATCATTGCTTTTTCTTTTTGGGGCGTTTAGCTCAGCTGGTTCAGAGCATCTGCCTTACAAGCAGAGGGTCGGCGGTTCGAATCCGTCAACGCCCACCTCCAAAAAGAAAGATTATTCGGGCGTTTAGCTCAGCTGGTTCAGAGCATCTGCCTTACAAGCAGAGGGTCGGCGGTTCGAATCCGTCAACGCCCACACCGAATTAATTGTCAACTTTCCCTTTATCGGGCGTTTAGCTCAGCTGGTTCAGAGCATCTGCCTTACAAGCAGAGGGTCGGCGGTTCGAATCCGTCAACGCCCACTTCAAGCTTCGCAGTGTGGCGAGGCTTTCTTTTTTTAATCCTTTTCTTTGTATGCAAACATTGATTCTGGCCGATAATCAGGATATCACTCGCTACGGGATGAAAGCTATTGCTTCAGAACTGTTCCCGGACTGCGTATGTGTGGAGGTAACCGATTGGAAGCATCTGACGGAGCTGTTGAAAGATTTTCCCAATGCCTGTGTGGTTTTGGATTACACTTTGCTTGATTGTACGGTGAGTCAGTTACTGGTGTTGCATGAACGTTTTCCGGAGGTGAATTTTATTTTGTTCAGTGACCAGTTGGGGACAGACTTTGTGCGTCGTATGTTGTGGGCTGGTCCGGCTTTTCATGTGTTGATGAAAGATGCGGTGTGGAATGAAATTAAGCAATGTTGGGATACAGTCTCTGTGGGGCACCAATTTGTATGTCGGAAAGCATTGGATTTGTTGGGGGAGGAAGGAAAGAAAGAAGTGGAAAGAGTCTCTCCCTTGACGCAGACGGAAAAAGAAATCTTGCGGGCGATGGCTTTAGGAAAAGGCACCAAGGAAATTGCGGCGGAACGTTTTCTGAGTGTGTACACGGTGGCCACTCACCGGAAGAATATCTTTCGTAAGTTGCAGGTAAACAATGCGCACGAAGCGATTCGGTATGCGCTTCGTGCAGGCATTGTCAATCCCGTAGAATATTGTATTTGATTGTTTTCTTGTGTTTTAGAGCGGATATTCTTCAAAAGCGAACAACGCGGTCGACAGGTATCGTTCTCCTGTGTCCGGCAACAGTACGACAATATTTTTTCCTGCATATTCAGGTTGTGAGGCTACCTGTAAGGCGGCGAAGGTGGCTGCTCCGGCGGAAATACCGGTCAGCAGTCCTTCTTTTAGAGACAGTTCGCGTCCTGTGCGGATGGCATCGTCGTCGGCTACACGGATAATCTTGTCCACTACGTTGGGGTTGAAGGTCTTAGGGATAAATCCGGCTCCGATTCCCTGTATCTTGTGCATGCCCGGTTTGTCACCTGAGAGTACAGCCGATGCGTCCGGCTCTACAGCAATGATTTCAATATGCGGATTGTGCTGCTTCAGTCCTTCGCCAACTCCACTCACGGTACCGCCTGTACCCACTCCGGCAATAAACACATCTACTTTTCCATCGGTATCTTCCCAGATTTCTTGTGCGGTGGTAGATACGTGTGTACGCGGATTGGCTGGATTCTCAAATTGCTGAAGGATGACGGCTCCCGGTGTGTTGTCGCGTAATTCGTTCGCTTTCTCGATGGCTCCGCGCATGCCTTTATTTCCTGGAGTCAGTACCAGTTGGGCTCCCATAGCCTTTAGCAGGTTCTGTCGCTCTACACTCATGGTTTCGGGCATGGTGAGAATGGTTTTGTATCCTTTCACCCCTGCTACCCAGGCCAGTCCGACTCCCGTATTTCCGCTGGTTGGTTCAATGATGACCGCTCCAGGCTTCAGAAGGCCTCGTTGTTCGGCATCTTCAATCATGGCCAGGGCGATACGGTCTTTTACACTGCCACCTGGGTTGAAATATTCCAGTTTGGCAATGATACGTGCCTTTGCATCGTGTGCTTTTCCGATACGTGCGAGTTCCAGTAAAGGGGTATGCCCGATAAGTTCTGTAAGTTGTTTCTTGATTCGTTCCATAGTTTTTTCTTTTTCTGCAAAGGTAGGGGGAAGATGAATAGAGGGAAATACCCTTTTTAGGGTATATTGGGATATAAAAAAAAGAGAAACCGAAAGGTTTCTCCATTGGTTGCGGAGGCCTGACTCGAACAGACGACCTTTGGGTTATGAGCCCAACGAGCTACCAACTGCTCCACTCCGCGATATTCGCTTGTAGTTGCGGAGGCCTGACTCGAACAGACGACCTTTGGGTTATGAGCCCAACGAGCTACCAACTGCTCCACTCCGCGATGTTTTTCCTAAATGCGGTGCAAAGGTACGGACTTAGTTTTATAAAAGCAAATATTTATGAAAGAAATATAGAAAACTTTATCTTTATTTAGAATAATAAATAATGTTGGCTGTTTTCTGGTGCGAAAAAAGAGGGGAAGCAGGCTTTTCGGGTGAATTTGGGACCTTATATTTGTGTAGTATCAAGAAAAACAGTACTTTTGCTCAGTTTTTTATGAGTTGTGCAATAAAGAGAGATGACAGTATTAAAGACGAGAGCTAAACTGGTAGATGTAGCCCGGCAACTTTTTGCGAAGAAGGGAGTGGAAGATACGACAATGAACGACATTGCCCAGGCTTCGAAGAAAGGACGGCGCACGCTTTATACTTATTTTAAAAGTAAGGAGCAAATCTACATGGCAGTGGTGGAGTCTGAACTGGAAATGCTTTCCGACCAGCTGGAGAAGACAGCAGCTAAACCGATTTCTCCAGACCAGAAAATTCTGGAACTGATTATGACGCATCTGGATGCCATCAAGATGGTGGTGTATCGTAACGGTACGTTGAGGGCCGATTTTTTCCGGGATATCTGGAGAGTAGAGGCCATGCGGAAAGACTTTGACCGGAAAGAGGTGGTCTTGTTCCGTCGTATTCTGCGGGAAGGGAAGGAGGCGAATCTCTTTGATATAGATAATGTGGAGATTACGGCCGACATCTTGCATTATTGCATAAAAGGAATTGAAGTGCCCTACATCCGCGGTCAAATCGGTGAGGAACTGGATGATGAAACGGGATGGCGCTATGTGTCGAAGATTGTGTTCGGTGCATTGGGGTGTAAAGAGAAAGAAAAATAATCATATCGTTTAATTAAAAAATAAAGAAAATGGGATTATTAACTGGAAAGACAGCCATTATTACAGGTGCCGCACGTGGTATCGGTAAAGCTATTGCATTGAAGTTTGCTGCTGAAGGAGCAAACATCGCCTTCACGGACTTGGTTATCGATGAAAACGGTCAGAATACAGAGAAAGAAATTGCTGCTTATGGTGTAAAGGTAAAAGGTTATGCTTCCAACGCGGCAAGTTTTGAAGATACCGCAAAGGTAGTGGAACAGATTCACAATGATTTCGGTTCTATCGATATTCTGGTGAACAATGCCGGTATCACGAAAGACGGTCTGATGATGCGTATGAGCGAATCACAGTGGGATGCAGTGCTGACTGTGAACTTGAAATCTGCATTTAACTTCATCCACGCTTGCACTCCGATTATGATGCGTCAGAAACATGGCAACATCATCAACATGGCTTCTGTAGTAGGCGTACACGGTAATGCCGGACAGTGCAACTATTCTGCTTCCAAGGCAGGTCTGATTGGTCTGGCTAAATCTATCGCACAGGAATTGGGTTCACGCGGTATCCGTGCCAATGCCATTGCACCGGGCTTCATCATCACCGACATGACTGCGAAATTGTCTGACGAAGTGAAGGCTGAATGGAACAAACGTATTCCTTTGCGTCGTGGCGGTACACCGGAAGATGTAGCCAACATCGCTTTGTTCCTGGCTTCCGACATGTCTTCATACGTTTCAGGACAGGTTATCCAGGTTGACGGTGGTATGAACATGTAATACAAACCATAATAATAGAGAGTGAAGAATAGGGAATCGGGGGAAGCTGCTTTCTTTCATTTCCTGTTCTTCATTTTTTTGTATATGACAGTAGTTTACGAAGACAATCACATCATAGTAGTCAATAAGACTGCTTCAGAAATAGTGCAGGGCGACAAGACAGGCGACGTGCCTTTGTCGGAAACCGTGAAGCAATATTTGAAGGAAAAATATGCCAAGCCGGGCAATGTGTTCCTGGGAGTGACACACCGGTTGGACCGTCCGGTAAGCGGGCTGGTGGTATTTGCCAAGACGAGCAAGGCCTTGAGCCGTCTGAACGAAATGTTCCGCAACGGGGAGGTGAAGAAGACCTATTGGGCCATTGTGAAGCAGGCACCCAAAGAAACGGAAGGAGAACTGGTGCACTATCTGGTCAGAAACGAAAAACAGAATAAATCGTACGCTTACGATAAGGAGGTGAAGAACTCCAAGAAAGCGGTACTGCATTACCGCCTGATAGGCCGTTCGGAAAATTATTATCTGTTGGAAGTAGACTTGAAGACCGGACGTCATCATCAGATACGGTGTCAGCTGGCCAAGATGGGATGCCCTATCAAAGGCGATTTGAAATACGGTTTCCCGCGTTCCAACCCCGATGGAAGTATCTGTTTGCATGCCCGCCGGGTACGGTTTATCCATCCGGTGTCCAAGGAACCCATCGAACTGGTAGCTCCTCTTCCTGAAGGAAATCTCTGGAAAGGTTTTGGGATGGTATAAAAATAAGAAGGTAAACGCTTCACAGCGTCCCCTTCTCTTAACACATAGGCATCTTCATTTTATCATGAGATTGTAAAATAATTGAGAGTTCAATTAAATTGAGGTAAACAATCTCAGAACTTTATTCTATGGGGTTGGGTTTAGCCTAGTTTGTTTGGGTTGTTCATTGTTTTGTTTATTTGTAGAATGTAACACAAAACCCGTGCCAAACCGCCAGAAGCCTTGTAGAAGGGATTTAGGAACCAAACGCTGTGGAATAAGTGTGGAACGTGTGGAAATATTCCACACGTTTATTGTGGAATCTGATAAAGTTTCAGCTTGTTGTATAAGGTTTTCCGGTCAATACCTAATAAGGCCGCAGCTTTCGACTTGTTGTGGCCGGTTTGCTGGAGAGCCTTTAATATGCGGTGCTTTTCGGTTTCTTCATCATGCAGCATGAACGACTCTTCTGTTTCCGTGTCGTTGTTTTCCTGTATTTTTCTTTCACTGATTTCTTCCCCCAAATCTTTGAGGGTGATAAAGTCTCCTTGGGCCAGCAGGGTAGCTCTTTTGACCACATTTTTCAGCTGGCGCAGGTTGCCCGGCCAGGGATATTTCTGCAAGGCTTCGCTGGCTTGTGCGTCGAAACCAATCAGCGTGCGTTCCAGTTCACGGTTAGCCTGGTCCAGAAAGAAATTGGCAAACAGCAGGATATCTTCCGGACGTTCTTTCAGAGCCGGCATCTGCAAGGTGAACTCATTGATACGGTGATACAAGTCTTCCCTGAAATTACCTTTTGCGATAGCCTCCTTCAAGTTCTCATTGGTCGCACTGATAAGTCGGACGTCAACTTCTATTTCTTTGGTGGAACCGATACGGCGGATGCGTCGTTCCTGTAGGGCTCGCAACAGCTGTACCTGTACTTCGTAGCTCAAGTTTCCGATTTCGTCAAGGAACAGTGTGCCTCCGTTGGCTTCTTCGAAAGCGCCGGCCTTGTCATTCAGGGCACCGGTGAACGAGCCTTTCACATGGCCGAAAAATTCGGAAGCGGCCAATTCTTTGGGAATAGAGCCACAGTCAATGGCAATAAACGGTTTGTCCGCACGTTTGCTGAGCTGGTGGATACGGTGGGCCACATATTCCTTACCGGTTCCACTGGCTCCGTTGATAAGTACGGACATTTGTGTGGGGGCTACCAGACTGACATAATTGTAAAGCTTCCGGGCTTCTTCACTTTCCCCTTCCAGAAAACTATGGGTGGTTGGAGAGGCCGTCTTCTTTTTCTCGGAGGAGGCAGAAGGCTTTTCCGGTCGGATGGCTTCTCTGATTTTTTTCAGCAGTTCATCCGGCTGTACCGGTTTGGAGATGTAGTCCGTGGCTCCTTCTTTCATGGCCCGTACGGCACTTTGTATTTCTGCATAGCTGGTCATGATAATGAAAGGAACCTCATTCTGTTGTTCCCGTAACCAGGAAAGCAGATTCATTCCGTCCTGGTCAGGAAGACGTAAGTCGGACAGTATCAGGTCGAAGCTACGTGCGCCGAGTTGCTTGCGTGCTTTTGCCTGTGTGCCCGCAGTTTCCACTTCAAATCCTTTTTTCCCCAGCCAGGTTTTCAGCATGGTAGAGAATGTTAAATCATCTTCAACGATTAAAATAGACGGAACCATGTTTTTTTCTTTAATAGCTTTTACAAAGATAATCTTTTTTACGATACCCTTTCCGTATCCTTCAATATTTTGCATTCAAGGATTTTCCGGGTTTCTTCCACTACGAGATTTGCAGCCCGTACGGCCTCAGGCGAATAGGTGTGTGTGCCTCTCTGCCCTTCCAGCCATTGGAGGGCAGGAATTGCTTGTCGGGCTTCAATCATGAGGAAGGTGGGCAACATTTTATGAGCCACGGCACACAAGGTTTCCATGTCTTCCGCTTGCAGGGCAACCTGTATCTTTTCCAGGTTTTTGCGGGTTTCCTGTGCGAATGTCCGAAGAATTTCTCTGGCAGCCTCAGGGTCATCCTCCGAAAAGGCGGTCAATGGAGAAAAGTTGTACGTTCCTTCCGTCGCCTGTTTTTCCTGAGGGATTTCTTGGCAGACTGTGTCCGGATTCGCTTCTTCCCCAAATAACACGGTTTTCAATACCGTTTTCAGGTCCGACTGGTTGAAAGGCTTTTGCAGCATGCCGGCAAATCCTTTCTGACGGAAATCGTTTTCGTCCATATCTCCGCGGGCCGTAATGGCAATAACCGGAATGGACTGGGCTTGCGGCAGCGACAGGCTGCGGAGATGTTTGAGAAGTTCAAATCCGTTCATCGCCGGCATCTGGATGTCAGTGAACAGCAGGTGGAAGGTGTGTGCCTGTAGCTGGGCCACAAGCTCTTCCGGATGTTCACAGCAGACGGTTTCCACTTTTAGTCCTTTCACTTCCTCCGCGACGTTGTGGAGCATGGCTTCTGTGAGATGCATCTGTATCCGGTCGTCATCAATGATGAGTACCCGCCATAAGGTTTCCGGCAGGGAAAGTGGACTTTCGTTCGTTGCTGGGGCCTTTTTGGAGGCGATGGAAGGTAAGGGCATGGATACCTGGAAGGTACTGCCTTTGCCCGGAGTACTTTCAATCTCGATTTTTCCCAGCAGCAGTTCCACCAGTTTGTGCGTGATGGAAAGCCCCAGTCCGAAGCCTTCCTGGCCTTGGGCACTACGCAGGCGGGTAAATTCCTTGAAAATCCTTTCCTGCTCTTTGGCGGTCATGCCGCAGCCCGTATCCGAAACACGGAACACGAACTGGTTGCCATGGTATTCTGCTTCCAGCGTGATTTCTCCGGTTGCCGTAAACTTCAGGGCGTTCGACAGCAGGTTCTCCACAATCTGTCGGATGCGGAAAGGGTCCCCTTCCAGGGTAAGTGACTCCGGAAGCTTGTCGTCGAAAGTCAATTGGAGTTGTTTTTTCTCGGCGAGGGGAAGAAAACTGTGGTAGATGTCGGTCAGCAGTTCGTGGGGACTGAAAGCTACCGGATGTAAGTCCATCTTTCCGGCCTCCAGCCGATGGTAGTCAAGCAGAGAGGTGACGAGAGCCAGCAGGTGCTGGGCCGAGCTTTTCATGTTCGACAGGTAGAACTGCTGTCTCCGGTCGTGAACCAGCCGGATGAGGAGGTCGATGTAGCCGATGATGGAGCCGGCCGGAGCCTTGATGTCGTGTGTGATGGTCAGCATCAGTTTCTCGCGGGCCACCAGCAAGTTCTCGGCATACAGTTTGGCCTTCTCCAGTTCCCTCCGGTAGTGGTTGTTGCGGGTAATGTCGCGTGCGATGACGATGGAAAACACCAACACCAGTACGAAGGCCGCAATGGCGATTTTCGCCATGGTTTCGGCTGCCTCCTTCCGTATTTCCTCTTCCTGCATCAGCTTGACGCGGGCCGCCTCCTGCTCATCCTGCTCGATGTTTTCCAGCAGCTGGTTGACACGCTGGCTGAGGCCGCTTCCAATGACACGGAGGTTGTTGATTTGTGCGTTCAGCATTTCCGTCTCTTTCTGCCGGGTCTGGAACACTTTGTGCTGGATGCCCGTAATCATGCTGCTGATGGTGTCGATGGGGTTATATACCTCATCGAGTGTGTCGGTATATTCTTCCTGTATCACGTTGCTCACTTGGGTGGAGTCTTCCTTTCCCGGGGCGAATACGTCGGCCAGGCGTTTGAAGAATCCTTTCTTTTTATGATGGATGGTGTAGGAATTGTGGTGCGTGATGACTTTTCTCCGTATGTGAGGTGTGCTGAGCAGGGAATCCTGTTGGGCAATCAGGCTGTCCAGCTGTTCCTGGTAAATCTGGTCGGTCGGTGTGTTCCGCATGGCCTCCAGCACGGCATACATGTTCCACTGTTTGTGGCGGAGCAGACTCCTCACCGTGTCCAGACGGGCCTGCTGCAGGGTGTCGGTCAGAATGATTTCCAAGGTATCGATGGATGCATTCACTTCTTTCATGGCCTCCAGATAATGGTAGTATTCGTTCAGTTTGCCGGTACGCAGGGTCTGACCGATGATTTCCGCATCATACAGTTGGCTGATGATGCGGTGGGTGATGTGGCGGCGATGGTCCAGCTGCTCGTTCAGGTTGGAGGGAGTGGTGAGCAGGTTCATCTGCTGGATGGTGTAGGTGAAGGCTCCCATCAGCAACCCGACCAGTACGATGTAGCCGAGTACGATTTTGGAAGAAGTGGAAAACATGGTTTAACAGGGTTGTTTGGTTTTATAACTGAAACGCAGGTAATACATGATTCCGGCACTGGTGAGTCCGAAAGGAAAGGCAGCCCAGATTCCCGTCACACCCCACTGGCAGACAAATCCGAAGAAATAGCCGGCCGGCAGCGAAATCAGGAAGTAGGCGATGAACGAGAACAGCATCATGGGACGTACGTCGGCAATCCCTCTCAGGGCATTGGCGAAGTTGATTTGCAGGCCGTCGCCAAACTGGTAGAGCAGGAAGGGGATGATGACCTGGGCCACCATGAGGCTCACGGCCGCATCGTCTGTAAACCAGCCCCCGATGTGGTGGCGGAGCAGGAAGATAGGGATACCGGTCAGCACAATCATCGCCAGAATGATATGGAAGCCCGCACGGGCCGTGCGGCGTACATTCTCCAGGTCTTTCTGTCCGAAGAAATAGCTGATGCGTACGGATACGGCGGCTCCCATGCCGTAGTACATCATGAAGCAAACCTGCGATACGGCCATCATAATCTGATAGGATGCCAGTGCCGTACTGCCCAGCCAGCCCACCATGATGGCGCTGAGACTGAACGAAGCGGTTTCCATGCCCATCTGTCCGGCAATGGGCCATCCCAGCTTGTTCAGTTGTCCGAAATCGGTCCTGTTGATATGTCCTTGGGTAAATCCTTTTTTGAATACTTCGTAGCGGGAAGTGCCGAAGAAGAGAATCAGGTAGGCCACCACCATCAGGATACGTGAGGTCAGGGTTGCGATGCCGGCCCCCCACAGCCCCAGTTCCGGAAAGCCCGCCTTCCCGTAAATCAGCAGGTAGTTCCCCACGATGTTCAGCACGTTGCCACCCAGCAGAATCCACATGGAAATGCGCGTGTCGGTGATGCCGTCGGTAAACTGCTTGAAACCGTTGAACCATAGCACAAAAGGCAGGGAGGAAAGGAGCACCAGATAATAGGGGCGCATTACCGGAATCAGTTCCTCCGGCTGGCCGAGACGTTCCAAGTTCCAATAGAGCAGTCCCATGACCAGACAGACGATGACCGCCAGCAAGGTGTTGGCTGCCAGACTGTTCTTCAACGCCCTTCCGGCTGCTTCATGGTGGTGCTGTCCGAAAAGGCTTCCCACGATGGGGGTCAGCCCGTAACTGAATCCCGTGCTGAAAATGATGGCCAGGTTGAACATGTTGTTCACGAAACTGGCGGCAGCCAGCTCCTGCGTGCTGTGGTGGCCTATCATCAAGGTATCGGCAAACCCCAGTACGATGACCCCGATTTGTCCGATGACAATGGGGATGCCCAGCCAGAGAAGTGCCCGGTAGTTGGATTTTTTCATGGAATTGCCTTATAATAAAGAATGCTGCAGTTTTCAGGTACAAAACATTTGGCAGAAACCGCCTGAATTTGCGGGGCGGTTACCGCGCGGTATTTGTTCACCTCGTCGTTGATGTCTTCGGCTTTTCCTGTCAGTTCGAAGAAAGCCAGGTTGGTGGCCACGTTCAAATAGTTGATGTTGTTGAAAATCTGCTCACTCTCGTAGCGGTTTTTCACCTTTTCCAGTTCCTGCGGGCTGACGGGTACGGTCTTCATCTTTTCCAGTTCCTTCCAGATGGCTTCTTCGGCCTGTTCCAATGAAACCCCTGCGGCAGGTTTTCCGGTGATGTGGAGCAATCCTTCGTCCAGACTGCCCGAGATATAGGCATCGATGGAAGTGAACAATTTCTGTTCCTGCACCAGCGACTGTACGA
This sequence comes from Bacteroides mediterraneensis, assembly GCF_025993685.1. Classification (NCBI taxonomy): domain Bacteria; kingdom Pseudomonadati; phylum Bacteroidota; class Bacteroidia; order Bacteroidales; family Bacteroidaceae; genus Bacteroides; species Bacteroides mediterraneensis. Next base: position 3,398,691 of record NZ_DAJPEN010000001.1, on the reverse strand, counting down.
AGCGGGAAGAACGTCCGTTGGAGAGGATATCCGTAATCATGTCATACACATAATAATCCGGGTGCATGCGGTTGGACATGTGGAAAGCCATGTAAATGGCATCCACGGGGACTTTCCGTTCCACCGTCTTGCGGCGGATGGCCGTTTGCGGCTGCTCTTTCGGAAGCTGGCGGGGAGGGATTTTCCGGGCCGGAATCGGGCCGAACCATTTCTGTGCCAGTCGGATGGTTTCCTCGAAAGTGATGTGCCCCGTTACGGCCAGGATGGCATTGTTGGGTGCATAGAAACGGTAGAAGAAGTCTTTCACCTCTTCCAGTGTGGCATGGGCAATGTGGGCAATCTCCTTGCCGATGGTTGGCCAGCGGTAAGGATGCGATTCGTAAGCCAGTTCCCTTAGCAGATGCGAAGCGTCGCCGTACGGCTGATTCAAGTTGCGCTGTTTGAACTCTTCAATGACTACCTGCCGTTGCACCTCCAGACTTTTCGGGCTGAAGTCCAGACTGAGCATGCGGTCGCTTTCCAGCCAGAACCCCGTTTCCACGTTTTGGAACGGCAGGGTGATGTAATAATTCGTCATGTCGTTGTTGGTCCAGGCATTGTTTTCCCCTCCGGCATTTTGTACCGGCGTGTCATAATCAGGGATATGAAGGGAGCCTCCGAACATCAGATGCTCGAACAGATGGGCAAAGCCCGTGTGCGACGGGTCTTCATCGCGGGCTCCCACGTCGTACAGCAGGTTGAGGGCGACCATTTGGGTAGAGTCGTCCTCATTGTGTACAATCCGCAGCCCGTTGTCCAGTGTATGACGGTTTACTTGAATCATGCGGGTGTCAGGTTATTCAATCACGGTTGCTTTCAGAATACGGACATCAGTTTCCGGACGGTCGGCCCGGTTGGTCTTGACCGCCTGAATCTTGTCCACTACGTCCATACCGTCGGTCACTTCTCCAAATACGGTGTAAGCTCCGTCCAGATGAGGAGCACCTCCTACGGTGGTATAGGCCGCAATCTGTTCACGGCTGAACTTCAAGGCCGGTTCCTTGGCCACGATGGCCCGTGCCTGCGTTTCCAGACTATCCTGCAGTTCCAGCAGGCCGTCGTTGTCGCCGGCTTTCCGCATCTTGTAGATTTCCTTCATGTGCTTACGGGCCAGTTCGTTGAACACGTTTTCCAGGCGGGCGTCGTTCAACTGGTTTTCCATGCTGATCATCTGTGCCTCCGAAAACTTCCGTCCGGTTACGATGTAGAACTGGCAGCCGGAAGATTCTTTTTTCGGGTTCACGTCGTCTCCCAGACGGGCTGCGGCCAGAGCCCCTTTCTTGTGGAAGAATTTCGGGTTGAATTCTGCCGGAAGCGTATAACCCACATCACCGTTGCCCAATGTAGTGGTATCGGTGGCCGTCTTGCTTTGCGGGTCGCCGGCCTGAATCATGAAGTTCTTGATCACACGGTGAAAGAGCGTGCTGTCGTAAGTGCCCTCCTTGACCAGCTTGATAAAGTTGTCGCGGTGTTTGGGCGTTTCGTTATACAGTTTGACCGTGATGTTGCCCATGGTCGTTTCCAGACGTACAAGTGTTTCGTTTCCAGTTTCCATATCGGTTGTCTTTTTTTGATTGCCCGTGCATGCCATCAGGCAGCAGGCCATCAGTGTGAATAAAATAGCAAATCTTTTCATGTCAAAAAAGAATGGTTTTGCAAAGGTATAAAAAAACTCTTTATCTGCTGCTTTCCGGCTTTGTCCTCCTTACTTTTCTTCAGGGGAAACGGTGACATACACCCGATGCGTGCGCTGTCCTTTGGCCTGTATGCCCGTGTCGGGCGTACGGCTCCAGGTTTGCAGTTCGCGGGCAGCGGTCGTATGACTCAGTCCGGTCAGCTCCATGTAGTCGGCTACCGTAAGGTATGGGTGTTTCAGTAGAAAGTTCTGAGCCATTTTCAGTCGCTTCTCACTGCTGTGTCGGGAGGTTTTCAGTCGGGACGTGCCATTTTCTCTTTCCAGCGTGCAGTGCAGGCTCGTTTTTTGGATCAGCTCCTTGTCGGCCCGGAAATTGATGTTCCGGATGCGGATGCTGCGGGCATTCCGGCGGGTATCTCCTTCGGGAAGTTCAGCTTCTTTACCTTTTGCCAGTCCCAAAGAGGGAGTGAAGGTGCCGATTTGGTCGAGTTTGACGGAATAGCCCCGTGCCATTTCGCGGGTCATGGCTTCGTGCAGGGCCACCAGCATGCCTTTTATTTCGCCCGCACTGTAGCTGCTTTGTTTGGCAATGTCATTCACCAAATCTTCGGTACTGCATTGCCCTTTGATAATCATTCTCGGATAGAGAAGGGTTTCCTCCTCGTTGTGCAGGTCTTTCATCTCCTGCATGGTGTAAGTTGCCGCCATCGTTAGTAATAAATTTAAAAGGTTTAAACGAATTCTTTCTTTTCCTTCGGTTATTTCTCTGTTCCATGGTGCGGGATTTGTATTTCACAGTGTGAAATATGTATCCCACACTGTGGTTTTTGTATCCCACAGTGTGAAACAGAGAATTCTCCTTGGTGAAGATAGTTATATTTAAAGGGAAAAGCAAGAATTGGACGGGGAATTTTGTGTTTACAGGTTCATCACTTCCTGCTCAAAGTTCTCCTTGTCTCCCTTGGCTCGGTTGATAATAAGGGTTTTTCTTGAAATGGCAGGGAGCATTTGTTCTCTTTTTCCAGTTATCCAATAGTGTTTTAAGTTCCTTTACCTTTTGTGGACAGTTTTGTGAAACATCTTGTTTTTCGCCAAGATCTGTTTTTAAGTGATAGAGTTCAATGCGTCCGTCTTCATAATTTTCAATAAGTTTCCAGTCGTCTTTCAGAATGACAGATACAGGACGTGTTCTGAAGTCCATATCCACGGTTTCCACATTTCCTCCTTCCAGGTAAGCCGGGAAATGCCAATAAAGTGGACGTTCCTTAAACGCTGAATCGTTTTCGCTTTCCAATAGGGGCATCAAACTTTTCCCGTCAAATTGGAGTGAATCGGAAATTCCTGTCCATTCCATGATGGTAGGGAATAAATCCATCTGAGAAACGGCTGTTTCGGTGATTTTCTTATGTTCGAATCGGTGCGGCTGGTAGATAATCAGAGGTACACGGATTCCTCCTTCGTAGAAACTTCCCTTTCCTGCTCTTAAAGGCCATTGTTTGGAGATGTCGTAGACTCCTCCATTGTCGGTTGTAAAAATAATGATGGTATTGTCGGCCTGTCCGCTTTCTGAAATGGCACGGAGTACTTTACCGACATTTCGGTCCATGACTTCGACCAGAGCGGCATATACTGGATTAGAGTGTGCTGTTGTTGGTTGTTTTCGGCGGTACTTTTCGATTAATTCTTCTGGTGCCTGGAGAGGAGTGTGTACGGCATAAGTTGCATAATAAAGGAAGAACGGTTGGGATTTATTGACTTTCTGAATCAGTCGGGCGGCTTCGTTTCCTAGACGGTCGGTCAAGAATTCTCCTTGTGGGCCGTCGGAAAGATTTTTGTTTTGGTAAGGAGCAAAGTAGGTGGAGGGATTTCCTGCATGATTTCCTGCAATATTGACATCTATTCCACAATCGCAAGGGTCTTGGGTAACATGCCATTTCCCTACATGGAAGGTCTGGTATCCGGCCCGTTTTAAGACTTGTGGTAGGATTTGAATGCCTTCTGGAAGTTCCTCTCGGTTGGGATAACTAATTAGCTTGCGAAGTTCTTTTTTCCCTCGGTCGGGATTTCCTACCGTATAAATGCCATGACGGGGAGTGTTCATTCCTGTAAGCATGCATGCTCGGCTTGGTGCACTGTTTGAAGCACCAGCATAGGCTTTCTGGAACCAGATTCCTTGTTTTTTTAGTTGGTCGATGTGGGGAGTTTCATAATATTTACTTCCATTGCTGCTTAGGTCAGTCCATCCCAAGTCGTCAATATTGATTAAAACGATATTGGGAAGTTGGTGGGATTGTGCGTGCAGCGGGATAAGTCCTGTAAAGGCTAAACCACAGCATAAAAAATAAGGTGTTTTCATGATATAAAAAGATTAGAAGAATATGATATGCAAAGATAGAAATTATTTTGAAAGTGATTCTTTGAGGAAAATCGGGGATAGTTGCGTTGGACTGGCGGATTTTGTTTAATAATCAGCTGGCTTTATATATTTACAAGAAAAACTCTTTTGTCTTTTTGCTAATAAATAAGAACAAATCCTAGTGGATATATTCTTTAAAAAAAGAGATTCTTTCTTCTAGTGCTATAAAAATGTTTATGAATTCATCTGCTTAATTAATGTCATTGAATAATGTCAGCATTATTTGTTAATAATTAAAGTTAGTTCGTTTTTTTCTTGCAAGATTTTGTATATTTAATATTTTGGATTATTTTTGTATTTCGAAAAAAGCGAATTCTCATTTAGTTGTAAAGTTACTTGAGAATGCGAGTGTGTAGTTAACCTTAATTCTTTATTAAAATCGAAGGACATGTTTAAGAACCTGAAACCTGTCAGTATGCTTTTACTTCTTTCTATCCTGCCAGCAGGAAAAATGCATGCTGAAAATCTAGCAGCCGATGCTTTTATCACTCAGCAGAATGGTGATTGCCGGGGCGTTGTGAAAGATATTAATGGGGATGCCATCATCGGGGCATCCGTAGTCGTAAAAGGCACAACCAATGGTGTGATAACAGATTTGGATGGAAACTTTAGTTTGTCGAACGTCAAAAAGGGAGCCACGTTGGAGATTTCGTTTGTGGGATACATTACGCAGGCTGCTGTGTGGAATGGACAGCCCATTGAGGTGGTCATGAAAGAAGACACAAAAACTTTGGACGAAGTAGTAGTGGTAGGATTTGGCTCTCAAAAGAAAGCTAACTTGACAGGAGCGGTAACAACCGTAAAAATGGACGAAGTTTTAGGAGACAGACCGCTGGCAAAAGCTGCAGATGCTTTACAGGGAGCTGTACCAGGATTGCTGGTAAGTAGCGGAGGAAACTTTGCGGGTTCCAGCAAATCTTTTCAGATTCGTGGAGCTTATTCCTTGGGAATCCAGAATAGCGATGGCAGTTATGGCGCAAGTGTTGCTCCGTTGGTGCTGATTGACAATGTAGAGGGTGACATTGACATGCTGAATCCTGATGATATTGAGTCCATCACCGTATTGAAAGATGCTGCATCTTCTGCTATTTATGGAGCACGTGCGGCTGGAGGTGTTATCTTGGTAACCACCAAACGTCCGAAAGGAGATACACGTTTTCAATTGAATTACAACAATAATTTTGCTTTTGCCAATGCCATAAATTTGCCTAAACAGACTTCGCTTGAAACCTATTTGCAGGCCTATAAGGATGCTGAAGGTGACCAGTTCTGGTCTTATGGTGCTCCGAGTGTGAGTCGTTGGTTGGAATTGTTGGGACAGTACAGGAAGGACCCTTCTTCCTTGGATGTAAAAGGAGATGGTATTTATAAAGAAAATGGTGCATTGTATTTCCTGAATGAAAAGGACTTGGTAAAGAATATGTTGGAAACAAGTTTCCAGCAAACTCACAATTTGTCGGTAAGTGGAGGTACAGAGAAACTTCGCTATCGTTTGTCTGTTGGTATGGTGGACAGTGACGGTGTGTTGATAACCAATAAAGATTCTTATAGTAGAATGAATGTCAGCAGCTTTATTTCTGCTGATATCACTAAATGGTTTACTCAAGAAGCGACTTTAAGTTACGCACATAGCAAAAGCATGCAGCCTCAGTCATCGGCAGGTGGAATTTATACAACTCGTTTGGCATCATTCTATCCGGAAGGAACCATGCCGGAAGGATATGGAAAAGGGGATGAAGATAATTTGCCTTTCTTTACTCCGAAGAATCAGATTTTGGCTGCCAATACGGACAAGAACATTAATGACAATCCACGTATTTTCTTGAAATCTATTCTGAAGCCATTGAAAGGATTGGAAATCGCTTTTGAATATACATTTGATAAGAATATGTATGATTACCACTATTACACCGGAGTACAGGAATTTACGACTATCCAGTGTGGTAAAGATGTTTATCCTTCAAACGACTATTTGCGTAAGTATAAGCAGTATACCAATTACAATGCAATCAACTTATACGGAACTTACAGTTTTGATTTAGCAAAAGACCATCATTTTAAAGTGATGGCTGGTTACAACCAGGAATCCAGTTATCAGGAAACTGTGGATGTATATTCGTACGGTCAGGCTGTAGTGGAAGTTCCTTCCTTGGGAGGTGGTACTTCTACCTTGAAGGCCAATGATTATTATACGGAATATGCGGTACGTGGTGGCTTTTTCCGGGTAAATTACAATTATAAAGATAAATACTTGCTGGAAGTGAACGGTCGTTATGATGGTTCTTCACGTTTTCCGAAAAACTCTCGCTTTGGTTTCTTCCCCTCTGTCTCTGCAGGATGGAACATTGCTCAGGAACGATTTATGGAGGGCGCAAGTGATTGGTTGGGTATGTTGAAGCTTCGTGGATCGTATGGTATGATTGGAAATCAGAATATCGTGGAATATGCATTTATTCCTTCTATGTCAATCAATAATAAATATAGTGGTTGGTTGATTGATAAAAATTTGGTGACTGCTGTTACTTCTTTGCCATCTTTGATTAGTTCTTCATTTACTTGGGAAAAAGTAGGTACAGCGAATGTAGGTATTGACTTTTCTTTGTTTAACAGCCGTTTATCAGGTTTGTTCGAATGGTATCAAAAGAATACCAAAGGAATGTTGGCACCGGGTATGCAGTTGCCGGCAGTCGTTGGTGCGTCTGCCCCTTATCAGAATACGGCGGATATGCGTACACGTGGTTGGGAATTGAATGTGAATTGGCGTGATCAGATTGGTAAGGTTGGTTACCGGATTGGTTTTAATCTTTCTGATTCCAAAAGTGTAATTACCAAATATGATAGTAATGAATCAAAATTGTTGAGCAGTTTCTATGAAGGCCAGGAGCTAGGTGAAATCTGGGGATATGTTTATGATGGTTTCTATTCCGTAGATGACTTTGAAGATACTCAGACATGGAAGCTGAAAGACGGAGTGGTGGCTATTAACGGATATAATCCTCGTCCAGGGGATGTAAAATTCAAGAATCTTCGTGATGATGAACAGGGTGAGAACTTGATTTATGCAGGCGATGGAACATTGGAAAACCCAGGTGACCGTAAAATAATCGGTAACAGCATGCCACGTTATTTATATGGAATTAATCTGGGGGTAAGTTACGAAGGTTTCGATTTGAGCGTCTTTTTGCAGGGAACTGGAAAACGGGATGCTTGGTTGGCCAATACGTTGACATTCCCTATGTATTCGGATTATAAGTTTATTCCTTTGTATGAAGGTTTGGATAATTATTGGAAGCCGGTCGATGAGGCTGCTGGGGATTATACATGTGCGAATCCAAATGCTGAATATCCACGTATTTATGCAGGGTATGGCAATCAGGGTTCCAATTATCGTACTTCAGACCGTTACTTGTCTGATGCTTCTTATCTGCGCATTAAGAATGTGACGCTTTCTTATACATTCCCTAAGCAATGGATAAAGAAAGTGGCGCTTTCTCAGCTAAAAGCTTTTGTAAGTATTGAAAACTTGGCAACCTTCTCTTCATTGGCTAAAGGTATAGATCCGGAAACTCTTTCTTGGAACTATCCGGCATTCCGTACTGTTTCCTTTGGCTTAAATCTTTCATTGTAAACAATTATAAAAATGACGTGTTATGAAAAAATTATTTATAGGCATTGCTGTTGTTTCCGGACTGATGTTTGCAGGATGTAACGATAGTTTCCTGGAAAAGACTCCAGTTACGGATCTGACAGAAAACAATGCGTTTAATTCTTATGATAATTTTAAGAACTTCATGTGGCCCTGCTATGAGATGTTTGTAAATACAACGATTCGTACTTCGACTCGGAATAATGGGTGGGGCACAGGAGGACAGTATGATGGAGATGTGGATGCCGGTTATTTGAACAAGCGTTCTCCGAGTGGCTTTAATCAGTTTGCCTATCAGACAAAAGGAAGTACGGCTTCCGGCAATGGATGGGACTTCAGTTCATATATTCGGCGAGTGAATATCATGCTTTCTCATCTTGAAGAGTCTGATATGACGGAAACGGAAAAGGAACATTGGCAGTCTGTGGGATATTTCTTTCACTCATTTTGGTACATGGAACTGATTGACCGTTTCGGAGATGTGCCATGGGTTAATAAGGTGTTGACAGAAGCATCTCCAGAAATTTATGGTACAAGAATGCCTCGTGTGGAAGTTGCTGATTCTGTGTTGGCTCGGTTACAGTGGGCTGAAACCCATATTGGTGACTTTAAATCACAGGATGGTTCCAATACGATTAATCGTGATTGTGTACGTGCTGCTTTGTCACGTTTCACTTTGCGTGAAGGTACTTGGCGTAAGTATCATGGACTGGAGGGTTCTGACAAATATCTACAGGAATGCGTGCGTGTATCAGAACTGCTGATGGCAGATTATCCAACCTTGTATACTGGAACAGACGGACAACCTGGAGCTGGATATGGGGAGATGTGGACCACTGAAGATTTAGGTACTGTACCAGGTGTCATTTTGTATAAGTCTTATGTGCAGGATATCAATCCGGTTCAGGGTGGTTGTTATGTTGAGCATACTTCTAGCCATGATGTGGAAATGAATCAGAATACAGTCGATTTGTATCTGATGAAAAATGGCAAACCGATTCATAATACCACATCTGGATATCATGGCGACAAGAGTATGTACACAACTTTCCGTGACCGTGATCCTCGTCTGTATCATACGGTTATGCCTCCTTATAAGGTGGAAGCCAATGGAGCAAACAAACCTGCGGAAAATCCCAATGCCTCATGGGGATATACTTCTGATCCGGCAGACCGTGAATACATTGATTTGATGGGTGCGAACTATACGTGCAGTAATCCGGGAGTCGGAATGAAACGTCTTCCTGCTCAGAACTGGTCAGCTTCGTTGGTTCCACAGATTCCAAATTTAGGTACGGGCGCTTTTGTAACTTGTCGTTCAGGCTATTATTTGTGGAAATTGTATTGTGGATGGGAAGAAAATTTCAACAATGGAACGCTGAATGTAGCGGATAAGCCTATTTTTAAGATTGAAGAGGTTTTATTGAACTATGCTGAGGCTAAAGCCGAACTTGGTGGATTTACACAGGATGTGGCAGATAAAAGTATCAATAAATTAAGAGATCGTGCGGGAGTGGCTCGTATGACAGTTAGTGAGATTAATGATAATTTTGATCCCGATCGTCCTTTTTATTATCCAGAAGGCAATACGGCAGGTACTCAGGTTCCGGCGTTGTTGTGGGAAGTACGTCGTGAACGTATCATAGAACTGATGGGTGAAGGTTTCGGATTTTATGATGTACGCCGTTGGCGTATGGCTCCTTGGTTCCTTAATCGCGCGGCTAAGGGGATTTGGGTAACCAAAGAATATGCATTGTCAAAGAGTATGACTCTGTATAATCCGAACACTGGAGTTTCAGACGGACAGGCTGGATCTATGACTGAGGGATATTTGTATTTGTTTAATGATCCGATTGCAGAAGGGAAAGGTTGGCTTGACAAATATTATTTGTATCAGGTTCCGACGGATGAGATTCTGTTAAATCCGAATTTGACTCAGAATCCTGGTTGGTGATGAATTGGATTCTGAAAAGATAAATTGAACAAAGGCTGCTTTAAAATAGAAATTAAAGTAATATTTTAAGCGTAAAAAATCTCCTGCTTTTAGCATATAGTTAGAATAAACTTAGGCTAAGGCAGGAGGTTCTTTTTTGACGGGAAAGGAGGAAAATTTAGTTTACAGGTTCATCACTTCCTGCTCAAAGTTCTCCTTGTCTCCTTTGGCGCGGTTGCGTATCTTGCTCCGGTAATTGTAGACCGTAGCCAGGGAGTATCCTAGGAAATGGGCAATCCGGTTGGCATCGGTCACTCCCAGCCGTATAAGTGCAAAGATGCGGAGTTCGGTGTTCAGTATTTCGCCCGGTTTGGGTTCAATCTTTCCTTCTTCGGTGAGCAAATTGTTGAAGTCGCGGATGAAGTGGGGAAACAGTTCCAGGAACGATTTATCAAATTCGTTGTAGAAATTCTTGCGCTCTTCGCGCAGGAATTGTTCCGAACGGATAGCCTTGAACAATTCTTCGATGCGGGATGCCATGGCCAGCTTTTCGAGGGAGCGTCGGTATTGCTCCAGCTTGTCCAGGTAGCTGACGCAGCGGTCCAGGTAGCGTGCGATATATACCTCTTTGATTTTGCCTGTTTGCTGCAACTGCTTGTTGACGGCTACCAGTTCTTTATTGGTTTTCGACAAGTCCCTTCGCATGAAGGCCAGTTTCTTCATACCATGATATAAATAGAATGCCAGCACAATCAGCGAGATGGCCAATGAACTGATGCTGACCATCAGAATCCATCCCAAGCGTTTTTCCTGGGCTTTCTTGTCTGAGTAGGCTTTGTCGATGATGGGATAGAATTCGGTGACCTCCAGAAAGCGCAAGCGGGCGTTGCAGGCCACGGCATCTTTCATCGAACAGCTGACGTAGGTGTATGCCCTTTCCGGATCGCCTTGCAGATAGACCAAGCGGGCCAGTTTCTGCAGGGCGGCATATTCCCTTACGGAAGAAGTCAGGTCGATAAGTGCGGTCTGTGCCAGGTAATAGATTTCCATGTCGAGGTCTTTCTTAGCCTCATACGCCAAAGAAAGGGTATAGTATACATAGGCTTTTTCCTGCATATCCAACGAGGAGGTGAGCACCTTGTTCAAGAGGGGAATTGCTTTGTCGGGGTGCCCTTCCAGGATTATCTTTTCTGCCAGAATGATCTGGCGGTTACTGTTCTCGGGCAGAATCTCCAGAAGAGAGTCGCGGTAGAGCCCTGTCTTTTCCAGGTATTTCTCTTTGACAGACTTGTCTGCGGTGTTGTCGGCCATCCATCCGTAGCAGGCCCTGATGGTGAAATAGTAATATCTTTGGTTGAGAGAGTCCAGCTGGTACGGGTTGAGGGTCTGCAATTTTTCCAGCGCTTCGTTGTACATGCCCATGACTCCTTCCACTTCTGCCCGGTTGATGGTCAGTTCAATGTCCCTTTCGGGTTGCTTTTGTAAGGAATTGTAGTATGCTTTTCGGCGAAGGTAATGGCAGGCAGAGTCGGCTTGGTAGTGAAGGTACAGGTTGAACAGTGTTCCGCAGAGCTTGTATTGTTCGTTGGGGTCTGTGGCATAATTCAGGTGTTGCTTCATCTGAAAAATGGTGGCTTCCCGTTCGTTCCGGTATTTCTCTTTTTGGGCGATGATTTTGTCAAGTTGTGCCAATATCCGCTCGTTGGAGGTTTGTGCGCAAACGCTTGTCCGCAGGCTGCTTTCCCATACGAAAAGCAGGAGGAAAAATAATATTCTCATAGCCTTAAGGTTGTATAGGATGTGTTATCTCATTTATATTTTAATCACTTAAAAAGTTATTAACATACAGTAAATGAATATATTGATACTTGTATGTATTTATATTTTGTTTCCAAAGATAAGAAATCTTTTTTCAGGAATCTATTTTTGCGATGAAAAACATTCAACCTCAATATCATGAAACATACATTGATTTTATGGGCTGTGTTCCTCTTCGTGTGGGGAATGGGTCAGACTGCCCGGGCCATGGACGTAAAGAAGATTGCCCCCTCTTTCTGGTGGGCGGGAATGAAACATTCCGAATTACAGATTTTGCTGTATGGTGATGACTTGGCTTCCTCCGATGTAACGGTATCGGGAGAGGGAGTTTATTTGGAAGAAGTCGTGAAGCAGGAGAATCCGAATTACCTGTTGCTGTATGTAGATTTGTCGGAGGCAGAGGCGCAGACTTTCCATATTCAGTTAAAGAATGGAAAGAAGCAGCTTCAAATTCCGTATGAACTGAAGGCGCGTACGCGAAAAGGAGAAGATGTGAAAGGATTTACTTCCGAGGATGTGTTGTATCTGATTATGCCCGACCGCTTTTCCAACGGGAATCCGGATAATGACGTAGTGAAAGGCATGAAAGAGACGAAACTGGACCGCACGGATTCGTTTGCCCGTCACGGGGGAGACCTTCTGGGTATCTCGAACCATTTGGATTATATCGCCGATTTGGGAGTGACGGCCATCTGGCTGAACCCGACGCAGGAAAATGACATGGAGGGCGGTTCTTATCATGGGTATGCCATTACAGATTATTATCAGGTAGACAGACGTTTTGGCAGCAATGAGGATTTCCGTGACATGGTGGATAAGGCACACGGAAAAGGTTTGAAAGTGGTGATGGATATGATTTTCAACCATTGCGGCAGCGAAAATTACTTGTTTAAGGACAAGCCTTCGAAGGAATGGTTCAACTTTCATTCCAACTATGTACAGACTTCGTTCAAGACGGCCAGTGTGATGGACATCCATGCCAGTGAGTATGAAAAGAAGATTGCCACCGACGGATGGTTTACTTCCGTGATGCCCGATTTCAACCAGCGTAACCGTCATGTGGCACGCTATCTGATTCAGAGCAGTATCTGGTGGATTGAATATGCAGGCATCAACGGCATCCGGCAGGATACGCACCCATACGCGGACTTTGATTTTATGAGTCAGTGGTGCAAGGAGGTGTTGGAGGAATATCCTTATTTCAATATTGTAGGGGAAACATGGCTAAACAGCAATGTGCTGGTTTCTTACTGGCAGAAGGACAGCAAACTGGCCGCCCCGTTGAACTCCAATCTGCCTACGGTGATGGATTTCCCTTTGCAGGCACTTATGAACCAGGCTTTCGATGAAGAGACCGGTGAGTGGGGAGGAGGTCTTTATAAACTGTATGATTATCAGACACAGGATTTGGTGTATGCGAATCCGATGAACTTGCTGACTTTTCTGGACAATCATGACACTTCACGCTTTACACGGACAGATGAGATGGCGCAGGATTTGAAGCGTTACAAACAGGCTCTGGTCTTTTTGCTGACTACCCGGGGGATTCCGCAGATTTATTACGGAACGGAAATCCTGATGACCGGGGATAAGGGGAAAGGTGACGGCGACTTGCGTAAGGACTTTCCGGGCGGATGGCCGGGAGATGTCCGTAACTGTTTTGAGGCCAGCGGACGGACGCCGTTGGAAAATGAGGCATTCGAGTTTACGCGCAAGTTGTTGAACTGGCGGAAAGGAAATCCGGTTATCGGAAAAGGTACGCTGAAGCATTATTCCATCTGTCAGGGAGTGTATGTCTATCAGCGGGAATTCAACGGCAAATCGGTGGTGGTGGTGATGAACGGGACCGATTCACCGAAAGAACTCGACCTGACTCCTTACAAGGAAATTCTTCCGGCAGACAAGGTTCGGGACTTGCTGACGGGAAAGCAGGTGAATCTGAAGGGAAAATTGGCTCTGGAGGGACGTGAGAACCTTGTGATGGAGTTCTAATGTATTTCTATTTTTAGTCCTTGATTTGTTGGTTAAGTATTTTATTTATAGATGATTAAATATTTTACGGGTTTCTATTTTTTCTGTTTACGAATATAAAAATTGAGGAGGAGGCCTAATTTTGCTTCCGGTAACTGAAAAACATAAATCCAATTAAATTAATACCGCGAAAAACGTATGAAAACAAGAAAAACTTTTGCCTTTGTAGCAATGTGCTGTTGTGCATTTCTGGCACACGCACAGAAACTGACTTCGCCGGATGGCAATCTGGTAATGGATTTCAGTTTGAATCAGAAAGGAGCTCCGGTGTATGAGCTTACCTTTAAGAACAAACAAGTCATCAAGCCCAGTACTTTGGGATTGGAATTGAAACGGGAAGATCCGGAAAAACGGATTGGCTTTGAATGGACGGAACGCAAGGACAAGGAACGTGTAGATGAAAAGACTAATCTGATGACGGGTTTTAAAGTAAGGGAAACACATACTTCTACCTTTGATGAGACTTGGCGTCCGGTATGGGGAGAAGAGAGTGAAATCCGCAATCATTACAATGAACTGGAAGTCACGCTCGACCAACCGGAAAATGACCGTTACATTGTGATTCGTTTCCGCTTGTTCAACGACGGACTGGGTTTCCGTTATGAGTTTCCTCAACAGAAGAACCTGAATTATTTTGTCATCAAGGAAGAACATACGCAGTTTGCCATGACAGGCGACCATACTGCTTTCTGGATTCCAGGCGACTATGATACGCAGGAATATGATTATACGACTTCCCGTCTTTCTGAAATCCGTGGAAAGATGAAAGAGGCGGTTACTGAAAATTCTTCACAGTTTGTGTTCTCACCGACAGGGGTACAGACGGCGTTGATGATGAAGACGGATGACGGATTGTACATCAACCTGCATGAAGCGGCGTTAAAGGACTATTCTTGCATGAGCCTGAATCTGGACGACAAGAATCTGGTGTTTGAATCTTGGCTGACTCCCGATGCGAAAGGGGATAAGGGCTATATGCAGACACCGTGTAACTCGCCCTGGCGTACCGTAATCGTGAGCGACGATGCCCGCAACATTCTGGCGTCACGTATCACTTTGAACTTGAATGAACCCTGCAAGATTGCAGATACGTCTTGGATTCATCCGGTGAAATATATCGGTATCTGGTGGGACATGATTACCAATAAAGGAACCTGGGCTTATACAGACGATTTGGCGAGTGTGAAACTGGGTGAGACAGATTATTCCAAGACCAAGCCCAACGGAAAACATTCGGCCAATACCGCAAACGTAAAACGTTACATCGATTTCGCAGCCGAAAATGGTTTTGATGCCGTATTGGTGGAAGGATGGAACCAGGGCTGGGAAGACTGGTTTGGCAAGAGCAAGGACTATGTGTTCGATTTTGTGACTCCTTATCCTGACTTTGACGTGGAAGAAGTGCATCGCTATGCAGCCAGCAAAGGGGTGGAGATGATTATGCATCATGAAACATCGGCCTCTGTGCGTAACTACGAGCGTCACATGGACAAAGCCTATCAGTTTATGGTGGACAACGGATACCATGCGGTAAAGAGTGGCTATGTGGGCGACATCATTCCGCGCGGAGAGCATCATTATGGACAATGGATGGTAGACCACTATCTGTATGCAGTGAAGAAAGCGGCCGACTACAAGATTATGGTGAATGCTCATGAGGCGGTTCGTCCGACCGGTTTGTGCCGTACGTATCCGAACTTGATTGGCAATGAGTCAGCCCGCGGTACGGAATATGAATCCTTTGGCGGAAACAATGTGAACCATACGACCATTTTGCCGTTTACCCGGTTGATTGGTGGCCCGATGGATTATACGCCGGGTATTTTTGAACCGGATTGCAGCAAGATGAATCCGAATAACAAGTCGCATGCACGTACCACTCTGGCACGCCAGCTGGCTCTTTACGTGACGATGTACAGTCCGCTGCAGATGGCAGCCGATGTGCCGGAAAATTATGAACGCTTCATGGATGCCTTCCAGTTTATCAAGGATGTGGCAGTAGACTGGGACGAAACCAAGTACCTGGAAGCCGAGCCGGGAGAATATATCACCATTGCACGCCGTGCTAAGGGAAGCACCGACTGGTATGTAGGATGTACCGCAGGATATAACGGTCATGAATCGAAGTTGTCTCTTGATTTCCTGCAGCCGGGCAAGAAATATGAAGCGACCATTTATGCAGATGCAAAGGATGCCAGCTGGGACAAGAATCCGCAGGCTTATACCATTACCAAGAAAAAAGTGACCAATAAGACTAAATTGAACCTGAAAGCTGCTGTGGGTGGAGGTTACGCCATTTCCATCAAGGAAGTGAAATAAGAAACCATAAGGGAAAGATTGTGGTTTTCAATAGGTATTTGAACAAAAGTTTAGGGAACACTTTAATTTAATAATATGGAAATAAAACTGAATAGTACGAGTAAATTCCTGGCTGTATGGATAGTCGGAGTTTTCCTTTCCCTGCAAGCCTTTGCACAAGGACTTACTGTGAAAGGAGTAGTGAAGGACAATGCCGGTATGGGTGTCATCGGTGCCAATGTGCTGGTGAAGGGAACTACCGTGGGCACGATTACGGATTTGGATGGTAATTTTACACTGGAAGCTAAAAAAGGTGATGTGATTGTCATTTCTTTTATCGGATATAAGACGCAAGAACTTCCTGCAGAGGCTACCATGAATGTGACGCTTCAGGATGATACGGAAGTGCTGGATGATGTGGTGGTTATCGGTTACGGTTCGGTGAAGAAGAATGACGCCACCGGTTCGGTAACAGCTATCAAGCCGGATGAACTGAGTAAGGGTATTACCACCAATGCACAGGATATGTTGACTGGAAAGGTAGCCGGTGTGAGTGTGATTTCCAATGACGGAACTCCGGGTGGAGGTGCACAGATTCGTATCCGTGGAGGTTCTTCCCTGAATGCCAGCAACGATCCGCTGATTGTGATTGACGGACTGGCCATCGATAACAGCGGTGTCAAGGGTATGTCGAACGGTCTCTCCATGGTGAACCCGGAAGATATTGAGACATTTACAGTGCTGAAAGACGCTTCGGCTACAGCCATCTACGGTTCCCGTGCTTCCAACGGTGTCATCATTATCACTACGAAAAAAGGAAAGAGCGGTCAGGCTCCGAAAGTAAGTTATAACGGCTCGGTTTCCGTATCCACCATTCAGAAGAAATACGATGTGCTGAATGGAGACGAATACCGGGCATACGCCCAGCAGATTTTTGGTGATGAACTGCCGGCGTCGCTGGGTACGGCCAATACCGACTGGCAAGATGAAATCTTCCGCCCGGCCATCAGTACCGACCATCATGTGTCTATCAACGGAGGACTGAAGAATCTTCCATATCGTGTTTCATTGGGATACAGTTATAACAATGGTATTCTGAAGACGTCCAATTTCCAGCGTTTTACCGCATCGGTTAATCTGGCTCCTTCTTTCTTCGACGACCATTTGAAGGTGAATGTAACGGCCAAATACATGAATGGGAAGAACCGGTATGCTGATGCCGGAGCTGCCATTGGAGGTGCACTTTCCATGGATCCTACTCGCCCGGTATATGGCGGTGACAGCATGTATGATGTATTTGGAGGTTATTATCAGAATGCACAGTCTACTTCTGACTTTTCGGATCCGGACTGGCGGTATACGGCGAACAAGAATACGCCGCAGAATCCGGTGGCAGCCTTGGAACAGAAAGACGACAGTGCCAACAGTAACGATTTCGTAGGGAATGTGGAAGTGGATTATAAATTTCATTTCTTGCCCGACCTGCATCTGCATGCCAGCTTGGGTGGTGAATATGCAGACGGTACGCAGACTACCATTTATTCACCCTATTCATTCTCTTACAACTATTATGGGAATACTTCGGCTGTGACCGAATACAAATACAATTTGTCGTATAACGTATATGCGCAATATATCAAGACATTGGGTGCACATACCCTTGACATCATGGCCGGTGGGGAGGAACAGCATTTCCATCGGAATGGGTTTACCATCGGGAATGGAGTGGACCCTTATACCGGAGATATTCATGATGCCGTGTTGAAGGAACAGACGGCGTATGCTACCCGTAATACGTTGGTTTCTTACTTCGGACGTTTGAACTATACGTTGTTAGACCGTTACTTGTTCACCTTCACCATGCGCTGGGATGGTTCTTCCCGTTTTGCTGATGGAAACCGCTGGGGTACTTTCCCCTCTCTGGCTTTGGCTTGGAAGATGAAGGAAGAAAACTTCTTGAAAGACGTCAATTTCCTTTCTGACCTGAAGCTTCGGTTGGGATGGGGTATCACCGGACAGCAGGATGTAAGTTCGGATTTTGCCTACATGCCGCTGTATGTGGTGAGTGATGATTATGCACAGTATCCGTTTGGAGATACATATTATCATACTTCGCGTGCCAATGCCTTCAATACGAACTTGAAGTGGGAGCAGACTACCACTTACAATGCCGGATTGGATTTCGGATTCCTCAACGGACGTATCAGCGGTAATGTGGACGGATATTACCGTGAAACAAACGACTTGCTGAACAGTGTGAAGATTCCGGTGGGTACGAATTTCAATGCACAAATGTTGCAGAATATCGGTTCGTTGAAAAATTACGGTGTGGAATTTGCCTTCAACGTAAAACCGGTAGTTACGAAAGACTTTATGTGGGACGTGACCTATAACTTTACTTGGAACCATAATGAGATTACCAAACTGACAGGTGGGGATGATGCAGATTATTACGTAGAAACAGGTAACAGTATTTCCCGTGGTAACAATACGAAGGTGCAGGTCAACAAGGTGGGTTATGCGGCTAACTCTTTCTATGTGTACCAGCAGGTATATGATGAAAACGGTAATCCGATTGAGAATATGTTTGTCGACCGCAATGGGGATGGCATCATCAACAGCTCTGATAAGTATATCTACAAGAAACCGGCAGCCGATTTCATGATGGGACTTACTTCGAAGATGACTTATAAAGACTGGGATTTCAGTTTCTCCTTGCGCAGCAGTCTGAATAACTATGTGTATTACGACTTCCTGGCTGGGAAAGCGAACGTGAGCAGCTCGGGATTGTTCTCCAATACGGCATACTCGAATACTACCCCCGAAGCCATTGCGCTGGGCTTTACAGGAAAAGGAGATTATTACATGAGCGACTATTTCGTCCGGAATGCCTCTTTCCTGCGTTGTGACAACATTACACTGGGATATTCGTTTAAGAATCTGTTCAAAACTTCGGCTTATAAGGGCATTGGCGGACGTGTGTATGCAACGGCTCAGAATCCGTTTATTATCACCAAGTACAAGGGACTGGATCCGGAAGTGCAGAGTGGCATTGACTCTAATCCTTATCCGCGTGCCTTCACGTTCCTGCTGGGAGTTAATTTACAATTCTAATTTATGAAAACATTAAGACGTATGAAAACTAGCTATTTGAAACATATATTTTCAGCGGCACTGACAGTAGCCGTTTCATTGGGAAATGTATCGTGCATCAATGACTTGGACATCAGTTCCATTGACCCGCAAAGTTCTTCCAGCTTTGACCAGGAGGGGGCTTTTGTCAAGCAGTATGCCTTGCTGGGTCTGACGGGACAGAAAGGTCTGGCGGGTACTCCCGATTTGGATGGACAGGATGAAGGGGAGTCCGGATTCTATCGTACCATCTTTAATTGCCAGGAATTGCCTACCGACGAATGTGTATGGGTATGGCAGGACAATGTGGATATTCCTCAGTTTACCAGCATTGCATGGAATTCTTCCAGCCAGCGGACGGAATGGGTGTATGTGCGTTTGGGATATGACATCACCCAAATGAATTTCTTCTTGGACCAGATTGCCGACAAAACGGATGAAGAATCCCTTCGCCAGCGTGCGGAGGTGCGTTTCTTGCGTGCCTTGCACTATTCTTATTTCCTGGATTTGTTTGGAAAGGCACCTTTCAAGGAACATTTTGATAATGAACTTCCGGTAGAGATAACAGGAAAGGACTTGTATGACTATATCCAGAAAGAATTGGATGAATGTGAAGCGGATATGTTTGACCCGGGGCAGGCTCCTTTCGGACGCGCGGACAAAGCAGCCAACTGGCTGTTGAGAGCCCGTGTTTACTTGAATGCAGAGGTGTATACCGGTACGGCAGATTATGAGAATGCCAAAACGTATGCGGATAAAGTGATCAATAGCGGATATTATGAATTGTGCGATGACTATAAGCTGATGTTCATGGCCGACAATGACCAGAATGAAAAGGCCATGAAGGAAATCATTCTTCCCATTCGTCAGGACGGTATGAAGACCCGAAACTATGGCGGTTCTACTTATTTGATTTGTGGCACGCGTACGGGTGGAATGCCGCACATGGGTACCACGAACGGGTGGTCGTGTCTGATTGCCCGCAATGCGTTGGTGTATAAGTTCTTTGAGGAAGGAAGTGTACCGATGATTCCGGAAGATGTGGAGGTGCCCGGGCAGAGTGACTTTGCCAATGATGAGGCCATAGACGCTTGGGATGCACAGTATGGCGTGCGGACACAGGATATGATTCAGGCAGCGGGTGATGACCGTGCCATGTTCTATTCGGGTGCAGGTGGCGGACGACGGACAATGGATCCGAAATCCATCACCGGTTTTCAGAGTGGGTTGTCTGTCGTGAAATGGCAGAACATCCGTTCGGATGGGGCTTCTACCAGTCATACTGAATATCCGGACACGGATATCCCTTTGTTCCGGTTGGCTGAAGCCTATCTGACCCGTGCGGAAGCTAATTTCCGGCTGAATCAAAAGAGTCTGGCATGGGAAGATATCAAGACCTTACGTGCCAAACGCGGATGCGTCAAGCAGCCTGCCTTGAATGAGATTACCGAGATGTATCTGTTGGATGAATGGTCGCGTGAATTCTATCTGGAAGGGCGTCGCCGCAGTGACTTGGTGCGTTTCGACTGCTTTACCACCGACAAGTATTTGTGGGACTGGAAAGGGGGCGTGAAAGAAGGTAAGTCGGTGAGTGACATTTACAATGTCTATCCGATTCCGGCCACAGACCTGAACAACAACAATAATATGCATCAGAATGAAGGCTATTAATTTATTAGGAGCAAGTAACATGAAAAAGATATTATTTCCCATTTTGTTGTTAGTCGGATGCGGACTTCCGTTGCTTACAGCTTGTAATACGGACCGAGACGACAATCCGACATTGCATGAAGCAGAGACTTTTATGCTGGAGACTCCAGAGGACAATGTGTATGATTTAGGAGAGGGTCGGGATACGGTTGTATTGAATTGTGTGCAGCCTGCTTATGGCTTTACGGCGGCTACGACCTATAGTGTACAGGTTTCACTGAATGAATCTTTTGTGGATGCCACAGAAGAAACCGAAGCTAATTACAAGACTCTCTCGACGACTTATACCTCTACTTCCATTGCATTGAAGCCTGAGGAATTGAATACGGTTGTAGTGGATTTGTGGAAGCAGGCGAACCCGGAGGCAGATGCATATATCGGTGCGGTAACTCCGGTATATTTCCGGCTTGCAGCGGTTATTACCGGTAGTGAACTGGGCAATTCGGTATCGAATGTGGTCAAGGTCAGCCAAGTGAAACTGGGTGAAGTGGTTTCTACGATAGAGCCTCCTGAGGAAATGTATCTGGTAGGCTCCAGTATCGGAACAGCCTGGGGAACGTGGCAACCGATGGTCAGTGTGAACGGGCTGGCTGGAGAGTTCTGGAGTATGGTGTATTTTGATGCGGGCGCAGAGTTCAAGTTCGGTAAGTTTGAACAGGACTGGAATGGTTATTCCAGGATTCATCAGTTTAAGGATAATGCCGGAGCCGGACTGTCTGACAGCGGCGATAATATCAAAGTAAATAAAGGAGGCTGGTACATTGTTTATCTGGTTGCAGAAGTGAGTGGAGAGGATTATCAGTACACCCTGAGTTTTTATAAACCGGATGTATATGTCTTGGGTAATACGGTGGGCGACTGGAATTACAATGAGGCTTATAAGTTCTCGGTACCGGAAGATAAGAACGGCAGCTTTGTTTCCCCGGCTTTGACGGCAACGGGTGAAGTGCGCATGTGTATCAAGGCAGATACAGACTGGTGGCGGCTGGAATTTACACTGAAGGATGGTGCCACCATATTCTATCGTGAAAACAATGCAGTGAATAACGGATGGACGGACTTGGGAGCGGAATACTCTTTGAGTGCCAATCCGGGTCAGAAGATTTCGTTGAACTTTACGGAGGGAACAGGAGCCCTCGACTAGGACTGAATATCTTGATATGAAAATACCCCTGTCACGGAAGATGGTGGCAGGGGTATATTTTTTAGAAGAATGGGAATGTCCCTACGGTTTTATCATTTTTATTCTCTAATCTCTTTCAGCTGAAAATCCTTTCTCCGCAGCACAAAGCTGTTGCTCAGGTATTTCTCGCGGACAATCTTGTTCTCGGCCAGTTCTTCCGGCGTACCCTGGAACAGAATCTTCCCTTCAAACAGCAGATAAGCCCGGTCGGTGATACTCAGCGTTTCCTGTACGTTGTGGTCGGTAATCAGGATGCCGATGTTTTTGTCTTTCAGTTTCCAGACAATGTGCTGGATGTCCTCCACCGCAATCGGATCGACTCCGGCAAACGGTTCGTCGAGCATGATGAATTTCGGGTCGATGGCCAGGCAGCGTGCGATTTCCGTACGGCGGCGTTCTCCTCCGGAAAGTTGGTCGCCCAAGTTCTTGCGGACCTTCTGAAGTCGGAACTCGGCTATCAGGCTTTCCAGTTTCTCTTTCTGGTATTCGGGTGATTTGTTGGTCAGCTCCAATACGGAAGCGATGTTGTCTTCCACACTCATCTTACGGAACACGGAAGCTTCCTGTGCCAGGTAACCGATTCCGTTTTGGGCCCGTTTATATACAGGATAAGAGGTGATATCCTTGTCGTTCAGATAGATATGCCCCTCATTGGGGACAATCAGTCCGGTAGTCATATAGAATGAAGTGGTTTTCCCCGCTCCGTTGGGCCCGAGCAACCCTACAATTTCTCCCTGTTTCACGTTGATGGAAACATGGCTGACTACCGTTCGCTTTCCGTATTTCTTTACCAGGTTTTCGGTACGAAGTACCATTTTCCCGTCTGACGGCAATTCAAATTTTTCGGTAGTATGTGCTTGATTTTCTTGTGCTGCCATTGTCCTTTTGTTAGCTGTTCAGTCGTGCAAAAGTAGTAAAAATCTTGGCTTCTGTGGTCCTTAATTCGAAAATCCTCCTGTCTTTTATCATAATATAGCTAAAAAGCAGTACTTTTGTATCAAATATGATTGTAACAATATGATAAAGCCTGTCACGAATTTTGGAAAATACCTCATGTTGATGGGGCGTGTGTTTTCCCGTCCGGAGCGGTTCCGGATGTATTTAAAGCAATATCGGAATGAAATGGTACAGTTGGGCATCAATTCCATCGGCATTGTGTTGCTGATTTCCTTTTTTATCGGTGCCGTGATTTGTATCCAGATAAAATTGAATATTGAAAGTCCTTGGATGCCACGTTTCGTGGTGGGATATACTACACGTGAGATTTTGCTGTTGGAGTTTTCTTCTTCCATCATGTGTTTGATTCTGGCAGGTAAGGTCGGGTCGAACATTGCTTCCGAAATAGGGACGATGCGTGTGACGCAGCAAATCGATGCTCTTGAGATTATGGGAGTAAATTCTGCTTCCTATCTGATTCTGCCTAAAATTCTGGGATTGATGACCATGATTCCTTTTTTGGTGATTTTCAGTATTTTTGCCGGTATCATTGGCGCGTTCTGTACGGCTTGGTTTGCCGGTATCATGAATGCCACAGATTTGGAATATGGTCTGCAGTATAGTTTTGTGGAGTGGTATATCTGGTGCAGCTTCATTAAATCCTTGTTCTTTGCGTTTATCATTGCCAGTGTGTCAGCTTATTTCGGCTACACGGTGGAAGGCGGTTCCATTGCAGTGGGAAAGGCTAGTACGGATTCGGTAGTATCAAGCAGTGTCCTGATTTTGTTTTCAGATTTAATACTTACACAATTGTTGATGGGATGATACAGTTAAAATCTATATGCAAGTCGTTTGAAGGACGTACAGTCCTTGAAAATATTGATTTTTCGTTCGATAGTGGGAAAACGAACCTGATTATCGGGCAGAGCGGATCTGGTAAGACAGTGCTGATGAAATGTATTGTAGGACTGCTTACCCCGGAATGTGGAGAAATCCTCTATGACGGGCGCAACCTGCTGGAGATGGGGAAGAAAGAAAAGAAAGCTTTGCGGAGGGAAATGGGGATGATTTTTCAAAGTGCGGCTTTGTTTGACTCCTTGTCGGTGCTGGAAAATGTGATGTTTCCGTTGGATATGTTTTCCAATGACACCTATCGGGATCGGGTGAAACGTGCACAGTTCTGTCTGGATCGGGTGAACTTGATGGATGCTCAGTCGAAGTATCCGGGAGAAATCAGCGGAGGTATGCAGAAGCGTGTAGCTATAGCGCGGGCCATTGCCCTCCAGCCTAAATACCTGTTTTGTGATGAACCGAACTCCGGACTTGACCCCAAGACTTCGCTGGTGATTGATGACTTGATTCACAGTATTACTACGGAATATAATATGACTACCATTATCAATACCCATGACATGAATTCTGTGATGGGGATAGGGGATAGTATCTTATATATTTATCAAGGCCACAAGGAGTGGGAAGGCACGAAAGATGAGGTGTTCAATGCCACGAATGAGCGTTTGAATAACTTTATATTTGCTTCCGATTTGTTGCAGAAGGTGAAAAAGGAAGAGAACAGCAAGGCGCAAAAACTTTAGTTTGTGTCTGAAAAATGAAGAGACAAGTATGGGAGGCGGCAGAAGGATAGATACTTTCTGCCGTTTTTTATGGATACGGAGAGGGTTGGAAGACTGAGGCTGGCGAGGGCCGTAAGGGGAGCTGTGAAAGATGTGCTGAGAATTCCGCAAGTGGCTGTATTCGTTGCCCGTAAATATTTTTTAGCTTGTCGGTTTGGTTATTGAAAGATTAAACATTATTTTTGCAACCACTTTTGATTCGAACGAAATAATTAATAATTAAATAAATAAGTCGGAAATGAATATTTCATTGCAAAATGTAGACAATGTAAGTGCTGTACTTACTGTCCAGATTGAAAAAGCTGATTATCAGGAAAAGGTTGAAAAAGCACTGAAAACGCTTCGTCAGAGAGTAAATATGCCGGGATTCCGTAAGGGAATGGTTCCTATGGGATTGATTAAGAAACAGTATGGAACTTCTGTATTGCTGGAAGAAGTAGACAAGCTGTTGCAGGAAAAAGTAGGCGAATATATCCGCGACAATAAAGTAAATATGTTGGGTACTCCGCTGCCGAAGGAAAACAACGCAAACTTCGAAACAGACGAAAACTTCGAATTCTCTTTCGACATCGCTTTGGCTCCTGAATTCAACGTAGAATTGTCTAACAATGATACAATTGACTACTATGACATCAATGTAACGGATGAAATGGTAGACCAGCAGGTGAAGATGTACACTCAGCGTACTGCCAAATATGACAAAGTAGAAGATTATCAGGACAACGACATGCTGAAAGGTCTGTTGGCCGAACTGGACGAAAACGGCAATACAAAAGAAAACGGTCTTCAGGTAGAAGGTGCAGTGATGATGCCTACTTACATGAAGAACGACGAACAGAAAGCTATTTTCAATGGCGCAAAAGTAAATACAGTATTGGTATTCAATCCGTCGGTTGCTTTTGACAACAATGAGGCAGAACTGGCTTCTCTGTTGAAAATCAAGAAAGAAGAAGTGGCTAACTACAAAGGCAACTTCAGCTTCCAGATTGAAGAAATCACTCGTATGATTCCGGGTGACCTGAATCAGGAACTGTTCGATCAGGTTCTGGGTGAAGGAAAAGCTCACAACGAAGAAGAATTCCGTGCTCAGATCAAGGAAGTGATTGCAAAACAGTTTGAATCAGACAGCGATTACAAGTTCCTGCTGGATGTACGTACTTATCTGGCTGGCAAGGTGGGCAAATTGCAGTTTGCTGATGAGCTGATGAAGCGTATCATGTTGGAAAACAACAAGGATAAAGGTGAAGAATTCGTTTCTGAAAACTACGAAAAGAGCTTGGACGAATTGACTTGGCACCTGATTAAGGAAAAATTGGTGGCAGCTAACAACATTAAGGTTGAACAGGCTGATATCACCAATATGGCAAAAGAAGCTACTCGTGCTCAGTTCGCTCAGTACGGCATGATCAATGTGCCTGATGAATTGTTGGAAAACTATTCGAAGGAAATGTTGAAGAAGCGTGAAAGTGTAGAAGCTTTGGTGAACCGTGTCATTGAAGCAAAACTTTCGGAAATTCTGAAAGGTCAGGTAACATTGAATCATAAGGCTGTTTCTGCAGAAGAATTCAACAAAATGTTTCAATAAACCATTTTAGCATTCGGAATTGACTGCTAAAATATTTTAAAAAAGGAGGCTTTTAACGGGACTTCTTCTGTAAGACAGAAGTGTTTTGTACTTTTGTTTCTTTAGAGGAAGGAGGTTAGGAGCCTCTTTTGTTATAATTTAATCTTAGAAATTATGATGGATGATTTTAGAAAATATGCTACCAAGCATCTTGGAATGAACAGTATGGTGCTCGATGACGTCATTAAGTCACAGGCTGGATACTTGAATCCATATATCCTGGAAGAACGTCAGCTGAACGTGACACAGCTGGATGTGTTTTCCCGTCTGATGATGGATCGTATCATTTTTCTGGGTACTCAGATTGATGACTATACAGCCAATACATTGCAAGCACAGCTGTTATACCTGGATTCTGTGGATTCGGGGAAGGATATTTCCATTTACATCAACTCGCCGGGTGGCTCTGTGTATGCCGGTCTGGGCATCTATGATACCATGCAGTTTATCAGCAGTGATGTGGCGACAATCTGTACCGGTATGGCTGCTTCCATGGCAGCCGTGTTGCTGGTGGCAGGTAAAGAAGGTAAACGTTCAGCCTTGACGCACTCGCGCGTGATGATTCACCAGCCGATGGGGGGGGCTCAAGGACAGGCCTCAGATATTGAGATTACAGCTCGTGAGATTCAGAAGTTGAAGAAGGAACTATACACTATTATTGCAGACCATTCTCATACAGACTTTGACAAAGTATGGGCTGATTCTGACCGTGATTACTGGATGACAGCTTCAGAGGCGAAGGAATATGGCATGATTGATGAAGTGCTTTCACGTAAGCCTTCACTGTAATTAAGAGAGATTTAATTCAAAACTAGATAGACTTTGGAAGATAAAAAGACTTCAAGAAACGCTAAAAGACGATGCAGCTTTTGTGGTCGCACGGAGGATGAAGTGGGCTTCCTGATTACGGGAGTCAACGGATGTATTTGCGACAGTTGTGCGGAACAGGCGCATGAAATCGTGAAGGAGGCAATGCACCAGCAAGGTAAAGGAGGTCCTGAATTGAATTTGTCGGAACTTCCCAAACCGAAGGACATCAAGGAGTTCTTGGACCAGTATGTCATCGGGCAAGATGATGCGAAACGTTATCTGGCGGTGGCTGTGTATAACCATTACAAACGTTTGCTTCAGCCGAAGGACAAGAATGAGGTGGAGATTGAAAAATCGAACATCATTATGGTGGGAAGTACGGGTACTGGAAAAACCTTGCTGGCAAGAACCATTGCGAAACTGCTTCATGTGCCGTTTACGATAGTGGATGCTACGGTGCTGACCGAAGCCGGGTATGTGGGAGAGGATATCGAGAGTATTCTGACCCGTTTGCTTCAGGTGGCCGATTACAATGTGGAAGAAGCAGAAAGAGGGATTGTGTTTATTGATGAGATAGATAAGATTGCCCGTAAGGGAGACAATCCGTCGATTACGCGTGATGTAAGTGGTGAGGGAGTTCAGCAGGGCTTGCTGAAATTGTTGGAAGGCTCCGTGGTGAATGTGCCGCCTCAAGGAGGACGCAAGCATCCGGACCAGAAGATGATTCCGGTCAATACCAAGAATATTCTGTTTATTTGTGGGGGAGCTTTTGACGGTATTGAACGGAAAATAGCTCAGCGGTTGAACACCAACGTGGTGGGCTATAGTGCCGCAAAAGAAGCCGTGAAAATAGACCGTGGCAATTTGATGCAGTATATTGCTCCTCAAGACTTGAAATCGTTCGGATTGATTCCGGAAATCATTGGTCGTCTGCCGGTGCTGACTTATTTGAACCCGTTGGACCGTACGGCTTTGCGTAATATTCTTACAGAACCAAAGAACTCAATTATCAAACAGTATGTCAAGTTGTTTGAGATGGATGGCGTAAAGCTGGAGTTCGAACCGGATGTGTTTGAATATATTGTAGACAAGGCCATAGAGTATAAACTGGGAGCTCGTGGGTTACGCTCTATCGTGGAGACTATTATGAACGATGTCATGTTCGAAATACCCTCACAGCATGTGGACCGTTTTGTGGTGACATTGGATTATGCCAAGCAACAGATGGGAAAAGCTAACATTTCCCGTTTGCAAATGGCATAAAAAGAGAAGTTTTTAGTGAGAAAAAAAGAATTTCCGATGAAATATTCACTGAAATATTTGTGTAATATGAAAAGTTGTTTATAACTTTGTTACATACGGAGACAATATTTTTACAATCAACAAACATCTAAATCCAAAGGACAATGGCGGAAAATATCAGTTTATCAGCAGCACTCAAAAAGTATTTTGGATTCGATACTTTTAAGGGGAACCAAGAGGCGATTATTCGGAACTTATTATCTGGGAAGGATACATTTGTATTAATGCCTACGGGAGGGGGAAAGTCTTTATGCTATCAGCTTCCTTCTTTGCTGATGGATGGAACTGCTATCGTGATTTCACCGCTGATTGCCCTGATGAAGAATCAGGTGGATGCCATGCGTAATTTTAGTGAAGAGGATGGAATTGCCCATTTTATCAATTCTTCGCTGACCAAATCGGCTACTGACCAGGTTAAATCGGATATCTTGGCTGGAAAAACAAAACTGCTTTACGTGGCACCTGAATCTTTGACAAAGGAAGAGAATGTGGACTTCCTGAAGCATGTGAAGATTTCATTTTATGCGGTGGATGAAGCGCATTGCATTTCGGAATGGGGACATGATTTCCGTCCGGAATATCGTAGGATTCGTCCGATTATTAACGAAATAGGAAAAGCTCCGGTAATCGCTTTGACTGCAACGGCTACTCCAAAGGTGAAAATGGATATCCAGAAGAATCTGGGGATGACTGATGCCGTAGAGTTCAAATCTTCCTTCAATCGTCCGAACCTGTACTATGAGGTACGTGCCAAGACGGCGAATGTGGACAAGGATATCATTAAATTCATTAAACAGAATGAAGGGAAGTCGGGTATTATTTATTGCTTGAGCCGGAAGAAGGTGGAAGAGCTGACCGAGATACTGCAGGCAAACGGTATTAAGGCGCGTGCTTATCATGCTGGAATGGACTCTGCAACCCGTAATGCGAATCAGGATGCTTTTTTGAAAGAAGATATTGATGTGATTGTAGCCACGATTGCTTTCGGAATGGGAATAGATAAACCGGATGTGCGCTTTGTGATTCATTATGACGTGCCGAAGAGTCTGGAAGGTTATTATCAGGAAACTGGACGTGCCGGACGCGACGGAGGTGAAGGACAATGCATCACGTTCTATTCGAACAAGGATTTGCAGAAACTGGAAAAGTTTATGCAGGGAAAGCCTATTTCGGAACAGGAAATCGGACGTCAGTTGTTGCAGGAAACAGCGGCATACGCTGAATCTTCAGTGTGTAGGAGGAAAATATTGTTGCATTATTTTGGTGAAGAATATACGGAAGATAATTGTGGTAATTGTGATAACTGTTTAAATCCAAAGAAACAAGTGGAGGCTCAGGATTCATTGTGTGCAGTGATTGAAGCGATCATTGCAGTTAAAGAGAACTTTAAGCAAGATTATATAATTGATATATTGTTGGGTAAGGAAACTTCCGAAGTGCTTGCGCACAAGCATGAGGATCTGGAAGTTTTCGGCTCTGGAATGGGAGAGGAAGAACGATTGTGGAATGCAGTCATTCGTCAGGCACTCATTGCAGGTTACTTGGCAAAAGATGTGGAAAACTATGGCTTGTTGAAGGTGACACCGGAAGGGCATAAGTTCTTGAAAAAGCCAAAGTCATTTAAGATAGTAGAGGATGCAGACTTTGATGAGGAGGAAGTAGACGAAACTCCGATGCGGAGTGGGGCTTCTTGTGCAGTCGATCCGGTATTGTATTCCATGCTGAAAGATTTGCGTAAGAAAATGTCGAAGAAACTGGATGTTCCTCCATACGTGATATTCCAGGATCCTTCTCTTGAAGCAATGGCTACGATTTATCCGGTGACTCTGGAAGAACTGCAGAACATTCCGGGAGTCGGAGCTGGAAAGGCAAAGCGTTATGGTCAGGAATTCTGTGAACTGATTAAAAAGCATTGTGACGAAAATGAAATCGATCGTCCGGAAGATTTGAGAGTACGTACGGTAGCCAACAAGTCAAAGCTGAAGGTTTCCATCATTCAGAGCATCGACCGTAAGGTAGCGTTGGATGACATTGCAGTGGCTAAAGGAATCGAATTCAGCGAACTGTTGGACGAGATTGAAGCCATCGTATATTCAGGTACCAAACTGAATATCGATTATTTCCTGGAGGAAATCATGGACGAAGACCACATGCAGGATATTTATGATTATTTCAAGGAATCGACCACAGACAAGATTGATGATGCCATGGATGAATTAGGCGATGACTATACGGAAGATGAAATCCGTTTGGTGCGTATCAAGTTTATCTCAGAAATGGCCAATTGATTTTAGGTGCAGGATTCTTTTGGATATTTGCTGTCGGCCGGTGTGTAACATTTCACACCGGCCGATTGTTTTTACAGACGAAAGTTTCCTTTTTAAAAAGATGTTAACCAACCGTTTTATTCTGAATAAAATTCGTATATTTGCACGCAATAAAATCTAAAGCATAAAGCCCTATGTCATTTATTGCAGATAAAGTTGTAATGGACGGATTAACTTACGATGATGTATTGTTGATTCCGGCCTATTCTGAAGTATTACCTAAAACAGTCGAACTCACGACTAAGTTTTCACGCAACATTGAGTTGAAAATTCCGTTTGTAACTGCAGCCATGGATACAGTTACCGAAGCACAGATGGCAATTGCGATTGCCCGTGAAGGCGGTATCGGTGTAATCCATAAGAACATGTCCATTCAGGAACAGGCTCGTCAGGTAGCTATCGTAAAGCGTGCTGAAAATGGAATGATTTACGACCCTGTAACCATAAAAAGAGGTTCAGTCGTAAAGGATGCACTTGATTTGATGGCTGAATACAAGATTGGAGGTATTCCTGTGGTGGATGATGAAAATTACCTGGTAGGTATCGTGACAAACCGCGATCTGCGTTTTGAAAAGGATATGAACAAGCGTATCGATGAGGTGATGACAAAAGAAAATATCGTGACTACAGAACCTGGAACAGACATGGAAACTGCTTCTAAGATTCTGCAGGAAAATAAGATTGAGAAACTTCCGGTGGTAGATAAAGACGGTAAGTTGATCGGTTTGATTACTTATAAGGATATTACCAAGGCAAAAGATAAACCGATGGCTTGCAAGGACTCTAAAGGACGTTTGCGTGTGGCTGCCGGTGTCGGTGTGACGAACGATACCTTCGACCGTATTGAGGCGTTGGTGAATGCCGGAGCAGATGCCATTGTCATCGATACGGCTCATGGCCATTCCATGTATGTCATTGAAAAATTAAGAGAGGCCAAGAAGCGCTTCCCAAATATTGATATTGTGGTAGGTAATGTGGCTACAGGTGAAGCAGCCAAGATGCTGGTAGAAGCGGGTGCTGATGCCGTGAAAGTGGGTATCGGTCCGGGTTCTATCTGTACGACTCGTGTGGTAGCCGGTGTAGGTGTTCCTCAGCTGACAGCTGTGTACGATGTCGCTAAAGCTTTGGAAGGAACGGGTGTTCCTTTGATTGCAGATGGTGGTTTGCGCTATTCTGGTGATGTGGTAAAAGCTTTGGCTGCCGGTGGTTATAGCGTAATGATTGGTTCTTTGGTTGCTGGTACGGAAGAATCTCCGGGCGACACAATTATCTTCAATGGCCGTAAGTTCAAATCCTATCGTGGTATGGGTTCTTTGGAAGCTATGGAAAATGGTTCAAAAGACCGTTACTTCCAGAGTGGAACTACCGATGTGAAGAAGCTGGTTCCGGAAGGTATTGCTGCGCGTGTGCCTTACAAAGGTTCTTTGTATGAGGTAATCTATCAGCTGGTAGGTGGTCTGCGTGCCGGTATGGGTTATTGCGGGGCACACAACATCATGGAACTGCATAATGCTAAGTTCACTCGCATCACTAATGCCGGAGTGCTGGAAAGCCATCCGCATGACGTCTCTATTACGAGTGAAGCGCCGAACTATAGCCGTCCTCAGTAATAAAAATAGTCTTTGACTTTATTTATATTATAGATAATCATTCTAAACGTCAGGTAAGTTTGTTCAATGCGAACTTGCCTGACGGCTGGAATGATTTTTTTGTTTGATGAAATTTTTAAGGTTAGCCATGTGTCGACTCGTATTATTATGCTTGTATCTGATGTGTGTGGGAGTGACTTCTTATGCGGAGGAGCGGGAAGTTGTGTTCCGGATTGACGGAGAAGCGACTTCTGTGGAGGAGTTTGCCCATTATTACGCGCGGATACATGCGGTGAATGGTATTTCAACCGAGCATTTTTTGCCGCATTTCTTGTATTATAAGCTGAAAGTGGCCGATGCCAAAAAACAAGGATGGGATACGTTGCCCGATTTCCGTTTGCAGTGCAGTGTCCTGCAAAATGAAATGGGTAGAGAGAGAGAGTCGCACGGGCTGAAATCTGTTCCCATGAAGTGGGTGAAATTTCGTCAGATATCCATTCTGTTGCCGCAGCATGTGTCGGCAGTACAGGAACGTCAGGCAAGGCAGCGCATGGATTCAGTCTATACGGCCTTGAAAGCAGGAGCCGATTTTGAAACCTTGGCACGCAATTATTCTTCAGAGGCCAGTGCTTCTTCTCCTTATGCAGATGGAGAGTGGATTCCTGAGATTTGTCTGGTAAAAGAATTTTCGGAGCAGTTGGGCACTCTGAAAAAGAATGACTTTTCTGCACCATTTTTTTCTCCGTTAGGCATTCATGTGGTTTGTCTGCTGGATTGTAAGCAAGAAGACTATCCTGCATCTAAGACTGATGTAGCCAATATTCCGAAAGAAGAGTCGGAACCTGATAGTATCGAGTGGAAACAAATCACAGAAGGGTTGTTGGCAGCCTATTGGGACAAGCGTCATGTGGGGGCTTCTTCAGGCAATGTCGGCAATAAAGAGTTGGAGGATTATTTTGAGGCTCATAAAAAGGAATATGCATGGGACCTTCCTCATTTTAAAGGTGGTGTAGTGTATTGCTTGAATAAAAAGGCCGCTTCTAAACTGAAGAAGAAGTTGAAGAAACTTCCCTTGAATGAATGGAAGGAGAAGATTGATGCCTTCTCGAAGGAGGATGCAAGTCTGAAAGCAGAGGTAGAGACCGGATTGTTTCAGATAGGAAGTAATCCTTATGTCGATAAGCTGGCATTTAAGTGCGGACATTTTACGCCTCGTACGGATTTGCCTTATACGTTTGTCTTGGGGAAACGTTTGAAGAAAGGGCCGGAAGACTTTACGGATGTACGTAGTGAAGTGCAGCGTGATTATCGTTTGTCAATGGAAAAATCCCGGTTGGAAGAATTGCAGCAACGTTTCAGAATTGAAATAAACCAAGACATTTTAAAAACCGTTAATTGTAGCGGAAAAAAGTAATTAATGCCGTATCTTCGTCCTTTGTAATGTAATGGACCAAACAAATCAAATAGACAGAAAATGAATAAATTGATTATGACTGGCGTCTTGGCTTTCTTATTTGCCTTGACTGGAACAGTTCCCACGATGGCACAAGATAACGTGATTGACGAAGTGGTGTGGGTTGTCGGCGATGAAGCCATTCTTAAATCGGATGTAGAAAATGAACGTTTGAATGCCCAGTATGAAGGACGTCGTTTTGATGGTGACCCTTATTGCGTGATACCGGAAGAACTGGCCGTGCAGAAACTGTTCCTTCATCAGGCAGAGATAGATAGTATCGAAGTCAGTGACCAGGAAGTACTTCAGCAAGTGGAGTCACGAATTGCTTGGCTTACCGAACAGATTGGTTCAAAGGAAAAACTGGAGGAATATTATAACAAGACTTCTACTCAGATTCGGGAGATGCTGCGTGAGAATATCCGCGACGGACTGACCGTGCAGGAGATGCAGAAAAAGATTGTGGGAGACATCAAGCTGACTCCGGCGGAAGTGAGAAACTATTTCAGCCGTTTGCCGCAGGATAGTATTCCGTTTGTCCCGACCCAGGTAGAGGTGCAGATTATTACGCGTGAACCTAAGATCAAGGAGGAAGAAATAGAACGGGTAAAGAAGGAATTGCGTGATTTTACGGATCGTATCAATAAGGGAGAGACAACTTTCTCTACCTTGGCACGTATGTATTCCGAAGATCCGGGTTCTGCCCGTCGAGGAGGTGAATATGGCTTTACAGGGCGTGGAGAGCTGACTCCGGAATTTGCCAATGTGGTATTCAACCTGACAGACCCCAAGAAAATTTCGAAAGTATTCCAGACAGAATATGGTTATCACATTGCCCAGCTGATTGAAAAACGTGGTGACCGCGTGAGCTACCGTCATATCTTGATTAAGCCCCGTGTGGATGAAAAGGAAATTGAAGCAGAACTGAATAAACTGGATACCTTGGCAAATGACATCCGTAAAGGAAAAGTGACGTTTGATGAGGCTGCTATATGGGTATCTCAGGATAAGGATACACGTAACAACCACGGTTTGCTGGCCAACCCTCAGACTTCTACTTCCCGTTTCGAGATGCAGCAGCTGGCCGGATTGGTTTCACAGGAAGTGGCCAAAACCGTAGAAGGTATGCAGATTGGAGAGGTTTCTCAGCCGTTTACCATGATCAATGCCAAAGGTAAGGAAGTGTGTGCTATCGTCAAGTTGAAAAACCGTATTGATGGACACAAAGCCACAATTTCGGAAGACTATCAGCGTCTGAAAGATATTGTAACTGCCAACCGTAGTGAAGAAAAACTGCAGAAGTGGATTGTAGAGAAACAGAAAAATACATACGTACGAATCAATCCGTCTTGGCGTAAATGTGATTTTAAATATCCGGGATGGATTAAACAGTGATGAGACTACCTGCACATGAAACAGGAAACAGATAAAAAATCAGGCCGCGTAAGGATGCATCGTCTTCTTCCGGTCGTGGCATTTTGTTTGACCATACTGAGCCTTTCGGCTCAGGGAGGACTTTCTGTTCCTCAGCATCCGGTAAAGCAGGAAAACACGCAGGCTTCGGCGAAACCCTCACAGAAGAAGGAAGAGTCAAAACGTCCGGTGCCCAAGAGCAAGGTTTATTTGTTGCATTCCGATTTGTTGCGGAAGGATGCCCAGCATCCGGATGCCCAGATTGTGACTGGTAATGTAGAGTTTCGCCATGACAGTGTGTACATGTATTGCGACAGCGCATGCTATTATGACAAAATCAGCAGCTTTGAGGCTTTTGGCAATGTGAAGATGGTACAGGGGGATACCTTGTTTCTCTATGGTGACCGTTTGTACTATGACGGACTGACTCAGATAGCGGAGATGCGCTGCAATGTACGTATGGAGAACCGTACGACTACCTTGCTGACGGATAGTTTGAACTATGACCGGGTGTACAACCTGGGGTATTTCTTTGACGGAGGTACGTTGATGGATGAACAGAATGTACTGACCTCGGAGTGGGGAGAATACAGTCCGCAGACTAAGCAATCCGTGTTCAATTACAATGTGAAACTGGTCAATCCGCAATTTACACTGACTTCGGATACCTTGCGTTATAATACGGCTTCGAAGATAGCCGATATTGTGGGACCTTCAGATATCTGGAGCGATGCCAATCATATTTATTCTGAAAAAGGTATTTATAATACGGTAACCGGGAAGGCTGATTTGTACAATCGTTCTGTCCTGACCAACCAAGGCAAGCAATTGACTGGAGATTCGCTTTTTTATGACCGTAATACGGGCATAGGAGAAGCGTTCAGCCGGATGGTGATGACGGATACCATCAACCGGAATATGATGACGGGCGAGTATGGTTTCTACAACGAGAAAACGGGATATGCGTTTGCTACTGACAGTGCCGTTGCTATTGACTATTCACAGGGAGACAGTCTGTTTTTGCATGCTGATACGCTTTTAATGGAAACCTTCCATCTAAATACGGATTCGATGTTCCGCGAAATGCGTGCTTTCCATAAAGTCCGTTTTTATCGTACGGATGTGCAGGGTACGGCCGATTCATTGGTGTTTTCTACGGTAGACAGCTGTCTGACCATGTATCGCGATCCCATTATCTGGAATAAGAACCAGCAGCTTTTGGGTGAGGTGATAAAAGTCTATATGAATGACAGTACCATTGACTGGTCGCACATTATCGGGCAGGCACTTTCGGTCGAGCGAATCGATTCTGTGCTTTACAATCAGGTTACAGGGAAGGAGATGAAATCCTATTTCGAGGGGGGAGACATGCGTAAGACAGAAGTGATAGGTTCCGTACGCGTAGTATATTATCCGATGGATTCTGACAGTACATTGATTGGGATGAATGTGTCGGAAACCAGTAAGCTGGAAATTTATTTGCAGGACCGGAAGATAGAGCGGATGGTCATGAGTCCGAAATCGAATGGCGTGCTATATCCGATGTCGCAGATTCCAGCTGGGAAAGACCGTCTGGAGAATTTTGTCTGGTTCGATTATATCCGTCCCCTGAATAAAGCCGATATTTTCAATTGGCGCAGGAAACGGGTGGAAGACCAGTTGAAGAAGAATGTACGCGGTCCGGTAGTGTTGCCGAATGCGCATCTGTTTGAGAACAAGAAGGAGGAATAAAATATGGGAATGTTTACAATGAGAAAGCCTCGCGGATATCACCATGAATATATTTACGTGGATGAACGCAAGGAAAAGCTGCAGAAAATAGAAGAAACTGCGAAGCGCGAACTAGGAATGCTTCCTCCCAAAGAATTTAAGCCGGAAGACATTCGCGGAAAGTTCGTGGAGGGAACGACTTACCTGAAACGCCGTAAGGAAAGCGGGCGTAAACCTCTGAGTTATGGGGTCATGTTTGTGGCCATTGTTATCTTGCTTTATATTTTACATTATCTGATTACAGGAGAATTTACATTATGACCTCGGGAGATGTGATTCGTTTGTTGCCGGATTCGGTGGCTAACCAAATAGCGGCCGGCGAGGTGATACAACGTCCTGCGTCTGTCATAAAGGAACTGGTGGAAAACGCCGTAGATGCCGGCGCAAAGAATATCGAAGTGCTGGTGACCGACGCGGGAAAGACTTGCATTCGGGTGATTGACGATGGAAAAGGCATGTCGGAAACGGATGCCCGAATGGCTTTTGAGCGTCATGCCACTTCTAAAATCCGTGAGGCTGCCGATTTGTTTGCCCTTCATACGATGGGTTTCCGTGGTGAAGCGCTGGCTTCTATTGCAGCCGTGGCGCAGGTGGAATTGAAAACTTGCTGCAACAAAGACGGACTGGGGACTTATATCCAGATTTCCGGTTCCCAAGTAGAGAAACAGGAGGCGGCAGCTTGTCAGCAGGGAAGTGATTTTTCTGTCAAAAACTTATTTTTCAATGTCCCGGCCCGTCGGAAATTCCTCAAATCCAACCAGACGGAGCTGAGTAACATTGTGGCTGAGTTTGAACGGATTGCTTTGGTAAATCCGGACGTCTCGTTTGTCTTGAGTCATAATGGTACGGAAATGTTGAATTTGCCGGCCATTCCTTTGCGCCAACGTATCATGGGGGTGTTTGGGAAAAAACTGAATCAGGAACTTCTTTCTTTGGACATCAATACTACGATGGTGAGAATCCATGGATATATCGGTCGCCCGGAGTCAGCCCGTAAGAAAGGAGCCCGCCAGTTCTTTTTCGTGAACGGACGTTATATGCGTCATCCTTATTTCCATAAGGCTGTAGCCAGTGCGTACGACAATCTGATACCTGTGGGAGAGCAAGTTTCTTATTTCATTTATTTTGAGGTTGCTCCCTCGGATATCGATGTGAATATTCATCCGACCAAGACGGAAATCAAGTTTGAAAATGAGCAGGCCGTATGGCAGATACTTTCTGCAGCCGTGAAGGAAACCTTGGGTCGTTTCAATGCCGTACCCTCCATCGACTTCGATACGGAAGGGATGCCGGATATTCCGGCCTTTGAGAATTCGCCCTACAGTGTGGCACCTCCTCCCACCAGTTTCGACCCTTCTTACAATCCGTTCAATACCTCGGCTGTACCTCCTTCTGCCTATTCATCGGCTTCTGGAAGAGGTACAGGCATTTCTTCGGATTTCGGGCAGGAACCGGAATGGAGACCTTCTTCCGGTGAAAGAGAAACTCCTGTGCGTTCTTCCATGAACCGTAAGGATACGATGCCGGATTTTGGGCGGAGTGGGAATTATACACCTTCTTTCGGTGCCCATAAGAACCGGGTGGAATGGGAACCTCTTTTTGAAGGTCTGGAGCACAATTCATCCGGACAGTCGGACATCCAGTCTGAAGAAGAGTCCGGACCGTTGTATGCAGAACCTGCCGGATGGGAAGAGGCACCTCAAGGGGAAAATGTTTCGCCGATGGTGGCAGAGGAAGAAAAAGACCGGCTTCCTCTGGAAAATTCCATGCGTCATTACCAATATAAGGGAAGCTTCATCCTGACTTCCGTAAAGTCCGGATTGATGATTATCAATCAGCAGCGGGCCCATGTCCGGATTCTTTTCGACCGCTATATGGCGCAGATAGAGAACCGGAAAAATGCGTCTCAGCGGATGCTTTTTCCGGATATGGTACATTTCTCGCCGTCTGAAGTTCCGGTGCTGGAGGAATTTATGGACGACTTGAATGCGTTGGGTTTTGAACTTAGCAGTCTGGGAGGAGGCACTTATGCTATCAACGGGATTCCGGCGGGTATCGAAGGACTGAATCCCGAGAAGCTGGTGACGGATATGGTGCATACGGCTATTGAGAAAGGCTGTAAGGTGAAGGAGGAAGTGCAGAGTATGCTGGCACTTTCTTTGGCAAAAGCCGCCGCTATTGTACCGGGGCAGATTCTGACCGATGAAGAAATGAACCGACTGGTAGATGACTTGTTTGCCGTATCTACTCCGAACTATACGCCCGACGGGAAGACTGTGTTGGCGGTATTGAAAGAAGAAGACTTGGAAAAGATGTTCAAATAAGATAATAGAACTTGTTTTTCTGGCAAAATCCGGATTTCAGAAATTGGAGTCCGGATTTTGTTGTATCTTTGTCCGCACAAAAATTAAATCTGAATACGATGGAAAAATATTTAAGTTTTGCAGTATGGTGCAGTTGTTTATTGGCAGCTTGTACTTCTTCTCCCCAGTATAATTTGACAGGTACATTGACGGGCATACAAAGTGATACGTTGCTGGTGCGTTCGTTTGCAATTA
This sequence comes from Bacteroides mediterraneensis, assembly GCF_025993685.1. Classification (NCBI taxonomy): domain Bacteria; kingdom Pseudomonadati; phylum Bacteroidota; class Bacteroidia; order Bacteroidales; family Bacteroidaceae; genus Bacteroides; species Bacteroides mediterraneensis. Next base: position 3,359,433 of record NZ_DAJPEN010000001.1, on the reverse strand, counting down.
ATCCATTGTCCCGCCCCCAGATTGTAACAGATACAGTCCCTCTGAAAGACGGAAAGTTCGCACTTCAGCTGGGAGATTCGGTGCTGAAGCAGGTGGTGATTATGGAAAAACCGTCCTTGGTTCCTGATGCGCAGGGACGTATTCCGGCTATCTCGATGGATGCCATTTCTTTCGTACTTCTTCCAGGCAAGAAGGTAGTGGTAAATGGTTCGTTGGATGGCTATACGCTGGGTGGTGATGCTTTTTATGATACTTATAGTCAGCTCCAAGCACAGAAAAAGGTGTATGAACACAAGCTGGATTCCCTGAGAGACATTTGTCGGGAGATGGAGCAGAAAGGGATTGCAGAAGATTCCATTCGTCGGGTGTATGCGCCAGCCGAAGGCTGGGAACGGTCGATGATTCAAGTCTCCACAGACTATATTCGCCGGCATCCGAATCAAGATTTGTCTGTTTTCCTGTTGGCACAGACGCCTTTGGACCTGGAAGTGGTGGATTCTTTGCTGAAAATGCTTTCAGAGAACGTTCGTACCGGAGTGATGCAGCCTCTGTATCAGACCATCCAGTCGGAATGTGAAAAAGGGAAGGCCCGTCAGCAAGCGTTGGAGAAGGTTAAGGAAGGAATGCCTGCCCCCGATTTCACGTTGAAAGATATTCAAGGAAACGATTTTTCACTTTCCTCTGCGAAAGGAAAATATGTGATATTGGATTTTTGGGGAAGCTGGTGCGGATGGTGTATCAAAGGATTGCCCGATATGAAAAAAGCTTACCGCAAGTACAAACATAAAGTGGTGTTTGTGGGCATAGATTGCAATGATACGGAAGAAAAATGGAAACAGGCGGTGGCTGCACATGGAATACCTTGGGTGAATGTCCGGAATGCCGGACAACCGGATGTGGCGGTGATGTATGGAGTATCAGGTTATCCGACCAAGATTGTAATTGACCGTCAGGGAAATATCCAGAAGAGAGTCGTAGGGGAAGACGGAGAGTTCTACGAGTATCTGGATGAAATAATGAGATAATCTGGTGTATAATTTATCTGCGACTCATTGGGGGAGTATTTGCCTGCCGATGAGTCTTTTTTTATAGATAACCGATAAAAAGGAAAATCTGAACAGGCCCTCTCCTTTTCTGAATAATCGCGTAAGTAGCTGACAGACTATCTTTGCTTCAGATTAAGAAACGAAAAAACATGAAGCAATTAGTAGTCATTTTAACTTCCTTGTTCACGTGGGTTCCTGCCTTGGCACAGCGCACGCTCACGTTGGAAGAATGCCTGAGAATAGGCATCGAGAACAATCTCTCGTTGGCAGGCAGCCGCAATGAGCTGCGGAAAGCCAAGCATCTGCTCAGCGAGAATCGGGCGAAGTTGTTGCCGCAAATCAATGCGGTAGCCGGGTTTAACGACAATTTTAATCCTCCCGTATCAGTTACCGATGGTTCGGCATACGGCAATCCCTACAACGTGACCAAGACGCTGCAATACAATGCATCGGCAGGTTTGCAGTTGCAGATGCCACTTTACAACCAGACGGTGTACACCGCCATTGACATTGCCCGTACGATGAATGAGCTGAACCGCTTGTCGTACGAAAAGGCCCGGGAGGACTTGATTCTGCAAATCAGCAAGATGTATTACCTGGGGCAGAACACGGTGGAACAGCTGGCCCTGATTCAGGAAAACCGGGTGCGGTTGCAGGAGTTGCGCGACATTACCCAGGCATTCTTCGACAACGGCATGGCCATGGAGGTGGACGTGAAGCGAGTCAATATCAATCTGGAGAACCTGCAGGTGCAGTATGACAATGCGAAGTCGATGCTGGTGCAGCAATTGAACCTGTTGAAATACGTGATGGACTATCCGGCGGAAGAGGAGATTGCCTTGACGCCGGTGAATCCGGAACAGGTGGAATCGGTCTCCTTGACCGGACTCCGCAGCGACTTGTATGAATTGCAGCTGCTGGAATCTCAAAAGAAACTGGCTGGACAGCAGAAAGATTTGATACGTCAAGGCTATCTTCCTTCGCTGAGCCTGACAGGGAGCTGGATGTATTCGGCATACACCGACAAGGCCCGTCACTGGTTTCATTCCGGCCCTTCCAACCACTGGTATCCGTCCAGCGGGTTGGGGCTGACTCTCCGTGTGCCGATTTTCGACGGGTTGGACAAGCGGGCGCGCATCCGGAAGGCCCAAATTGATGAGGAGAACGCCCGGTTGAACTACGAAAATATGCGGAAGAATATGGAGACGCAGTATCTGAATGCCACGAACGACCTGATGAACAACCAGCGTAATTTCCAGAAGCAGAAAGACAATTACCTGCTGGCCGAAGAGGTCTATCAGGTGACGACCGACCGCTACCGGGAGGGTATCGCTTCCATGACGGAGGTTCTTCAGGATGAAATGCGCATGAGCGAGGCACAGAACAATTACCTCAGTGCACACTACAACTATCAGGTGGCCAACCTGACCTTGCTGAAACTGACAGGCCAACTGGACCGCCTGTTTCAGACAAATACCACTCATTGATTCACTTTTAATATGCATCGTATATGAAAACTACAAATCATACGCTTCAGGAAAAAGCCTTGAAATTGAAAAAACAACGTCGTCGCCAGCTACTGGCCAGTCTTTTGGGAATCGTTCTCCTTTTGTGGGGAGTGGTCGAAGTGGTCTGCATGTTTCTGGACTACAAGCATACGGAAACGAGCAACGACGCACAGGTGGAACAATATATCTCTCCGGTAAACCTGAGAGCATCGGGATATATCAAGAAAATTTATTTTACCGAGCATCAGCAGGTGAATAAAGGAGATACGCTTCTGGTGTTGGATGACCGGGAATACCGGATTCGGGTGATGGAGGCAGAAGCCGCGCTGAAAGATGCGATGGCGGGGGCTACCGTGATGGATGCCACCTTGCAGACCACGCAGACCACGGCTTCGGTCTATGAGGCTTCGATTGCCGAAATTGAAATCCGTCTGGCCAAGCTGGAGAAAGACCGTCAGCGCTACGAGAATCTGGTAAAGCGCAATGCGGCTACTCCAATTCAGCTGGAGCAGATTGAAACGGAATACGAGGCTACCCGCAAGAAACTGGAAGCAACCCGACGTCAGCAGCGGGCGGCTATGTCGGGTATCAAGGAGGTATCTAACCGGAAGGAGAGTACAGAGGCCGCCATACAGCGGGCGAAGGCGGCTTTGGAGATGGCCCGCCTGAATCTCTCCTATACGGTGGTGCTGGCTCCTTGTGACGGGAAACTGGGGCGACGGGCCTTGGAAGAAGGGCAGTACATCACTGCCGGACAAAGTGTGACGTACATTCTTCCGGACAGTCAGAAGTGGATAGTGGCCAATTACAAGGAAACGCAGGTGGAAAATCTGAAGCTGGGGCAGGAAGTGCGGATTTCTGTCGATGCCCTCAGTGACCGGGAGTTTACCGGAAAGATTACGGCCATCTCTGGAGCCACCGGTTCCAAGTATTCGCTGGTGCCTACCGACAACTCTGCCGGCAACTTTGTCAAGATTCAGCAGCGTATTCCGGTGCGCATTGATTTCACGGATTTGTCCGAGGAAGACAATGCCCGTTTGGCTGCCGGTATGATGGTGGTCGTCAAGGCCAAATTGTGAGTGTCACGTTTTCAATGATTCCTTTAAAAGTTGAATTATGCCTTCCTGTCCTAAAAATTATCCGTTTTATAACTGGGTGCCCAAACCGCTGGGCATCCTGATTCTGGTCCTGCTTTTTGTGCCGATTCTGACGGCTAGCGGGGTTTATACAGCCAACAGTGGGGAAATGCTCAGTGGACTGGGCATCCAGTCGGAACATATTCAGTTTGTCGGTTTTCTCACCTCTGTGGGAATGGCTGCCTTTTCGCCTTTCTTTTACGAGCTGGTGTGCCTTCGTCGGGAAAAGATGATGTGCATCGTAGGTTTTTCTTTGCTTTACCTGCTAAGCTACGTCTGCGCCAAGACCGACAGCATTTATGTGCTGGCTGTCTGTAGCGTGGTGATGGGATTTCTGCGGATGGTGCTGATGATGGTCAACCTCTTTACGCTGATCAAGTATGCGTTCGGGATGGAGGCTACTCGCAACATTACGCCGGGAAATGACCCTGTGGATGCAGAAGGATGGGACAGGCTGGACGGAGAGAAAAGCGTCAGTATGCCGACCATTTATCTGTTTTTTATGATTCTCGGGCAGTTGGGCACTTCGCTGACCGCCTGGCTTGCATACGAATATGAATGGCAGTACGTCTATTATTTCATGATGGGGGCGTTGCTGCTTTCCATATTGGTGGTGTTTGTCACCATGCCTTACCACACCTATGCATCTCGCCGTTTCCCCATCACTTTCCGGAAATTTGGCAGTGTGGTGATTTTCTGTCTGATGTGTGCCTCGGTGATTTACGTGCTGGTGTATGGCAAGGTACTCGACTGGTACGATGACCCCTCTATCTGTTGGGCTACGGGGAGTGCCGTGTGCTTTACGGCTCTCTTTGTGTATATGGAAAAGAAACAGTATTCTCCGTATTTCTTGATGGACATCTTTCAGCTGCGTTCCATCCGGATAGGAATCTTGTTGTTCCTGCTGTTGATGGTTTTCAATTCCAGCGCCTTGTTCGTGAATGTGTTTACCGGGGTGGGGATGAAAATAGACAACTGGCAGAATGCGGCCCTGAATAACTGGAGCATGGCGGGATATTTCATCGGCTGTGTCATTGCCGTCATGCTGGGACGTAAGGGAGTACATTTGAAATACTTGTTCTCGTTGGGTTTCGTATTGATTGGACTTTCGGCCCTGTTCATGTACTTTGAGGTGCAGACTGCCGGCTTGTATGAGCGGATGAGGTATCCGGTCATCATCCGGGCTACGGGAATGATGCTGCTGTATTCGCTGACGGCAGTGTATGCCAACCAGCGGATGCCCTATAAGTATCTTTCTACCTGGATTTGCATTATGCTTACCGTGCGGATGGTGCTGGGCCCCGGTATCGGTACGGCACTTTATACGAACGTGATGCAGCACCGTCAGCAACATTATGTCACCTGTTTCGCACAAGACCGCGACCGGCTGAATCCGGAAGTGTCGGCCTCCTATGCGCAGACGGTACAGGGCATGCAGTATCAGGGTAAGAGCGGGCAGGAAGCCGAACAGATGGCGGCTATGTCGGCAAAGGGAACCGTGCAGGTACAAGCCACGCTGTCGGCAGTCAAGGAGATGTCCGGCTGGACTTTCTACGGTTGTCTGGGCTGTGCAGTCTTTTTCCTGCTCATCCCCTGGAAGAAAAGGCGGCTGGACAAGATTCCTGCTTCTGTTTCTTGAAGATAGTCATGCGTCACGGAGAGGCCTTTCGTTTCTTAATCTATATTTTCAGCGGGGAATATCTATGGAAGCCTCTGCCGTGACGCTTTTTTTGTGTATCTTCGTACTGGTATAAACATAAATTGAACCGGTATCATGGCTACACAAACAGAGCGCTTGATGCGCTTGAATCAGGCATTGGTGGAACGAAGGGATATTTGTTGTTCGGAAGGCGTGGTGGAAGCTTTTCCGGCTGTATTGCAGAAAACTTTCCGGATGGATTATTTGGGACTGGTTGTCTGTGAGCAAGGGAGTTTTCAGTTCACTCTGGACCGGAAACCTTTTACGGCGAAAGCCGGAGAGACGGTTTTTCTGTCCGAATCCACGGAATTCTGTGCAGGGACATGTACGGACGACTTGCGTGTGGATATTTTGTTCTATCGGGTAGACCCTATTCGGGAACTGTTGGGCAGTTCCGTAGTAGCCATGCATCTTTATGCTACGCTGACTCCGGAGCCTTGTTATGTATGGACTACAGGGGAGGAAGAAGACATTGCCCGTTATATCACACTAATCAGCCGTTACCGGCATGCCGCGGATAATCCTTTCGGCAACCATGAACGGAAACTGTTGCTGCTGGCCCTGACCTATCGGCTCTGTGCCATTTACAGCCGGCGGTTGATGGAAGAGAACAAGGCTGCCGGACACAAGATTGACACCTTTATCCAGCTGATTCGGCTGGTGGAGAAATATTACAAGGAGGAGAGAGGAGTGGCGTTTTATGCCGACAAGCTTTGTCTGACTCCCAAATATCTTTCAGCCTTGTCAAAGTCCGTGTGTGGATATACGGTACAGGAACTGGTGTTTCGGGCCATCATTCGCCGGAGTATGCTCTTGCTGAAAAATTCCCACAAAACGATTCAGGAAATATCGGATGAATTTCATTTTCCCAATGCTTCTGCTTTCGGGACTTTCTTCAAGAAAGCAACCGGACTTTCTCCTCTGCATTATCGGTGTACGGAGGAAGAAACTTCAGAAATGTAAATTTGTAAATTGTTGTTTATCTGGATTTTATGATTCTTTTAAAAACGCACTTGCGTTTGAAGGAAAACTCTTTTACGTTTTATTTAAAACGTCCTTGCGTTTGGACTGAAAGTACAACCGTCCGCGATAGCGTTCACCACATAAAAAGATAGCCTTCCAGATTTTTGGGCGGCTATCTTTTCATCTTCTTCCATCTATCCGGAAGCAAATCACGATATTTATCTATAGGAGTATTAGGAGGCCATGCGGCACAACGGTCTATAATGTCGCAGAAGTATTCAAAGATGTTTATTCCACATCTATGGCATGTTATGGCTAATGAGTGGTATAACACCGCCACTTCGGCTCCTGTATGAGAGCCTATTGTCAGACGTCTTCGTGTCAGTGATATATACCTGTTTATTCGTTCAACTTCATTGTTGTCAAGCCTGTATTTAGGAGAAGAGAAGATTGCCGGTATTTCATGCCACTGTTTCAGCGCATAATCGGCGGCGGCATTAAGAGAATCATCAGGAGGTATCCCCGGACGGTCTTTAATCTCAATCAATCCTCTGTAGATTTTTTCAATCATCACTTTTGAGTAGCGTTGCCTCCACTGAAGGTGGTCCTCGTCAGTCCATCCGTCCTTTCCTGTTTTGTGTTTATGCTCGAAGTGATACAATAGGCCGAAGCGCTTGGCCATTTGCTGGGCAATAGTACTATCCTTTATATCCAGAAACTTCCGTTTTATATGCTGCAGGCATGGAAGTCTTTTTATTCCTTTCAGATTGCCGATTCCGATATGACGGTATCCGGAGTAAAAGTCACACTGGAAGGCTCCGTTAAATCCTTTTATTTCATTTTCAAAGACTTCAGCCGAACGTGATCCGTCATCATAAAAGAAATACACCAGACCTGTGGTCATACCGACAAACACCCAGATATATCCTTTCTTTATTTTCTTCCCTGAATCAGTGACTGTCTGCAGACGTACTTTCTGATAAGTCTCATCACCACAGATATAGTTGTCCTCAAGGATTGCCTTTGCAAGAGCCTTATAAAGGTTCTCAAGCTGAACCTTGGTTTTGCTGACAAGCTTCCGGGCGGTACCCTTATCAAGATCGAAGCCGTGTGAGCGGAAGTATTCTACCGCATTTTCAAGCGGCATTCCGTGCAGATAGCGCAACTCCGCCAGACCTGCGATAAAAGAGGAAGTGTATTGGGAGTTCAGCAGCGGAGTTGCCGGAACAGAACCTTTGAAGATTGTACCGTTCTGAACATACTTCTTGACCTTATAGATTGTCTTGATAAAGCGCATGGGAACCATTGAATAACGCACGACATCGCATGTACACATATATCTGGCCAGTTCCGGATCAAACCCCGGGTCGTCAGGTTCTACATCAAAGGTTTCAATCTCACATTCCGGATGTGTCTTTTTCTTCGCACCGTTGTTTGTATGTCTCTTTTGTATCTTCTGTTCAGGAACATCAGATTTGGGGAGCATCTGTCCGGTCTGTCTTTCCGAGGGAGATTCCTGCAGACGGCGCATTGCCTGACGGACAGTTTTTTCCTTGCTGAGTTCAATGTCCTTTCCTTTGAGAGTTTCCTCCAGAGAGGTTATCTGCTTTCTCAGTTCTTCAACCGTGGCAGTCAGTCTCTCGTTGGCTGAAGTCAGTGAACGGACAGATGATAAGGCTTCCTCCAGTTTGCCCTGAAGGAAGCCGTTCTGGCGTTGCAAAAGTTCTATCAGTTCATCCTTTTTCATGCTTTAAAGTTACGAAAAAAGGCGGATTTATGCAACTTCTTATAGATTTAATTATTTGATTATCAATATTATATATACTACCTTGCAGCCATTCTAAAGCGTTCTTCGACAGTTACTTTTACAGGTGTGAGCCCCCTCATCAGCATGTAGAAGTCATCCCATTGAAACCTGCGGACGCTGCCATCACCGTTTTTCAGCACCTCACGGAAACGCCCTTGGGACAGTCTTTTAGTGTACATCAAAAAACCGTCGCCGTCCCATTTTAATGCCTTCATGGTCTTACGGTCCTGTGAGAAAAACACATATACATTCCCCGAAGCCGGAGAATGTCCTTTCCACGACCATATCATTTGTGTCAGACCACGGATGCCATAACGCATGGATACAGGATGCTGACAGACCCACAGATGCAGACATGAATCAAGGCTCCACATGAGTGACCTCCTTTCCCATTTTACGGATAAACTTCGCAATAACAGACAAGTCCGTATCTTCCGGAAAGCTTACTTCCACATTGCCATCTACCCTGACAGTAATCACATTGCAGCTTTCTGCAGGAAGAAAACCGGCTTCCTCAAATATCACATCCTCAAAAGGTATTTCCTTATACCGGGAACTTCGACATGTATGGGGACTTGTATATCCGGGCAAATCCGAAACACGGAGTCTGTTGCGCCACAGAAAGTCCTTCATCTGTTTCCTTGTTATTCCAAAACCTTTATAATAATCAATAAAGCGTCCCGGTTGTCTGCCATCGGCACAGAGGGACTTAAATTCTTCGTAAGCCTGAGAACAACGAAACTTCAGACAACTTCCTCTTGTATATCCGGGAACATCATTCAAGCTTGTGTATTCTTCCTTCAATATCAGATACATCCTGTAATAATTGACACCATGCCCGCGGCAATATTCACGAAAGGAGCATGATTGTTTGCCAGATGAACATAATTCTTTAAAAGCAGAAAAAATCTGCCTGTAGTATTCTATTTTTACCATATCTAAAATTTTATGGCAAAGTTAGAATTACTACAGGCAGACTACAAGACGCTATCGCGGACGGTTGTACGACTGAAATGTCCTTGCGTTTTTTTGAGGGTGTCGGAATGGTTTTCTACAATTGTTTTTAGACAAAAAAACTGCCCCATCTGGAGGGATGAGGCAGTCTGAGTCTGGTGAATTTTTATCAATGCGTAATTACACCTCCGTCACTGGTCGGATTCTGTGTCAGGGTGCTTCCGCTCGGATAAGAGTTGATGGCTGTCTGTGGAATGTAATAGGTCACCCGATAATCCGTGGCAGGTACGTCACTTATCGGATGAGGTCCCGGATACTGTCGGGTCAGTGTGCCTCCGTTACGGAACACATCATAGCTGCGTTCGGCCTGGTAAGCCAGTTCCAGCTGGCGTTCTTTGTCAACCAGTTGGGCTGCGTTGGCTGCGAATGTAGTGGCATCGTAAGCGGCTTGGTCATTGATGGCTCGTGTACGTATGGTGTTGATATCGGCTCTTGCTTTTTCAAGCTGTCCCAGTTTTACATAGGCCTCTGCACGGTTCAGGTACATTTCATCCAGGCGGGAGATAATGGGTGAATGTAGCTGTGATTCCAGGTTATCTTCCCGAGAACACTTGGTAATGTAGAACATCGGATAGCCATTGTTGAGTGACATCTGATAATCAATGACACCGACGTAGCTTGCACCCCCGTAGTTGATGGTGTAGTACTGTTCGTCAGCCGTTCTGCCTGTCGTATAAGGAGTGATGGCATATTTGTCTTTCGGATTGCCGTTCTCGTCTACTGTATAACATTCCGTATAGGTGTCGTTCACCGGAAGCTGTACATAAGCATATCCGGTACCCGTTGCATTCGGAGTGATGAAACGCAATACCTCGGTATAGTTTCCGTTGTCGTCTGTGGCGTATTGAGGTTCAATGAATTTGGCTCTTGCATCCACGATTCCGTCATCTCCTTTTCTCCAGTCGTTACGTTTGGTTTCGTTCAACAGGTCAAGGTATTTGGCGCTGGCATACATTTCGCCCCATCCCATACCTCCAAGGTTGGAGTACATACCTCCAATGGTGTAGTAGTATTCATCGCCAGGGAAGTCGGCTGCCAGACGTTTGATGACGAAAATATCTTCCGGATAGTTTTCGGGGGCTGTCCGCGGTGATTTCATATAGTCTTCACGCGATACCAGATGGAAGTTGGGAGATTGGATTACCAAATCGGCATAGTAGCGTGCGGAGTCCGCATATTCCGTGTTGGGATTTTCATAAGTGCCGCTCATATAGAGATATACACGTGACAACATGGCCTGGGCCGCTTCTTTGGAAGCAAAATCCGCATTTTGGAACGAGGTGGTAATCAGCTGTTCCGCTGTACGCAAATCGTTGATGGCCTGCTGGTAGGTTTCTTTAACCGTAGAACGGTCGGGTAAAGACAGGTTGCTGATTGTTGCTTCATCCGGTGTTCCATTGACGATAGGTACTCCCAGGTTCTTGTCGGGTGCCTGGTAGTAGGGGCGTCCGAAGGCCCGGCACAGGTAGAAATACATCATCCCTCGCACGTAGTAACATTCTCCCAGCTTGCTCCTGATAGCTGAGTCGTCTGTCTGTCCGGCCATTTTGATGATATTGGAAGCCTGTGCAATGGCTTTGTATCCATAGTCCCAGAAATTCTGCAGACGATAGTTGTCGGGGGTACGTGAATAAGTGATGAATTCATAAAATGCGTCGGTTGAGGCGCCACGGATCATCATGTTGTCGCCGGCATATTCACCAAGACGGTGCATAGGGTCTGACCAGGTTTTCAGCTGTGCGTACATACCGTTCAACATGTTGTCGAAAAGTATCTCCTGGTTTTCTGCTACCTGCTCTGTCGCCATATAATTATTAGGGAATCTATCTATGTCACAAGATGTGAGTATTCCTCCTGTGATACCGAGGGATAAAAGTAGGGTTGAAGTTATCTTTTTCATAAATGTGTGCTGATTAAAAAGTTAAGTTAATACCAAACATGAATTTACGTGTAGACGGATAAAGGTTGGCTCCGGCAGTACCGATGGCTTTGTAGGTACCGGTAGTTTCATCATAGTAGGCCGGCACTTCAGGGTCGATGCCGGAGAACTTGGTCACCGTAAATACATTCTCAGCCGTGAAATAGATACGCATGTTTTGGATATAATATTTCGACAGGTCTAAATTGTAGCCGATAGACAATGAACGTAGTTTCAGGTAATCTCCATCTTCCAAGTAACGGGTAGAGGCTTTGTTTGAGTTACTGTTGTTTCCGTAAGAGGCAAGTGGGTGAGTGGCGATATCACCTTCTTTCTCCCAACGTGACCAGCCGTCAATCAACTTCATCTGGTTACGGTCTGTATAGGCACCGTCTGAATCGTATTCCTGACGGGAATAGTTGTAGATTTTGCCTCCTAAAGAGTAACCGAATGAAGCGTTCAAGTCAATGTTTTTCCAGGTAAGAGTGGTATTGAATCCGCCAAACAATTTAGGTGACGTAGCTTCTGTCATGACTTGCTGGGCTTCAGAATAGTTGCTGGTCGTTTCTCCGCTTCCGTCGTTCTTGTACCACAGAGGGGAACCGTTTTTCGGGTCGACTCCGGCCCATTCACGCAGATAGTAACGGTCGGTGCTGTAACCTACCTTCAACACTTTTTCTGCTGCTCCGGCAATGCTGGTATCATTACCGCCACCACCGATAATCATCATGTCCGGATCGTCGCCATACAGTTTCTCCAGTTTGTTTTTGTTGTAACCCATATTCAGGTCAATGCTCCATAACCAGTCTTTTGTACGGATAATGTCGCCTCCAATGGTGATTTCTATACCGGAGTTACGCATTTCTCCTACATTCTGCCAACGGCTGGTGATTCCGGTCAGTCCGGAAACCGGAACCTGGTACAAGATGTTGGAAGTATATTTGTTGTAGTAGTCGAATACGAAACGCAGGCGGTTGTCGAAGAAATTGGCATCTACACCGATTCCTGCGGTATAAGTCTGTTCCCATGTCAGGTCCTTGTTTCCCACCTGACTGATCAGGATGGCCGGAATGCCGTTGTAGTTGGAAGAAACGGAATACAAGCCATATTGCGGATATTTGGAATAAGGAATGTTACCTACCGAACCGTATGAGGCACGGAGTTTCAATACGTCTACCCAGTCGGCCTTGAACCATTTCTCACGGTTGATGTTCCATCCGGCACTGATGGAGAAGAAGTTACCGTATTTTTTGTCGTCACCGAAGTTGGAAGCGCCGTCTCGTCGGATGGAGGCTTCCGCAAGGTAACGGTTGTCGTAAGCATAGTTTACTTTTGCAAACACAGACTGTTTGGCCCATTCGGTAAGATTTCCTCCGACTTCTTCCGGGGTGGCAGTTGCATCCAGTACCTCAAATCCGGAAACGATACCGGTCCCTTTGGCATTGATGACTTTGGCCGATGTATCCATGAATTCGTAGGCTAGCAAGGCTTGTACGGAATGTTTTCCGAACATCTTGTTGAAAGTCAGGTATTGGTTGGTGTAGCGTTGGATGTTATTGGTCTGTTCTTCTTCCACACGTCCCTGCACACCGGAGGCGCTGTCTGTACGCGGGTCTGTATAAGTAGACTGGAAGTATCCGGTCCAGCGGTAGTTATTGACCGAGGTGAAAGTCAGCCAATCGGTGATTTTGATATCAAAGTCGAAATTGCCGGAGAACTCGTATGTTTTCTGTGTGGTATGGTTTCCATAAGAAAGGGCATTCAGGTAATTCAGGTCAGAGCTGTCCACCCATCCGCTGTAACGGTCGGGAACCAGATTGCCATCTTCATCGTATGGGCTATCCCAAGGGAACATGGTATATTTGGCGGTGTAATCATACTGGGCATCGTTGGTATTCTTCATCGAACCTGAAATGTTCGGTTTGATGGTCAGCCAGGAGAAGGGCTTGTAGTTGGAACGGTAGCGGAAGCTGTACCGGTCGTACTTGTATCCTTTTACGGTTCCTTCTTCGCTATAATATCCCAAGGAGAAATAGGAACTCATTTTTTCATTTCCTCCGGATAAGGAAAGATTATAGTCTTGTGTAAATCCAGCTTGTGAGGCCAAGTCTCCCCAGTCGAAGTTGGCGTTTCTCAAATCGGGATTCCAGCGTGAGAATTTGATGTCTTCCTGATTGGGGAAGGATGCATAATAATCGTAGAGTTCTGCTCCATTCATCATTTCCATCTTTCCGTTGGTCATGGTACTGACACCCAGTTTGACGGAGGCATTGATTTTCATCTTTTCGCTCTTTCCCATTTTGGTGGTCACGATGATGACACCGTTTGCACCTTGTGAACCGTAGATGGCAGTAGAGGCCGCATCCTTCAATATGGTCATGTTCTCAATATCCGAGGGGTTCAGTACGCCGGGGTCTTCACCTACGATGACTCCATCGATTACCCATAGCGGAGAGGTACTTCCACTCAGTGTGGCACGTCCACGAATCTGTACGGCTCCGTTGGAACCCGGCTGTCCTGAGCCCGGCGCTACATATACTCCGGAGACTTTACCGTTCAGCATGTTTTCCACAGTCGGTGTGGTGATATCTTTCAGTCTGTTTTCTTTCAGTGTAGACATGGCGCCAGTCAGACTTTCCTTTTTCTGTACGCCATAACCTACTACTACCACTTCATCCAAAGTTTCGGTATCTTCTTGCAGCTTGATGGTTTGTTCACCGGCTGTGGCTTTTATTTCTACTGTCTGGTATCCGATGAAAGAGATTTGAAGAAGGGAACCTACGGGAGCATTGATTTCATATTTTCCATCGATGTCTGTGATGGTTCCGTTGGTAGTCCCTTTTACCAGAATGTTCACTCCGATTACAGGATCACCTGTTTTGGCGTCAATGACTTGTCCTTTTAGTTTTTGGTTTTGTTGTTGGACAACCAGATTAGTACTGGTCTCTGAAGAAGTAGCAAAAGCAGGCAGAGAGGTGCCGATTAAGGCACTTGCCAGTAGGAAGCAGCTACTTTTTGAAAAACATGATTTAGAACTCATAGTGAATTTTGTGTTGATGTTAGTTTAATTTATATGTTTAAGTACGCCGCAAAAGTAATATATTCTTGTAATATAAAATCATTTTGAAGTAATTTTATTTTATATACTGACATAATGGTTTAAAAATTATTATATTTGATGCTTTTAGATAAAATATTTTGCGGTTTTGAATTGGGTGACGGGAAGAAATGTGAAAAATGGATTAAAAGAAAAAGGCCACCTCAAACAGATTTGAGATGACCCTTATAAAAACGATAATATGTTTATCGGATTAGAATCCCAATCCAGCTACGTGGCTGAACAAGTCGTACACTCCGCTGCAAAGTCCCAGAATGATGACTCCGATGAGGCAGATGAACAATCCTGTACCTGCCAGGGCCGGTGTACGGAAAGTAGCAATCGGCGTATCGTTGGGAGTGATGTACATGGCTTTCACAATCAGCAGGTAGTAGTAGAGAGAAATGATGGTGTTTACCAATGCCAGGAATACTACCAGCCAGTGGCCGCTGTGGAAGGCAGAGGCAAATACGAAGAATTTGGAGAAGAATCCGGCAAACGGTGGGATTCCGGCCAAAGAGAACAAGGCCAGCGTCATGAGGAAGCTCAGGCGCGGGTTGGTCTTGTAGAGTCCGTTGTACGCACTGCGGTCCACTTTTCCTCCGGTATGTTGTTCAATGACACTGATTACACCGAAAACAGCGAGGTTGGCGGCGATGTACACCACGAGGTAGTACACCAGTGAGGCCATTCCCTGTTCGTTTCCTCCCAGTACGGCCAACATGATGTAGCCGGCCTGTGAGATACTACTGTAGGCCATGAATCGTTTCAGGTCTTCCTGCAGGATGGCGAAGATATTGGCAATGGTAATGGTCAGCACGATGACGATGCTCAGCAGCAGGCTCCAGTCGGCTACCATCTGTCCGAACACTTTCACCAGGATGCTCATCAGGGCGAAGGCAGCTGCACCTTTAGAGATGACAGACAAGTAGGCTGATACGTTGGTCGGGGCTCCCTGGTAAGTATCGGGGGTCCACATGTGGAACGGAACCAAGCTCAGCTTGAATCCCAGTCCGGCAAAGAAGAACACCATGGCCATAATCTGGAGCGGTGTGCCGGTCAGTGCGGCCGTTACATCGGCAAAATAAGTGGTTCCGGTAGTACCGTACACCATAGAGATACCGTACAGCATCAGGGCAGAAGAGAACATGGAGTTCAGGATGAACTTCGCTCCGGCTTCGGCACTGTGATGACGGAACTTGTCGAAAGCCACCAGACAGGCCATCGGGATGCTGGCCAGTTCCAGTCCCACGTAGAACAGGATAAAGCTTCCGGCACTCACCATGAAATACATTCCCAGCAGTGTACTCAAGGTCAGCATGTAGAACTCACCGGCTTTGTGGCGGGTATCTTCGCGTGACAGCCATTCGCCCGACTGCAGGAATACGAGCAGGGTACCGGCGGTCAGGATGGTTTTTACGACAGATGCCATTTGAGTGGCATGATACATTCCTCCGAATGCTTCACCGCTGGTCGGAACGATGTTCAGGGCCAGTTGCACCACCATGAATACGCAAGCCATATACTGGAGCGGCTTGTGGCTGGGCGTCTTCATAATCAAGTCGGCCAGCAGCAGGAGGAGGATAATGGCGACCAGGCTGATTTCAGCCTGCATAGTAAATAATTCGCTCATATAATTTCTTTTTATTTATTCGGGTTATCGGATAAGTTGGCTGATAATAGGTTCTACGCTTCCACTGATGACGTTGCTCACCCAGTAAGGAGCAAGTCCCAGTCCGGCTACGGCCACAATCAGGCAGATTACAGCCAGACGTTCGTCCCAAGTGGCATCGGTCAGTTTCAGGTGTTCCGGGTTATGGCAGGTGCCATACAGGATTTTTCCGACCACGCGCAGGATATATACTGCCGTAATCACAATACTCATCGTAGCGATGACGGTGCAGGTGCGGTGGAACAGGTCCGGATTCTGGAAAGAACCGACAAAGACGGTCATTTCGGCAATGAATCCGCTCAGGCCCGGCAGACCCAAGTTGGCCAGACCGGCAATGACATAGCCGACAGACAGGAACGGCATGATTTTCATCAGTCCGCTCAGCTGACGGATGTCACGGGTGTGCGTGCGTCCGTAAATCATACCGATGAGGGCGAAGAACAGGGCGGTCATCAATCCGTGGCTCAGCATCTGCAGGATGGCACCCGTCGCACTGACGCGGGTCATCATCAGCAAGGCAAACAACACCAGTCCGCAGTGGCTTACGGAAGAGTAGGCGTTGATGTATTTCAAGTCGGTCTGTACCACGGCACTGAAGGCACCGTATACGACAGAGATGGTTGTCAGCACCAGGAAGAAGTCACCCCAGATGGCAGCTCCGGTCGGCATCAGGTACATGGCGATACGGAAGCATCCGTAACCTCCCAGTTTCATCAGTACGCCGGCGTGCAGCATACTTACGGCCGTCGGGGCAGAAGCATGACCGTCGGGACTCCATGTATGGAAGGGGAAGAGGGCACCCAATACGCCGAATCCCAGGAAGACCATCGGGAAGAAGATGCGTTGCATTTCGGTCGGTATCTGGTGTTTCACGATTTCCAGAATGTTCATGGTTTCTGCGCCGGCTCCGTAGTAGATGCCCAGGATACCAATCAACAGGAAGGCGGAACCACCCATCAGCATCAGGGTCAGTTTCATGGCGGCATATTCCTTGCGGCCGCTTCCCCATACGCCAATCAGCAGGTACATCGGAATCAAGGCTACTTCATAGAACATGAACATGGTGAACAGGTCGGTAGAGATGAAGAAACCGAATACACCGGTGCTCAGCAGGGTGAACCACAAGAAGTATTCCTTGGTGAGCGGCTTCAGTTTCCAAGAGGCAAATGTACCGGTAAATACGATGATGGAACTCAGCAGCAGCATGACCACTGAGATACCGTCTACTCCCACCGAGTAGCAGATGTGAAGCGGGGCATACCACGTGATGCTGTCCGTGAAAAGCATCTCAGCCGTGGCTCCGGCATGGCGCTGTCCGATATAAGACACCGTGAGGTAGGCGGCAAGCACCAGCAGGATGGACGAGCCGGCTACCATCACTCCTCTGACCTGATTGACGTTGCGGGCAATCCACAGTCCCAGCAGCATCAGCAGAGGTATCAATACGAAAAGACTTAATATATTCATACGTTATAGATTCTTCTTTGTTAGTTCAGCAGCAAGATGATTGTCAGTACAATAATACCTGCCAGGAAATAATGAGTGTACGTCTGGATTTTACCGTTCTGTATCGGCTGTACGGTTTCTCCAGCGGCGTTGGTGCTCCATGCCATGAAATTCATGAACTGGTCGATGACGTGGCGGTCGAACCATGCCAGCGGAGTGGATACGCAGCGGAAGATGATTTTCTTGGTAACGAACAACCAGATCTCATCCATGTAGAAGCGCTTGTAGGCTGCACGGTGCAGGGTACTGAAGCGCTGTGCCAGCATCTCGGCTACAGGCTGTTTTTCGCGGGCATACATCCAAGTGGCCAGGGCGATGGCGATGACGGCAATGACGATGCTTGTGCCGGCTACTCCCCAGTCGAGGTGAATGTCGTAGGCATGTCCATTGGAAGAAACGAAGTGTCCGAAAGGAATAAATCCGGCTACGAGGGTAACCAGTGCCAGGAACATCAGCGGGAAGGTCATGGTCAGCGGACTTTCATGCGGTACATGATGTGCGTGCAGTTCCTTGTTTTCCTTGCCCCAGAAGATGCAGTAGTACAGACGGAACATGTAGAAAGCGGTCATTCCGGCGATAATCGTCATAATCCATCCGATGACCGGACTGTACTGGAAGCAGGCTGTCAGAATCTCGTCTTTGGAGAAGAATCCGGAGAAAGGAGGAATACCGGCAATGGCCAGACAGGCAATCAGGAAGGTGATGTGGGTAATCGGCATGTATTTGTGCAAGCCGCCCATGGTCTCCATCTCGTTGCTGTGTACGGCATGGATGATGCATCCGGCGCCCAGGAAAAGCAGGGCTTTGAACATGGCGTGAGTGAACAGGTGGAACATGCCGGCCATGTAACCCAGACCGCCTTCGTGCGGGTCGGCTGCGGTGCAGACACCCAGTGCCACCATCATGAAACCAATCTGTGAGATGGTAGAGAAGGCAAGTACACGCTTGATATCACTCTGTGCGCAGGCTACGCTGGCTGCATAGAAGGCAGTGAAAGCACCTACCCAGGCCACGATGTGCAGGGTGTGAGGTGCATAACCGATGAACAGCGGGAACATGCGGGCTACCAGGTAAACACCGGCTACCACCATGGTGGCGGCATGAATCAAGGCAGATACCGGAGTCGGACCTTCCATGGCGTCCGGCAACCAGATGTGCAACGGGAACATGGCACTCTTACCGGCGCCACCCACGAACATCAGTCCCAGTGCAAGGGGAAGTACCATTCCGGCCTGCATCAGACGTTCCGTGCCCGGAGTGAAGGTAAAGGTCTGCATGTAATATCCGTAAATCAGGATACCGATTAGGAAGCCCAGGTCGGCAAAACGGGTTACGATGAATGCTTTCTTGCTGGCAGCAATGGCTTCCGGCTTGGTGTAGTAGAAACCGATGAGCAGGTAAGAAGACACACCCACCAGTTCCCAGAACACATACATCTGGAAGATATTGGTTGCAACGACCAGTCCCAGCATGGAGAAAGTAAACAATGACAGGAAGGCGTAATACCGCTGGAAACCGACCTCTCCTTTCATGTAACCGAAAGAATAGATGTGTACCATCAGGGAAACGGTGGAGATGACCACCAGCATCATGACGGAAATCGGGTCCAGCAGGATACCCATGTCAATATGAAGAGACGAAGTGAACGGCAGCCATTCAATGTTCCACGGAGTCAGCGTAGGGTAGAGGCCTTCCGCAGTACGTGGAGCCGTGAAATAGCTGAATGCCGTCAGATAGCTCAGTACGGCTACCACTCCCAGTGAAAGTGTGCCGATGGCGCCCGCTACACGATGAGGCATTTTCATGCCGGCCAGTGCCAGAAGCAGGAAGCTCAGCATCGGGAGGGCAAGTATCAGAATTGTATAATCCATAAGCAATTTAATAATGTATAAGAAAGTTATCCTTTCAAATCGGTTATATCATCGGTAAGCACCTGTTTCAGGTTGCGATACACATTAATAATGATGGCAATGGCCACGGCGGTTTCGGCTGCGGCGATGGCTATTCCGAACAGGCTGAAAAAATGCCCCTCCAGTTGTCCGGGGAAAAGATAACGGTTGAATACCGCGAAATTGATGTTGGTGGCATTGAGCATCAATTCTACTGAAATCAGCAGTGCCAGCAGGTTCTTGCGGGTGAAGAAACCATAGATGCCGCAGAAAAGCATGACGGTGCTGATGACAAGGTAGTGAACTACATGAATTTCTATTTCCATAATCTTACTGTATTATTTTTCTTTGCGTGCAATCAATATCGCACCAATCATACAAGCTAATAACAATACGCTGACGGCCTCAAACGGCAGGACGAACTGGTACTTGTCGGTACCAATCAACGCGTGTCCAATCTGGTCGACCGGAAGTTCCACTCCCTGTGGAATCAGGTTCAGGGCAAATCCGTTGGTCATCACTAGGAAGAGCACCAGTGCAGCTCCCACTACGGTGGTAATCAGTACGCTGATAAGCTTGGCCCGGTTTTGCTTGTATTTCATATTCTTGTCCGACTGGGTCAGCAAGATAGAGAACACATACAATACCACGATACCTCCGGCATACACCATCAGCTGGACTGCGCTCAGGAAGGTGTAGCCCAGGATTCCGTAGATGGCGCCTGTGCCGAAGAGCACGAACAGCAGGTAAGTGGCTGCACGCAGCAGTCTTCCTGTAGTGACAGCCAGAATGGAGCTGACGATGATACAGGCACCTACGATATAAAATACGATTTCTTGAAGTGATATATTCATATCCGTTTCGTTTTATTTATTTCTTGTTCAGTGTCATTACGAGTTTTTCTTTCTGGAACACCGCATTCTCGAAGTCGTTCGTGAACCGGATGGCATCGTGAGGGCAGGCATTGACGCACAGCATGCAGAACATGCACGAACCCAGGTTATACTCATATTTCACCAGTACTTTTTTCTTTTTGCCGTCTTCAGTCTCCCGCATTTCCGTAGTCAGGCGGATGGTTCCGTTCGGACAGTTCATCTGGCACAGGCCGCAGGCAATGCAACGGTTGTTTCCGTTCTCATCGACCGGCATTTCGAGCATGGCTCTGTGACGTTCCGGAATATGGAGAGTCGTGTGGCGGTTCTCCGGATACTGTTCGGTCACTTTCTTCTGGCAGAACACTTTCATGGAGGTACGCATACCTACCAGCAGGCTCTTTACTCCACCGACATATCCTTTTAAATATTCTTTCAATTCATTCATATCCAAAAATTTTTAATCAAAATGTCAGGCCGCATACTTTGCATACGGTCATCAGTAACAAAACCACCAGTGAAAGCGGCATCAGGTATTTCCATTCCAGTGTCAGCACCTGGTCAATACGCAGGCGTGGGAAAGTCCAGCGAATCCACATCAGCAAGAAGACGATGAGGAAGGTCTTGCCCATGAACCAGACAAAGCCGGGGATGTAGTCCATCACCAGGTTCAGGCCGTCGAGTCCGGCAATGTGCAACGGCATCCAACCGCCCAGGAAGAGGGTGGTGGCGATACCGGCCGTGATGAACAGGTTCAGGTATTCGGCCAGATAGAAGAATCCGAAGTGCATGCCGGAATATTCCGTATGGTATCCGGCGGTCAGCTCCTGTTCCGCTTCGGCCAGGTCGAACGGGCCACGGTTGGCTTCTGCATTACCGGCAATCAGATAGATGATGAACGCCATGATGGCTGGGATATGTCCTTTGAAAATGTTCCATCCGTTGGCCTGTCCTTCTACGATGGTCTGGATGTCCATGGCTCCGCTCATAACTACCATGGTCAATACGCTGAGGCCGATGGAAAGTTCGTAACTGATAATCATGGCACCACTTCGTACGGCACCAATCAGCGTATATTTGCTGTTACTACTCCATCCGGCCAGCAGGATACCCAGTACGCCGATGGAAGAAGCCGCCAGCACGAAGAAGATACCGATGTTCATGTGCAGGATTTCCCCTCCCTTGTTCCATGGCAGGCAGGAGAAGGTAAGGATAGAGGCCAGAATGACCAGAAACGGAGCCAGGTTGTACAGGAAATGGTCGGAGTTCTTCAGACTGATGATTTCCTTGGTCAGGATTTTCAATACGTCGGCCGGAACCTGTAGCAATCCGCCTTTTCCTCCTACACGGTTCGGACCGATACGGCACTGGAAAGCCGCACAGACTTTACGCTCCATATAGATAAGGATGATGGCCAGTACGGCGTACATGACAAGGATGAACACGCCGACCACGAGGCCTTCAAGGGTAAGTGCCAGCCACTCGGGCATCAGACTGCACAGAAAGGCATGAATCTGCATGAGCAGCGGGCTGAAATTATAATAATCTAAAAACATATTTCTTTTAATTTTTCAGTTTTACTGTGATGATTGTCCACTTGTTTCATCGGGAGATTATCGGTCAATGTCGGGAATGACAAAGTCGAGTGTACCTCCAATGGCGATTAAGTCCGCAATCTTTGTTCCGCGGCAGATTGTGTCCATGGCATGGACCAGTGGAAGTCCCGTGGAACGATAGTGCAGACGGTAAGGCACCTTGTCTCCATGGCTCTCGAGCACCACGTCGAACTCTCCACGGCTGGTTTCTACTGAGGAAGTGAACACGCCTTCCGGCAACTTGATGATAGGTTTGGTCTTCGCCCGGAATTCGCCTTCTGGAATGTTGTCAATCAGCTGTTCGATGATGTGGCAAGATTCCATGATTTCGTCCATACGTACCATGTAACGGGCAAAGGAATCTCCTTCTGTATAAGTGATTTCTTTGAAGTCTACCTTGTCATACAGGGCATAAGGATGATGCTTGCGCACGTCGTTGGCCCATCCGGAAGCACGTCCGGTACCTCCTGTACAGCCCAGTGAGATGGCATCTTCCTTTGACAGGATTCCCACGCCTTTCAGACGGGTGTCGGCGATGACGTTGGAAGTGAAGATGTCGTGATAGTCCTGGATGACACTGTGCAGGTGCTTGATGAATTCCTTCACTTTCTGCTGGAAAGTGGGATGAATATCAGCCTGTACGCCACCAATCATGTTATAGTTCTGAATCAGACGTCCTCCGGTGGTTTCTTCAAAGATATCCAGAATCATTTCACGTTCACGGAAGCCATAGAAGAATGGGGTCAGTCCACCCATATCCATCACCAAGCAAGAATAGAACAGCAGGTGTGAGTCGATACGTTGCAGTTCGTCCATGATGGTACGGATGTACAAGGCACGCTCCGGAATTTCGATTCCTGCTG
The DNA here is from genome assembly GCF_025993685.1 of Bacteroides mediterraneensis. NCBI lineage: Bacteria > Pseudomonadati > Bacteroidota > Bacteroidia > Bacteroidales > Bacteroidaceae > Bacteroides > Bacteroides mediterraneensis. Next base: position 3,336,848 of record NZ_DAJPEN010000001.1, on the reverse strand, counting down.
CTTTTTCGATACACATGCACAAAGCGTGACGGTTCTGATGAGCGCTCAGGTAATCCAGGCGGTCGGTCAGTGCCAGTGTCTGCGGATAAGTCAGGCTTTCGTTCATCTTTTCGATACCTCGGTGGATATAGCCCAGAATCGGGTCAATCTTGCGTATGTTTTCACCGTCGAGTGAGGTACGCATACGCAATACACCGTGCGTAGAAGGGTGCTGAGGACCGATGTTCACTACGAAGTCATCTTCTCCAAATACTACATTTTTGCGTCCTTCGAGTGTACCGTCCGGGTGGAGGAAGTATTCGTCGGTAAGGTCGGCGTTCTCTTCGTTGTCCATCTGCAACGGATTGGAGTTCATGTCATAATCCTTGCGCATCGGATAACCTTTCCAGTCTTCACGCAGGAAGATGCGGCGCATATCCGGATGGTTCAGGAAGACGATACCGAAAAAGTCGTACACTTCACGTTCTTTGATGAGTGCCGTTTTCCACAAATCACTCACAGTAGGTAAAAATGCTTTTTCCCGGTCGGCTGCTACAGATTTGAGGATGATTCTGGCTCCTGTGCGGGTAGACTCCAAAAGATAGAGTGCTCCAAGCCCTTCTTCTCCCCAGTCCATTCCTACGATGTCACGTAAGAAATCCATGGGCTCCTCTTTGTCGTCATGCAAGGCTTTGGCTGTGGCATGCAGCTTGTCTGCCGGTATTTTGACCACTGTTTCACCAGCCTGGCTGATTTCTGCTTCAGGAGTAATGCGTTTTATTTTTTCAATTTCCATTTGCATTTTCTTTTTTACTTGGTTGATTCCTCTTTTTCTTTGCGGTTTACGCCTCCTAAGAAACGTTCCACTTTGATTTTACGCTGGAGTTGCATCATTCCGTAGAAGAAGGCTTCCGGCCGTGGAGGACACCCTGGAATATATACGTCTACCGGGATGATTTTGTCAATTCCGTTTACTACGTGATAAGATTTGATGAACGGACCACCGGAAATGGTACATCCGCCTACAGCCACCACGTATTTCGGTTCGGCCATCTGGTCGTACAGACGTTTTAATACCGGAGCCATCTTGTAGGTGATGGTTCCCAATACCATGATCATGTCTGCCTGACGGGGAGAGTTACGGGTTACCTCAAATCCGAAGCGGGCCATGTCATAGCGGGCTGCTCCCAAGGCCATGAACTCTATGGCGCAACAGCTGGTTCCGAAGGTAAGGCTCCACAGAGAATTGCTTCTACCCCAGTTGATAAGTTCGTCTACTGTACCTAAAATGATACCTGCCCCGTCCATGTTCAGACGGCGCACCATCTCTTCCAAATAATCATTGTTCTTGAAGTCTTCGTACTTCATAGAACGGATGGAGGTTGCTTTCTTTACTTCCATTCAAGCGCTCCTTTCCGCCAGGCGTATGCCAGGCCCAAAATTAAGACAACCAAGAAGAATCCTACACTGACCAGTGCATATATTCCTACCTGACTTGCCACCACTGCCCATGGGAAAAGAAATACCGTTTCAATGTCGAACATCAGGAACAGGATGGCGAACAGGTAGTAACCGGCTCTGAACTGTACCCATGATTGTCCGCGAGTAGGGATACCACATTCGTAGGGCTCTCCCTTCTGGGGATTGAATGACCTTGGAGCAAGTAGCTTCGCAATGGCCATAGCTGCAGCGACAAGGACGACGGCTGTCAGAATAACTACAATAATAAATGTAAAAAACATATATCTAAGAATTTTTGATGATACATAAATAGGGGTGACTGTCCCTGATACGTCAAACCTCTGTTTGTTCAAATGGTGTATCTGGAACAGTGAAGAATCTTAGATAGTATTAAATCAGGATTTTTTCGAGCGTATATAAATAGTAGATCCTATTTAAATGTGTATAAGGATGTTTGGAATGTTTCTGATAAGATGTGTATAAGTAGAGAGGAGGTCTGTGCCCCAGATTTTCTCTGGTACAGCAAGCTGTCAGAAAGAATTTCCCGTCAAACTCCTTTTGCGCTTGAACGCACAGGAATTTATGTGGAATATGTGCTTTCCCGTTGGAAATCAGATGGTCTACTGCTTTTGAAGTAGGATAGTCCGGATGTGAATGGATGCAGTTTGCAGTCTGTTCTTTTACTGCACTTTCTTCTTGTATGAAGTTTGGATAGAGGGTATAAAGGTCAGCTCCTATGAATAATGTCATAAGAGTGATTATTGATAGAAAAGCAAAAATCTTCCACTTATTCATTCCGCAAACCTTAATACCTTCAAAAAACGCTGCAAAGGTAGGCAATTATTTTGATTTCATAGTCTGTAATTACATTAAATTTTCTTGTCAATTCGATTGCCTGAGATTAGAATGGATATCCTATGGCAAAATGAATTCCCATTCCATCCTTGAATCTGGGAATGTTGTAATAGCCGCTTTTGCCTGTATCATAGGGCACGTGAAGGGCGATTCCGAAATCCAAGCGAAGAATCAGGAAAGAAAGGTCATAGCGTAGGCCGACTCCTGTTCCCAGTGCGATGCTGTCGAAGAAATTGTTCAGGCTGAATTCTGCTTCCGGGCGTGCTTCATCTTTCCGCATAAGCCATACGTTACCGGCATCCAGAAAAGTGGCACCGTTCAGGTTGCCTCCCATGAAATTCGATAGAATACGGAAACGGTATTCCAGATTGGCCTCCAGTTTGATATCACCGGTCTCATCCACATAGGAATAACTGGCAGTGTTCGTGGGGTGGAACCTTCCGGGACCAATGGATCGGACCGTGAAGGCACGGATACTGTTGGCTCCTCCTACATAAAACTGCTCGCTGTAGGGTGCAATTGTTTTGTTTCCGTATGCCCAGATGACTCCTCCCATGAGGCGTGCGGCTACTTGCTGCTTTTCACTGATATGGTGCAGGAACCTGACTTCTGAAGAGTATTTCAGGAATTGTGCGAACGGGGTTCCCAACAGTTTCTTTTCTTTGGTGCTGAACTTTTGACCGAATGCCGCATAAATCATGGATGTGACATTTCCCGCCGAGGTTAATGAGTTTTCCCACCACACTTGGCTCTTCTTTTTCCGGTAGCTGTTGTCGTAGGTCACGGTATAAGTCAACGACGGAATAAACTGGTCATCCAAGCTGTGGAACAGCATCGGGTTAGCGTTTGCAATGGAATCGAAACGGGCTGTGCGGTTCTGTAAAGTGTTGAAAGCCAGATGTAGCGGTGTGACCGTATGCTTGATGCTGCGTTTGGGTTGGAAACTGTAGGACACGGTTCCTCCGAATGATAACATCTTGAAATAACGTGCACGGTTCAATTGCTCGGCGTAAATTTTGAAATTAGTCTCCGACGGGAAGCGGAACGGGTCTACCCGGTTTCGTATCCACGGAAGAATCAGTCGGGGAAAGTTCAGTGACAGCGCCGCTCCTAATTCGTATGAATTCATTACGGAACTTTCACCGTCCACCGTAGAACTGGTCTGCCATTCGTAAGATCCTGACAATTCCAGGTTCAATGACGCTCCCATTCTTTTGAAATTCTTTTTTGAAAGATTGAACTTTGCTCCGGGCCCTGTCTGTTTCGTACTTTTGGTGGTGACATTCAGTTCCAGTTCACTGTCGTAAGGCAGGTCGAACATGGCATTGACATCAATGTCCAGCGTATCTGTCCCCCGGCGGGGAGTATATTTGAAGTCATTGAACTTGAATACCCCCAGTCGTGACAAAGCCTGTTGTGTATAGTCCTGACGTATTTGCGAGTACGTTTCTCCGCTACGGTAGAGGAAACGCCGGCGAAGCACTCCATACCGTATGCCTGGTCTTTTTCCGGCATAGCGGATGGTGAAGTTGTGGAAATTCAATGAATCTTCCGGCAATTCGCCGTTATGTCCGATCAGGTTAATTTTCGTGTTTCCGATGTAGTATGTTTGCAGTCCTTCTTCCGGTATATTCTGTTTTTGTACGATTTTTAAGTTCACATATCCCGGACGGATTAAGGTATCTGCCAAAAAAGAGATAAAGTCGGAGCGGTAATAGTAATATCCGTTGTTGCGGAACAATTCCACCAGGCGGTTCCTTTCCTCATTCAGCTTGTTGACCGAGAAATCATCCTCTTTTTTGAGCAATCGTTCTTCATAGAATTTCTGAATCAATGTGTCGGCTTTTCCTGAGAACCCAACATAACTTATGGAATCCAGTTTATAACGTTGTCCCGTATAAATGGTATACAGTAGTTTTGCCTTCTTGGGATTTTTGGCCGTATCTACTTTTACCGTTACGTTTCCTTGGAAGAAACCGTTTTCACGCAGCAAATTGCTGGCAATCTTGGTACGGGTTTCCGGATTGACCGTCGATACATAAATAGGGTCGGCTGCCAGTTTCTTGAAAATCCATTTTCCGATACCTTTCTCGTAACGTTCAAAACGGTTGTACACCCACAATCCAAGAGGGAAAGGGATACGAAGATTGGGGCTACCGAAAAATGAGTTGTTCGGTGCTACGTTCAAAGCCCCTTGCACCTCTTCCAGAGTGGCTTCTCCTTCATCTTCCGGGTTGTATCCGACAATCTGGGGAGAAGGGGTGCCGATGTAAAGCAACTCATCTTCAGGGAGATGTTTGGTCGTAGAGCATGCCGCCATCATTACAAGCAGCAGAAGCCCTGTCAGGAAACGGCTATTTATCTTTATTTTCATCTTCATTCTCATCTTCCTCTTTTTTTACAGCTTCAACGGGTGTTTTTTCTTTTTTTCTGAAAATAAACAATTCACCTACCTTGCTTACTTTCTTGCGCAATACGATACCTACACCAGTTTCGGTGACTTCTCCGTCGAGGATACTTTCATAGTTCTTGTCGTGGAAAAGTTTTACATATCGTGTTCCACTATTGTCCAGACGGTATTCCAATGAAATATTGTCGATGAAAGACTCATCCTGCTGTACGTTGTTTCCGGTGGAAACCTTTCCGCCGATGACCACCCGGATACGGTTGTTCCAGAACCGTTTGGCGAATTGGAAGTTATAATCTGTGCTCGATTGTCCGGTTTCTTCGCCATTGTTGGTTTCGATGCCGAAGTTCACGTCGATGGTCTTGAGGGCACTTCCGGCCACTTTCGAAATCTGGTCTTGCAGGAACGAATTCATTACGCTGCTTCCGCCGCCGCCACCTAATGTGCCCCCTTCCGTCAGGTACATTCCTGTTACCAGCATGGTTACAGCCACTTTGTTCTTCTCTTCTGCCGACATGGAAGCCAGTTCGTTCTGCATGGTTCCGTCTTCCGGTGCATCAATGATGAAGGTAAATCCCAAATCTTCCAATGTGTTGGTGATATTTACCCCCACGTCAAAGTTGACCATGCGGGAGGCCTGGCCTTCTTGTGCTACGGACGAACGTACTCTTTCAGTAGCTTTGATGTTCAGTTGCGGATTCATGGCATTCCCACTCCATTGTATGTAGCTTCCGCTTTGTATGTGGAATGTCTTCAGCTGAATGATAGGCAGCTGGTACTTCATCTCTCCGCTCAGAAGAGAGTATTTCCCGTTTAGAATGATGCTTCCAGCAGGAGTGTATTGGAAAGACAAGTCTCCCCCTCCTTCAAAATACATATAATTGCTTCCTTTCTCATCCAGATAGACCCGGCATTGCACGGCTTCATCGATGTGGAGAGTCATCAGCATGTCGATTCCACCCAATGTCAAGGCTGGTAATATTCTCCGGCTGACAGAGGTCGTATCACTAAAATTCATGAATGTGACCGTTTCTCCCAGCTTGTCTTCCACGGTAAGAGGAGAATCCTGTAATATATAGGTAAAGTCACTGCTTCCTAATATATTCATGTTGCCACGTATGGTCATGTTGTCCGGAGTACCTTTGAGGGTAGAGTGGAAGTCTACGTATAATTTCCCGAATACAAGCGAACGTTTGGTCTGTTTGGCATTCAGCAGCTCAAAATTGTTGGCATCCATTTTCAGGTCCATTTTCATTTGACTGAGGTCTGCCATGTCTACACTTCCGTCAATGGTAAACGGCGTTTTCCCTTTGGTGAAGATTTTGAACCGGTTGAATGTCAGTTTGCTGTCTTTCACTTCCACCGGTCTGTCATCAAAACGAAGATTCAAGGAAGCTTGCGGAATGTAGATATTTACGCTGTCCAAGTTGATTTGTCCGTTCATCAAAGGACTGGCACTGCTACCTGAAACCTTCATGGTTCCGTCTACGTCTCCACTTAAAATAGCCATCTGGTCGGGAATAAAGGAATTGGCAATCTCCAGAGGAAAATGGTGTAGAGCCATTTCCGCGCTGAGACGGTCATCCCCTTCTTCTTTTGCCGGGAAATAGGAACCATCTATGCTGGCAATCTCCTGATTGTTCCGGGTGATGAACCCGTTGATACTTTGTTCTCCACTTTGTTTGGGCAGGTATACTGCACTTAATGTCCAGTCTCCTAATGCGATGCCGTTGTATGCCAGTTGGTCCACACTATTTTCCAGTGAAATCATGTCCGTGCCGTCTTTCTGTACATAATGTGCTTCGGCATTGATGATTCCGCTGATATCCGGCATGTAAGGGATTACCCGTTTGAACTCTCCGATATTAATCTGGCTCAATGTAAGGGTTAGATCCTGTTGTGCTGTAGAATCAGGAGTAGAATAAAGGCTGATGCCCGTATGCATTTCATCGTGGATGGAAAGGTCGGCCAAAATACGCCCGTCGTCTCTCAGATAGATGTAGTTGTCAGAATTTACCGTAAATTTCCGGTACACCAATGTCGGGTCAAACGGGTTGATATGCAGGCTGATGCCTTTTTTCTGCAAGCCGGCTGTCATGCCAATGTTGACTCCACATTCTTTTTTCCCGTTCAGATATTCTATGGTGGCGTTTATTTTGTCGGCTTCTACATCTCCGTTGAGCGTGATGTCGAATGCTTCCTGAAAAGGCTTGTCGTTCGCAATGATGCCACTACTTAACAAAATCTTTTCAGGTTGCTGTGAGGCATTGAAATAAATTGTATCAAACGCCAGACTGTCCGTCCTTAACCCATAAAGATTCATGGCCGCATTCAGTCCCTCCTCGGGAGAAGTCTGTACGTTTACGTTCATGCGGTCAAAATTGATTTTCCGGATGGCCAGCATATTGGAAATAGGGTTATCTTTTCCTGCTAAAATACGCAGTTGGGCGTTAGGAAGTAACTCTTTTAAGGCCGTTTGGTCGATATGCCTTTTTTTCCATTGCATATCCAATGCCTGAGTCAATCGGGTAAACTGGTTGCCCAGTTCGTCAATTCCTCCTTTGCTACGGAACAGGAAGGTCAGGTCGCCTGCATTGACAAAGCTATGAATGGAATCACGTGCCGTAGTAAATCCCATGTGAAGATCTTTTGTCTTGTAGGTCTGTTTTTCCGTGATTAATCGGATATCTTTGACAGAAACCTGTATTCCATGTCTTTTCTTCATATTGGTATTCAAATGAAGATCAATGTTGCTTGAAGTCTTAAAAGGAGTTTTGACTATCCCCATTCCATACCAGTCTAAATTGGCTATCTGAATCAGTCCGTCTGCCTTGACACGTGACGGATGTAATGATGCGTCCAGTTGAGAGGATATTTGCATGACATTGTCTTTTATGTTCAGTGTCATGTTTGCCTGTGAGTTTTTTAATCCAGCTTGGAGTTGTACGCCTGAAAGCGTGTGTGAGGCATATTGCAGATGAGAAAGTGCGGCATCTACCTTTAACCACGTACGAGGAGAGAAGAAGTCGAACCCTTTTCCTTTTACGTGTGCCTGGGCAGACAGTTCGAACAAAGAGTCCATCGGCATGAAATTATGCAGATTCAGTTGGTCTATATTCAAATCCGCCTGATAGGCTTCTGTCAGAAGGTTATACTTCCCGTCCAGTTCCACATAGCCTTCCTTGTGGTTCAATCGGGTTTCTGCCTGCAGGTCATTTCCTTTCATTTGCGCCTTACCTTGAAGTTGTGTCCCCGAAGGAATCAGCATACCTCCCGTCAGGCTTTCCAGAAAATTCATCCGGTAGAAATTCGTATTCAGGTTGATGACACCCTCTCTGGATATGCTGTCAAGTACATGTTTGATTGTACCGTTAGCTTCCATCCGGAAACAATCTGCAATTTTCATCTGACACGTTGCCAGCTTTAAATCCTGTAGGGTTCCGTTTATGTCCATACGGATTTGCAATGGGGCAGACGGGAACGATTGGATAAATTCCTTCGGCATGTCGGGAATAAGTTTGAACAAATCAGTTTTCCCGATTTCGGCCATTAACTGTCCTTCTAGTACTCCGTCTTGATTCTGTTCGGTCACAGACCAGTCGGCAGTGGCGTTGAAGGTTATGAAAGAATTGGGGGTTTTGATTTGCAGTCCGGGCACACGGATTGCTTTGTCGTCTGCCTGTAACTTTCCTTCCGAAGAGGTGATTTCCAGTCCGGAGCGCTCTTTTAATTCAAATTGATGTAGGAGTGCACGGATATTGTTGCCCTGATAATAGAGGGAATCCAGTTGCAGATTCACTTCAGAAAGCATAATGTGCGAAGGGTCTAAACCCTTTTCCAGTGGGGCTGAATTTCCGGAATTATAAAATACCCGACCGTTCAAAAGTTTGAGCTCGTTGGCCGAATAAGCTTCTTTATGCAGGTCTACCAGTCCGTCACGCAGGGAAGCGTTTTTTACCACAATCCCAAAATTCATCGTGTCGAGTGGCATATCCATCTGGAAGCCGACATTGTGCAAGTCTATTTTTTCCAGCTTGAATTTCCAGAAAATTGGTGCGCTCCGGGTGGTATCTTGTGCCGTGGTATCGGCCAGACACATCTTTAAATCTGCATTTTTCAATGTCAGCTCATTAAGAACGGCTGTTTCCGGTGTCAGGTCTACTCCGTGTGATTTCAGGAAAAATTCGCCCAGTTTTCCTTTCAGTGATATCCCTTCAATCAGGTTGGATGTATTTACAGACGCATTTTTCAGTCCCACTCCATCCACTTCTATCTGTTTCTTCAGCAGAGGAAGCAGTTGGATTTTTACGGTGAGTTCTTCTACGTCCAGCAGGGTATCTTTTTGGTCTTTCACGGTAGTTTCATGTACGACCAGGTCCAGTGGAAACGACAGAGAAATGCGTTGTATATGAATCTGCATGCCCGTAGCTTGCGATGCATACGCTGTAGCCTTGTCCACAATGAAATTTTGGACAGGGGGTATGTAAATCAATATGCATAGTAGGATGAAAAGGATGAATGGGCTTGCCAACACGATTCCTCCCCATTTTATATACTTTTTCATACGCTGTTGAGCAATTAGATATTGCGAATATACAAAAAAGAACCAAATAATGATACTTTTTGTTTATGAACTGTGGGCTGAAATCACATTATTTGTTTACCTTTGTGGAGTTACTAAATTTATATACAACTTTATGAAACCAACTTTATTTGTATTGGCTGCTGGTATGGGGAGTCGTTACGGTGGCTTGAAACAACTTGACGGACTGGGTCCTAACGGCGAAACAATCATGGATTATTCTATTTTTGATGCAATTCGTGGTGGTTTTGGCAAATTGGTATTCGTAATCCGTCGTGATTTTGAAAAAGATTTCCGTGAAAAGATTGTAAGCAAATATGAAAACCATATTCCTGTGGAAGTTGTGTTCCAGGATTTGACGAACTTGCCGGAGGGCTTCACTTGTCCGGAAGGCCGTGTAAAACCGTGGGGAACAAACCATGCGGTATTGATGGGTAAGGATGTCATTAAAGAACCGTTTGCCGTAATCAACGCAGACGACTTCTATGGCCGTGACAGCTTTGCCGTAATCGGCAAATATTTGTCAGAGCTTCCTGAAGGAACTAAGAACGATTACTGTATGGTTGGTTTCCGTGTGGGAAATACATTGTCCGATAGTGGTTCTGTAGCCCGCGGCATCTGCTCTACCGACGAGAATGCCCATCTGACTACCGTGGTGGAACGTACGGAAATCATGCGTGTGAACGGAGTCGTTTCTTATAAAGATGAAAAAGGTGAGTGGGTAGGTATTGAAGATAATACGCCTGTTTCAATGAATATGTGGGGTTTCACTCCAGACTATTTCAAATATTCTGAAGACTATTTCGTAGAGTTCCTGAAAGCTAATATTGAAAACCTGAAATGTGAATACTTTATTCCGTTGATGGTGAATAAATTGATTAATGAGGGCACTGCTACTGTAAAAGTGCTGGATACTACTTCCAAGTGGTTCGGTGTGACATACGCTGCCGACCGTCAGAGCGTGGTTGACAAGATTCAGGCTTTGGTGGATGCAGGTGAGTATCCTTCTAAACTGTTCTGATAACAATCGGATAATTATATAAAAGGAAGCCGGGGCTGCAGAAAACTGTGGTTCCGGTTTTTTTGGTGTCTGTAAGTGGATATTTTGAAGTTTATGCATACAAAAAGGGGGCGGATTTCGAATTGAAAACCGCCCCCTTTTATTAAGAGAAAATAAAATTAGTTCCAGTTAGGAACGATATTTTTATTCGCATTTTGATCATTTGCAGGAATTTCCCATACAAACTTTTGATTATCAGAGCTAATGTTTAAAGATTCCATACCTGTTCCTATGGACAGAATATTCAGATTCTGAGGATCGTGGCGTTGGAATCCGTCATGCCATCTTTTTAAATCATTAAGACGCATTCCTTCACCAATAAATTCTCTAATCCATTCTTCTTTAATAGATGTGAATAGGTCGTTTTCACTTTTTGAAAGACTAGATGCGCCACGTTTAACGCGTAAACTATTTAAGTAATTTAAAGCTTCAGGTTCATTACCTTCTCTATAAGAGGCTTCAGCTGCAATCAAATAGAACTCTGCACTTCTAAACAACTTTGCCATATTATAATATTCATAAGTTGTATTTTTTAAATCCGGATTTCCAGGATATTTATTCAACATATAAATATCATTAGCTGATTTATCTCCACAGACCACTTTGTCACACAAGAAATAGGCATCTTTTCTTATGTCATTAGATTCATACAAATCAAGAACCCATTGTGAAGGGATGAAATCAGGGCTATAACTTTCAACAGATGTATTCCAATATAAATAATAAGGAAGTTCATTGGTTCTTTCATCTATAGATGAGAATACCTTATATATAATTTCACTTCCTTCATCGTTTAGAAATACTTTAGATAAATCAGCCTCTGTCGTAGACAATGGATATTTATTCATTAGTGATTCTGATAAAGTAATAGCCTCCGTATAGTTGTGCATATACAAATCTACACGTGCTTCTAAAGCATCAATCACATCTGTGGTTAAATAAATGGAATTAGATGCCCCTTCCTTTGTCATTAGTTTTCTAGCTTCTGCTATATCTGATTTGATTTGCTTATAAGTATCAGCCAATGAAGAACGACTCGGTTTGGCATTAGGATCTACTTCTAAAACGATTGGCAAGCCCAAATTGGAAGCCGCTGTTTCGGGCTCATAATCTTTAGCAAAACGTAAAGCAAGTGTATGATAACATAAAGCACGTATCAAATATGCTGTGCCTTTTATATTCTTAGCCTTTTGTTGATCCTCTTCGTTTTCAAGAGTGATGTTATCAATATTATTGATTATATTATTACAATTTGTGATGCAGAAGTAGTTATTCTTGTAAATATCTTCTATATCATATTGTGAACTTGTAAAGTCCCATCTATGCAAATCTCCTCCTCTATTTGCAAAAGAGTACGTAGCATTAAATAAGTCAGACTGATAGTCTGATGCATAAATATAGAGTCCTCCGTTTATAGTTTGTAAAAACGAATATAAACCGGTCTCAAAACGGGTTGCATCATCTATGGTTTGCCATGACGTTTCTGTAGAGATGTTGGTCTCTGGATATTTGTCCAAATCACATGCCGTAAGAACAGCCATTGCAGAAAATAAAGTTCCTAATACTATTTTATTCATAATATATGTCATTTTGAATTAGAATGTGATTTCAGCTCCAATTGTAAATTGCTTAGTATTTGGGAATGCTCCATATGTTAAGTTAGAGTCAATTTCCGGGTCAGCTCCTTTGTATTTCGTAATAGTAAACAAGTTACGTGCAGCAGCTGTTATTTTAAAGTTCTTGATGATTTTGGTTTTTTCTAGCCAATTTTTAGGGAACTGATATCCTATGGCCAAATTCTTTAAACGTAAGAAAGAGGCGTTTTCCAGCAAGTGCGTATCAAAAATCATAATTTCTCCATACTTCGGCATGCTGGTAATATCTCCAGGATTTTCCCATTCATTGAGAACCTCTGTGGATTGGTTATATCCGGCAAAGTTTGCTGGGTTTTCAGAGAAATATCTATCGTTATTTACCATGTGTTTGCCTAGAACCCATGCGAAATCTGCGCCAATAGAGAGTCCTTTCCAAGAGAAATTTAAATTAAATCCACCCGTATGAGGAGCATATTGAGTCACACCAGTAGCTTGGTCTAAAGCTCCAGAACTAGCAAGGTCGGCATCCTTCGTCGTTTCTCCATTTGTTCCAGGAACATACCACATTTGTTTACCGTCTGCCGGATCTACTCCTGCATAGACAGGCATATAGAATTGAAGAGGTTCACCTACTTTGTAAGTCAAAGAGTAACTTGGCATCGGCCATTCTTCATATCCATAAAACAGTTCAGTGATTTCATTCTTGTTGTATGCATAGTTCATATTGAACTGCAGCAACATATCTTTCGTTTTGATGATATCAACTCCGAATGATAATTCCACACCCGTGTTTTTCATGGAACCAATGTTCTGCATAATTGTAGAGAACCCAGTTGTATAAGGAACCGGAACTTCCATCAGCATATCTTTTGTCTGACGGTTATACCATGTGATTTCTGTCCGGATACGATCAAAGAATGATGCTTCAACTCCGATATTTGTCAAGATTTGTGTTTCCCAACCTAACTGATCATTTCCAGGAGAAGAAATATACCATCCTCCTTGTGTGTTATAATTGCGGGTACCTACAAGTCCTAGATGATCGTAATTTCCAATTTCAGAGTTTCCTGTGGAACCGACACTACCTTTTATTTTTAATGTAGTAAGGAAATCAACATCCTTCAAAAATGCTTCTTCTTTCATGTTCCACATTAAGCCACCAGAGAAGAAGGTTGCTGCACGGTTATCCGCTCCGAAGCGAGAAGAGGCGTCATTTCGTACAGAAAAATCTGCATAATATTTTTCTTTGTATGCATATTCAGCGCGGCCAAAGAATGATAAATATTCATAAGAGTAGGGATCCATACTTCCGCTGTAGTCACCTAAGTTAACTAACAGTGCACTGGTTCCACTCCAAATACTAGACAATCTATCATCATTCTGTCCTGTTGTTTTACTAACAAATCCATTAAAATCACTCTTGATACCTTCTTGTCCTGCCAATAAGGTGATATGATGGTCATAGTTAATATCAAATTTATATTCTGCAGTATTGGTAATTGTGAACTGAGAGCGTCTTTGGAAAAGTTCAGTTGTAGTACCAATGCCGTCTACACTAGGATGTGAAGGGAGTGCCTTTGAGGTTTTACGGTAGTCATAAGCTTCTATACCTAGCTGAGAACGTAAGGTCAATCCTTTGATCGGGGTCAGTTGGATAAATGCATTTCCATTAAACTGAGCTTGGTTTCCTTTGTTAGGATTTTTATCAGTAAGATAATTAGGGTCATAACCATTCAATCCCGGGATTTTTTCCAAACGATTTCCGTTCTCATCATAAGGGTTAAAATAAGGTTGATTCAAGATTGTTCCGAAGACACCGCCATTCAGACTGTTTGAACCTTGATAAGTATACAAGGAAGTCTCTGTCATGTCATAAGCCCCGGCGATATTTGCTCCGATGCGCAACCAGTTGTTTACTTTTGTTTCTAAGTTTGCTCGCAAAGTATATCGTTCGTATCCTGATCCATAAACAATACCTTCTTGATTCATATAAGAAGCAGACAAATAATAGAGTGACTTATCGCCTCCCCCTTGAACTGAAAGGTTGCCTTGATAAGTAGGAGCATTTTTAAAGAAATAATCTTGCCAGTTGGTATTGACTCCTGATGCCATATACTTATCATAGGTGTCTTGGGTAATAATTCCATGTTTTAACTGATAGCCCAACAACTGGCTTGAACTCATAGGAGTCGCAATATCTTTAGCTAGTGTAGATACACCATAATTCCCTGAGACAGTGACTATTGCTTTTTCGTTCATCTTGCCTCGCTTAGTCGTGATATAGATAACTCCATTGGCTGCACGTGAACCATAAATGGATGTGGCAGACGCGTCTTTCAGAACTGTTACACTTGCAAAGTCATTGGGGTTCATCATACTCATAATTTCAGCACTTACGGGTGAACCATCCAATACATACAAAGGAGAATTCCCGGCAGTCAATGAACCGATTCCACGCAAATAAGAAGACGCAGCCATGCTTTTGTCACCTGGGTCACCAGAGCTTGTAAATACCTGTAAACCAGCTACTTGTCCTTGTAATGCATCCATTACGTTTACAACAGGTCTTGCAGCAATCTTCTCAGAAGTTACATTTGCAATAGAACCGACTACTGTTCCAACCTTCTTGGCGCTACCGTAACCAACCACTACCACTTCATCCAATGTTTCAGCATCCGATTTCAATATCACATTTATACGTGGCTGTACCTTCACTTCCTGTGACTGCATTCCGATGAAGGAAATGACCAAAGTTCCCGCGGAACTAAAGAATCCTTATAATTGTCTTGTAATCAAGCTTATACATTTTTTTCTAAATATTTCCTCTTCATAAGTTCTAATAATCTACAAGAGGATGTTTTTCACAATTTTTCTACCCAGAATCTACTCCCTTTTTATTATAGAATCCCGGTTATATTACAACTTATATTTCTTAATTTTGAATGAGTTATAAGATAAAAAAACTAACTTTGTAAACAAACACTTTAGCAAGATGAAAAAATATCCTGTAGGTATACAAAGTTTCGAGAGCCTTCGTAAAGGAGGCTATCTGTATATAGATAAAACTGAACTTATTTATCGTTTGGTATCGACCGGAAAGTATTATTTTTTCAGTCGGCCAAGACGATTCGGGAAAAGCTTGTTGATATCTACGTTGGAAGCCTATTATTCCGGGAGAAAAGATTTGTTTCAAGGATTGTATATTGACCAGGTGGAAAAAGAGTGGCTCTCTTATCCAGTTTTACATATTGACCTAAATGCGCAAAAATATGACACACTTAAAAGCCTTGATGATATTTTGAATGATATCTTAACAAAATGGGAAAAAGTCTATGGAACAGAGCCGAGCGAAGTATCTTTATCCTTGCGTTTCCAAGGAATAATTCAGCGTGCAGCCGAAAAGACCGGAAAAAATGTCGTGATTTTGGTAGACGAATATGATAAGCCCATGCTTCAGACTATCGGAAGCAATGAACTGCAAGACAGTTATCGTGATACATTAAAGGCCTTTTATGGAGCATTGAAAAGCAAAGATCAATATATTCAATTCGCATTATTGACAGGTGTTACCAAGTTCAGTAAGGTAAGCATATTCAGCGATTTGAATAATTTGATGGATATATCCTTTGACCAACGATATGCTGCACTTTGTGGAATTACGGAAGATGAGATTCATACTTGGCTGGAAGAAGACCTGCATGAATTGTCTGTTCATACCAATATGAGTTATGAACAAGTCTGTCAGTCTTTAAAAGAGCGTTATGACGGATATCATTTTACTGAAGATTCCATAGGATTGTATAACCCATTTAGCCTTTTCAACACGTTTGCTAAAATGAAGTTCGGCAATTATTGGTTTGAAACAGGTACACCGACTTATCTGGCCCAATTGCTTAAACAAAACAAATGCAATTTGGCCCGTCTTTCAAATGAAATGGTTACAGCTGATTTACTGAATGGCGTAGAGCCTTTGGCAAATAGCCCTATCTCAGTCCTATATCAAAGTGGATACCTGACGATTAAAGACTATAATTCCCGTTTTAACATATATACTTTGGGGTTTCCCAACAAAGAAGTAGAAGAAGGTTTTATTAGTTATCTGTTGCCATATTATGCCCATGTACAGCCCACAGAGTCAGCATTTCAAATGATGAGTTTTATAGAGGAAGTAGAAAAAGGAGAGATAGATGCCTTCTTTTCACGCCTGCAAAGTTTTTTTGCGGATACTCCCTATGAAATGATACGCGATTTGGAGCTACATTATCAGAATGTACTTTTCATCATATTCAAACTGCTTGGTTTCTACACAGAGGCAGAATATCATACCTCAGAGGGCCGCATAGATCTGGTGATAAAAACAAACCATTTTATTTATGTGATGGAATTTAAACTGGACGGTTCTGCTGAAGAGGCATTGAAACAGATAAATGACAAACACTACGCAATTCCTTTCCAAACAGATGGGAGGAGGGTTTTCAAAATAGGCGTAAACTTCAGCAATAAGACACGGAATATCCAGAAATGGATTGTGGAAGACAGTTTAAGATAAAAAACAACTTACCCAAGAATACGCTCCAAACGTAAACTTGGGTAAGTTTTTCTTTATTTAGTTGAGAAGGATAAAATATCCAGCAAAATCATGTTTTATTTGCCACCGTTTATCCATGTTTTTTCAGAGTAGATGTAATACCCATCTCCGTATGCACTACTTACGTTTGGATTGCTCAATACACTACTGTTACCGTATGGCAAGCGTTCCGGATAACGATTTACCCCTCCTTGTGTGTTGTAAGGATTGGTCAGGACTACATAACTTTCTCCCATTGCTTTCAGACGGCGTAAATCATTGTAAGTTTCCACTTGCTCGTCTGCACATTGAGCAATGTACTTTTGTTCAAAAAGCGTCTTGAGCGTCGGCGTTCCCAGTGAATTCACGTAAGCACTGACATCGCTATCATCTCCACACCATCCTAATATTTCACTGATAGAAGCGGTTACAGCCTTTTGGAATTCATTGGTAGCATCTTCATTCAGGCGTAATTTAGCTTCAGCCAAGATGAAATATAATTCAGACACACTGAACAGATGAAGAGGTTGAGTACCTAAATCATACCATTCCGGGAAAGCCAGACTTCCGTCGGCAACTTGTGCGACAGTTTCATCTCCAGGAGTATATGATTCTCCTGTTTCATAAGTGTAATAACTAAAACGAGGATCGTCACTACCCATTAAATCCGTAACGGTTTTTGAAGAAGCAATGTAATATCTGCTCCACAAATAAGCGCTCCAAGGATTATCACAGGTAACACCGTTGAATTCTTTAATCATGAATCCTTTGAAACCCAGTTCGACAGCCTTCCCAGCCGCAGCTTTCACCTCTGTTAACAGTGCATTCCTATCTTCGGTTACAGCCAATTGATGAATTAAATAGCGGGCCTTTAAAGCGTATGCTGTGGCCATCCACTGTTCATTATCGTTTTTAAACGCAATGTCTTGATTTCCGGCAGACTTTAAATCTTTTCCTTTTTCAAGGTTTCCGATGGCATCGTCCAAGGTTTTCAATATGCCGGCATACACATCCTTTTGTGCATCCAGTTTAGGCTGGAGATTTTCTTGCCCCAGCAAAGCCTCGCTATAAGGAATATCTCCATGCATATCTGTCAATACTCCAAAATTCAAGGCTTCCAGAACTTGTGCCATACCTAGCAAGTCATATTTGCCGGCATTACCTTGGGTTCCGGTGTTGATTTTATCAATCATCTGACGAATGTTCATCAGGTTCCCGTAGGTAGCATTCCAGACATTGTTAAAGGTTGTAGACGCAGCCCATTCAGAGGAGTTACGTAGTTCAGCTCTCATCAGCTGATTGTTTCCAATTCCAATTTCTTGCTCATTGAGAGAAGAGAGATAAAAAGCATAATCTCCAGAAACGGTGCTGAAACCTGTGGCCATGATTGCATCTGTCAACTGAAGCGCGGCTGACACGTTTTCAGGAGCAGGATGCTGATTATCTTTGTTGATATCGTCCATTATATCCTCGGTACAAGATGTCAGTCCGAGAAATGCAACAGACAAAACGGATAATATATATTTCTTCATATTTGAATCGTATTTATTTTAGAATTTAATAGTAAGTCCACCGCCAAAGCTTGAAGTATTAGGCACAGAGAAACGTTCAAAATATCCACTCATGTTATTATTACCCTGTGATGATTCTGGGTCGAAGTTTGGTAACTTAGCCCATACCAGAATGTTACGGGCAAATCCATACACTGAGATATCGAATATTCCCATTTTAGGCAATTGATATGTTAATGTAACGTCGCGTAATTTCACGAAGCTAGTATCATATATACCTGATTCTGAGATATTATAGTACGCCTGATAGTAGGCCTGTTTGCTGACTTCAACCGTATTCTTTTCTCCCGTAGCTTCATCAACTCCTTCAGCTACCATCGTTCCTTCATGATAGTCAAGAGATTCCTTGGTAGCACCGAAATAATTCAGTGTCATGTTCGTGCCATGATACATCTTACCACCTTGCTGCCAGCTCCATGTGGTCTCCAAAGAAAGACGTTTGTAGCGTCCGCCGAAAGTGATACCTGTGGTGAAGTCTGGTGAACAGTTGCCCAAGTTCTGGCTGTCTCCTGTAGCCTGTGGCAGACCGTTTAACAAAAGCAGGTTTCCTTCGCTGTCGCGTTTGAATGCTGCGCCATAGATATTAGGATATGTACATCCTGCCTGAGCTCTGATCTGCGGTTCTACAAAGCCACCCAACATGATTGATTCCACACCCGGAGCCAGTTCAACCACTTTATTTACAATCCGAGTGAAGTTGATACCTAAGTTCAAATCATAATCTTTACTCTGCAGGATGGCTGCATTGATTGAGAATTCATGTGCATGTGTACGCATTTTTCCTGCATTAGTCATCATATACTGATAACCTATAGTACCATCTGTCGGTACAGAGAATATCTGGTCTTTTACATTCTGCAAACTATATGTATATTCCATTTTGATTCTACTGTTGAACAGATGTAAGTCAATACCGGCTTCATAGTTGACCGTATTCTGTGGCTTGAGGTTTTCATCATAGACCACATAATAGGGAACGTATGATGAAACACCGCTTGGAAGAGGATAAGACACCGGAGTATAGGCTAAGAAACCTCCACCATAAGACGGGGTATAATAGAAATTATTGTAATAATTTCCGGCCTGACCGACTTGTGCAAATGAACCTCTTAATTTACCATAGTTGATTACGCTGTTACCTTCAAGGAAAGGCAGTTTGGTGAATTCCCATCCCAAAGATACAGAAGGATAGAAGAAGCTACGGCTACCTCTAGGCATTGTGGATACATAGTCATTACGTCCGGTAACGGTCAGATACAGCTGGTCTTTCCATGATACAGATGCACTTCCAAAGAAACCGACCGTACGTTCCCGTCTGGTATATTCACTGGCAGAAGCCAGGTTGGTAGCATTCCCGATAGTGGTAAACCCAGGGAAATTGAAATTACTTGCATAATAGTCCCATGTACGGATATTCTCATCATTGAATTCATTACCTAAGATGATATTCAAGCCCCATTCGTCTTCATTTCCGAACCGTCCGTCAAAATTGATGGTAAACAAGTTATTGAATACGTTGTGCTGAGAACCATAATTTTCAATATCACCTCCGGTTAAAGCTGTGGTTGAACCCATTTCTCGTACATCCGAATAGTTGGATGTCCAGATGTCCAAACCGGCCTGTTCACGGAACTTCAATGTAAATTCATCTCCCCAGTTCAATTTAGGCTGGTATTCAAGATAAGCATTTCCAAACACACGGTTCGTATGCTGCAAGTATTCGTTGTTGTCTGCCCACCAGTAAGGGTTCACGAAAGAAGTAGAACGGAACAATACCTGATTAGTAACATCTCCCGGAACATGGGTTGGAATACCTTTCAGGTCATATTCTGCCGGAGCTGAATAAACTACGTTCATGATACCGTCGTTGGCACCTGGTGCAGAAGTAATCTTTGTAGAAGAATAGTTTGCAGAAAAACCCGTATTCCATTCCTCATTGATTTTCCAGTCAACCAATCCTCTTGCGCCCCAACGGTTCATTCCAGTAGACGGAATAATACCGTTCTGATAAGAGTTGTTCAAGCCAAACGAATAGTTCACTCCATTAAGGCTTTGAGATATGTTCACGTTAGTATTTTCAGTAAAACCTGTACCCAAGAAATCACCAACATTGTCATAAATTTGAGGAGTAGTCCAACCGTCCAATCCTGCTTTGGCACGCTGAGTATTATAATATTGGCCTTCGTGCATGCCATATTCAGCGGTATAACTGTTATTGGTGTTACCTCCATAAACCGGGTCATTAGGCAAATCACTGATTTTAGGTCCCCATGTGCTGGAGGAGGAAGGATTATATGCACTGATGTTATCTCCCTGTGCATACACAGTCTGACGTTCAAACTTTCTTGACACCCGTTGTGCACTCAAGTTTGTAGAGATAGTGACAGCTGGTTTGTTCAGATTGTTTTTTGCCCCACGTTTGGTTGTAATTACAATCACACCGTTGGAAGCACGGATACCGTACAAGGCAGAAGCAGCCTGCCCTTTAAGTACGTTAATAGTTTCAATATCTTCAGGATTGATATCAATGCTACGGTCGGCATAGTTCGCACCAGTTACAGAGCTTCCGGTATCGAAGTCGGCAGAGGTATTAATCGGCATACCATCAATCACATACAGAGGCTGGTTGTTTCCATCGAACGAACGGGCCCCACGGATAATAATTTGTGAAGAAGCTCCCGGTGCACCAGAAGACTGGCGAACTTCGACTCCAGTCAATTTTCCTTGTATGGCATTGGCCAATGAAGTTGTACCACTTTTACTTAATTCATCAGATTTTAAATCCTGTGCTGCATAACCCAACGCCTTACGGTCACGCTTGATACCCATTGCAGTTACAACTACTTCATCAAGCTGTTCAGCATCAGATTTCAAAACTACTTTAACCACCGGTTGTACCTTCACTTCCTGTGACTGCATTCCGATGAAGGAAATGACCAAAGTTCCCGCGGAACTAAAGTCGCATGTAAATAACTGGTAAACAACGCGTTGAAAAATCGCTGGTTTGTATATAGCTTCTTCAAAACCATTCATAATGGTGAAAATGGCATAAGTTTTCTACCACATTTTTACTGATAGAAATAGAAATCTAACGGCATTAATTATTAACTTGTTTGCCATATTCTATGTTTCGTATGTGGAAAACGTATGTTTCCCAGTGCGAAAACGTACGTTTCCCTATAGGAAAACATACGTTTCTGCCTCGGAAAACATAAAACGTAACAAGGTGTTATTTTATAACTGCCTATGTTTTTTCACGTTTGCCTATCTCCTTGATATAATTTTATATTTAAGGGACCCTAGAATTTGCATTTCTTCAAGTCTTTGATGATTGTACCGGAAAATATCTCACTGTAACCTTGGGTGGTTTTCACGCTTTGGTGACCTAACAGCTTTTGTACTGTAGTTATTTGTGCTCCATTATATATCAGAAGCGTAGCATTGGTGTGACGGGCTGTATGAAATGAAAAATGTTTGTCTATTTGGGCCATTATACCTATTTTCTTCAAATCTTTATTGACTGATGAATTCGATTTCAAACGAAAAAAAGAATTTAAATCCTGCTTATATTCTTGTAAAAGAAGAAGCGCTTTTCCTTGAAATAACAGATATAATGGAATACTTACTTCCGTATCTGTCTTTACCGTTTTAAACATGAGCCATTTTCCTCCTTTCAGCTTTACTATATTTTTCTCGTTAAGGCGTATAAAATCAGAATAGCGGACTCCTGTATAACAACAAAACAAAAATGCTTTCAAACTATGTGTCAAAGACTCGGAAGAAGATGATAAATTCAACTGCTCCAACTTCCGGATTTCTTCGGGCAACAAAAATGTATGTTTACTTTGTATTGTTTTTATTTGATAATTTCTGAATGGATAATTTTCAGCCATCATATAGCCTCTCTTTATGGCTTCATTGACAAAAGTCCTTAATTGTCTCATGTGTTTGGCTATGGTATTCGTTTCATAAAATTTCTGATGCATGAAATTTTCAAAATCCTGAAGAAACGAGTAAGTGATATCTTCAAAACCGATGGAAGGATGGAAGTGATTGAGTAAATCGAGTGTAGTTAGCAAATTCTTTTTTGTGTTTTCTTTGCGCGACGATTGTTCTACCCAGTTTCTACCAAAGTGTAAAAATGTCATTTTCCCGGTATCCGAATGCACTTTTAACTTTCGAAAAACAGATAGGCTGATAGGAATGCCACGTTTCCAGTATTTCAATTCTTCCCATTGTAATTCCAGTATAAATTCTTCCAACATTCTATTCAGCTCTTCCGCATGTGGATGGTGGATGATTTTATTGCGTGAAGTGTCCCATTGTTGTGGATTTACGTATATTCCTGTCGAAATGTAAATCTTTTTACGGTTTTGATATACTTCCACTTGAATAAGGGCTTCGCCATACTTGTTTAACTTCTTTTTGCGATTGTACACTAATCGAAAATGGATTTTGTTCATAATATATGATTTTTAAAAGAATATGCAAATAATATGCATTTAGAGAAAGTCTATAACGTATTTATGCCTGTTCGATTTAAATTAGAAGAAAGAAACTGTTTATGGAAAAGATTTATATTTCATTATGGCAAAAAAGTGTAAAGACAAAAAAAGCATATCAATTACTTTCTAAAAACATACTTTTGCACAGAACTCCCTCAGAAAAGTGTTAAAAAGCAACCTTTTGGCTGATTTTTCTTGAAAAAGGTATAAATATTAAAAAATATATCATTATTTTTGCCCCCTGTTAGAGTGAATGAATTTTTATTAATGTAAAGTTAAACTTTAAGAGAGATTTTTATGAAAAGAAAATTGATGCTGTTAATGACCTGCCTGATGATAGGTATCGGTCTGGTAAACGCTCAAATCTCGAAGGTAACTGGTAATGTTACTTCTGAAGAAGACGGTTTACCTGTAGTGGGCGCATCAGTATTGGTAAAAGGTACTACTGTAGGTACTGTTACCGATATCGATGGTAATTTTACGTTGACTAACGTACCAAGTTCCGCGGGAACTTTGGTTATTTCCTTCATCGGAATGCAGTCACAGGAAGTGAAGATTGCTTCTATGGTAAAAGTGGTGTTAAAGTCTGATGCAGAACAACTTGATGAGGTGATGGTTGTTGCATACGGTACGGCAAAAAAATCAGCTTTCACAGGTTCTGCATCTACAATCAAAAATGAAAAGATCACTTCTCGCCAGACGTCAAATGTGACGAATGCCTTGGCTGGTCAGGTCGCTGGTGTACAGACTACAAGTAGTACAGGTCAGCCGGGTAAGGATGCTACCGTACGTATTCGTGGTATCGGGTCTATTTCAGCAAGCAATACGCCGTTGTATGTAGTGGATGGGGTGCCTTATGATGGGGAAATCTCTGCTATCAACTCTTCTGATATCGAGTCTATGACTGTATTGAAGGATGCGGCTTCTAATGCATTGTATGGTGCCCGTGGTGCAAATGGCGTCATTTTGATTACTACCAAGCGTGGTAAAACAGGGGATGCACGTGTGACATTCGATGCAAAATGGGGTGTCAACAAGCGTGGAGTTCCTTCTTATGAGACTGTACAGGATCCGGGCAAGTTCTATGAAATGGCTTATTCTGCCATTTACAATGGTGACCTGAAAGGATATGCAGCTGCGGGTGATTTGGTAGCGGCCAATAAATATGCTAATCAGGCTATGTTGTCTTCATCTTATTTAGGATATCAGGTTTTCACTGTACCTAATGGAGAACAGTTGATTGGCATGGATGGCAAATTGAATCCAAACGCTACTTTGGGTTATTCTGACGGTACATATTATTATAGACCGGATAACTGGAGTGATGAATTGTTTGAAAACAACATGCGTCAGGAATACAATCTGAGTGTCAGTGGTGCTACTGAGAAAATGAACTATTACATGTCTGCCGGTTACTTGGACGATCAAGGTATCGTTCCGAACTCTGGATTCCAACGTTATTCAGCCCGCTTGAAGGCAGATTATCAAGTGAAACCTTGGTTGAAACTGGGAGGTAATGTGTCATTTACTCATTATGACAGCCGTGAACAAGATACAGAAGGAGGTTCATCCAATGCCAATGCATTCTATGCAGCCAATATCATGGGTGCTATCTATCCGATGTATATTCGCGACGCAGAAGGCAATATCATGATAGATGAAAGAGGATACAAACGTTATGACTACGGTTCTGATACGAACTTCTCTCGTGACAATGTGATTCCGAATGCCAACCCGCTGGCCAGCTACATGCTGGATATGATGCGATATGCCGGTGATGTAATCAGTGGCAAATGGTTTGCTGATATTGATATCTGGGGTGGAATTAAGGCCAAAATCAATATTGGTGTAGATGCAAATAACGTACGCTATACCAATATGGTCAATCCATATTATGGTCAGTATTCAGAAACCAGTGGTGTAGGTGGTATTGTAAGTGTAGCTTCTCAGCGTACGTTTAGTACGAACCAGCAATATTTGCTGACTTATAACAAGACATTCAATAATGTACACAATTTGGATGTGTTAGCCGGTTATGAAAACTATAACTACAAATATCAATATTTGTATGGTTCACGCGAAAAAATCTATAACCCGGATGTACCGGAACTGAACAATGGTATCTTGAACCAGAATAACTCTTCTTACACTAACAATTATGCTACTGAAGGATGGTTGTTCCGTGTGCAGTATGATTATGATGGAAAATACTTTGTTTCCGGATCTTATCGTCGTGATGCTTCTTCAGTGTTCCATCCGGATAATCGTTGGGGTAACTTCTGGTCAATCGGTGCAGGTTGGCTGATGAACAAGGAATCCTTCCTGGCAGACCAGACTTGGATTGACATGTTGAAATTCAAGATTAGTTACGGTTTGCAAGGTAACGATAACCTGATGTATGAAGGTGGTTTGTATCGTAACTATTATCCTTACATGGACCAATATACACTGTCCAACAGTAACAGTGACTTTGCTACTTCTTTGTATTATAAAGGTAATCCGGAAATCACATGGGAAACTTCTCATAGTTTCAATACCGGTTTTGACTTTACTTTCTGGGGTGGCAAATTGAGTGGTACGGTAGAGTACTTCTCACGTAAGACGACTGACATGCTTTACTTTAAGCCGGTGTCTCCGTCTATGGGATATTCTCGTTTCCCGGAAAATGTCGGTTCTATGATCAACCGTGGTGTGGAATTGGATTTGAACTCTAATATCTTCAGTACAAAAGACTTTACTTGGGATGTGAACTTTAACCTGACTCACTTCAAGAATGAAGTGCTGGAGCTGGCTCCTGAACTGAATGGTCAGTTGATTGACGGATCACGTATTTACCGTGAAGGTGAATCTATGTACCAGTTGTATTTGCCGAAGTATGCAGGAGTGAATCCTGAAACAGGTGAGAGCCAATGGGCTTTGCTGGAACCGAATGAAGCAGGTGAGACTGTAACCACATCTTATACTGAAGCATCTTCTAACCGTTTTGCTACAGGTGACATCCTGCCGAAAGTATATGGTGGATTTGGCACAAGCTTGACTTTCAAAGGCTTTGATTTCTCTATTGCATTTGCTTATCAGTTGGGTGGACGTATTTTGGACTATACTTACCAAAGCTTGATGAGTACGGATGCACAGGGAGCAGCATGGCATGTGGATATGTTGAGAGCATGGACTCCGGAAAACAAGAATACAGATGTTCCGCGTATGAATGTGCAGGACTTGTACACATCCAATCTGTCTGACCGTTGGTTGACAAGTTCTGATTATTTGAGCTTGCAGAATATTACGTTTGGTTATACGTTACCGAAGTCTTTGACTCGTAAGATTAAGATTGATGGTATCCGTTTGTATTTCGTAGCAGATAATGTAGCTTTACTGACTGCCCGTAAAGGTCTCGATCCACGTCAGGGTTATGTAGCTGCGGATAATGTGTACTCACCGATTCGTACAATTTCCGGTGGTATCTCATTGATTTTCTAATTTATTAAATGTTTTAGAACGTATGAAAAAGACAAATAAATATTTGGTATTCGTAGGTGCTGCCTTATGTCTGGCTTCCTGTGACCTGGATAAGCTTCCGGAAGGCCAGTATGTAGGAGATGGGCAGAACGAGGAGATTATAAGTAAGCGTCCGAATATGGTTGTGGCAGGTGTCAATGCGATGGCTGCGAAATTGAATACATTCGGTACAATTTCAGATGATGCTACTACCTATCATAATGACTATGGAGTAGCTGCTGTAAGTCAGTTCCTGGAACAGGGTGGACAGGATATGCCTTGTACGACTTCAGGTTATAACTGGTTTGCAACGGCGCAGAATTACTCAGACCGTCTTTATACAAGTGCAGGAGATGAATTGATTTGGAAAACTTTCTATAATCACATGAAAACTGCCAATGATGTGCTTGTGCTGACGGAAGGTACGAAAGATGAAACCATGTTGGTTTATCGTGGGCAGGCCTTGGCGGCTCGTGCATACGATTTAATGAATTTGGCTCAGATTTATCAGTTTACTTATAAAGGGCATGAAGATGCATTGTGTGTGCCTATCATTACTGAGGATATGACAGAAGAGGAGATGCAGAACAATCCTCGTGCTACAGTTCAGCAGGTTTATGACCAGATTATGAAAGATTTGAATGAGGCGGTTACTTTGTTGGCTGGTTATGACAATGGTTCATCAAAGGATAAAATAGATGAAGCTACGGCCTATGGTTTGCGAGCTCGTGCAAACTTGTTGATGCAGAATTGGGCAGAGGCGGCGAAGGATGCAGCAAAAGCCATTGAAGGTGGAACACCTCAGTCGCTCAGTGAAGTGTCTAGTCCGACATTCAATTCAGCTTCTGCCGATTCTTGGTTGTGGGGAGTGCTGATTACTCCAGATAATGATGTGGTTACCACAGGTATTATCAACTGGCCTTCTCACTTGTGTTCACTGACTGGAAACGGTTATACTACACTGACGGGTTCTTTCCGTTATGTAAGCTCTGCATTGTATGATCAGATTCCTGCTACAGATATCCGCAAACAGTGGTTTATTTCTCCGGATACAACTTCTACTTTGGTGGACAATAAAACGGTGGGAGGTATTCCTGTGATTGATTATTTTGGTTTGGCTCCTTATACCAATGTGAAATTTGGTCCGTATCAGGATGTAATGGGTAATACCACTAACTCACAAGACTGGCCACTGATGCGTGTGGAAGAAATGTATCTGATCAAGGCGGAAGGTGAAGCAATGTCTGGAGACCTGCCTACGGCCAAACAGACATTGGAGAATTTCGTGAAAACTTATCGTAATCCGTCATATGTATGCAACGCTTCTTCTGCAGAAGCTATGCAGGATGAAATCTGGTTGCAGCGTCGTATGGAGTTATGGGGTGAAGGCTTTGCTCTATTTGATATTTTGCGTCTCAAGAAACCTATTATTCGTAAAGGAACAAACTATGCGGCTATTGTTCAGTTCAATTTGGAGCCAGAGTCTCAGATTATGATTTATCGTATTCCACAATGTGAAATGGAAACTAACAAGGGTATTACGGAAGCCGACAATAATCCGGCAGCTCCGCAACCTTCAGTTTAATTCGTAGGATAGACTAATATTGAGAAGGAGGTATATCTTTTGATGGATATACCTCTTTTTTTGTCTTGATTTTATTAAAATATGGTCTATTTTTCTGAAACTTCTTGTTAATAATGCAAAATATATGCAATTTTATTCTATTTATATTCGTTTTGTATAAATATAGGTAAATATATACAAGTCGTTAAGAATCATTTATTTATCTCTTTTTAATATTGTTTCATCTCCAGCCTGTGGAATAAGTGTAAGAATACCCTCTGTTTGCCTTATTCTCTTTGGTTTATTATTTTAGCAACCCGTTTGTGAAAACATACTTGTTTAACTTAACTAAACTAAAGAGAGATTTTATGAAGAAAAAAATCACGTGGTTCGTGACCTTTCTCCTGATAGGGATTGGTCTGTCTAATGCCCAGATTTCTCAAGTGACCGGTAATGTGACGTCCGATGAAGACGGACTGCCGGTAGTGGGCGCATCGGTATTGGTAAAGGGTACGACTGTAGGGACAGTGACCGATATCGACGGAAATTTTACAATTACCGGAGTGCCGGCCTCGGCAAAAGTTCTGGTGGTTTCTTTTATCGGTTTGCAGAGCCAGGAAGTGCCTGTGAAATCGGTGGTAAATGTAGTGCTGAAGTCGGATGCCAAGCAGCTGGATGAAGTAATGGTTGTGGCGTATGGTACAGCCAAGAAGGAGTCGTTTACCGGTTCGGCGTCGGTGGTTAAGGCCGACAAAATCACGTCAAGACCGGTAGCCAATGTCACGAAGGCTTTGGATGGACTGGTGGCCGGTGTGCAGACCACTTCCGGATCTGGACAGCCGGGTTCGGGAGTTTCGGTCGTGGTACGCGGTTATGGTTCTATCAACTCGGCTCAAAGCCCTTTGTATGTGGTAGATGGCGTGCCTTATGATGGAGATGTGGTTTCCATCAACCCGAATGACATTGAATCGATGACGGTATTGAAGGATGCCTCGGCAGGTGCGTTGTATGGTTCACGCGGAGCAAACGGCGTAGTGATGATTACAACGAAGAAAGGAAAGTCGGGCAAGGTGAATGTCAATCTGAAGGCGAACTGGGGCGTGGCGTCCCGTTCCATTCCCCGTTATGAAACAATGGATGAGGCGGGGTATCTGGAGACTATTTTCCAGTCGTACAAAAACAATCAGATTTATAACAATGGCCTTTCGCCGGCGGAAGCTGGAGTTGCGGCATTGGAAGCTATGAAGGCAGGTTCTACTGCTATTTTTGGTCTGAATGAACAGTATAATCCTTTTAATTATTCTATTACGGAACTGATTGATCCTGCCACTGGCAAGGTACGAAGCGACGCCCGCCTGAAATATTCAGAAGACTGGATGAACGAGGCGATGGTGAACAATCCTTTGCGTCAGGAGTATAATGCTTCTTTTTCTGGAGGAAATGAGAAGACAAAGTATATGTTTTCATTGGGATACTTGAATGAGAAAGGTTTGTTGAAGACTACCCAGTTTTCTCGTTACAATGGCCGTATGAACATTGATTCGGATGTGACAAACTGGTTGAAAGCCGGAATGAATGCCAGCTATTCGCGCAATGAAAATAATACGGCAGTGGAAAACTCATCGGGAAATTCCAATGTGTGGTATACGGCTCAGCTGATGGCGCCAATTTTCCCTGTGTACGAGAAAGATGCGGATGGAAAAACCGTGTTAGACAAGAGTGGTAATCCGGTGTTTGACTATGGAGCAAACCGTCCGGCGGGTGCGAATGCGGACTGGAATACCATTGCGACCTTGTATGATGACAAATATTCTACTACGAGCGATAACTTGAGTGCCCGTATGTATATGGAATTAGGTAACCTGAAAGAGGGGCCTTTGCAGGGATTGAAATTCTCGGTGAATTATGGATTCGATTTGATTAACCGGGATAATATGACTTACTACAATCCTTATAACGGTAATGCGACTTCCGTGAAAGGACGTCTGACCAAGAGTGCTTCCCGTTCTTTCAGTTACACCTTGAACCAGCTGCTGAATTATGACCGTTGGTTTGGCAAGCATCATGTGGCGGCATTGGTGGGGCATGAATTTTATAAATACACCTATTCTTACTTGTCAGGTCAGAAAACCGGTTTCCCTTTCGGCGGATTGTATGAACTGGCTGCAGCCACTACAGTAGTGGATACGGATTCTTATAGCCATAATTATTCAGTGGAATCGGTTTTGTCGCGCCTGTCTTATGATTATGCGGATAAGTATTATTTTTCGGCCAGCTTCCGAACAGACGGATCGTCTCGTTTTTACAAGGACAGCCGCTGGGGTAATTTCTGGTCAGTAGGTGCGAACTGGCGGATTTCGCAGGAGGAGTTCATGAAAGACTTGAGATGGGTGAACAACCTGTCGGTGAAGGCTAGCTACGGTGTGCAGGGAAATGACCGTTTGCTCGATTCTGGTGGTTATGACATTTATTATGCATGGCAGTCTTTCTATAGCCTGAGCTACCCGAACAATACGATGAACGGTGCCGCGTTGTCTTCTTTGGAAAATAAGGGGCTGAAGTGGGAAAAGAACGGTAACCTGAATGTGGGTGTGGAAGGCCGTTTGTTCGACCGTGTGAGCTTCAGTGTGGAATGGTACCAGCGGAAAACTTCGGACATGCTGATGTCTTTCCCAATGGCTACTTCGCTTGGATTTGACGGATACAACAAGAATATCGGCAGCATGCGTAACCGCGGATGGGATGTGAGCATTGCCACTGATATCTTCCAGCAACCGAACTTCGGATGGCGACTTACCCTGATGGGCTCGACCGTGAAGAATGAGGTGTTACAGCTGGCCGATAAACCGGAAATTATCAATGGAAGTTATATTATCCGTGAAGGTGAGACCATCAATTCTTTCTATACGGCTACTGCGGCAGGAGTGGATCCGGCTACAGGTGAACAGTTGTACTGGGTGTGGGATACGGATAAAGACGGTGTAAGAGGTGAGAAATATATTTCGAGCGATGCGTCGAAGGCTACCAACTGCAAGGAAATCCAGGGCAGCCGTATTCCGGACTTGTATGGTTCTTTCAACAATGAATTCCGATACAAGAACTTCGATTTGGCTGTGCTCTGTACGTATTCTATCGGAGGTAAGGTATTGGATGGAGTGTACAGAACTCTGATGTATGGAAATTATGTGGGACAGGCAAAGAGCAAGCACTTGGAACGTGCCTGGAAACAGCCCGGCGACATTACCGACATTCCTCGTATCGAGATTGGCAAGAGTTATATTACGACCAACAACGACTTGATTGACGCTTCTTATCTGGCCATCAAGAATATCTCACTGGGATATACTTTCCCGGAGAAACTGATTCAGAAATGGGGTATGAACCGTTTGCGCCTTTCGGCTACGGCAGATAATGTAGTGTTGTTCAACTGCCTGAAGGGGATGAATCCTCAGCACAATTTCAGTGGAGGTACGAGCTTTGGCTATGTGCCGGTGCGAACTGTATCATTTGGTATTGACGTAACATTCTAACGAAAAAGAAAACAATGAAAATCAATAAATATTTTTTATGCGGGCTGGCATTCGCAGGAGCCGGTTTGTTGGCTTCCTGCTCGGATGAACTGGAAACACAGCCTACCAACTCTGTGTCTGGAACGCAGGTTTTTGAGAACGCGGAGCATGCGGAAGCCGCGATTAATGGTGCATATCGTTTTTTATACACAGCCGGATGGAGTTCAGGCTGGGGTACACAGAACTGTGGACAGACAGCTATCCAGTTATTTGCCGATTTGATGGCAGAGGATCATTTGATGAACGAACAGGGGCAGGGATGGTTTTATGAGGATTATCGTCTGAACGTACACGGAGATTATGCCGGAAAAGCCGGACGTTCTTATTCGGTGTGGAATTTTTATTATACGATTATCAGTAACCTGAATTATATTCTGGCAAACGACGGAAAGCTGGACGGAGACCCTGAATTGGTGAATAGTCTGATGGGGCAGGCGTATGCCTTCCGGGCTTATTGCTATTTTTATCTGATTCAATTGTACCAGCAGACTTATGCAGGGCATGAGAATGCACCGGGAGTACCTCTTTATACGGAGCCTACGGTAGCCGGAACGGAAGGAAAACCACGTGGTACGGTACAGGGAGTGTACGACCAGATTAATTCGGATTTGGCCGAGGCTGTCAATCGTTTGAAAGGACTGGAACAGTCGCACATCTCTCACATTGATTATTATGTGGCCAAGGGTTTCCAGGCACGTGCTTTCTTAGTGCAGCATAAGTATAAGGAAGCGGCGGAAGCGGCGAAAGAGGCCCTGACGAAACCCGGGCTTTCGTTGGTTAAGGTCGATGCCTTGGGTGGAAACAACAGTGTGAAAGTGGATGATGTGATGTGGGGACTGGAGATTTCGAAAGACCAGACTTCGGGTTATGCCGGATTCTTCTCTCACATGGATGCGGATGCAAAAGGTATGTATGGCTCCAAGGCCCGCCAGTGTATCAGTTCCGGATTGTATAACCTGTTGTCGGATACGGATGAGCGTAAGATGAAATGGTTCCGGGGAAAACTGGAAAAAGAGGAGAAGGGTAATTCCAAGGTAAGTTATTGCCAATTGAAATTTAAGATGGCTGATTATACCATCTGGACTGGCGACTATCTGCTGATGCGTGCGGAGGAAATGGTGTTGATTCAGGCAGAGGCGGAATGTCATCTGAAGGAGTTTGATTTGGCTCGGGCTACCATCAAGCGGCTGGGAATGCTTCGGGATGCAAAATATGAGGAAATTCTGTCAGAACGTACAAACTCGGAAGCCTATAATTCAAATACGAATGCTCCTGTTACTACGTTGATGGAGGAAATCCTGTTGCAGCGTCGTGTGGAATTGTGGGGTGAAGCAGGAAGAATCTTCGACTTGCAGCGTCTGGCGTTGGGGTATAACCGGAAGTATGAGGGCTCCAATCATTCGGAAACTGTGCAGACGAAGAATACGGGAGTGGCTTCTCCGCTCTTCATATTCCCCTTACCTCAGTCGGAGATTGACGGAAACGAGCATATCAGCAGCTCGGATAACAATCCTATTGTTCGATAATTTTAATGGAAATGAGATGAAGAATTATATACTCGCGATTGCGGTTTTATTATCGGGTGTGGCTGCTTCGTGCAACAAAGATGCGGAAGGAGCCGTGTATGCAGAACGTGAAATGGCATTTTCTTTTGTAAATGCCAAACAAGTGATGGAAGTAGAGGCCGGGAATGCCGGTGTGGTGAAAATACCGGTTTATCGCTCCGGCAGAACTGGTGAGGCCAAAGTGGAAGTGATGCTTGACGCGAAGGCGGTTGCGGAGAACGTGCTGAAACTTCAGACACCGGAAGTGACCTTTAAAGACGGAGAACCGGCGGCTTATGTGGAAATGAGTTTTGTGCCGTCAGGTCAATGGAAGGAGAAGAAATATACAGCAGTACTGACTTTTAAAGAAGGTACTCGTCTGTCTCCAAGTGCCAAGGCTAGCACGGAAGTTACGATACAGCGTAAATAACCGCAGGATGATTGTGGTTGGTAAAAATAAAAGAGCGCATCTGAAAGGAGATGCGCTCTTTTTCTGTATATTTGCGACATAT
The DNA here is from genome assembly GCF_025993685.1 of Bacteroides mediterraneensis. NCBI lineage: Bacteria > Pseudomonadati > Bacteroidota > Bacteroidia > Bacteroidales > Bacteroidaceae > Bacteroides > Bacteroides mediterraneensis. The sequence continues at coordinate 3,303,579 of NZ_DAJPEN010000001.1, read as the reverse complement.
AGAAATTAGATTTACACTGAATGAAGGAATTTGTGATATCGGACGCGCAGACCGAAAAGGCTGCGTTGGTGGGTTTGATAACCCAGACTCAGAATGAACGTAAGACCAATGAATACCTGGATGAACTGGCTTTCCTGGCAGAGACGGCTGGGGCGGAGGTGGTGAAACGCTTCACCCAAAAGCTGGATACCCCCAACTCTGTGACGTATGTAGGGAAGGGTAAATTGCAGGAAATCAAAGAATATTTGGCTGTTCAGAACGAAAGTGAGGAGACTGAAATCGGAATGGTGATTTTCGATGATGAACTCTCGGCGAAGCAAATCCGTAACATTGAAAATGAGCTGAAAGTCAAAATACTCGACCGAACTTCATTAATCTTGGATATTTTTGCCATGCGGGCACAGACGGCCAATGCCAAAACGCAGGTGGAGCTGGCGCAATACAAGTACATGCTTCCCCGCTTGCAGCGTTTGTGGACACACTTGGAACGGCAGGGTGGTGGTTCCGGTGCCGGAGGTGGTAAAGGTTCCGTGGGTTTGCGTGGTCCGGGTGAAACCCAGCTGGAAATGGACCGTCGTATCATCTTGAACCGTATGGCCTTGCTGAAGCAGCGTCTGGCTGAGATTGATACGCAGAAATCCACTCAGCGCAAGAATCGCGGGCGCTTGATTCGTGTGGCGTTGGTGGGATATACCAATGTGGGAAAATCGACGCTGATGAATCTGCTGGCAAAGAGTGATGTGTTTGCGGAAAACAAGCTGTTTGCCACGCTGGACACCACAGTGCGCAAGGTGATTATCGAGAATCTGCCTTTCCTGTTGTCTGATACGGTAGGGTTTATCCGGAAATTGCCGACCGACTTGGTCGATTCGTTCAAGTCGACGTTGGACGAAGTACGCGAGGCCGATTTGCTGGTACATGTGGTAGACATCTCTCATCCGGATTTTGAAGAGCAGATTCAGGTGGTGGAAAAGACCATTGCCGATTTGGGAGCAGGCGGAAAACCGAGCATGATTGTATTTAATAAGGTAGATGCCTATACATACGTGGAGAAGGCGGAAGATGACCTGACTCCGAAGACAAAGGAGAATATCACCTTGGAGGAACTGATGCATACCTGGATGGCGAAATTGAACGATAACTGTATCTTCATTTCCGCCCGGGAGAAGACCAATATCGAACAGTTCCGCGACCTCTTATATAAAAAGGTAAGGGAACTGCATGTACAGAAATATCCTTACAATGATTTTCTGTATCAGACCTACGACGAAGAATAACCGACCAAATAGATAAAAAATGACACAACACTATCGTTCACTGGCACAAGAAGAGATTGCGCGGCTGGAGGCACAGCATTGTGTGGCTTCCGACTGGAAAAGCGTAGAGGTGGCCGAGGGCTTCCGTACAGACCATATCCATCATACCCGCTTTTCGGGAAAGATACGGCTGGGAGTCTTTGAAAAAGAGTTTACGCTGGCAGGCGGGATAGCCAAGCATTCTGGATTGTATTATGCCACTCTGCACAATGTGTCGGTGGGGGATAATTGTTACATTGAAAACGTCAAGAATTATATTGCCAATTACGAAATCGGACAGGATACGTTTATCGAAAACGTAGATATTATTTTGGTCGATTGCCGGAGCCGTTTCGGAAATGGAGTGGAGGTTTCGGTCTTGAATGAAACGGGAGGACGTGAGGTAATCATACACGACCGTCTGTCGGCTCATCAGGCCTATATCATGGCACTTTACCGCCATCGTCCGGTGCTGATTGAGAAAATGCGGCAGATTATCGAGGCCTATGCAGAAGAGCATGCTTCGGAGACAGGGACGATTGGACATCATGTCACGATTGTCAATGCGGGTTACATCAAGAATGTGCGGATTGGCGATTATTGTCAGGTGGAAGGGGCTGGGCGCCTGAAGAACGGAAGCGTGAACAGCAACGAGGCAGCTCCGGTACATATCGGTTACGGAGTGGTGTGTGATGATTTCATCATTTCAAGTGGCTCTCACGTGGAAGACGGCACCATGCTGACCCGTTGCTTCGTGGGGCAGGCATGTCATTTGGAACACACGTATTCGGCTTCCGATTCGTTGTTCTTCAGCAATTGTCAGGAAGAGAACGGAGAGGCTTGTGCCATTTTCGCGGGACCTTTCACGGTGACACACCATAAATCGACTTTATTGATTGCGGGTATGTTCTCGTTCATGAATGCGGGGTCGGGCTCGAATCAAAGCAATCACATGTACAAGCTGGGGCCGATTCATCAGGGAACGCTGGAACGGGGGGCGAAGACGACCTCTGATTCTTATGTTTTATGGCCGGCCCGTATCGGTGCCTTTTCATTGGTGATGGGGCGCCATGTGACGCATCCGGACACTTCCAATCTGCCTTTTTCTTATCTGATAGAGGAGAAAAATACCACGTATCTGGTGCCGGGGGTTAATTTGCGGAGTGTGGGTACCATTCGCGATGCGCAGAAATGGCCCAAACGTGACAGGCGGAAGGACCCGAACCGGTTGGACCAGATTAATTACAACCTGTTGAGCCCGTATACCATTCAGAAGATGATGACGGGACGCCGAATTCTGAAGGAGTTGGCACGGGTATCGGGAGAGACTTCGGAAATCTATTCTTATCAGAGTGCGAAAATCAAGAATTCTTCCTTAAACAAGGGAATCAAATTCTATGAAACGGCCATCCATAAGTTTTTAGGCAATTCCGTTATCAAGCGTCTGGAGAACATTCATTTTATTTCCGATGAGGAAATCCGGAGGCGGTTGTTGCCGGACACTCCGGTCGGTACGGGAGAGTGGGTGGACATTTCCGGGCTGATAGCACCGAAAAGTGAGATTGAACGGTTGATGGAAGATGTTGAGTGCGGACGGTTGACTTCCGTGGATGAGATTCACAGCCGTTTTGCAGAGATGCATGCCCATTATTATACGTACGAATGGACGTGGGCCTATGAGAAGATGTTGGAGTTTTACGGATTGCAGGCAGATAAGGTGACGGCAGCAGACATTGTGTCCATTGTGCGTCAGTGGCAGGAAGCAGTGGTCGGACTGGACAAAATGGTATATGAGGATGCCAAAAAGGAATTTTCGCTGACCTCCATGACCGGGTTTGGGGCCGATGGAAGCAGTGAGGAAAAAGTACGTGACTTTGAAGAAGTGCGGGGCGTGTTTGAAAGTAATCCGTTCGTGACGGCTGTACTTGAACATATTCAGGTGAAAACCGCACTTGGAAACGAATTGATAGAACGTGTGAAGGATTTGTTGTAAATACAGGAGGGCCTGTGTATGAAGAATATATACGGATATATATGTTTGCTTTGCTTGTGCTTTGTGAGCTTGCAGGTACAGGCAGGACGGAAGAAGGTGTTGGAATATCCCGGTTTTGTTTTGTCGAATACCACGGAAATAGAGTTTAAGCGGATGATTCTGACCGATGAGCAGACACAGGTAGATGCGGTGATGTATGGCAAGCCTGGCACTCCGGTTGTCATCTCTTCCAGAGCCATGCTGAAATGGGGCAATGGAGGAGTGGCACGGTTGCGTGAGGCAGAGCATATTTCGCTCGACGGAGTGACAGAACCGGAAGTCATTGGTGAGGATGGAAGACTGGAAGTGATTCTTTCCTTTGCTCCTTTGCAATCCGATGTGCATGAAGTGGATTTCGTGGAACCGGAAATGGGGTGGAACATCTTTGGTATTCAGTTGAGCCGGAAAGAACCCTATGTATATGTGCCGAACTTTCTGACGTCGGAAAATCCGGTCCGCCAGAATGAATTACCCGAACCAGGATTGTCGGCTGGCAAGGCTGTGGTGAACGGATACCTTTTGGGATATGAAGCAAAAATGTCTCTGTATCCGGAACTGGTGTACAACGATGGCCTTTTCCCGAAAGAGTGGAATGTGCCGGTGAAAGTCCGTCAGGATGGTTTCTTTCATCTGGAAACAGATTTGTTACAGCCCACACTGACTTCATTGAGGCTGAACGGGGCCACTTTACCCCTTTTCCTGGTTCCTGGAGAGGAACTGACTGTCTATGTCAACCTGCCTCGTCTGAGTATGTCGGCCTCTCATTTGCAGGGAAAACAGTATGAGAAAAAGGAAAAGGCTTGGTTTGATGGAACGGCCGAAACTATCAACCGGGAATTGTCTTGTGGAAGTAAATCAGCCTTGGAAGCCTATCAGAGTGTAGAAAAAGGGTTGATGGAGCAACCGGAAATTGCAGCAAAGTTAAAAGCTGATTTTGATAAAGTCAGACCGGTGTGTGAGCACTTGCTTGCTGCTTCTTCCTTGACTTCGGATGACAGGAAGATACTCAAAACAGTAGAGTTTCCGGAGATTTGCACGTATGTGGAAGCGGTTGCACAGGCTTTGCAACTGAATGCGGCACGGATGGAATCCACCAAGGAAGCCGTAATTGCTTCGCTGGCTACGCAGGTGGAAGGAGCTGATATCCTTCCGCGGATTATCGCACCCCATAAAGGCCGGGCTATTCTGGTGGATTTTTGGGCTACCTGGTGCGGTCCGTGCCGGAAAAGCATGCAGGCCATGGTCCCTCTGAAAAGAGGTTTGTCTTCCAAAGACATTGTGTATATTTATCTGACCGGCCCTTCTTCGCCGGAGAATATCTGGAAGTCTAGCCTTTCCAAGATGACAGGGGTGCATTACCGGTTGACGGATGCGCAATGGAAATACCTCTGTAATGCGTATGGGGTGACTGGTATTCCTGCTTATCTGATTATCAGCCATGACGGAAAATTGCAGGCACGCTATGTAGGTTTCCCGGGAGTAGACGTGCTGCAGAAAGATTTGCTTCGTGCCCTGGAAGAGTAAAATGGATTGCCGATAACTTTTTGGATGAATTAAGGAAAAATTTCGATAATACTTTGTAACTTTGTGTCCACAATAACTAACAATTAATTTAATGTAATATGGCAACACCCGAATTCAAGTATCAGCCAATGTTTGAACGTGGTAAAGATACGACTGAATACTATTTGCTTACCAAAGATTATGTATCTGTAAGCGAGTTTGAAGGAAAACCCATCCTGAAAATCGAAAAGGAAGGTTTGACAGCGATGGCCAATGCGGCTTTCCGCGACGTTTCTTTCATGTTGCGCCGCTCTCACAACGAACAGGTCGCAAAGATTCTGACTGACCCGGAAGCAAGCGACAACGACAAGTATGTAGCTTTGACTTTCCTGCGCAATGCAGAAGTAGCAGCCAAGGGCGTACTTCCTTTCTGCCAGGATACCGGTACGGCAATTATCCACGGTGAAAAAGGACAGCAGGTATGGACCGGATATTGTGATGAAGAAGCGCTTTCTCTGGGTGTGTACAAAACTTATACAGAAGAAAACCTGCGTTATTCTCAGAATGCACCGCTTACCATGTACGAAGAGGTGAATACTCGTTGCAACCTGCCGGCTCAGATTGATATTGAAGCTACTCAGGGTATGGAGTATGAATTCCTTTGCGTCACAAAGGGTGGTGGCTCTGCCAACAAGACTTATTTGTATCAGGAAACGAAGGCCATCCTGAATCCGGCTACGCTGGTGCCGTTCCTGGTAGAAAAGATGAAGACCTTGGGTACAGCTGCTTGTCCTCCTTATCACATCGCTTTCGTGATTGGCGGTACTTCTGCTGAAAAGAACCTGCTGACAGTGAAACTGGCTTCTACTCGTTTCTATGACACACTGCCTACTACTGGTAACGAATACGGTCGTGCATTCCGCGATGTCGAACTGGAGAAACAAGTGCTTGAAGAAGCTCATCGCATTGGTTTGGGTGCACAGTTCGGTGGTAAATATTATGCACACGATGTGCGCATCATCCGTCTGCCGCGTCACGGTGCTTCTTGTCCGGTTGGTCTGGGCGTATCTTGCTCTGCCGACCGTAACATCCGTTGCAAAATCAACAAAGACGGTATCTGGATTGAAAAACTGGATTCAAATCCGGGCGAACTGATTCCGGAAGAATTGCGTCAGGCAGGTGAGGGTAATGCCGTGAAGATTGACCTGAACCGTCCGATGCCGGAAATCCTGGCAGAACTGGATAAGTATCCGGTAGCTACCCGTCTGTCTTTGAACGGTACGATTATCGTAGGTCGTGATATCGCTCATGCCAAACTGAAAGAACGTCTGGATCGCGGTGAAGACCTGCCTCAGTATATCAAGGATCATCCGATTTATTATGCCGGTCCGGCCAAGACTCCGAAGGGAATGGCTTGCGGTTCTATGGGCCCGACAACTGCGGGACGTATGGACCCGTATGTAGACCTGTTCCAGAGTCATGGTGGTTCTATGATTATGTTGGCTAAGGGTAACCGTAGCCAGGCTGTGACAGATGCCTGCAAGAAACACGGTGGTTTCTACTTGGGTTCTATCGGTGGCCCGGCTGCTATCCTGGCACAGAACAATATCAAGAGCATCGAATGTGTGGAATATCCGGAACTGGGTATGGAAGCTATCTGGAAGATTGAGGTAGAAGATTTCCCGGCATTTATCCTGGTAGACAACAAGGGTAATGATTTCTTCAAACAAATCAAACCTCGTTGCACTGGTAACTGTAAATAATTGAAGCATTAGATATGCTCTTTCCCTAGGAGGAGCATGAGACCATACAAAGGATTTGCAAACCGTAGCCTGTCGATGGCCGGATTTGCAAATCCTTTTTTTATTCTGTTCCCCCGATTTGTTTCATCATAGTGGATTAAAAATGAATTTTCTGCGTTTTTGTAAGAACTGGACTTTGCCCATCGCCATGGCAATGGGAGTCATTCTGTATTTTGTATATGTCAGTATTCCTTTTCTTGCCCCGACCAAACCGTTTGTGACCCGTGCCATCGACATTGTACAGCCGGTGTTGATTTTCCTGATGCTGTTTCTCACGTTCTGTAAAATCAGTCTGCACGATTTGAAGCTGTGTGCCTGGCACCTGCGTTTGCTGCTGATTCAGGGAATCAGTTTTGTGGTCTTGGGATTGCTGTTGGTGATATTCCCTGATTTTCCGGCCCGCATTCTGGTGGAAGGAGCGATGATTTGTCTGATTTGTCCCACGGCCACGGCAGCCGCAGTAGTCACCCGTAAACTGGGGGGAGATGCGGCCCATCTGACCACCTATACTATTCTGATTAATATCCTGACTGCCATTCTGGTACCGTTGATGCTTCCGCTGGTTCATCCGCATCCGGAACTGAATTTCGGCAGTTCGTTTACCCTGATTTTAGGAAAGGTCTTTCCGTTGTTGCTCTGTCCGTTTCTGGCGGCTATTCTGCTGCGGGTACTTCTGCCGAAGGTGCATGCCAAGGTGGCGCAGTATCATGAGCTGTCATTCTATTTGTGGGCCGTAGCCCTGACTCTGGCTATCGGAGTGACGGTAAAAAGTATCGTTCATAGCGACGTGTCTTTCTGGTATCAGGCCGGATTGGGAGTCGTTTCCCTGGTGTGCTGTGGTCTGCAGTTCTATTTTGGAAAGAAAGCCGGGCGTAGGTATGGCGATTCCATCAGTTCCGGACAGGCTTTGGGACAGAAAAACACCGTATTCGCCATTTGGATGGGCTATACTTTCTTCACTCCTGTGACGGCAGTAGCTGCCGGTTTCTACAGTGTATGGCACAATGTGGTCAATTCCTACCAGTTGTATTTGCAGCGTAAGGCAGAAGGAATGTCCGACGCTTTGAAAAATTAACAGCTTGTCTGTCATTGCTGTGCGCGGAAAGTTGTAACTTTGCCGACACTTTGTAATGTAGAAGAATAGATTCGCATGATTTCAATAGAAGGATTGAAGGTGGAGTTTGGAACAACTCCCCTGTTTGAAGATGTATCGTTTGTTATCAACAAGAAAGACCGCATCGCACTGGTCGGAAAAAACGGTGCCGGAAAATCTACCATGCTGAAAATCCTGGCGGGATTGCAGCAACCCACGGAAGGGGTGGTGGCCGTGCAGCGGGGCATTACCATCGGGTATTTGCCGCAGGTGATGATTTTAAGCGATACACGTACGGTGATGGCAGAAGCCGAGATGGCTTTTGAGCATATCTTCGAGATGCAGGAGAAGCTGGAGAAGATGAACCAGGAGCTGGCCGACCGTACGGATTATGATTCGGAGAGTTATCACGAACTCATAGAGCGATTTACCCACGAGAACGAACGTTTCCTGATGATGGGAGGTACCAACTACCATGCAGAGATTGAACGTACGCTGACGGGGTTGGGATTCAACCGGAGCGATTTTGACCGGCCGACATCTGAGTTCAGTGGAGGATGGCGTATGCGTATCGAGCTGGCGAAACTTTTGTTGCGTCGTCCGGATGTGCTTTTGCTCGACGAGCCGACCAACCATCTGGACATTGAGAGTATCCAGTGGCTGGAGAACTTCCTGAAAGCAAGTTCGGGGGCCGTAGTGCTGGTGAGCCATGACCGGGCCTTCATCAACAACGTGACGAACCGCACTATTGAGATTTCCTGCGGACGGATTTACGACTACAAAGTACCTTACGATGAATTTGTCGTGCTGCGTAAGGAGCGCCGCGAGCAACAGTTGCGTGCGTACGAAAACCAGCAGAAAGAGATAAAAGATACGGAAGACTTCATCGAACGCTTCCGTTACAAGGCCACGAAGGCTGTACAGGTGCAGAGCCGCATCAAGCAGCTGGAAAAAATCGTGCCCATCGAGATTGATGAAGAGGACAATTCCACCCTTCGCCTGAAATTCCCTCCTTCCATCCGTTCCGGCAACTATCCGGTGATTTGCGAGAATGTGAAGAAAGCATACGGCGACCACGTGGTGTTCCACGATGTGAACCTGACCATCCACCGCGGGGAAAAGGTGGCGTTTGTGGGAAAGAACGGCGAAGGTAAGTCTACCTTGGTGAAGTGTATCATGGATGAGATTCCTTTCGAAGGCAAGCTGACCATCGGACACAATGTGCAGATTGGGTATTTCGCCCAGAACCAGGCTCAGCTGCTCGATGAGAACCTGACGGTGTTCGATACCATCGACCGGGTGGCGAAAGGAGATATCCGTTTGAAGATACGCGACATCTTGGGTGCCTTCATGTTTGGAGGAGAAGCCTCCGAAAAGAAGGTGAAAGTGCTGTCGGGAGGGGAACGCAGCCGTCTGGCCATGATCAAGCTGCTGCTGGAGCCGGTGAACTTCCTGATTCTGGATGAGCCGACCAACCATTTGGACATGCGTTCGAAAGACGTACTGAAGGAAGCGATAAAGGAATTCGATGGGACCGTCATCGTGGTATCACACGACCGTGAGTTCCTCGACGGACTGGTGACCAAGGTCTATGAGTTTGGCGGCGGTCTGGTGAAAGAACATATCGGCGGCATTTACGATTTCCTGCAAAAAAAGAAGATGGAGAGCCTGAACGAACTTCAGTTGTCGCAGTCGCCGCAGGTGGCTCCAGAAAAGAAAGAAGAAACACCGGACAGTGACAACAAACTTTCGTATGAGGCCCAGAAAGAGCTGAACAAGAAAATCCGCAAGCTGGAAAAACAGGTGGCCGACTGTGAAACGAAGATTGAGAAGCTGGAAGGCCAGGTAGGGGAACTGGAACAGCAGATGGCCACACCGGAAGGGGCTTCCGACATGAAACTGTATGAACAGCATCAGCAGCTGAAAAAACAGATTTCAGACGCGGAGGACGAATGGACTTCCCTCTTGTCGGAACTGGAAGAAATGAAACAGGAATAATTTGAGACTTAATTAAAATAATACACTTATGAACAAAAAGAATTATGTAGCCGTAGCTGCGTTGGCATTTGCCATGATGACCAGCTGCGCCGGACAGAAGGAAGCCAAAAGCACTTCTGGCATCGATCTGGCAAACATGGATACGACCGTGGCTGCCGGAACCGACTTTTTCCGTTATGCATGTGGTGGTTGGAACGACGCGCATCCGCTGACTGCCGAGTATTCTCGTTATGGCACCTTCGACCAGCTGTTTGAAAACAGCCAGAAACAGTTGCGCGAACTGATTGAAGGACTGGCTGCCCAGAAGAACAATCAGGCAGGTTCAGCCGCACAGAAAATCGGTGATTTGTACAACATGGCCATGGACAGCGTGACTTTGAACAAGCAGGGTGCAGAACCGGTGAAGGCTATGCTCGACAAGATTGCGGCTTTGAAAGACAAGAGTGAAATCATTCCGATGATGACTGAGATGGCGCATGCCGGTATCGGAACTTATTTCCACAGCTATGTGTATGCCGACCCGAAGAACAGTTCGCTGAACATCTTCCAGATGGGACAGGGCGGTATCAACCTGGGTGAAAAGGAATATTACCTGGACAACGACAGCATCACGCAGAACATCCGTGAACAGTACAAGCTGTATATCGGCAAACTGTTCCAGCTGGCAGGCTTCACGGAAGCAGAAGCTCAGCAGAAGGTAGCCGACGTGATGGAGATTGAAACTTCCATAGCCAAGGTGTCACGCAGTGCCACAGAACTTCGTGACCCGGAAGCCAACTACCACAAGATGTCGTTCGACGAACTGAAGAAGACCATCTCCGGCATCGATTGGGATGCGTATGTAAAGGGACTGGGTATTCAGGCTCCTGCCGAACTGAATGTGGAACAGGTAGAACCGATTCAGGAAGTGGCTCGTCTGATGAACACGTTGCCAGTGTCAAAGCATGTGTCATATTTGGAATATAACCTGCTGGATGCCGCTGCTTCTTATCTGAGCGATGACTTCGTGGCTGCCCGATTTGATTTCTACGGCAAGGTATTGTCTGGCCGTCAGGTAAACCAGCCGCGCTGGAAACGTGCCGTGAACTCTGTAAACGGTATGTTGGGTGAACTGGTAGGCGAAATGTATGTAGAAAAATACTTCCCGGCAGCTGCCAAGGAACGTATGGTGAAACTGGTGAAGAACTTGCAGACTGCTTTGGGAGAACGTATCAATGCACAGGACTGGATGAGCGACAGCACCAAGGTGAAAGCACAGGAAAAACTGGCTGCCTTTCATGTAAAAGTAGGTTATCCTGACAAATGGAAAGACTATTCCAAACTGGACATCAAGAAAGATTCTTACTGGGCCAACGTATGCCGTGCTTCAGAATGGGGATTCAACGATATGTACAGCCGTCTGGGCAAACCGGTCGACAAAGATGAATGGCTGATGACCCCGCAGACTGTCAACGCATACTATAACCCGTCTACCAACGAAATCTGCTTCCCGGCTGCCATTCTTCAGCCGCCGTTCTTCAACATGGAAGCAGACGATGCAGCCAATTACGGTGCCATCGGCGTGGTAATCGGTCATGAAATGACCCACGGATTCGACGACCAGGGTCGTCAGTTCGATAAAGACGGTAACCTGACCGACTGGTGGGCTCCGGGTGATGCCGACCGCTTCAAGGAACGTGCACAGGTGATGGTGGACTTCTTCAACAAGATTGAAGTGCTGCCGGGTTTGTATGCCAACGGTGAACTGACACTGGGCGAGAACCTGGCCGACCATGGAGGTTTGAACGTGGCTTATCTGGCCTTCCAGAATGCGACGAAAGATGCACCTCTGGGTGTGGTAGACGGTTTCACTCCGGAACAGCGTTTCTTCCTGGCATACGCTACTTTGTGGGCTGGCAACATCCGCGACGAGCAGATTCGTGTATATACCAAGTCAGACCCTCACTCTTTGGGCAGATGGCGTGTGAACGGTGCGCTTCCGCACATCCAGGCTTGGTATGATGCCTTCCACATCACTCCGTCTGATCCATTGTACGTAGCTCCGGAAAACCGCGTGAACGTGTGGTAAGCCACAAAATCTGAGAATTAATATTCAGCATAAAAAGGTCTATGGACTGTCATGAGGTCCATAGACCTTTTTTTATGGTCTTCAGTTATTCTTTCCTTTCTACTGGTATATTCTTTCCTTTCTACCGATGTTTTCTCTGTACTGCACTTTGGAATTTGTATTTCACAGTGTGAAATATATATCCCACACTGTGGTTTTTGTATCCCACAGTGTGAAACAGAGAATTTTCCCTTTTGTTTGACCCCAAATAGATAGTCATTTATTGTTATCCGATAGATGAAATCACGGTTTTCCGTGGTGTATATGAAATGAGAAACTCCTTTCTTTGTATAAGTTAGTGGGAAACAGGTTAAGAATCCATTTTTAAAAAAGCATGAGGAAAGCCATTACTGGACTGTCTATTATTATGGGGAAAAAGTCTCTTTTTTGAATGATGAACCCCTTTCTCTCTGCTCCGATGGAGTTTTGAGAAAGGGGTTGCTTATGATAGATGAGGGGATAAAGTCTTAATATCCGCCTCCCAGCGCATGATACAGGTTGATGACTCCTTGTATCTCGTCGAAACGGTCGGTGGCGGTGTCGAGTTCTGCCTGGAGCAAGGCCTGGCGGGCCGTAATCACTTCCAGGTAGTTTTGGGAACTGTGCCGCATCAGCAGTTCTGAACTCCGCAGAGCGGACTGGAGGGAGGCACACTGACGTTCATCCAGCTGGATGCGCTTGCGGGCGGTCTGCCATTGTACCAGTGCATCGTTCACTTCCGCTCCGGCATCGAGCAGACTTTGCTGGAAGGTCAGCAGTGCTTCGTCCTGCTGTGCTTTGGCTATTTTCAGGTTCGCGATGTTTTTCCCCCGGTTAAACAACGGTTGTACGAGGGAAGCGACGGCAGAAAGCAGCCACTGTCCCGGATTGGTGAGGACGGCACCGGCTGCGTTGGTCCATCCGGCGGAACCACTCAGCGTGATACTGGGATAGAAAGTCGAGCGGGCGGAGTTGGTGGCGTAGTAGGCCACGGCCAGTTGGTTTTCACATTGGCGTACGTCCGGGCGGCGGCTCAATAATTGCAGCGGGACTCCCGTAGAAAGCGAGTCGGGAAACTCTTGCGCTTCGAGGGTGGAACGTCCTACCGTCTGTGGCGACATCCCCAGCAGGGTAGAAAGCGCATTCTCCATTTCGTTGATTTGGCGTTCGATGGAAACTACCGAAGTCTCTACGGACAGTTTGCTGGCTTCGGTTTGTGCGACTGCCATTTCGGTGGCCTGTCCGGCTCGTTTCAGGGCTTTCATTGTGTGCAGGCTTTCTTCCCAGGTGCTTGCCGTACGCCGTGTGATGTCCAATTGTTCGTCGAGCATCAGCAGGCTGTAATAACTGTTGGCAATGGTAGCCACCAGTTGGGTCTGTACAGCCTGTCGATAGGCTTCGCTCTGTTCGAGTGCAGCCTGGGCCCCTCGCTTGGCATTCAGCAGTTTGCCGAAGAGGTCGATTTCCCAGTCGGCAGACGCTGCCAGGTTGTAAGTCTTGGAGGGTTTGCTGCCGTCCAGACTGGTAAGTGTGCCTTGCGGAGTAAGCGATAGGGAAGGCAAGTACGAAAGCCGTGAGTTCATGAGCAAGGCTTCGGCCTCTTTCACCTTGAGCCGGGCGATGTTCAAGTCTGTATTATGAGCCAGTCCCGTTTCAATGAGCTGTTGCAACTGTGGGTCTGTGAAGAGTTCCTTCCACGAAAGTGAAGCCAGCGAGGTGGTGTCTTCCGTGTCTACCGGTTGACGATACAAGCTGTCGGACACCGTGATGGATTCCGGACGTTCATACGTCCGGTAGATGTGGCAGCTGCTCAGGGTGGAGGCCAGTAAAAGGGAAATCACTATCTTATTTTTCATGTGCATAATCCTTTGGAGTTATTTCTTTTCAATCTTAGGTAACTTACGTTCCGGCATCCACTTTTCTTGCAGATACTGGAATACCATGAACAGCGGCGGTACGATGAAGAGCAGGGCAATGGTTCCGATAAGCATTCCTCCCACCGTACCTACTCCGATGGAAATATTGCCGTTGGCACCTACACCGGTGGAGAACATCAGCGGCAGCATTCCGAAAATCATGGTGAGCGAGGTCATCAGAATCGGGCGCAGACGGACCTGTGCGGCCGAAACGGCTGCCTGCATGATGGTCATGCCGTGGCGGCGGCGTTCCGAGGCGTATTCGGTCAGCAGAATGGCGGTCTTGGACAGTAAGCCAATCAGCATGATCAGTCCCGTTTGCAGGTAGATGTTGTTTTCCAGTCCGAACATTCTGGCGAAAAGGAAACTTCCGGCCAGTCCGAACGGTACGGAAAGGATGACTGCCAAGGGAACGAACAAACTCTCATACAAGGCGCAAAGAATCAGGTAGATGAATACCACACAGATGACGAACACCAGCGTAGTGGTATTTCCGGTATTGGATTCTTCACGTGACATCCCGCCGAATTCAAACCCGTAGCCGGTAGGTAGAGTTTGTGCAGCTACTTCCTGAATGGCCTTGATGGCCTGTCCGGAACTGTAGCCCGTAGCGGCTGCCCCGTTCACCTGAATGGCAGAGAACAGGTTGAAGCGGGTCAGCATTTCAGAACCATACACACGGGTCAGTTTCAGGTACTGGCTGATGGGACTCATCTCACCCGAGTCGTTGCGGACGAAAATGCTGTGAAGCGATTCGGTGTCCAGACGGAACTGGGGAGGTGCCTGTACCATGACACGATACAGTTTGGAGAAGCGGTTCATGTTGGAAGCATAGTTACCGCCCACGTAGCCGGAGAGGGTACTCAGTACGTCGGCAGGTGATACCCCGTTGCGTTTGCAGCGTGCAGCATCCACCTCCACGAGGTATTGCGGGAATTTCGTATCGAATGAGGTGGTGGCCCGGCCGATTTCCGGACGCTTGTTCAGGGCATCCAGGAATTGGCGGGTATATTTCAGCAGGTCTTCCGTGGTACCGCCTTTCTGGTCTTGTACATACACTTCGAATCCGCTGTTCACTCCATAACCTGGAATCATCGGACGGGTGAACGGCATGATGTCGGCACTGGAGATGAAGGCCGTGCGGCGGCTGATTTCCTCCATCACGGCATCGATGGCGTCTTCCTTGTCGGGGCGTTCGCTCCAGTCCTTCAAACGGATGGTGAACATACCGTTGCAGGCACCCTGTCCGCTCAACATGGAGTTGCCGGTGGTATTGGACTGAAGTTCGATTTGAGGAATGGTGCGCAAGCAGCTGTCTACCTGTTCCATCACCTTGCGTGTTTCCTGTACGCTGTTTCCCGGTGAGGTACGGACATCAATAAAGACGGTCCCCATATCTTCGTTGGGCACCAGACCCGTCTTGGTGGTCATCATCAGTAGAGCAAACCCGCCGCAAGCTACCACCAGCAGAGAGCCCGCCAGCCATTTGCGCTTGAGCATGAAGACCACTCCCACCTTGTACTTGGTGACCAGACGGTGGAAAGCGGTGTCGAATGCGATATGGAAGCGGGAAGAAAAGCTCAGCTTTCCTCCGTCTTCTGCATTCTGGTGAGGAGTCATGATGAGGGCGCACAAGGCCGGACTCAATGTCAGTGCGTTCAGCAGAGAGATGGCTACGGCAGCTGCCATGGTCAGACCAAACTGTGTGTAGAACGTACCGGTGGTTCCTCCGATAAAGCTGACGGGGATAAATACTGCCATGAAGACAAAGGTGGTGGTCACCAAGGCAGAGGTGATGCCATCCATGGCATCGATGGTGGCCAGGTAGGACGATTTGTATCCTTCATCGAATTTGGCCTGTACCGCCTCGACCACCACGATGGCATCGTCGACCACCGTACCAATCACCAGTACCAAGGCGAAAAGGGTCAGCATGTTGAGGCTGAAACCCACAATGGAGAGAAAGGCAAAGGTACCTACCAGGGATACGATGATGGAGATGGCCGGAATAAAAGTGGAGCGTAAACTTTGCAGAAATACATATACGACAAGCACTACCAGAAGGATGGCCTCAATCAGGGTCTTGATGACGCTCTTGATGGAAGCGTCAAGAAAGTCCTTCGTACTCATCAAGTCGACAATCTTGATGCCTTTGGGCAGTGTTTTGGAGATTTCGGCTACGGTACGGTCTATTTCCTCGATAATCTCATTTGCATTGGAGCCGGAGGTCTGGGCAATCATGATGTTACAGCCCGGATGTCCGTTTACCTCACCGATGTAATCGTAGGCACGTGTACCCAGTTCGATGGTAGCCACGTCTTTCAGTCGCAGCACTTCTCCGTCGGGAAGCGACTTGATGACCATATTTTCATAATCCACCTCGTTCTCGTAGCGTCCGCGATATTTCAGCACATACTGAAAAGTGTTTTTGGACTCGGCTCCCAGTGTACCCGTAGCAGCTTCCACGTTCTGTTCGTCCAATACGGTTGTGATGTCGGAAGGAACCAGTGAGTATTTCTGCATCTTGTTCGGGTCGAGCCAGATACGCATGGAGTATTCATAGCCGAACACGTTCACTTCTCCCACGCCGGCAATACGTGAAAGCCGTGGCTCGATGTTGATTTTCATGTAGTTGGTCAGGAAAGCCTCGTCGAACGAGTCGTCCGGACTGTATACAGCCAGCTGTTTGATGTTGCTGGTCTGCCGTTTGCGCACGGTGATACCGCTTTTGGTCACTTCGGCGGGAAGCAGTCCTTCGGCCGTAGCGATGCGGTTCTGTACGTTGACCGTGGCCATGTCCGGATCGGTTCCCTGGCGGAAATAAACCGTGATTTTGGCGGAGCCGTTGTTTGAAGCCGTAGACGTCATGTACATCATGTTCTCCACTCCGTTAAGCGCTTCTTCCAGCGGTACGACCACACTCTTTAGTACGGTTTCCGCATTGGCACCCGTATAAGTGGCCGATACGCTGACTGTGGGTGGGGCAATTTCCGGGAACTGCTCGATAGGGAGTTGCGACAGGCCGATGAATCCCAATATCAGGATGAGTACGGAGATGACACCGGCCAGGATGGGACGGTCAATAAAAGTTCTTATCTTCATGGCATTCGGTTATTTTTCAGGTTCAGAAGTGGAAGTCACATTGACGGCAGTGCCTTCGCGCATCAGGCCGGCACCCTCGGCGATGATGACGTCACCTTCTTTCAGACCGGAAAGTACGATATAGGTCTGCCCGTCATTGTATTTATAGACCGTAATAGGAGCCGACTGCGTTTTGCCGTCTACTACCTTCCAGGTAAACACTTTATTCTGGAGCTCGTAGGTTGCACTCTGTGGAATGGTGATGCAATTCTTGTGTTCGGTGGGAACGGATACGATGCCGCTTCCTCCATTCCGGAGCAGATGTCCCTTGTTGGGGAATACTGCCCGCAGGGTGACGCCTCCGGTTCCTTCATCCACTGTCCCGCTGATAGCATCAATGCGTCCTGCATCTGGATAGTTTTTTCCGTTGCTCAGGGTCAGGCCGACCGACGGAAGTTCCTGGCAGGCCTCTTCCAGCGAACCGTATTGCTGGATAAGGTCGAGCATCTGGTTTTCGGCCATAGAGAAATAAGCATAGATTTCCTGGTCGTCGGATACCGTGACCAGCGGTTCGGTGATGCTGCTGTTGACCAATGCGCCTACACGGTAGGGAATCATGCTGGCTACTCCGTCGACGGGACTCTTCACCTCCGTGTACGACAGGTTGTTGCGGGCATTGGTCTCTTCTGCCTTGGCTTGTGCTACGGCAGCCTCTGCTTCAAGCAACTGGTTGCGGGCCGTCTGGCGGTCGAAGTCGGATACCACCTTCTCTTTGTAAAGTTCTTCTTTACTGTCCGCTGTAAGCTTGGCTGTCCGTAATTGTGCTTCGGCACTTTTCACGTTGGCCAATGCCGTTTCCAGTGCCGCCCGGTAAGGTACCTGGTCGATAATGAAAAGCACTTGTCCGCGGCGTACGGCATCCCCTTCGTTGATGCAGATTTGGGTGATGGTGCCACTTACCTGCGGGCGTATTTCCACAGCCTGTTTTCCGCGCAGTGTGGCAGGATAGGTGGACTGTAAGGTCTGGTTCGTCGTGGTGACAGTCAGTGTTTTGTACTTTTCGCCGGGCATGTCCTGCTGTTTTGCGCCGCAACCGGCAAGCAATGGCAGACAGCACAGCATGAGATAGATGCTTGTCTTCATGTGCATATCAATATGAGGTTTGTCGCACAAACTTACGCAGAAGAAGACGAAAAAAGGAGCATGTGGTGACGAACCGGGCAGATGTGGTGATGAACACTTCCGGAGAGGTGTTTATTCGTGCCCAAAATGTCGTATCTTTGCCGTTGAAAGTAGATGATGTATGAAGAAAAGCCATATTCCGCTGTATGTAGACCTCTTGTTCTGCCTGGTCATTATGCCGTTGGCCATCATGCTGTTGCCGGTGGACCGCTGGATTGTGCATAATACAGCCTTTCTTGTTACTTTGATATTGTATGTGTATGTGCTTTATTTTCTGTATCGCTGGGTATGCTTGCCTAAGCTGTTTATGCAAAAAAAATACCTGCGCATCACGTGGTGTATGTTGTGTTTTGTTGGAATGACGGAACTGTTGACTCATTTTCCTCTTCCTCCGGAGTTGGAGGCCGATGTCACTCGTCCGGTGGAAGCCCGTCTGCACATGCGCACACAGACCATCTGGTTTTTCTTCTTGGTGGTGACAGGTTTTTCACTGGCCATTGAACTGACTTTTGAGCTGTTCCGCCAGATTCTGTCGCGGCAGGAAGTGGAGGCTGAGAAAAACAAGGCGGAGCTGGCACTCTACAAGGCACAGATTAATCCGCATTTTCTGTTTAATACCCTCAATACACTCTATGCCTTGGTGCTTTCCGGGTCGGACAAAACGGAATCGGCCTTTGTGAAATTTTCCGGTATCTTGCGGTACATGTATTCGCAGAGTGGGGCTGAACTTATTCCGGCAGCACGTGAACTGGAATATATCCGTCAGTATGTTGATTTGCAAAAACTCCGTTTGAATGGACATACTCATGTGGAGCTGGAGGTGGAAGTTACAGACGGGCAGGTGCTCGTTCCGTCGATGCTGCTCATCACTTTTATTGAGAACGCATTCAAGTATGGCACTTCGTCGGAAGTGGACTGTACGGTCCGTATCTGCGTCAGGGTGGACGACCGGCAATTGTTTTTTGAGACAGAAAATAAAGTGATGCGGGTTCGGGAGGATGGACTGGAGGGTATCGGCATTGAAAACTGCCGCAAGCGGCTGGAGTTGCTTTATCCGGGATGTTATGAGTTGAAAGCAGGGGCAGAAAACGGTGTGTATTGCGTAAGTCTGGACATACGATTGAGAAAAGAGGATTGAAAGAACACAGGATGGTTATGAACAGAACGTTGAGATGCATGGCAATAGACGATGAGCCGATGGCGTTGTTGGTGATAGAACAGTTTTGCCGCCGGAGAGGAGGAATGGAACTGCTTGCTTTTAGTGAACCGCGCGTAGGCCTGGAGGCGATACGCCGTCAGAAACCCGACCTGATTTTTCTGGATATTCAGATGAACAGTCTCAACGGATTGGAAATAGCCGATATCTTGCCGCATGAATGTAGCTTTATTTTTACTACCGCTTATGCGGAGTATGCACTTGAAGGGTTTAATCTGGACGCGGTGGACTTCCTGCTCAAACCTTTCTCGTATGAACGTTTTGAAATGGCGGTGGAAAAGGCCCTGCGCCGTTTGGATTCCCGTCGGTCTGCGGTGCCCGAATGTCTGGTCGTCAAGCAGGAATATAATAATGTGAGCATTCCTCTTTCAGATATATTGTATGTAGAGGCGTTAGGAAATTATGTCAAGATTGTCCGTCAGTCGGGCGGGCATGTGCTGACCCGTACCAATCTGAAGGCTATTACTGATTTATTGCCCGACGGTATGTTTTTGCGTATTCACCGTTCGTACGTTATTTCCATCCCATCCGTAATTTCTTTTACTCGTACACGGGTGAAACTGAAAGGTCTGTCTGAAGACTTGCCGGTCGGGGCACAATATGCCGGTCAGGTAGCAGAAATGCTTTTATTTTTGGACTGAGAGAAAATACAACCTCCAGATTGCTGTGGGTGTGTTTTTCTTCTGTTGACAGGGCTTGTAAAAGGGGCGACTTTACCTTGTTCCCGAAATTTCACATGAACAATTTTTTTCGGCGGTATGTTATAATTCAAAGTCGACTTGAGTTTTTATCTAATGTTTTACCTTAAAAAAACAGCCGATTATGAGAAAATCATTTTTATTTTTATTCCTTGTTGACATTCTAATTACATTTCTGACGGGCTGTAGGCAGGATGAACTTCCTAAATCTATGGAGCTTGCAGAAAGTAGGGCTGAGAGTGTCCAAAATGACCCCCGTGTACAGCATAGCAGTTATTTGATATGGTTGGATGGAGCTGAATGCAAAAGTCTGGCAGAACAGATTCAATCGGTTAATCATTATGATTCGTTGTTGGCATTCAGCCAGCTTCCAGGTCCCGATCAAATTAACAGTCTGTTGACCATTGCTCGTGACAGTTTGAATGACGTTACAGTTGTTGGTAATGTCAAACAATTTGTGGCTGGTACGTATAATCCGGATTTGATTCAGGAACTTCGGCATTTGCGGAGGGGAGTCGTACTGATTGCAGATAGTGACAACAGTGAACAGTTGAAATCATGGATGTTACGCCTTCTGGGAATGTATGTGGGTAAAGGCTATTACAAAGTGGCTTATCCCGAAGAACAGCGTTATTATTATTATGACATGGCAGACCCTGATGCGCTGAAGAAACTTTGTGGAACGAATGGACTTCCTGCAGACAGCCGTACACTGGCATGGGGAGCTCCTACCACGGATGATACGTCCGATCCGGAAGTGACGAAACGTGCCATGCGTGCCATGAAAAGAATCTATCTGAGTAATCGTTTCTATGTGTACACCAATCGTTACGATTATCCGATGACGGGATATGAGCTGCTTCCCCCGTATTCAGGAGAAGTCCGCAAGTATTCGCCAGCTGGTGATAAGCTTTGGGATGCGGTGGTGGATCGTGAATGGGCGATAGATGCTTATAATCTCCGTATTTATGCCCCGACCAACGGGGACAACATGCTTGCCGTTTATTCGGCAGGAGGTAACGGGTTTGCTAATAAAATCAATAACTCCACTGTCATTGTGAAAAATCCTCCTAAGAATGAAGTGTGGGGATTGCTGTGGGGCTTGAGAAACAATGCTTATACCCGTATCCGGATTTCAGACGGAAAGTCGTCGTTGCTCAATTTTTCTCCAATAGACTTTGCTCCCGGACTTCCTCAGGACGAATCGACCATCAGCCATTCGCAAAGCCGTTCGGTTGGGTTCGATTTGAGTATGAAGCCTGAACTGAAGGGTGAATACCGATGGGGAAAGAGCATTACTTACCAGTTGAAGGAAATGACTCGTGTGGTGAACAAGACCCAGACCGATTCGGAACTGAGCTACTCATGGAAGTGGTATCCGGAAACCTTGTTCAGAGGTAGTCGGGCTATGAAAGATGACAACATGATAGATGGAAGCGCCATGATTTCACCTGCGTGGTATGACATCTTATATAATGCGGTGACCCCGGTCTCAAAAAATGTATTCTGTGATTATGACAATGACCCGTTGTTCAATCAGAATCTTCTGAACTATCAGCAGGAATGTGCGGTAACGATGAAGACTGATGGCGCTTCAGCCGGTATTGTGGCTGTGGAGATTGTGGATGGCATGAACTTGCAGCGTGGAGGAGTTTGGTTTAACAGCTGGGGAACGCCTACGGCTCATCCTCTGCCCAATGATTCCGGTGTGGCATGTGATGCACTGTTGGATGTAAGTGCGAAACTTACAGTGTGGATTGATTTTAACAATTGGTAATATTTAATGATTTACGAATATGAGATTTCTATTATATTTAGGTTTGTTAGTAGGTACTTTTTTTATGGGGTCCTGCAGCGATTTTGATTTGGATACGCTTACTGGAAAGGAACGTCTAGCCGGAGTGGTTGATGGGAAAAAAGATGTAGTGTTGCTCTGTATGGGATCGGGCGAGAAAGTGAACAAGGTCGCTTCTCTTTTGCTTGATAATATTCCGGTTTCGTGGGAGATAAAAGATAAGAAAATCATAAACTATGATGATGGAATGTCGACCAGCGAGCTGGAGGATATGATAAAGAGTGAGAATATGTTTTTTACCGTGATACTTGATGTGAGAGATGTGGTGTCCGGTAAGTATCCGGTTTCTTTATTCCGTTTGCTGAAGTATTATAAACGGGATTTCTATCTTATTGCCGATGAGAATACACTGGAGCAGAAGAAGGCGATGCTTTCGCTTGTCGGCGTGTATATGGAACCGGGATATTATGCCATCAACTATGACCGTGTGCAGCATTATCGTATATTCCCAGACAACGATCCGCATGCCTTGGAAAATATGATTGGTAAAGCGGCAAATTCGCTTCAGAAGCAGACATTTTCGGTTGCAAGTGCCGCAGGCAGCAGGGCGGGCTTTATTCCGGATGCAGGCTACAATGCACAAATGGCCGACAAGGAAGCCTTAAAGCAGATTGAGGTTTACAATCGTTTGTATGCGTATGACAAGGGTGATATGGACTATACCTTTGACAGTTATCCTTATGCGACAAAAGATGGAAAGCCGGGCGATGTATGTATTGACAATACGTGGGTGATTTCGGCCTATAATTTTCAGATATACAGTAAAAACAATAATTGCTTGTTGAGTGTGACCAACGCATTGGGTAGTGGTTTTAGTGCTTCTATCAAGGATTACACGACTCCTAAAGGCATTGATGTATATGCGTATTTATGGAACCTGATGCAGATGGCTTCGAGCGAAGTGACCGTGCATTCGGATGGAGGAATTTTCCGCGAAGTAAGCTATCAGCCTCAGACGGTTGTGCATGGGGCAAACTATACTGAGAACTCGTTTTGGAAAGTCTCTGTTGCGGTATCTCCCACTCAGCTGGCGGAAAGACCCTGGGGAGCGTTTAAAGCGTCTTTCTCC
The DNA here is from genome assembly GCF_025993685.1 of Bacteroides mediterraneensis. Taxonomy (NCBI): domain Bacteria; kingdom Pseudomonadati; phylum Bacteroidota; class Bacteroidia; order Bacteroidales; family Bacteroidaceae; genus Bacteroides; species Bacteroides mediterraneensis. The sequence continues at coordinate 3,280,753 of NZ_DAJPEN010000001.1, read as the reverse complement.
AAAGAGTCTTCTACTGCAGTCTCTTATAAGACAGAAAGCATGTCGGTCACTTGTAAAGGAAACTCTGGTAATGGACTTTACAGCAAGCGCTGGCTGTTTGTTCCGGGTGAATTTTATGACCGTGGAGAAGCCTTTGTGTATGAAGGAAGTGGAAATAAGCATGTGATAGATGCGGTACAGGCCATGACGTCGAATTATGTATTGGAGGGTGGATGGACACTTCGCCAGAACTATCTTGACCACATTAATAACAGCATGAAGCTTTACCGTCAGCAATGTATCTATACGCTTGTGTCCGACGCACAGCCCGGACTGGTCAGTGTGACCTTGAAGGATGGTATGAAGCTGCAAAAGACCAAGGTGCATTATAATTGCGGTATCCGCTACGGGCATGAATCTGTCGATGCCGATGTGTCTATGTCTAAAACGGTATGGATAGACTATTCTACCTGGGATAATTAGGAAAAAGAGGTGAGTAAACTGATTTCATGCAGAAATCAATCCCGATTCTGGAGGCTGGACTTGGATGTCCAGCCTCATTTTTGGGCAGCTTCCAATAAATAGTAATATAAAATAGGTTATTTATGGGAATCTATTTTTAGGTTTAATCGCTTATTTTTGACAAAAATAATTGTTAGACGAACAAAATATAGATGCCAACTAAAAAAAGAAAAACTATGAAAACAATTTTTAAGTTCACATGGGTAATAGGAGCTTTTTTGTTTTTGTCGGCCTGCTCTTCAAATACTCCTTCGGCGGTAGTAAAGAAAGCGTTGGATTGTATAGTATCTGAGGACTATAAAGGTTATGTGGATTTGATGCAGTTGACAGAGGATAATGATCCTCAGGTGAAAGAAGAGGCAAAAAAGGAATTTGCCGAGATGATTGAAAAACAAGCCGCCAGACAAGGTGACAAAGAAAAGCTGAAAAGTTATGAGATTCTGAAGGAAGAATTTAGTAAGACGGGGACTTACGCTAGAGTAACTTTTAAGGAGGTTTACATGACCGGGGATGAACATGAGACTTCTTTGTATCTGGTAAAGGACAATGAAGACAAATGGGTAATCATGCTTTGGGGAGCCGACAGGCTGATGGATGAATAAATAAGAAGGCCTTATAATCATGGTGGACGAAGAATCCGTATTACAATATCGGGGAGTTGTAATGCGGATTCTTTTTTTGCCTTATATTGGAAACCAGAAATGGACTACGGTTCCTTGGCCTTCTTTCGATTTGATTTCGCAGTCACCTTGCAGCTTGGTGCAGCGTTCTTTGATGTTTCTCAATCCTAATCCGCTTTGAAGAGGATGATGGGTAAGCTGGCTCGGAGCGAATCCTTTCCCGTCGTCTTCAATGAGGATATGGATTTGTCCGGATTCATGGCTGATGGTAACGTAAGCATTTTGGGCATCGGCATGTTTTATCAGGTTGGATACGATTTCTTGTAAGATACGATATACTTCCTGTGTCTGTTCTGGAGGAAATGAAATTTGCTTTATACTCTCCTCTATATAGCATTCAATGTGAATGTTTTCCAATGATTTCAGCTTGTCAGTGTAGAGGGTCAGCACCTGATATAAGCTGAAATTGTGGAAAACAGGAGTTGCCAGCTGGTGGGAGAGATTGCGCAAGGCTTCTCTTATCCGCCCGAGCTGGATGCTGAAGGAAGGAGTTTTCGCCTGCTGCATTTCCATTTCAATGGATAACAGGTCGTTGCATACGCCGTCGTGCAGTTCTTTGGAAATGCGGTTATTACTGTCCTCGAGTCCGCAGATATATTGTTCTGTCATCTTTTTATGCATGTCGGTGAGGAGAAGCTGGCTTTGCATTTCCTTGTCTTTGATTTCTTTTTCCAGTTTCAGCTGCTTCAGGTTGAAGGCGATTTTTCTTTTGTGCATGCTGATAGTCAGGATGACCAGTAGCAGTACAACTAGTACAAGTATCCCCCCGATGGTATAGGTGCGTGCCAGATAGGCTGCTTTCTCTTCTGCCCGTTTTTCATTGATGCCGGCAATCTGCAAGTCTTTCTCTTTGAGGTCCAGTTCGGCTTCGAATCCGGACAACCGGTTGTGGAAATACTGGTTATTCAGTTCTTCGTTGGCTTTATAAGCTTCTAGCACGAGCTGGTAGGATAGCTGGTTTTCATGTCTTTTGGCTTCTATTTCAGCAAGGGTCAAGAGTACTTTGGGAAGCAGGCCGGAAGGATGTTTCCGGGCAAAGTCGGCCGCTTTCATGATATACTGCCGGGCCTGAGATAAGGAGTCTGTATCGTGAAACAGCATGTAGCCGTACAGGTATTCCAAATTGGCTATGTTTGCTTTGTTGAACGTAGTAGCCTTGTAACTCATGGCTTTTTGATAATACTGGAAGGCTTGCAACGGTTTGCCTAAATCCCGTAGCACTCTGGCGTATTGGGTGTATGCCAGCAACTTGAGTCCATCGGGCATTTCCGGCTGGAGTTTCTGGTTCACTAGGCGGAGTGTGTCCAGTGCGTTTCCAAGCTGGTGGTTGTTGGCCAGCAGGATGGCATGGTTACATAATCTGTTAACTTCTCCAATACGGTAATCTATGGTCAGTGTATCGGTTTGTGGATAGGTGAACATCTTGCGTGAAACCTGTATGGCCTCGTTGTTTTTTCCTACTTCATTGTAGAGAATAGAGATATTGGATACGATGATAGCCGCCAGATTATAGTTTTGCAGATTTTCGGTAATGGCCAGTGCTTTTTCATACAGTGAAATGGCATTGTCGAACATAAAAAGTTTTCGGTGTATGACTCCCGATAGATTATAGGCTTCGGCCAGATTGACTGAGTCTTTCACCTGTTCCAGCAATTGGACGGCTTCGGTAGCTGTGTTCCGGGCTTCCACCAGGTGGTCGGTCTGCCATTGTCCGTAGGCGGTTTCATACGTGGCAAGTGCTTCGATTGTCTGCATTAGGACACGGGAGGACTGGTCTGTCTGGTGCTTTCCTAGTGTGGCAGCCTTTTTCCGGGTTTGAGCCAGCAAGGTATATGCTTTGTCGCAGTCTCCTTTCTGGTTGAGATAGCGGGCATAATCCAGGTCGACATTCAAGGCATAAAGCTTATCTTGTTTGTAACGGTTTTCACGGGTGATGACTCCGTAGATAGAATCCATACGGGCATATTCGCCGTTATCTCCAAATGACTGTAGTAAGTCGGTCAAGCTGTCGTTTTTGTCACTGGCCGTTAAATGTGCGGTCAGGCAAAGAAAAATAAAAAAAACAATTTGTTTCATATCGTAATCCAACCTTTTAAGAAAGCTATTCGCATGAGATGTGATACATTGGTGGCTCCGCTTTTTAACAGGATATTTTTTCTCATCGTGTCAATAGTGTTTTTGCTAAGATTAAGTTTGTGGGCGATGTCGTCGGAAGTAAGTCCACATGATAACATCTGGATAATTTCATTTTCACGTGGGCTGGGAGTGTAGTTTATCTGTTTAGCAGCTGACTGGTCACCTACAATGGAAAGCACGATGTGCAGTGCGGTAGGAGAGTAATATTTGGTATGTTCCCCCAATATCCGTGCAATGGCGTTTTCTATTTCGTTTATTTTGTCGTTTTTGGTGACAATACCTGCCACTTCCGCCTTGGTCAATAGCTTGATAATCCAGAATTCGGTGTGCATGGTATACACAAGTATGGGAATCTGGATTGCTTTCTGCCGTAGATAGGCAATAATGTCCAAGGCCGTTTCACCTTGGATTTCATAATCTATAATTAACAGGTCTGGAGTGGTATGGTTCAGGTAACCGTATAGCTCAGAATGATGGTGCCCGGTGGTTATCTGATAGTTGTGGTTGTTTGCCAGCAGTTGGCTGAGCCCTTCAGTGACAATCGGGTGGTCATCTAAAATGTATAGGTTCTTCATGGGGGAACATAATTTTAGTTTTTTCAGCTTTTCTACAAAGATGGAAATTTTTCTTACGTTATGCAAGTGCAAGTAAGGAAAAGAGGTACCAGCTATACTGAATGAGCGTGTGTTATCCATTGGTTTTTCTTGGCTATTGGAGGAGAATGTGTTATATTCGCAAAATCTAAACGCTAGTGAAAAGTAAATGACAATTAAAAATAAATAGCAGTATGAAGAGAATACCATTAACTCGGTGTGTCATTAGCTGCCGGTTTCAAGGGGGCGATGAATGTGAAGGCAAAATACCTGTAAGTATCGGCTGGAGCGGGTAGCCAATTTGCTTTAAGAGGAGAAACGGATGTGCTCGATTGCACGATAAAAGGCAACAGTCATGTCAGTTTGAACAGACTGAAGGCGAAAAAACAACCACAAAGTGAAGAACCGACATTGTTCGGGATTAGCTTTGGGGATCTCTCTATTAAAAAGTTACATTACCTTATTAGAATAGCATTACATTGTATTTTATTACCTTAATTTTTACGAAAAATGACTTCAAACAACAAAACTATGATTCCTTTGGCTTTTATTGGAATAATGTTCTTTGCCATAGGTTTTGCTTTGGGAATTAATTCTTTACTGGTACCGGTATTGCAAGGTTCACTGAATATATCCAATGCCGCTTCCTACCTGATTATTGCAGCAACCTTTATCCCTTTTCTGCTATTCGGCTATCCTGCGGGACTTACGATAAAGGCGATAGGATATAAGAAAACCATGTCATTGTCCTTTTTTATATTTGCAGTTGCATTTTATCTTTTCATTTTGTCTGCAAATGGGGGCAGTTTCACATTGTTCCTTCTGGCTTCCTTCGTGAGTGGGGCAGGCAATGCCTATCTGCAGGCCTCAGTCAATCCGTATATCACCATACTCGGTCCTTTGGAAAGTGCAGCCAAACGCATCAGTATTATGGGTATTTGTAACAAGCTTGCCTGGCCGATACCGTCCATATTCATCGTATGGCTCATTGGAAAAGATGTAAACAAGATTGGTATTTCCGACCTTGAATATCCTTTCCTGATTATCATCTTGGCATTTGTGATTCTTGGTATAATGGCATTTTTTGCTCCCCTGCCGGAAGTAAAGGCAGAGGGAGAAGATGCTCCGGCAGACAATGCTGCTGACGAATCAAATAACTCAGGAAAAACGTCCGTGTTTCAGTTCCCCCATTTATTGTTGGGGTGTATCGCACTGTTTCTTTATGTCGGTGTAGAGACTGTATCGTTGGGTACACTGGTTGATTATGCCAATTCAATTGGATTGGCAAATGCGGCCAACTATGCATGGATTGCACCTATAGGAATCGTTATAGGATATATATGTGGCATCATCTTTATACCACGCTATATCAGTCAGGCTACGGCATTGAAGATATGTTCTATAGTCGCAATTATCGGTTCTATACTGGTGGTTATCACCCCTTCTGACATATCTATCTATTTCGTGTCTTTAATGGCTTTGGGTTGTTCGCTGATGTGGCCTGCGCTATGGCCTTTGGCAATAGCCGATCTTGGCAGATTTACAAAAACAGGTTCATCGCTTCTTATTATGGCCATGTTCGGCGGTGCAGTTATACCGACTGTGTATGGTTGGTTGAAAGATGCATGTGGTGCACAACAGGCATATTGGTTGTGTTTACCCTGCTTCCTGTTTATTTTATATTATGGAATGTACGGCTGTAAGATACGTAAGTAAGAGTAAGAGGCCGTCTCATTTGAGATGGCCTCTTCTCATATTTGAATCGGTCGACATTCACGGTTATAAGTTGTTAAAGATGGAAATGGAAAGCTCCTGCACTTGGATTTTAATTTCTTAAATAATATATTTGTGATATCAAAATAATATCATCTAAATCTAATGGATATGGAAATGAAGGAAGTGAAATTCAGTGGCTTTAAAATGAATGGCTTTTTAGCTCTTTTCTTATTTTTATTTGTATGGGCCGGAATAACGGTATGGTGTTTTACTGTGGGAGAAACTCTTTTCTATATATTGGGAGGAGTGATGGTGTTATTGTGGATTATCTTGAATTGCGGCTATATGCTGCTGGAGCCCAATGAAGCACGTGCCATGGTTTTCTTTGGCAAATATAAAGGAACATTTAAAGAAACGGGATTCTTTTGGGTGAATCCGTTCATAGATAAAAAGAAATTGTCGCTTCGTGCCCGTAATTTGGATGTGGAACCTATAAAGGTGAATGATAAGATAGGTAATCCCATTCTGATTGGGTTGGTGTTGGTGTGGCGGTTGAAAGACACCTACAAAGCCATGTTTGAGATTGATGCACAGACCATGGCCAGCACGGGAGACGGTAAGTCGGTAAATGTGGGGAATGCAGTGGCCAGCCGCATGAATGCGTTTGAGAACTTTGTAAAGATACAGAGTGATGCGGCTTTGCGTCAGGTGGCCGGACAGTACGCCTATGATGACAATGAATCGAATGTGAATGAATTGACACTCCGTTCGGGAGGTGAGGAAATCAATGAGCAGCTGGAACAAAAACTGAATGAGCGTCTGGCAATGGCCGGTATGGAAGTGGTGGAGGCTCGTATCAATTATCTGGCTTATGCACCGGAAATTGCTGCGGTCATGCTCCGGCGCCAGCAGGCTTCGGCCATTATCAGTGCCCGTGAGAAAATCGTGGAAGGAGCCGTTTCAATGGTCCACATGGCACTGGACAAATTGTCGAAAGAGGAGATTGTGGAACTGGACGAAGAAAAGAAAGCTGCCATGGTAAGCAATCTGCTTGTGGTGCTCTGTGCGGATGAGGCTGCCCAGCCGGTGTTGAACACAGGTACACTGAACCATTAAGGTTTGAGGATGACAGACGGTATGTCCAGTCTGTTTCTTTGGGAGTAAAATTTGGTCGTTTAATTTTAAGTGAGGATAATAGTGCCCAAAAAAGAAAATACAACCAAGAGCTTTGTGCTGCGGGTAGACGCTGCCATGATGGATGCGATAGAAAAGTGGGCAGCTGATGAATTCCGCAGTACCAATGGACAATTGCAGTGGATAATCAATGAGGCCTTGCGCAAAAGCGGGAGATTGAAGAAAAGTAACCGGGAGAAAAAAGAGGGAGAAGAATCGGATGATTAATTTGGGATTTTATACAGGGAGCGGCCGCAATGTGCGCTATCAGCGGACAATGTTCGACTATTTGCTGACAGGAATCGCTTTCCTGCCGGTGTTGGTGGGTTGGATATATATATTATATCAGATTCGACAGACGGGTGGCTTGTTTTTTCAGGAAAACGGTGCAGCAGGAATTGTGATGTTGCTTTTGTTTCTGGTGTTGGGCTGTAGCATGTTTGTGTCAGTCCGATACTATAGATTTGTCTTTCGGGTAACAGAGGCAAATGTGGGGCGGCAATATGTGTTGGCTATCCGGTTATGCCAATTCTGGAATGTGGCAATCGGTTGTATGAATTTAGGGAAGTTGCTTACACAGACCTGTGAAAATGCAATTTATTTCTCTGTGTTCGGTGTGGTACTGATGGCCTTTACGTTTGTGTCTTATTCTGTATTGGCTTATAAAATGCGTTGAGGGGAAGGCAAGTATATTCCCCTTTCATAAAGTAGGTGGTGGTTTCTTGTGCTTTTTAGTTTACTTCTTGGTTTACTTTTGGGTTTAATTTGTTCGATTAAACCGCCGCTTAAGCGATATGCCTAAAAACAAAAAAGCATCGACAATCATCAGATTATCAATGCTTTTTCCCAGTCGGGGTGACTGGATTCGAACCAGCGACCACACGCCCCCCAGACTTTGATATTTATCGCATGATAATCATTGATTATCAGACTTTTCTGTAATTTCTTTATGCTTTGGTTTAATTTATGGTTTAATCCGGCAATAAACCAAGAGGTTTGACAATAAATTAATTTATCTCTTTGCAGTCTTACCCTGCATCACAAAGTTACTCAATATTGCTTTTGTATGCAATGAATCACTCCTATAGTTGAGACTGTTCCAGTTACTTTTTTCTCTATTGGATGATATTTATTTGACTGTATTATATGAGTTTCTCTATTACTCAAAATCATTCATAAATTGTATATCCAAGCTATTGTCTGGTAGTAGTGTAGAATTATTTAATGGGTATATCAGATTATTATTTCTTTAGAATCCACCTGTGAGAAAGAGTTATATTTCATTTTGAGTATTCAAGGTATATCTGTATAATCGTATAAATTAATATATAATGTTATCTTTTAGAACTGAAAAAGCCAACTTATCCGTATGATTGGGTAGGTTGGCTTTTGTTGTTTTTTCTCTATTTAAAGGATTCTATTCCCATTTAAATGTATAAGTATCAGTATATGTTTGAGTAGTTATATATTCTTCGACATCTCTTTCGTCATTGGTTATTACTCCATCTCCATTTAAGTCTTTAAATGAATATTTTTGGGTTCTTGTATCTGTCTCCGTGGATGTACAACTTTCCAAATATCCATCATTGTCCCATGTATATGTATATTTTGTTGTGCATTCGTCAATATATTGAATTTGACAGGTTTCTCCTATTACTTCATCATAATATTCGCTGGTATAGTTGTCAGTATAGCTATATCCATCAGGTAATTGATTGGTTCTCATTCCTATCAGTTCTGGATGAGCCTCAAATAAAAGACATGACTCATCAATATGCCATATAAGAATGGGTAAATAACCTTTGCACGTTTTTCCACTATATGAAAATTGGGCGTTTTCTATCTGTATAATCTTGCCGTCTTCCCATTTGATTGGATATGAATCAGAATCTTTATATTTTATATTTTGCAATAATCCATTTGCATCATAGCTAAAAGTCCGTTCAGAGCGTACATTTGTTCCCCATACTTCTTTGGTGGTTGTGATTAAATTATTTTCGATGTTGAAAGTTTCTTGCCATAATTGTGTATTCTCAACAATTGTGTTTGTATTCCATGTATAGGAATAGGTTGAGCCATCACTGTGTGTGGCCATAATTAGTTTTCCCTCATCATCATAAATAAATTCTCGGGTAGAACCATCTGGATTACTTATTTCACTTAGTTTTTTTTGATTTGTAACTAATCCTTCATCATTTTTTTGAAGTTCTTCCGGTTCATCACTACTGCTACAAGCTGTAAAGTTTGTACATAACATTGCAGCTAATAAAGCCATTCCAATTAATCTAAATGTTTTCATTGCTATTTTTTTATTCGTTTAATCTGGTAAATAATTTTTTTATCTTTAGCTATTCTTTACATCGATTATAAGCATTTCGTTCAGCTTCCTTTGCTTGCTCTACAAGTTCTTTTAACTTTCCATCTTGCATTAAGCTTTGTATGTCGTCAAGAGAGTAATCATCACTTTTTTGTAATTCATTAAACTTATCCTCTATTAATTCACCTTTCCTTTCAAATTCTTCTTTTAAGAATTTAATTTCTTCTTGAGATTTAGCATTATCTAATGCATCTGTATATTCTTCAACTAAATCATACATTTCATTTGTCAATTTAGTGAATTTAGATTGACAGCTGCAAAGTAACACCAGGAAACTTCCTAATATAAATTTCTTCATAATCAATAGATTCATCTTCCCCAATTCCCCGAAGAAAGCTATTAATAATAAAAAAGGTGTGGGAACTATATTTGTCTTATCCTTAGATTAGGTCTTCGCAATACCCTTGGAATGGATAAAACAATAGCAACCCACACCTCATGACAATATAAGAACACCATATTACATGAATATGGCATATATATGTCAAAGGTGTGGTGCTATTGCCATCATCTTCATTCCAAAATTAAAGTTGCGAAGTTTAATCTAAGAAGATAATATCAATAACACCTCTCGTTAATTATGTCCTTCCAGCGTCTTAACTCGATAAGTCACTGGAATTGCTGCAAAGTTAGCGAAAGGTTTTTTAATACTCAAACTAAAGTGCTAATAAATATGCTATTATATAACATACTAGTACAATGTATTGGACTATATACAGGCTATTATATATCCAGTAACCTACATTTTCTTTATTTTCTGTATTGGGTATAGCAAAACAAAAAATCACAATAATGTTGGTAGATTTTCAGAATCTCCCCATTAGAAAGGATATTTCTCTGAAAACCTACCTGCCCATTATTTAGAAGCTCAAAGATTCATAAGTCTGTAAGATTTCTTCCTGCCTTAATCCCAAGTATCTTTTAGTAATGGCAACAGAACTATGATTGAACAGTTCCATGAGCTTAACTAAAGCAAACTCTGAATTTTCACTGTTCATATTATAGACCTGCCTGCCAAAAGTCTTTCTAAGTGAATGGCAGGAAAAGTTCTTAATCTTTAGCCTGTACTTCTTCTTCACCTCTTTAAGAATGATATTTATTCTCTGGACTGAAAAGACTGTACCTTTCTGACTTACTAAGATAGGTGCATTTATTCCAGCTGGATTTATATGTTCGTAACATTCTCTGATATGTTCCTGTAGCTGGGGATTCAGTCTTATGGTTCTTATCTTATCAGTCTTTTTCTCAGTTACACTAAATTCGTCTGTATCTAATATCTGCTTCCATCTTAAAGCCAGAATATCAGAAATCCTCAATCCTGTAAAACAACCTAAAGCTATAAGAAGTGACATTTTATAATTCTCATCTTTTGCCAGTTTTCTTATAAGGTTCATTGCATCTGACCAGACAAGATAGTCTGCTGTTGTGCTTGAATATTTAAGTGACATAATGTTCTGTTTTATAGGTAAATGAATAAAAGTGAATATTAATTTTGAGCTATGTTTACTAACTAATTGATTTATAGCTAAACATTCACTAATCCACAAAGTGAATATTAATAAGAGGTGGCAATATTCCCCCACCTCCTATATGCCTTTCCTAGAATGGTCTGTTACCATATTTATAATCCAGTATAGAATTACAGATTCTATCATAAAAGGAGAATCCGCAACCTGTATAGAAATAGCTATGATAGGTTGCTTGATATTCACGCTGCAATTCTTGGTTATCCCTAAGTATATCATCCAATTTATCTAAGGAATGTTTCAAGGCCTGTACTACCTTTATATATCTAAGGTTGTTGTCCACTTCGCCCAAACGGCTTTCTAAATTTCTGATATGCTCTATAAGTTTGTCTATCTGTTTATCCATGATTGTAAGTATTGGTAGAAATAAAAAAGGACAACTAACTTAATAGCTGTCCTTTCTTCAATATTAGTAATATGTGTGTTATTTCTTGGAATAATGGTATCGCATAGAGAATATGTAAACCTCTATTATATCATCATGCACGGAGTAAACAATTCTATGCTCTGCATTGATTCTTCTTGACCATTTTCCAGCCAGTTCGTATTTAAGTGGTTCTGGCTTTCCTATTCCTGTGTATGGGTGTGCGGCAATATCTTCCAATAAAGTTTTGATTTTGTTTAAGATAGCCTTGTTTCCACTTTGTATAAAGTATAGGTATTCTTTTCGTGCCTGTTCTGATAATGTTATTCTGTACATGCTGCCCGTTTTAAGAAATCTTCTATGCTTTCACCTTCCTTTTGAGATATAGAGTTACCGTTCTTAATATCCTCTTCACCTTTATGTATTGCTTCCATTGTATCGGGTGACGACATGATGTACTCCGTTTCCTTTAGAGAATTGTATTCATCCAAAGAAATCATTACTACTCCTTTGCCATTCCCACGATTGACAACTACGGTATCATAATCGTCAATGACCGCATCAATGTAGCTTTTCAAGTTGGCTCTTAAATCTGTGTAATTGGCTGTTCTCATAAATCCTCCTTTGTTATAATGCAAAGATATGTACTTATTTGCGTACTTACAAGTATAAATAGTTAATAGTTCGATATTTAAGAAAAGGACACCCATAAAGAATGCCCCTTTCTCTCTCAATCAATGAACCATTTATATCTCTCATCACCATGTAATGCTGAATTGATTCCCAAAGCCATTTCTGTAGCATTCAAGGAACGGTCTAAGAATGAATCAATATAGCTTGACTTGTTGGCTCCAGTCAACAGGTTGTAGAACTTCCACATATTAAGCTCATTTCCGAAGCTGCCAAAGTTTTCATCATTAATATATGCCTTGGCTACACTGTTTATCTGCGTATCAGTAAGCGACATTCTGGGTAGTGCTTTCTGGTAGCCTGTTGGCAAGCATTGATAAAGTCGCATTCTGCCTATTATCTGACAGAACTGGTGTTCACTCATGGAAGTGTTGCCTAACTGCTGCATCAGATAAATATGTCTGGCTGGATTGTAGTTACTGAAAAGTTCCAATGCTGCACGATAAAGTTCTGTGGTATTGCTTACTCTCAAATCATCCTTGTAACCATCTGTAAAGATGCACATGTTACAGCAGACTTGATTCTTGAATCCGATAGCCAAACGGAAAAGTTCAGGAACTTTCTTGGAATAAAGATTCATCTGGTTGTAAGCTCTTACTCCTACGATGGAAAGATTCAGTTTGTTTCCTCCTACTGTTTCATAGATAGTAGGAATATCAATGCTGAAAGCTGCCCTTTCATAGTAGATAGTCTTATCTGATTCCAATAGTTGATTGGCTGGCTTGTGGATTGCTTCTGGGATTCTTCCCTTAATAATGTGGCTTGTTCTGATTGTGGCCTGTTCCACCTTTTCACCATTAAAGAAAGACTGTGCTGCATCCTGTATGGTTTCCACAAACTGGGCATGATTGATAGTAAGCTCATTGTCCTTAGAGAACACTGGAGTAATGCAATCATTCTTCAAATGATTCAATGTCACTTCCTGTGTGTTGGCTTCGATGAAGTGATTGGCAGGCTTTACTGGCTCGTCCATGATAACGGTAGCTTCTTCTGCATATTCACCCAGATTCATTCTCTCACGATTGTTTGCCATAGCTGGCATGATAACCAAATTTCTCATATTGATAAAAGTTTAAAAGTTTATAATCTTATTACTATATAGATGTTTAGGACTATACTGGCTATTTTACATTTATCTATGAGAGGGGGACTAAAAGGGTTGTGCACCGCCTTTCCAGTCACTCAATAATATTGGGACTGTTGACAGAACGGGAGGGGGAATTTCATATAAGACACCCCATACCCGTTTCTTTGACTTTCAGATAAACTGAATATATGAGATTCATGTATCAGACCACTTTCCTTATGTTTATGTATATATGTGGTATATTATAAAGTATGTGTTATATAATCTGTATTAGAACTGAATTTGTCTGGAATTTATAATCTGAGAAATAGGCAGCTAAAAGTTCAGCACCGCATCTGCCAGAAACAGATATAATTATGCTATTACTATATTTAATGGCTTGGTTTCAGTCTTTTGTATAGTTGCATTTAATGCTTTAGCTATGTATTCCAGAGTAATATCTTTGGAAACTATTCTTTTAGTTAGCAGACTGCGGATTTCATCATCGGACAGATTGGCTGTCTTGCACAGGATGGCATTCAACACAGGATTGTTTCTCTTTGTTTGTCCGTTTGCAGACTGGGTAATCTTATCGTTTCTGTCCGGTGGGATAATGTCATTATCCAGACACCAACCATATATAATATGGTACAGTCTGCTTAACAGGTCAGTACCTTTAAAGTCTGGAATTATGGATTTGTTGAGAATCAGAAGTCCTTTAGGTATCATTTTTATCTGTCCCTCTTTAATTGCTTTCTCCAGATATTTATCTAGCGTCTTGACATCTATTCCTAATTTGCTGGCAAGTTCAGAATGGTTAAGCGCTCCTTTATAAGATTTCTCACTTATATATTTGTTCGTTTCCTGTTTGCATACGGACTTTATAAGTAGTAGCAATCCTTTAATTTTGGTATCTGTAGTTTCATTGAAAAAGCTGTTTAAGACGAAGAAGTAATTCTCTTTGTCTTTTTTAAAATAGTATCTGTTCGGGGATTTGATTCTGGTTTCTATCTTGTCAAATATGAAATCTGCATTTTCCATCAGTCTGGGAACAATTGATTTTACTGTACGGAACGAAATTCCAGTTTTTTCGGTAATGTATTCCCTTGTGGTTTCAGTAATATTAGTTTTATAATTTCCAGTGGATTTTATGCCAGCTATAGCCAGTATTGTTTCCAGCTTGTTGTTCCCCTTGATTTTATGAATGTCTTTTGTCAGTGTTATATATGATTCCATTGTGCGCAAAGGATTGGTTGTTCATTTCTTCTAGGTATATGTTGTAAATATCTCCGTTCTTTAATGCTTTGTTGTACCTGCCTGTTCCGCCTAAGTATTGTTTCAGTTCCTTTCTTGAACCGAACAGTTTGTTGTGTGGTTTGTAAATCATCATAGTTTTATTAGTTAGTTAATTAATGTAGGTTGAATCTGATAATGAAGTGAAACGAATTATCTGTTATGTAATGTAAGTAATGTATGTAATGATATGTGGACGCTTTTTCCGTGACTTGTAGGACGCTTTTTCCCTAAGTTATGGGACGCTTTTTCCGTATATTTTTGAAAGGATTTCTGACCTGTTTTCAGAAAGGTCTGGATGGACTTTCCCTCGGTGTTTGCTATCTTATTCATAGCATTGGAAAGTTCCAAGTAAAATTGGCTCTAATATCTGCTATAACGAAAATCGTCTTGTTTCATTAGTTACCAAGGTTGTGACCAACATTTTCTCAAATTTCTGTATTGGGTATAGAAAGACAGAAAAATGAAGTTTTGTTGGTAGCACTTAGATTAGTTCAGTAATTAATTGATAACCTCTGTTTTTACCTACCCAGCAGGGAACGGCTTGATAATAGGAATTGATAAGTTTAGGCTCTATCTTTTCTTCGGGATGAATGTTCAGCATCTTAAATATCCTCGTCAACTCATTAACTATATTTTCATTGGAATATCTATTACCAACCTTAAATATATTCTTAATCAGTCGGATAACCTTATTTCCTTTGCGCAGTATAAGAATCATCTTTTCTCTGATTTTTCTTTCGTTGTATTTAAGTTCTTCTATATTCTCTTTACCCAGTATCTCAAAGGCTTCCACAATGAACGGGTCTACCTTTCTCATATCATTTATGTAGTCCAAAGCATATTCTGAATAGGGAACGTCCATTTCACTGAGCTGCTGTACCATAATTCTGCGCTTCTCTTTTACCGAGCGTGCACTTCTGATTATTTTCAATTTCTCATCATTGGGGTTATATTCACAATTGCTAAATGTAGGATTGAAGAAATGACAGTCATCGTACCATTTAGTTACCGATTCTACAGACTGGTATCTGTTCCTTACCAGAACCTCGTTTATCTCATTATCTATGGCAAACCAGTTTTTGGTAAAATCGGGATATAGGAACTTACGGAACGGCATGGTTTCAAGAACGGCACTGAAAGCAAATCTGCTCTCCTTGTTGTCAGCGCTGTTATATAAGGTCTGTATTATTTGATAGGCAAACTCATGGGCGGATATTTCCCATTCAATCCGTTCTCTATCTTTGATAATGATTGCTGGATTTACCCTGTAGATGTGTGTGGCGGATTTTATCCCGTTGCGGAACCTTCCACAAATCTGTATGCAGTCAGTATCAATATCAAGCATGGTATATTCAGAAATATAAGGGTCTGTCACCATTACCAAGTCCGGTTTATAGGGCAAATCCAAGTCAAATGCAGTAAAGAATCTTCCGGTGAAGAAGTTGTATTTCTTCATGGTATCTGCGCTCCACTCCTTATAGGCATTGTCAAAGGAGTATTCATTTCTGAGTTTCATGCGGCTTTTGGGTGCACAATAGACTGCTGAATCTTCCAGTATGTTCAGCTGTTTCATTATGGTATAGATTTCTACTACAGAATTAATGAAGACACAGATTGTACCATCATGTTTTTTCAGATAATCGTTTACCGCTTTCTGTATGTTATAAGTATGGGTGACTGTAATCTCCTGCCTGTAGTCATAATCGGCATTCACTTTCATGGTCTCAAACTCTTTTAGCCGTGGGTCACTGAATCCGATTGGAGTAGCCGAAACCAGTGCCTTTCCTTTGAAGCGGAAAAAGTCATTCATCGGTAGAACTATATCCATTCTATAGTCAACGTCTTTAATTAACTGGTGGCATTCATCCATTAGCAGGAAGAAATGGTTGTATATATCAATACCGCATCTTGCACACGCAGTTTTTACCTTGCCGAAACTTTCGGGAGTAATCATAATCTTATGTAGCGTATTACTTGTCAGATAATTGCATATCTTATCTGCTGTCACATTTTCATAGACACCCAGCAGATTATCATATTTGCTACATTTGCTTCTGATAACAGGAACATTGGGAACAATGATAATGGAACTTCTTTCAGTATTAAGCTCCAGAGTAGTAGCTCCACAACCGGGTATCTTTTTGGAAAGAATGCAGTCGGATGGAATTTCATTCATTACGTCTGACAGGTATTGACCTTTATGTATTGTAATCATAAACCTTTGCTGTTTAAATAGTCTATAAATTCATCACTTCTCTTTATGCTAAAGTATAGCTTGCCAAATCGGAACAGTCCTCTGAGCCTTATATAGGCTTCTGTTTCTCTTAGAAACGGTATTCTTGCGATGTTGCATTTCTGCTCGATAAGTTCTTTCAGGCAGGTCGTTTGAGTGTCCTCAATTGTTTTAGTAATATCGGATGGGAAGATACCGAAGTCTTCATAATCACCTGTTTGCAGGTAGTTGAGAATCCAGTGCCAGCTTTGTCTGTTAAAAATATATCTTATTCCAGTTGTGCCTTGACTGCTTATCCATGCTTCTCCATTCATTTGAATATGGAGCTGTTTGTGTTGCATCATTAACTGCTTCACTTGTCGGTGAGCTGTTTCGTTGTCGTATGTTTGAGAGAACTGTATCTGTTTCATCTGATTGTTGTATTGGAAAGGATGGCCGAGAAGTGCTGTCCTCTCGACCTCCTTTCAGGTTGACTGTTTAAGCTACCTTATTGGGTTCGATTGTTTCCTGCTTCGCTTCCTCCTTCTTCATCCATTCTGGCTTGCAGGCTTCACTGATAAGCTCGTTCACTTCATCCGTTGCTTTTAGACAGAATCTTATATAGCCGTTGAAAGTGTTGGTGAATCTCATGCAGCGATAACGCTCTCCCTTGTTGCTGTACCAGTCGGTCTCAATATAGCCTCTCATTGGTGATTTGATGTACTGCTTGAATAATTCTAACACCAAGTTCTCTCCCTCCTTGGCAACTTCTATCTCGTGTTCCTCTGCGTTATAGGCGCTCAAATCATCTATGATTTTGGCCATGCCTTTGTGTATGGCTGATATGAGGTCGGTATCTCCAGCACCTTCAAAATGTTGTACGATGCCAGTCCGGTAAGTGACCGTAACAGAAATGATTAACTGTCCACAAGATTGCTTGAAACGCATGTCTGTTTTGGTTGGAAACATAAGGAATGCTTCTTTTAATGCTTGTACGAATGCTGCATTTACTTTAGTATTTTCTACTTCATTATTTAACACTTCTGGGAATTTGATATCCTTCATAATTTCAAATTTTAATGTTTAACGTAATTAATTATAATGCCATTAGAAAACTACTGAAGCTATGCGCACTTGCTCGTTTGTTTCCTTTTGACATTGCAAAGTAAAGCATAATAAAATTGATGATAAAGGAATTATCCAAAAGCACATGTGGGTAGAAAAAGTGATAAATTCAGTACGTAAAAAAAATGCGTACCCAAAAGAATATCTTTTAAGTACGCATCATCTTTAAAACAGGTAATAATGGTTAGCAAAGTCTGGAAAGTCTTCATTTTTATATTTTCGAAGTAGATTTGACAGCATCCTGTTCTTGCTACCATCAGAATCATATTCTTCGTTGTAACGCTTACCATCATATCCAACTGTGTAGATAAGTCTTGAAATAAACATCATTTTATCTGCTGAGACTTTTACATTTATGTGAGATAGTTTATTCTTGTCGGCTTTCCTGTCTTTTAAGAAAAACTGGAACATGTCTGCAAACTTCCATTTCTTGAATGATATAGCAAGATTTGTTTTGTTTTCAAAATCTATAGCTTGTCCATGTTCTAGGAAATGGTTTAAGCCAATTTCTTTAAGAAGTTTAAGTTTATCTTTTGGTGATAAATTTCGGTTAATTATATCATTGTATGTTTTTATGTAATAATCTAGTGCCAGCTGAACAAATTCGATAGTATTCTTTTCACTGGTATCAAAGCTCTTCTTTTTTTCATTGGTTAAAGTTAAAGTAATGCCGGAACAGTTTGATAGACTATCTACAAAGTCACCTATATCTTGAACTTCACTTTTTTTCAGTGATGTACTAAAGTCCTCGATATAATCATGAACAAAAAGAAGCAGATACCAAAGTTTACTTACGTCCAGACCAAATGCTTTAATTGTATTCTGCAAGTCTTCATTTTCAAGAAATTTATCTTTGAAAGACATATCCATCTTTTTGAAATTAGAAGCCATAAAGTCTTCTAAAGACTTATCTACTCCCATTTCTTTTAGTCTTAAAACATTTTCCTCTGGAGTTAATTTACTTGTTATATATCTGTTGACAAACTTAGCTGGTGCTATAGATATATCTCCTTCGTAGCTTACAAAATGGTTGGCTACTTCCCACACATATTCCAGAAGTGGTTCATCAAGACATTTATAGCTTTCACACCAACCAATCTTTAAATCTGGCAGTTCTTTTATTAATTGTAGTTGTTCCATTGACATAATATGTTATCATTAGTAATGCTGCAAAATAAAAGAAAAGTCTGCAATCTTTTTCAGACTACAGACTTCTTTTCGTTATAGTAGATTCTTCATTGCATCGTCCACTTGTTCGTTATCAAATTTGCTTAGATATATCTGGGTAGTTTTTATATCTTGATGTCCTAATGCTTGTGATATGATTCCAATGTTTACTCCAGATTTCTTTAATATGGTAGCGAATGAATGGCGAGCAACGTATGTGGTTACTTCTGCCGTTATCCCTAATTCTTTAGCAAAGGCTCTCAATTCAGTATTTACTTGATGGCAGATTTTATGTACTCTGTTACTTTTCTGCATGGGTGTTATATGGCGTTTGCAATGTAGAATAGGAAATAGATATTCTGCCTCCTGTTGATAAGTAGAATATTTTGCGATTATTGTTGAGGCTTCTTTTGATAATAGGAGATTGATATTGCCATGTGTTTTTTGTCTTTGGTAAATCAATCTGTCCTCAACAATGTTTTGACGTGTTAAGTTAGCAATATCCACAAACGAGATTCCTCCGCATAAATATGAGAATGAAAACAAATCGTGAGTAAGTTGTCTAAGTTTACTTTGCCCATTACAATTTGCGTTTATAAGTTTCAGAATATCATTCTTGGACAAGGCTCTTTTAATAGTTTTGGTATTGAAGTGGCTTAGCTTGTACTCAATAAACGGATTCTTTTCACGTGCCACTACCTTTGCTTCTATTGCTTTATTATAGGTAGCTCGTAAAGTACGGAACTGATAACTGAGAGTTGTGTCTTTGTTCCCTTTACTTCGCATCCAGTCCTCAAATTTTTTGCAGAAAGAAACGTCTATATGGCTGAAAGTATAATTCAGCTTTTTACCTTTATTGAAATTGCGTAAAGTATTATATGAGTTTAGGTAAGCATAGCTATTACCAATTCTACCTTTCTGTTTTAAATCTTCGATTAATGACAGATAGAATTCTTCAACTGTTTTGGCTTTGATTTCTTCTTTCTGTTCATTTATTAATGAAGAAGCGGTAAACTCTTCGCTATTGGCTTTCTTTTCTAAGATTTTTTGCTGATAATCTAATTTTGTTTTAAGTATAATCTTTTGAATTAAGTCCTTGTTTGGATTGTTAGGTTTGGGTACATTTCGTTCAAAGTCCCAATGTTTTGCTGCAACAGATATTTTAAGACTTTTGTAGGTGCTTTTCCCATTCTGTGCAATTCTTAACATTAAAGGGTGTTCTCCATTTGCTAAGGTTTTACTTTTGTAGCAAATCACTGAAATTGTAGCGTCCATAAGAATCTGGTTTAATTCTTGGTTTAATTGCTGGTTTAATTTGCTCGATTAAACCGTCACTTGCAGCGATATGCTCAAAAGCAAAAAAGCATCGACAATCATCAGATTATCAATGCTTTTTCCCAGTCGGGGTGACTGGATTCGAACCAGCGACCACACGCCCCCCAGGAGCCGATTTTAAATCTTCATATTTTTCTATCTCTTTGATTTTCAGAACTTATACTACTGAGCATCAAATGCTTATTTTCTATTGATTTTCTTCTTTTTGTTGGTAGTTTCGGAAAAATGTGTCATATTTGTGTCATTCAAACAAAAGCAAAATCAATGAAACGCTAAAAGTATTGGAGTATGGCACATTATAAATTCATGTTGTTAGAGTATAATGCAGGCAAGGATGGAAAAACGGCTGTAACTTTACGCATTACTAAAGACAGAAAGCGAAAGTACATTAAAACAGGTTTGCTTGCAACTCCTGAGCAGTGGAATACTGCCAACGATCGTTTTGTTACTGACAAGAAACTTGTGCCTAAATACAAGGAGTATAATGCGAAGCTGTCTGAAATAGAAACTCGTGTAAATGCGGTCTTTCGTGATTTTGAGGTTGATGGTATTGACTGGACCTTGAATCAATTTGAAGATGCTTTTGTGGGGAAAATTTCGAAAGGCAATGTGAAAGATTATTTCAATACAGTGATAACTACATTGAAAGAAACGGGACATGTGGGTAATTCTGTTTGTTATAGTCGCACCCTGCATATGCTTGAATTGTTTGATAATAAGTTTGATAAGAAAGTATTTTCTGAGATTGACATTAAATATGTAAAGGCTTTCGATGTGTTTCTTCAGAAACGGGAATGTAAGGGAAATACCCGGAAATTTTATTTCAAAGCTCTGCGTGCAATCTTAAACAAGGCTATTCAAGATAAAGAAGCGTCGGAAAGCACTTATCCTTTTGGAAAAGGAGGTTTCAATGTGGCTGCTTTGGAAGAAGAAACAGCAAAGCGGTATTTGCCACATGAGGATATGGATAAATTGAAACACACGGTAGTTGAAAGTCCTGCCCAGGAACTGGCCAGACGTCTGTTCCTTTTTTCCTATTATTGCTATGGCATATCGTTTATAGATGCAGCATTGCTGACTAAGAAGAATATTGTCCGTTATAATGGTGGAAATTATATTGTCTATAAGCGGAATAAAACAAAAGAAGCCAAGAAAGTCAAACCTATCCAGATTAAGATAACTCCTGAAATTCAGGAATTGATGGATTGGTTTGCTGCTCATACTATATTAGTGGAAGATTATTTGTTGCCGATTGTTTCCATTGCCGGGTACAAGGGGGAACGACTATATAATCATATTCGTAGCCGTTTTGGACGTAATAACAAGAATTTGGCTAACTTAGCGCAGACTTTGGGGATTACGGACATGAAGCTGACCAGCTATGTGAGTCGTCATACAATGGCTATGACTTTACAGGACAATCAAGTACCACGTGAAGTTATCTCACAGATATTAGGTCACAGTGATTTGGCAACGACCAATACTTATTTGGATAGTTTTGCCAGTAGTGTAATAGACGAAGCGGTAAAAGTATTATAAAAGAAACTGTATGTTATCAACAGATAAAATAAAGGACTTGCTTTCGCATGGTGAGAATAAGCAAGTAGAATTTAAGAAATGCACGGATAAGGTTTCGGCTTCCGTATATGAAACGGTATGTTCTTTTCTGAATGCAGAGGGAGGATATATCTTTTTAGGGGTGGATGATGATGGTACAATATTGGGAATTAACCCTAAATGCGTAACAGATATGACCAAAAGTATTATCAATACGCTGAATAATCCTGAACAGTTTCTTCCTCCAATGCCAATTACGCCGGAGCAGACAGAGATAGACGGTAAGATTATCCTGTATCTGAATGTGCCGGAGAGTGAACAGGTACATAGATATAAAAACCGTTTTTACGACCGTTGGGGTGATGCAGACAATGATGTGTCAAAGCATACTTATCTGGTTAAGAACATGTTCATGCGAAAAGAAAAGGAATCTTCCGAGAATGAAGTATTTCCCGATGTAACATTGGGAGATATGGATGAAGAATCGTTCAAGATTATGCGTAGCCACATTTCCATTCATAACTCCAATCATCCGTGGCTGAGCATGACAAATGAAGAATTCCTGAAAAGTCTGTTCTGGGGTAAACAACGGGGAACAAATAGGGAAGGATATAAGTTGGCTGCCATTCTTTTATTTGGCAAGGAACAGACTATTCTAAATTGTTGTCCGTGGCATCGTACGGATGCCATTTATCGTAGCATATCTTACGAGCGTTTCTTGCATCCGCTTCCGACTGACCCTGATATTCGTTACAATGACCGGGATATGATATGCGTAAATTTGATTCAGTCATATATCCGTTTGCTGAATTTTGTGCAACGTAACATGCCTGATAAGTTCCGTTTGGCAGATAATGGTATAGACCGTTTGGATTTACGGGTAATGATATTCAGAGAAGTAATTTCAAATACCCTTCTGCACCGTGAATATATCAGTTCATATACCAATAAGTTTCTCATATTCCGTGACCGGGTCATAACGGAGAATTGGACGAAACCTTTCCAAACAGGGGATATAGATATAAATGACTGGCGTACCCGTACAAAGAATCCGCTAATAACAAAGGTATTCCGTGAAATGAAATGGGCTGAGGAGCTTGGATCTGGACAGAAAAATATTCGGAAATATGCTCCGTTATACTTTGAAAACTCTGAGATAGAGATTCATAGTGGAGAGGAGTTTGTCTTTTCCATTACTTATCGCGACCCTAAAGAATTTGAGTTTGCAGAAAATATACCGACAAGTCACCGACAAGTCGGCACTAAGTCGGCACTAAGTTGGCAGCAAGTCGGCACTAAGGTAGCATTAAGTCAAAAGGAGATAAAAACTATATTGGAAACATGCTTGCTCGAAAATTCTTTAACTCAGATTATTGCTTTATTCAATTTTAGTGATAGAACAAAGTTTAAGAGGAAATATATAAACCCTCTGATTGCAGAAGGATTGTTGGCAATGACTGTTCCTGATAAGCCTAACAGCCGTTTGCAGAAATATTATACCACAGAAAAAGGAAAATTACTACTATGCCAAGACGAAAGCAATTGACATTCCATATTCAAGATTTGCGATGTGCCGGTCATATCATCGAAGAGTTATCCAAACTACCACAGTTGGCTAACTTCGACATGAATTCTATTGAACTGACCATCAAAGAAAACAAACCAGCACCCAAAATTATCAAAAAAGACATCGATATACTGATAGACCGTTTGCTGCGTGGCTTTTCAGCAAACAAACATACTGTTACGCAATTAAACGGATGTTACCTGATTACAAATGTTCATTTAGCCAAATGGATGAAAACAACCCAAGCATCCGTCAATAAATGGATAAAGGACGGTCTGATAAAGCCCAGCAAGAAATCATTTACCAATCTGGAATTCTTCGATATAGATGAGGTAATCGACCAGCTTCGCAAACAAAAACAATAAAATCACATTTTCTTTTATCATCTATATTAACTGTGCCAATTAGTGCCAATTCGAGCCATTTGTTGCCAAGCCTTGAAATGCTGTCTGGCAAATGTCTTCAAATGACATCAAATGTCTGCTGTTGGCATAGCTGATATAGATATTATCCTGTTTTATAAGCTCTTATTTTTATATTTCCTTTGCCGTATCAACGTTGAGATGGCTGTGACGACAGCTTATTGTTTAACCCCTAAAATGTTTGATTATGGCAAATATCATTGTCGCAACAGAGGAGCAGATTCAAGAAGCTGTATTCAATGCGGTTTCAAAATTCTTTTCAGGAAATCAACAGGCAGTACCTAGTTCCGATTTACCTGATACGTTAAGTATGCCCAATGCCTTGAAAGTGCTGGAGGATAACGGCTTTCCGACTTCAAAAGCGAAATTATACAAAATGACTTCGCAGGAACAGATACCCTTTATGAAGTATGGAAACAAACTTGTTTTTTCTCGGAAGGCTCTTATTGAATGGGCACACAAGCAATTGGTTTCTAACAGCAGTGAAGGTTGTGATTCCGCGGCCAACATTCAGAAATGTTTTAAACGTAAACGCTAAGGTATGAGTACGGATGAAACATTGAGAAATGAGAGCCCGTTTGTCCGGGTTGGTACGACACTCTACAAAATAGTGAACCAACCTCGTTTGAACGGTGGTTACGTAAAGAAGCGTATTGTCTGGAACAATGAAACACTTCGTCAGGATTATGGTAAAGATTATCTGGCAAATGTCCCTAAATATGACGGCTTTTGTACTGTACCTGACCATGTGAACTACCGTCAAGTGATAGATAATTTTCTGAATCTGTATGAACCGATAGGACACCAGCCAAAAGAAGGAGATTTCTCTCATATTCAAGCTTTACTGCACCATATTTTCGGTGAGCAATACGAATTGGGAATGGATTATTTGCAACTCCTTTATTTGCAGCCTGTTCAGAAATTGCCGATTCTGTTGTTAGTATCGGAAGAACGAAATACGGGAAAGAGTACGTTCCTAAACTTCCTGAAAGCTATGTTCCGCAATAATGTAACCTTTAATACGAATGAAGATTTCCGCAGTCAGTTCAATTCGGATTGGGCAGGGAAACTCATCATTGTAGTGGATGAGGTATTGCTGAACCGCAGGGAGGATTCGGAACGGTTGAAAAATCTGAGTACAACTTTATCCTATAAAGTGGAAGCAAAAGGCAAAGACCGTGATGAGATTGCCTTCTTTGCCAAGTTTGTGCTTTGTTCAAATAACGAAAGACTTCCTGTAATTATCGACCCGGGAGAAACACGGTATTGGGTAAGGAAGATTCATCATTTGGAAAATGACGATACACACTTCTTACAGAAACTGATTGAGGAGATTCCGGCATTCCTTTACTTTTTGCAACATCGGACACTGACCACTCAAAATGTGAGCCGTATGTGGTTTTCACCGAAACAGACGGAAACAGCGGCTTTATTGAAAATCATACGCTGCAACAAAAGTAAATACGAGGTGGAAGTTGCAGAACTGATAAAGGAAATCATGGAGTGTATGGAAATAGACAGTTTTTCTTTTTGTCTGAATGACCTGCTTATCCTGCTGAATCTTTCTCAGGTCAGAATTGACAAGCATTGGTTAAGGAAAATTGTGACCGAAGATTGGAAACTGACTCCAGCTCCGAACGGATTGAGTTATACCACTTATCTGTTTGCCTGTAACAAAGAAAGGAGATTTGAACCAATCAGACGGGTAGGACGCTATTACACCATTACCAGAAAACAACTGGATGAATTCTAATTCTTTTGTTGAATTGTTGAAAGATAATACAAACTTGCTGAGTATAAGAGAATAATATTCTCAACAAACATTCAACTTTTTAAAAGCACTGTTGAAAAGAGAAATAGTTATTTCTTTTTTCATCGGTCTTTGTTGAGTTGATGTTGAAGTGTCATTCTGTTGTTTTTCAGTAAGATAAGTTCGTCGCTCAACAAATCAACACATTTCATTCACATTCAAATTCATAAGAAAATGACAATAGAAGAAGCAAAGAATATTAAACTGGAAGATTATTTGCATAGTTTGGGGTATAATCCGGTCAAACGACAGGGAATGAACCTTTGGTATAAATCACCATTTAGAGAGGAAACAGACGCATCGTTTAAGGTGAATACCGAAATCAATAAGTGGTTTGACTTCGGACTGGGTAAGGGAGGTAATATACTTACCTTGGCTTCGGTACTGTATTGTTCCGAAAGTGTACCTTACCTTTTGCGTCAGATTGAGGAACAGGCTCCGCATATTTGTCCCGTTTCCTTTTCTTTTCAAAAGCAGTCTCCTACAGAACCGAGTTTTCAACGTATGGAAGTGAAACCTTTGGAATCACCAGTTCTGCTTTCCTATCTGCGTGAAAGGGGGATTAATACGGAACTTGCGAAAAGAGAATGTTGCGAAGTACATTTCGAGAACAACGGTAAGCATTACTATGCAGTCGGGTTCCCTAATGTGCGTGGAGGGTATGAAATACGGAACAAGTATTTCAAGGGGTGTATTGCTCCCAAGGACATCAGTCATATTCGGCATACGAACAGGCAGAATGAAGTCTGTTATGTCTTTGAAGGATTTATGGATTATCTTTCTTTCTTGACACTGAGATTGGACAGTTGTCCTCAATATCCGGAATTTGACAAACAAGACTATATGGTACTGAATTCTGTATCGAATGTTTCCAAGGCTTTTTATCCGTTGGGAAATTATCTGCGCATTCATTGCTTTTTTGATAACGACCGTGCAGGGATGGAAGCCATTCTGCAAATCCGAAAAGAGTATGGTAGTACCATCAATATCCGTGACGCATCACATCTGTATAGTGGATGCAAGGATTTGAATGAGTACTTGTGTAAACGGAATCCTCTCCGAGAAAAGAAATTCATACAAACATCAGTGCCCAAGAAGTCGAAAGGCAGGAGTCTGTAGTATTAATCAAGTAACATTGCTGTAGCAACGGAATATGTGTAGGCTGAGGAAGCAAGGTAATGGAAATGTATACATTTCCGCCCTTGCTTTGCCAGAAGGCAAAGACAACCTGCTCCCGTTGGTTGCAGTCCAAAACGAATTTCAGAATGGAAAAAGATAAACAACAATCACGGCAGACCAAGCGCAACAAGGTGCGTGTGGTCAGCGCAAGATTTACAGATATTGAGTACCAAGCGGTAGAGAAACGCAGGAAAGATGCAGGAGTTTCACTCAGTAGGTTCGTCCACTCCGTATTGCTTACGGGTAAAGTAGTACAGCGCATCAGCAAGGCGGATGCGGACGTGTTGCGGAAACTTGCTGGAGAAGCCAATAACATCAACCAGCTTGCCCATAAAGCCAATGCCGGAGGATTTGCTGGCGTAGCAACAGAACTTATGCTGTTGAAGAAAAAGATAGTACAAATCATTAAACAGTTGTCCGATGATTGGAAAAATAAGTAAGGGAGCGGGATTTAAAGGATGTGTCAATTATGTATTGGGTAAGCCGGAAGCAAGACTTCTGGCTGCCGAAGGAGTATTAACGGACAGCATTCAGGCCATTACGGACTGTTTTCAAGCTCAGCGGATGATAAAACCGAATATCCGTCAGCCTGTGGGACATATCTCGCTCAGCTATGCACCTGAGGACGCTCCGAGAATGACGGATGAGATGCTGGTAAGTCTGGCAAAGGAGTATATGCAGAAAATGGGAATCAGAGATACCCAATATATCATTGTCCGGCACAATGACCAGAAGCATCCGCATGTTCATATTGTTTTCAACCGAGTGAATAACAACGGACGCACTATCAGTGACAAGAACGACTGTTACCGGAATGTCAAAGTCTGTAAGGAATTGAAAGAGAAGTATGGACTTTATTTTGGTAAAGGAAAGGATAGGGTACGGACTCACCGTCTGAAAGGAAATGATAAAACGAAGTATGAGATTTACTATGCGGTCAAGAACTCGTTAAGCAAATCCAATAGCTGGAAGCTGTTCATATCGGAATTATCCAGGCAGGGAATAAAAACGGAATTCAAATATAGAGGAAGAAGCGATGTCATACAGGGCTTGTCATTTACTAAAGACGGTATTACGTTCAAGGCTTCGGACATTGACAGGA
This sequence comes from Bacteroides mediterraneensis, assembly GCF_025993685.1. Taxonomy (NCBI): domain Bacteria; kingdom Pseudomonadati; phylum Bacteroidota; class Bacteroidia; order Bacteroidales; family Bacteroidaceae; genus Bacteroides; species Bacteroides mediterraneensis. The sequence goes on along the minus strand of NZ_DAJPEN010000001.1, from coordinate 3,253,159 downwards.
GTTTCAGTTATTCCAAGTTGGACAGAATGTTGGGAGAAACCAATAACCAATACCAACAGAATATCGGAATGGTAACTAACGGCAACCAACCTGTGATGCAGTATGAGAATACCTATAATTCAGGCAGTAATGTAGTAGAAAGCATTGTCGGGGCATTTGGTGGATTGTTCAACCCTACCCCCAATTATACCGATGAAAATGCGGAAGCAGCCTTTCAGCGGAAATTGAAAAAGAAGAAAAAGAGAAGGATAAATTGGTAATCACTCAAAAACAGATACGAAAATGAAAGAAATGGAGAACAACGATTTTGTCCACACGTTGGATGCGGTATATAACCTTTGTTCCGAAATCAAGGAACATATAACTTCGGTTGAAACGACTGGTGAAGAAGAAAACAATGAGGGACTTGTCCTGCTTTCCGACAATTTGCAACGGCTTCAAGCGGAGATTGCTGGAATGAAGTCCCAGCTTTCAGCCGGAAGAAATGAGTGGGAGAAGTTCCGTGAACTGACACTGGTTCGTGTCAAGGAGATGCACAACCTATATGCCAACCTATGTGTCATTAACAAGGACATATTTTCGGAACAGGAACGCATCGCTAACGAGTTGCAGAGAATACAGCAGTTGGAAGTTCATCACACCAACAATCATATTTTGGATTTCAAAGCCTCACGGCCATTCTTGTGGCAGATTGTCATGTTTGGGATAATTCTGCTTCTTTTGGTCGGCAATGCTTGTCAGTTTAAACGGAATATGCAACTCTCTGACAATGACTTGAAGTACCGCCTTATCAAAATGTATGGTGGCATATCGGGCAATGAACTGGATACGCTGGAAGTGGTATTCCATCGTGACAGAGATAAAACTGTCATCAGGAATATCCGTAATGAGGTGGAGGATTTTGAATATCGTACACGGGTAAGAGCTGAAAAGTTAGAAAAGGCAAGATTATTACAGCAGGAAGCAGAAGAACTTAAGTGAAGATTAAAACTCTCTATATGAAATATAAAATACTTGTAGCTATATTTTATTTTAAATAAAGAGAGATTGTTCTGTCGTTTCTTATGCTGATGACTTGAGTGAACCAAGGTTAAAGTTTAGTTTAGGGGATAAATAACTTGAGTTCTTTGTTATAACTTCTTCCCACAGGAATCTTTGTACCATTGTAGAGTGTGATTTCTTTGCTGGTGTAGCTTGCAATACGGTAAGCAGGTACAATGAAAGATTTGTGTACACGTATGAATTTTTCTGTAGGAAGAAGTTCTTGCAGACTCTTCATGCTGATTTGAGACATAACACATTGGCGTTCTGTCAAGTAAATACGGACATAATTATCCATAGACTCAATATAAAGAATATCCTTTAGTCTTATCTGTATATTTTTGTAATCAGCTTTTAGAGTGATGCTTTCATCTGTAAAGGAAGGATGAACAGAAAGCAACTGTAGCTTGTGGAGTTCAAAGGCCTTTTGTACAGCCTTTTCAAAGCGGCTGTAGGAGAAAGGTTTGTGCAGGAAATCTACGGCACTCAGTTCAAATCCGTCGAGGGCATATTGGGCATACGCCGTAGTAAATATAAGCAAGGTGCCCGGAGGAAGATCACGGGCCAGTTCCACTCCGTTCAAGTCTCCCATTTCTATATCGAGAAACAGAATATCTGGTCTGCTTCTTCTTACCTGTTCCATGCCCCGGAGAGGGTTGTTGAAGGTAGTCAGTTCTATATTCCCATAGCGTTGGCAAAAACTGGTTATGATTTCCAGCGCCATAGGTTCATCATCAATGGCAATGCATTTCAAGCTCATGTATTCAAATTAATGCGTAGGGTTACGTAAAATAGCCCTTCTTTCTTTTCTATCCGCAAGTCGTATCGGTGGGGGTAGAGTAGTTCCAGGCGTTTCCGGCAATTTTCAATGCCTATACCTTTAGATTCGTTTATCGGGTGATGGTTTAATAACGGGTTCCGGGTTGTGAATAATAATTCCCCGTTTTTAGCCTGGATACAAATGCAGGCATTTCCTGGTTGATGAGAAGAAACCCCATGTTTGAATACATTTTCCACAAAAGTAATTAATATCATGGGAGCGATACCCAATTGTTCTGTTTCGTCGTGTTCGTAAGAAAAATGGATATGAAAGTCTTTCGGCATCCGGTATTTCTGCAGCTCGATATACTGACGGATGTATTCTGTCTCTGTACGGATTGGAATTTTATCTTTTGTGTTGTGGGCATACATGTATTTCATCAGGCTGATGAATTGGGTAAAGGCATCCTCGGCTTGAGGAGAACCGGTCACTACCATGGCATACAGCGTGTTCAGGTTGTTGAACAGGAAATGCGGATTTATCTGTGCCTTGTAGAGTGCCAGTTCGGCCTTTTTCTTTTCGAATTCTACGGCTTGACGCTGCATAATCTGATGGTAAAGCTCCGTGAGCAATCCCACAGCCATGCTGAAAGTTGTGACCACTACGTACAAAAACCAGACAGCCTGTTGCTGTAATCTGATTTTCGGTATGTGCTGAATGAATTTCGGTTTGCGCATCCGGTGCATTGGTACCTCCATCTGATAGCGGGTAATGAGATAAGTACCTGCAATGGTAAGCAGAATAAGAAGGATGGCTATCCAGAATTTCCGTTTGTCGGTAAACAAGAAAGGCATCGTCAGGCGTCGGTTCAGGATATAGATAAAATAGAGCCACGATACCAGCAGGTACACAAATACAGAGTCGTTCATCAGCCAGCGTTCGATGGGAAGCAAGGTAATCATAGCTGGAAGCAATACCAGACAAAAAACCAGGTCAATGTAAAACGGAAGATTCTTGATTTGCCACATAAGTTATTCCTTTTTTCGCAAAAATACGGATTTTCAGGACTTCCTGAAAATAACTTTAGGTTTGTTCGCCACCACATTGGTGTCGTTTACCCCTACTTTGAGCATTGTCTGTGTTTTGTATCGTCAGAACGCCTACTTTTACGGAAAAATACAAGGAATTATGAAACGGTTTATAGGTCTATTAGCTTTAATTCTGATGATGACAGGATGTATATCAGCAGCTCCAAACAGTGCTCAAAAAGTAACGGTTATAACTACTTCACCTGCCCGTCGTATTCATCCGAAACGCTCAAAAGTAATAGTGAAGAAAACTGTAGTTGTCGGCACACGTGTGAAAAGACTGCCGGGTACGGGAGTGACTATTTATTATAATAATCTTCCTTTCATTTATGTAGATGGAGTGTATTACAAAAAACTTGCTTCTTCTAAGTATGAAGTTGTAAGGCCTGAGAAAGGCATGATTGTTCCTCAACTGCCAGACTATAATGTGGAGGAAGTTTGCATAAGCGGAGAGACTTTATTTTTGTTTGATAAAACCTTATATAAACAGATACCTACCCCTAACGGATTACAATATAAAGTAACAGGATTTATAGATTAAGTGATTATGATGCGTAGATGTATTTTTATATTGCTATATAGCCTTTGTTCTGTGACGTTGATGGCACAGAGCCTTTCAGGAACAGTCACAGATAAAACTACAAAGGAAGGTTTGATTTCGGCTACGGTACAGTTGGTTTCATCCGACGGAAAATCCAGTTATACGTCGACCGATTTGAACGGAGGTTTTCAGTTTAAGAAACTCCAGCCGGGAACTTATACCCTTCAGGTGACGTATGTGGGTTATAAGCCCTATAAGGAAAAACAAACATTTGCAGAAGGTCAGCAAAAAGAGATAAAAATAGAAATGGCCGAGGATGCCCAGCTGTTGGGGGAGATTTCCGTGCAGGGACGTGCCACACGTGCCGAGCAGAAAGGCGACAGTTTGCTGTATAATGCCGAAGCCTTTCAAGTGATGATGGGAAGTTCGGCCGAGGATTTGCTGGCCAAGATGCCGGGCATCGTAGTGGAAGGCGGTACGATTCAGGCACAGGGAGAACAAGTACAGAAAGTGCTGGTGGATGGAAAGGAGTTTTTTGATGGCGATGTGAACCTGGCCATTAAAAATCTGCCTTCGGATATTATTGCCAGCATTGAGGTGTTCGACAAGAAAAGCGAACAGGCCGAGTTTACCGGATTTGATGACGGTGAGGAAATCAAGACGATTAATATTGTGACGAAGAACGGTTTCCGTCAGGGAACATTTGGCGAAGTTTCCGGCGGATATGGTACGGACGATCGTTATAAAGTGAACGGAAACCTGAATTTTTTCAATGACGACCGGAGGATTTCTGTGTTAGGAATGTCGAATAATGTAAACCAGCAGAATTTTTCGCAGGAAGATTTGGCGGGTGTCATGTCGGCTGGAAGCAGCGGAAGAGGGCGTGGTGGACGCGGAGGCCGTAGCGGTGGAAAATCGGGAGGCACTGGTGGAAGCAGTACTTCCAATTTCATGGTAGGGAGCTTGGGAGGAGTGACCTCGGCCAATGGTGTCGGTTTGAACTACGTAGACCAGTGGGGGGAAAAATGGAAAGTGACCGGCAGCTATTTCTTTAACCAGTCGGACAACCTGACCCAGCAGCAGACCGACAGGGAATACTTTGAATCCGTATTGCCCGGAATGACCTATAACGAATATCAGGAAAACTCGATGAAGAACTGGAACCACCGTTTCAACATGAAGTTAGATTACCAGATGACTGAACGCACCTCACTGCAGTTCCGTCCTACGCTGAGCTTTCAGAACAATGACAGTTATGGGCTGCTGCAAGGACAGAATTTAGCGAATGGAACGACAGAGAGTGAAACGGAAACCACTTCTTTCGGTAAAAATAATGCATATAATATCGGGGCCGATTTGATACTCCGTCACCGCTTTTTGAAAGAAGGACGTACATTGTCGTTGATGTTAAGTGGAGCGATGAGAAATACAGACGGAGATACTTATACGGATTATTTGAATACTCTATATGGACTGGAACTTTCTCCGGTGACGGATGATTACAGCCAGTGGAAGCAGACGCTGAATCAGCAGTATACTCTGCGCTCTAACTTGAGCTATACCGAGAAGTTGACAGATAACCTGCAATTACAGTTGGGGTATAAAATGAGTTATACCGACTCGGAAAATGACAAAAAAACGTACGACCGTTCTGCCGTGACCGATCTCTATGACCAGTTGGACGAAAGTCTTTCGAACGAATACCAGTCAGGTTACCTGACTCAGGCTGGGAATGTGGGGCTTCGCTACCGTGCCAGCAGGTTGAGTGCCATGCTGGGAGTCGACGCGCAGTGGGCGGACTTGAAAGGAGACTTGGTCTATCCTCAGCCCGATGAGCTGTCGCATAACTATTTTTCCGTGTTGCCTTCGTTCACGTTACGCTACTCGCTGGACCGGACCAACTCTTTCCAGCTTCGCTATCGCAGCAGGTCTTCTTCTCCTTCGGTGACCGACTTGCAGAATGTGATTGACAATTCGAATCCGTTGTTCTTGTCTGCGGGAAATCCGAACCTCGACCAGCAGGTATCCCATACGGCCAATCTGCGTTATTTGCGCACCACAAAGTCCGGACATACCTTCATTGCGATGGTGGGGGCCACTATACAACAGGACTATGTGGCTGACAGTACTTTTACGGCAAAGGAAGACGTTGCCTTGTCGCCCACGGTCACACTGAATAAAGGCTCTCAGTTTACCCGTCCGGTAAATCTGGATGGATACTATAGTCTTCAGTCTATGGTGACCTACGGTTTCCCAGTTGATTTCATCCGGAGTAATATCAATTTCAGTCTCTCTGCCAATTATGCCAATGTGCCTACTATCTTCGACGGAGTAGAAAGCCGTACACGTGAACTGAACCTGATTCCGAAACTCATTATCGGAAGTAACATCAGCAAAAATCTTGATTTCACTGCCTCCTATTCGGCCGGAATCAGCAAGATGTTCAGTTCGCTGGATACCGCAGCAGAAAGTGATTATGTGACGCATACAGCAGCCGCCAAACTGGGCTGGACCTTTTTCTGGGGACTCACTTTCCGAAGCACGTTTAATTATGTGGGCTATACCGGACTGGATACCGATACGGAAGACTATTTTTTGTGGAATCTGTCACTAGGCAAGAAATTCCTGAAGAACAATGCGGCGGAAATCAGGATAGAAGCTTTTGATGTGCTGAAGCAAAACCAGGCTTTTACACATCGCACAGGCAGTAACTATTACGATTATGTAAACTGTAATGTGCTGCAACCCTATGCCATGATAAGTTTTGTATATACAATCAGATAACCTTTAAAAACAAGTTGAAAATGAAGAAAATTCTTTTTGTAGCCCTTGTGACTATGCTGGGTCTGCAACCGGCGGATGCACAGCGTAAAGGTGGAAACACCCGTACTCCTGAACAGATGGTGGAAAAACTTGATAAAAAGTTGAATCTGACCGATGAACAGGAAAAACAGATTACGACGCTTTATACAGACTTCTTCAAGCAGGATTTATCGCGTGAAGAGCGTAGAACTGCCATGCAGGAACTGAACAAAAAAATAGAAGCTCTGTTGACCGATGAACAGAAAACAGAATTTAAACAGATGGATAAGGAACGTTCTCATCGGAAATGATAAGACTTGTAACACTACCTTGTAATAAATGGTTCTGCCAGCTTGATGCTGGTGGAACTTTTCTATTTCTAAAAATAATAAAGGAAATACAAAATCTTCTGTTGAAGGATAATTTTTACCCCAAAATTTCCATATATCATAATAAACAGTATCCAACAGGAAATGGTGGCTTTTATATATTTTGATGAATGAACTACAGTAGATAGGTATAAAGAAAAGAAATATCTCCTTGTCTATTTTTATTTTTGTTTCTTAATCGAAGTGATATAGCGATGGAAACATCTTGATTTGTGTCATAAATGTGTCATTTACAAAAGAAAAAGGAGCTAAGTCAACGACTTAACTCCTTCATTTTCACCAGTCGGGGTGACTGGATTCGAACCAGCGACCACACGCCCCCCAGACGCGTACTCTAACCGGGCTGAGCTACACCCCGAATTGCGGATGCAAAGGTAGTGCTTTATTCGGAATAAGCAAACTTTTTCCGCAATTATTTCTTTCAATTTTGAAATTCTATTCAGGTCTCTGGAAAAGACTTTTTTCGGTTAAGAAGTCTATCCCATCGTTTCGCGATAGAAATCAAGCAGTTCGTAAATTTCTTCCTGCGAAGCGGTCTGGTTGATACGGATATCGCCGACTCCTCCTAACAGGGTGAAATTGATTACACCGGATGCTATATTTTTCTTGTCATGCTTCATCAAGTCGTAGAGAGAGTCATAGTCATCACATGTAAAGTAAAGACTGCCATAGTTTTCTTTAATGAACTGGATGGTGGTTCGTAATGCTTCCTTGGGAAAACCACAACGAAGGTGGGAAAGGTAAAGTTCACAAACCATTCCCCAGGATACGGCATAGCCGTGAAGCACCGGGTGTTCACTCTTTAAGGCAAAACTTTCGAAAGCATGTCCGATGGTATGACCGAAATTCAATGCTTTCCGTATGTTTTGTTCGTAGGGGTCTTTTCCCACAATATCTTCTTTTACCTTTACGGATTGTCCGATGAGGGTTTGTAGCTTGGAGTAATCTATCTGGTTAAAGTCGAATTTGAGCAGCTCGCTCCAGTGTGCTTGATTGCTGATGAGACCATGTTTCAGCATTTCTCCATAGCCGGAAAGTAGGTTCTGTATGTCAAGGGTTTTGAGAAACTCACTGTCAATCAACACCTGATCTGCCGGATAAAAAGCGCCGATTTCATTTTTCAAATCGTTGAAATTGATACCCGTCTTTCCGCCAACGGCTGCATCTATCATGGAAAGTAGTGTCGTGGGGATATTTATGTATGAAATACCTCGTTTGAAGGTGGCGGCGGCAAACCCTCCCAAGTCGGTTACCATTCCTCCTCCCAGATTAATCAGTAGCGTGTGACGAGTGGCTCCCCGGCTGCTGAGCTGGTTCCATACATAAGCCAATGTCTCCAGGTTTTTATGGATGTCTTCTGGACCGATGACAATTTGTTCTGCTTCTTTCAAGTTGGGAATGCCTTGTAGCAAGGGAAGGCAGAAACGGCAGGTATGCTCGTCGGTCAGGATAAAAATCTTGTCGTATGAATGTGCGGATATCTTCAGGCTGAGTTCCGACGTGAAATTTTGGCAAATAATGACTTCCTGTTTACTCATAAGTGTATTTGTTTTAGGCGCAAATTTAGAAAAAAAGTTAGAAGAAGTCAGATGTTGGCTTACAATTAAGTATTTTTGTGCGAATAAAAATAAATTAGGTTATGAAAGGATTTTTACCGGCCTCGTGCCGTTTATTGGGGTATGTATTATTGCTGTTGGCTGTATTTGTACCTTTATTGATGTATATGTTCGGACAGGTGAACGACGGCAATTTGCTGTATGTGAAATTGAGTATGAAGGTAGTAATCTGGCTTTCATTGTTTATGATTTTTCTGTCCAGGATGAAGGAGGAAAATGAAGAAGCGTTTTCTATCCGTCGGAAAGCGATGGTAATCTCGCTCTATTTGTGGGGTATTTATTATGTGGTGATGCTGGTGAAGTCGGCGTATGATGGAAATTTACAGGAAGCTGACAATTCAGTAGGTATCGTTTACATGGTGATTAATGTGTTCTGCAAAGAATTTTTGATGCAGAAAGCGCGGATTGAGAAAAATTTCCGGCAAAATAAATAAAAAATAGGGGTAGAGGGTTAAACCTTTTTCCAGAATGATTGTCAAAGGTACAATTAATCAAATGGAAGAAAAAAGGAAAGGCAATGAAAAGATTTTTATTGGGAATGCTGCTGATGGTTGGGGTAGCCATTTCCGCTTTTGCGCAAAGTGGAAGCAGCCGAGGTACCGTTTCGGGTACGGTAATAGATGATGGAGACAAGTCGCCTGTGATTCAGGCAACTGTGCAACTTCTCTCAGTGAAGGACAGTTCGATGGTAGTGGGAAATGTGACAGATATGAATGGACATTTCTCTTTATCAGTGCGTCCTGGTAAATATCTGTTGAAGGTTTCATACATTGGATATACTCCTTTTTTCAAGCAGGTGGCACTTACGCGAAATGCTCCACGAGTAAATGTGGGGAAGGTGCAACTGGCTACGGATGCCATTATGCTGGCGGAAGCTGTGGTGGTAGCACAGGCTCCGGAAGTAACAGCTGCAGAAGATACATTGGTATATAATAGTTCTGCTTATCGTGTGCCGGAGGGATCGGCTTTGGAGGAGCTGGTAAAAAAACTGCCAGGCGCTGAAGTGGATGAGAATGGAAAGATTACTATCAATGGAAAGGAAATTAAGAAAATCATGATTGATGGGAAGGAATTCTTTGCCGATGATCCGAATATCGCCATGAAGAACTTGCCGGTGAATATCATTGATAAGGTACGTGCGTACGACAAGCAGTCGGACTTGGCACGTGTGACGGGTATTGATGATGGGGAAGAGGAAACGGTGCTTGATTTGAGCGTGAAGCCTGGAATGAATAAAGGTTGGTTTGGCAATGCAGACCTTGCTGCCGGAACGGAAGACCGTTACAGTGGAAAGATAATGTTAAACCGTTTTGTGGGAGACAACCAGTTCACGGTGATCGGCTCAATGAACAATGTAAACGACAATGGTTATCCAGGAGGTGGAGGAGGTTTCCGCATGGGTGGACAAAATGGATTGACCAGCATTAAAATGGGTGGTTTCAACTTTAGTACCCAGAGTGAAAAACTGGAAACCGGTGGTAGTGTGAACTACAATTACAAGGATGCGGATATCATCAGTAAGCAGGCTTCGGAAACCTTTGTGTCTACTGAAAGCAGTTCATTCAAGAATGCGATGACAGCAAACCGGAATAAAACAACTTCATTGACTGCTGATTTCCGTATCGAGTGGAAACCGGATACTATGACTACTGTTATTATCCGTCCGCGTCTGACCTATGGAAAGAATAATAATGCGAGCAATAGCAATTCGTTTACGTTTAATCAGGATCCGGGATATACTACCGATGAGATTCTGAATGCAGGTGAGAACTTGTCTACATTGATTCCGGAAGAGGCGATTATTAATACAATCGCACGTAACAGTTTGCAAAAGAGTAGTGATTTCAATGTGGGAGGTTCGGCTATGATTAACCGCCGTTTGGGCAAAGCCGGCCGTAATATTACTTTCCGTGGAACTTACAACTATACGAACAGTTCGAGCGAGCAGTTCTCCGAATCAGAAACGGAATATTTCCAGAAAACGGATGACGAACGTCTGGAAATCTTGAACCGTTACATTACCACACCGACCTTGAATTACAATTATAGTGCTCGGTTTACGTACAGTGAACCGATTTTCAAGGGTGGTTTCCTGCAGTTCAGCTATAATTTCCAGTATAAGCGTTCGAAGAGTGACAACTCAACTTATACGATGCCGGAGGATTGGGTCATTAGTCAAGGATTCGGTGGTGACCATACGGGAGAACTGGATACACAGAACAGTAAGAGTGCACAGTACACTTACTATAATCACCAAGCGGATATTTCTTTGAGATGGATTCGTGAGAAAATGCGTTTGAATGCTGGATTCTCTTTCCAGCCTCAGAAATCTAAACTGTCTTACAAGAAGGATCAGCTGGATACGGTGGCTATCCGTAACGTATTCAATTTTACTCCGACCTTTGACTTCCGTTATAATTTTTCTAAGACCAGCCAGTTGCGAATCAACTATCGGGGAAGAAGTTCTCAGCCGAGTATGACTGATTTGCTTCCGATTGAGGATACGACCGACCCGCTGAATATCCGTCGGGGAAATCCGGGATTGAAGCCGGCATTTACAAATACTTTCATGGCTTTCTATAATACGTTTGATACGAAGAAGCAACGGGGTATCATGACGCACTTCCGGTTTGAGAACGTGATGAACAGTATCAGTAACCGTAGTACATACGACCCGACAACCGGTGGAACAATTACCCAGCCGGAAAACATTAATGGAAACTGGAACTTGTTTGGTATTTTAGGATCAAACACCGCTTTGAGAAATAAGAAATATACCATCAATACCTTCACTATGGCGCGTTACAACAATATTGTAAGTTATATGAGCGATACACAGTCGCAAAGCGCATCTGATAAAAACAAAACACGCCAGCTTTCTTTGAGTGAACGTTTGAGAGGAACTTATCGGAATGACTGGTGGGAGTTTTCACTGAATGGTTCGTTGGCTTATACGCATTCCCGTAACAGTTTCCAGGAGGAGAATAACATGGATACTTACCAGTTCTCCTACGGTGCCAGTACAAATGTCCGTCTCCCTTGGAATATGTCGATTGCTACAGATATTTCTCAGAATTCACGTCGTGGATATGCTGATGCGAGCATGAACCGGGATGAGTTGATTTGGAATGCACAGATTTCACAAGATTTCCTGAAAGGGAATGCGGCAACAGTCAGCATTCAGTTCTATGATATTTTACGGAACCAGAGCAACATCAGCCGTGTAATCAGTGCGGCGATGCGAAGTGATACAGAGTATAATGCAATCTATAGTTACTGCATGGTTCATTTTATCTATCGTCTGAATTTGTTTGGTGGAAAAGGTGCTGGTCCTCGTATGGGTGGTCCTGGAGGTCCGGGATTCGGTCCTGGAGGAGGACATGGACCTCGCCGATTCTGATATTCGAAAAGAAGAAATACCACAAAAGCTGTATCCGACTTTTGTGGTATTTTTTTTGTCTTTTTCCAAATAACTTGTATTTTTGTTGGAAACCAAAGTCTGATGGATACAGTCTGGAATAGTATCTTTGTGGCCGCAGCCTATTTCCTCTATTTTGCAGTGATACTGACGACCATCTTTGTCGTGATTCTTGATAACCGCAGCCCGGTGAAGACCATGGCATGGATTCTGGTGCTTTTCTTTCTTCCGCTTGCCGGATTGATTCTTTATTTGTTTTTTGGGCGGAGCACGCGAAAGGAACGGTTGATTAGCCGGAAGGGATATGCCCGTTTGAGCAAGCGTCCAATGGCAGCCTACCAGGCACAGTCGTCGGTGGGCTGTGAGCATGGGAAACAACGTCTGATGGATTTTTTTAATCATGTAAACAACGCTTTGCCTTTTGCGGGAAATAAGGTAACGGTGTACACGGATGCGGTGTCTATGGTGTCGGATTTACTAAAAGCCATTTACCGGGCACATCATCACATTCATCTGGAGTTCTATATTTTTGAAGACGATGCGGTGGGCAGATTGGTACGCGATGCGTTAATCGACCGTGCTCGTGAAGGGGTGAAGATACGGGTACTGTATGATGATGTAGGCTGCTGGAAAGTTTCTCATGATTTCTATGAGCAGATGCTTTGTGAGGGTATTGAGGCTCTTTCATTTTTGAAGGTTCGTTTTCCTCAGTTTACCAGTAAGGTGAATTACCGTAATCATCGTAAAATAGTGGTGATTGATGGCTGTGTAGGTTTTATAGGGGGAATGAATCTGGCAGAACGTTATGTGAAAGGACTGGGTAAAGGAGTCTGGAGAGATACGCACGCCAAGCTTGAAGGTAAAGTGGTGTATGGATTGCAGACTGCTTTTTTGACCGACTGGTATGCCATTGACCGTACGTTACTGACTTCTGAAACTTATTTTCCAAGGATTACAGTAAAGGGAGATGTGCTGGCACAGATTGTCACTTCCGATCCGGTAGGGGAATGGCGTGATATCATGCAAGGACTGATGATGGCGATTTGTGGAGCGAAACGTTATTTTTATGTACAGACTCCCTATTTTCTTCCTAATGAGGAGATTATGACAGCGTTGCAGACTTTGGCATTGGCGGGTGCAGATGTACGGATTATGCTTCCCAAAAGAGGTGACTCCTGGCTGATTCATAAAGGTTCTCTTTCTTATCTGTCTGAAATGATGAAGGCGGGTGTCAAAGTTTATCTATATAAAAAAGGCTTTTTACATTCCAAACTGATGGTATGTGATGATGAGTTTTCCACAATCGGATCCACCAATATGGATTTTCGTAGTTTTGAACATAATTTTGAAGCCAATGCTTTCTTTTATGGTAAGGAGACAGCATTGGCTTTGCGTGAAATCTTTTTGGCTGACCAAAAAGATTGTATGTTACTCTCAGCTCGCGTTTGGGAGAAACGTTCTTGGAAAAACAAAGTTACAGAGTCTGTGGTACGTCTGTTTGCCCCTTTGCTTTGAAGAATGAGAAATTGACGCTTCCGTAATGGCGATGTTCAAAAAAGCAAGGATGCTGTTCGAAACTGAGGTTTTTGCCATGTTCCAACACAAAAATTCCTTCTGGTTTGAGCAAGTTGTGCTGGAATATCAGGTTGGGGATATCGGCCAGTTTTTCTAGGGCATACGGGGGATCCGCAAAGATAAAATCAAACTGCATGCTACATTTTTCGATATACTTGAATACGTCTGCTCTTAGAGGGATGCATTTGTCGGTTTTGACTTCCTTCATGACTTTATTAATAAAGGCATGATGTTGTGGGTCTTTCTCTACGGATATGACTTGGTCGCACCCTCTGGAAACAAGTTCGATACTGATACTTCCTGTACCGGAAAACAAGTCAAGGGCTGTCACTCCATCTTCAAAGTCAATGTAGTTGGTAAGTACGTTGAACAAGTTTTCCTTGGCAAAATCCGTAGTAGGACGTGCCTTGAATGTGTGGGGGACGTCAAAGCGTCTTCGTTTGTATATTCCGCTTATTACTCGCATGAGGTTAGAGATAGCATATCAAATGGAATGTGTTTGATACGGTTTAGTCCTGAATCATTGAATTCCATCTGGGGGTTAATGATGAAAAGTTTTCGTATATATTTCTGTAATAAGAGAAGAAGCTCTTCCCATTGTGTTGTCCGGTCGTTTCCATGAATATACAAGGAATCTTTTTCCTGATCAAATCCGGCTTGTCGCCACACATTGAGTAGGTAGTAGGATGAATCGTGGAGACTGGGAGTGGAATATGAGTTTAGCAATATTAATTTTTCCTTTTCGAATCCAACTACTTCCATGCTTTCAGGATGAAAGATAGCAAACAATTTCCGCTCTTCATTTTGTTTGCATTTATGTGAAAAATATTCTGCAAGCGGACTGATAGAAGCAAATAGACGAGCATTGGGAAAATGTTCCGTCAGGAATAGATGTGTTAGCTTGTCCAGTCCGAAAAGAATCACCACATTACTTTTACCTAAAATATTACATAGTATGACTTCATTGCTTTGTGCCGGTAGGTTTTGATAGAATAAAAGCTCCGTTTGTTCATCTTCATATAATTCTAAAGGGACAGTGGTATAGCGTGAAGTATGAATGAGAATATTCACTTGCTTGAAGGGATGTTTCAATTCTTCAGTTTCCGTTAGATAGGCTTTTACATTGGCGGCCATAGACCGCTGTGTATTGACTGGTGAAGAACTGAAGTAGGCTTCACTCTCATGTTGAGGGTGATAAATAGAAAAAGAAAATCCATCCGTACTTAGACGGATGGATAATATATACTGTTCTGATTTATTAAAATCAATGGGTTGGGCCATAGAATTATTCCCAGTTACCGGCGTTATTGTTCGGCTGTTCAATATCACCAACTCTCAAACCGCAGTATTTACCCAGTTTAGTCTGCATGTCTTTCAAGTTAATCAGTTCCTGTTCGTTCAGCCCTTTCAGATAGACATCATATCCAACCTGAGCCTGGAACAAGTTCAAAGGAGCACCAGATTTGGTAGTGTCCTGACGGATTGCCATTTCAAATTTAGCTCCATTTCCATAAGGAACGTATGCCAAAGAATCTGGATTGAATCCTTTTTCAAAGATTGTATCCATTACGGCTACCCACATGGTATCACGACGGAAGTTCTGCAGACCTTCTTTTTCTACTTCACTCCAGTTACCTGTTTTCTTTGCTTTATTAATCAAGTCCATTGCTTTCTTTTCGGTCATGCCATTGTTCAACTGGTCATCTGTCAAAGAACCTACTTTCATGATGAACGGAAGTTTTGCAGTTTTTACAAAAGCAATCAAACTGTCAAAGCTGGCAGTGTATGCGCCATTGTGGACAGTACGATATTCCTGCTGTGCTTTACGGATGTCAATCAGACGAGCGATAATGGCTTTTTCTCTGACTTTTTTCTCATT
Source organism: Bacteroides mediterraneensis (assembly GCF_025993685.1). Lineage (NCBI taxonomy): Bacteria > Pseudomonadati > Bacteroidota > Bacteroidia > Bacteroidales > Bacteroidaceae > Bacteroides > Bacteroides mediterraneensis. The sequence goes on along the minus strand of NZ_DAJPEN010000001.1, from coordinate 3,238,050 downwards.
GTCGAAGTTAATAGGGCCCATAATACTGCCGTAGCATATATATACCAAGCAAATAACACAGGCGGCCAACACAAGATTAATAACTGTTTTCATGATAATATTGTTTTTTTAGTTTATATTCGTAGCGCAAAAATAAATAATTTACTTGAACCACGTCAATCTTAGGTAAACTTTTTATACGGGCTTTATGTTAAATAATGATTTATCGCAGCAAATTAAGCGAAATTTTTCCTATAAACCAACAGAAGAGCAGGAAAAAGCGGTGAAAAGTTTTGCTGATTTCTTGTTGTCTCTTTCTGGAGATACAGTTTTTTTGATGAAAGGATATGCGGGAACCGGTAAGACTACATTGACTGCGGCATTGGTCCGTACGCTGGAACAGTTGCAGTGGAAAACGGTATTGCTGGCACCAACGGGTAGAGCGGCGAAAGTTTTTTCTTCTTATGCTGGGCATCCGGCTTATACAATACACAAGAAAATATATCGTCAGAAAGTGTTCTCAAATGAAACGGATAATTTCATGACCAATCAGAATTTGCATCGCAATACATTGTTCATTGTAGACGAAGCTTCCATGATAGCTAATGAGGGACTATCAGGTGGACATTTTGGAAGTGGACGTCTACTGGATGATCTTGCGCAGTATGTATATAATGGTATGGGGTGTCGGCTGATGCTGGTGGGAGATACGGCACAGCTTCCTCCTATAGGAGAAGAGGAAAGTCCGGCGCTTTCTGTTTCTATGTTACAAGGATATGGATTGGAGGTGACAGAATGTATGCTTACAGAAGTGGTGCGGCAAAGAGAAAAGTCAGGAATTTTATGGAATGCCACCGCATTGCGGGCCCACCTTGCGGAGAATGATTTTACAGAATATCCTCAAATCAGGTTTAAGGGTTTTCCGGATATATGCCGATTGCCGGGAAATGAACTGATAGAAGCGATTAATGAATGCTACGATCATGTAGGGTTGGATGAAACCATTGTTATTTGCCGTTCAAACAAACGGGCTTCCTTATATAATAAAGGAATACGCAATAGTATTTTGTTTCGGGAAGACGAATTGAATGGGGGAGATGTGTTGATGATTGCCAAGAACAACTATTTTTGGGGAACGGAATGTAAGGAACTTGATTTTATTGCTAATGGTGATGTGGCAGTGGTACGCCGGGTACGTCGTGTTCGTGAAATGTATGGATTCCGTTTTGCAGATGTATTGCTTGCTTTTCCAGATTATGATAATCAGGAAATAGAGGTAAAAATTTTACTGGATACTTTACATTCAGATTCCCCCTCTCTCCCGAAAGAAGACAATGACCGCTTGTTTTACACTGTCTTGGAAGATTATGCTGATTTGCCTACAAAGCGTGAGCGGATGAAAAAAATGAAGGAAGATCCTTATTACAATGCATTGCAGGTAAAGTATGCTTATGCGGTAACCTGCCATAAGGCACAGGGGGGACAGTGGAAACGAGTGTTTTTAGATCAGGGATATATGACCGAAGAGATGCTTTCACCCGATTATTTTCGTTGGCTTTATACGGCTTTTACGCGTGCTACGGAGAAACTGTATCTGGTAAATTGGCCGGAAGGGCAGACCGAAAGATAAAAGGAAGTAATATGTGGTTGGAATGTATAACGGAAAGGCTGTCCTTCCAATCCTTTGATGAAAAGGCAGCCTTTCGAGAGAATGTGATTTTCTAGTAGAAGGTTATTTAATGACGTTTAATTCTTTTCCTACTTTGATAAAGGCTTGGATGGCTTTATCCAGATGGCATTGTTCATGACCGGCGGAAAGTTGTACGCGGATACGAGCCTGTCCTTTAGGTACAACCGGATAATAGAAACCGGTTACATAGATGCCTTCCTCTTGCATGCGGGCAGCAAAATCCTGTGAAAGTTTTGCATCATACAACATGACGGCACAAATAGCGCTTTGAGTCGGTTTGATATCGAAGCCTGCAGCAAGCATTTTGTCGCGGAAATAAGCAACATTAGCCATCAGCTTGTCGTGCAGGGCGTTGCTTTCTTTCAGGATGCGGAACATTTCCAGACTTGCTCCTACAATGGCTGGAGCTACTGAATTGGAGAACAAGTATGGACGGGAACGCTGGCGTAACATATCAATGATTTCTTTCTTTCCTGTCGTAAATCCGCCCATGGCACCACCAAAGGCTTTACCAAGTGTACCGGTAAAAATGTCAATCTTATCATATACTCCAAACTGTTCTGCTACTCCGTGTCCTGTTGGACCTACCACACCTGCTGAATGTGATTCGTCTACCATGACTAGTGCATTGTATTTTTCTGCCAGTTCGCAGATTTTATCCATGGGTGCCACATTTCCATCCATAGAAAATACACCGTCGGTTGCAATAATACGATGACGTTGAGATTGCGCTTCTTGCAAGCAGCGTTCCAAGTCAGTCATGTCGGCATTGGCATAACGATAACGTTTTGCTTTGCATAAGCGTACACCGTCAATGATAGAAGCATGGTTCAGGGCGTCCGAGATGATGGCATCTTCTTCGGTGAACAAAGGTTCGAATAATCCCCCATTTGCGTCGAAACAAGCTGCGTATAAGATAGTGTCTTCGGTGTGGAAATACTCAGAGATGGCAGCTTCAAGTTGTTTGTGAAGGTCTTGCGTTCCACAGATGAAACGTACAGACGACATCCCGTAGCCATGGGTGTCCATTGCTTTCTTGGCTGCCTCTATCAGACGTTTATTGTCTGAAAGTCCCAAATAGTTATTGGCACAGAAGTTAAGCACTTCCTCTCCTGCGTTGACTTTGATGTCTGCACGCTGTGGAGTGGTTATGATACGTTCTTTTTTATATAAGCCGGCAGCTTCGATGTCGGCAAGTTCCTTTTTCAGGAAATCTTTAAAATTGGTATACATATATTGATATTAAGGTTTTTGCTTATGCAAAGATGCAATTTTTTTTATTTAGAAAAAAGAAGTAGCGTATTTTTATTTTATCTATGATAACTTTTGTATATTTGCCTCGTAATTTTAAAATCTAGCGTATAAATGAAAAACATTTTAATAATTGGGGCTACCGGACAAATTGGTTCGGAACTCACGATGCTTTTGAGAAAGAGTTATACAGGAAATGTGGTTGCCGGATATATCCCTGGTGCGGAGCCTAAAGGAGAACTGAAAGAGTCAGGCCCTTCGGCGATTGTAGATATTACCAATTCACAGCAAATAGCCGATGCAGTTACGAAATATCAGGTGGATACTATCTATAATCTGGCTGCTCTGCTTTCAGCTGTAGCCGAAAACAAACCTCAGTTGGCTTGGAAAATCGGGTTGGGCGGTCTGTTCAATACGTTGGAAGTGGCTCGTGAGAAGAATTGTGCAGTCTTTACACCAAGTTCCATCGGTTCGTTTGGTCCCGGAACTCCGAAAGACAAGACTCCTCAGGATACCATACAGCGCCCGAAGACAATGTATGGTGTGACGAAGGTTTCAGGAGAATTGCTTAGTGACTATTATTTTACGCGTTTTGGAGTCGACACCCGTTCGGTTCGTTTTCCCGGACTGATTTCTTATGTGACTCCTCCGGGAGGTGGTACTACTGACTATGCGGTAGATATTTATTATTCGGCTGCAAAAGGTGAAAAGTTTGTCTGTCCAATCGCGGCAGGCACTTATATGGATATGATGTATATGCCGGATGCTTTGAGAGCAGCGATTGAAATAATGGAAGCAGATCCTGCAAAGCTGGTGCATCGTAATTCGTTTAACATTGCGTCTATGAGCTTTGAGCCGGATACCATTTATCAGAACATCCGGAAATATCTTCCGGGTTTTGAGATGGAATATCAGGTGGATCCTTTGCGTCAAGCCATTGCTGAATCATGGCCTAATTCATTGGATGATACTTGTGCCCGTGAGGAATGGGGATGGAAGCCGGAATATGATTTGGATGCAATGACTACAGATATGCTTGCCAAATTGAAAGAACGCTTTGGACATTAATTCACAAAGCCTGGAATGCAATTATCCCCTCATTTTTCTGACATCAGGAGAATGAGGGGATTTGGTTTTTATTTAGTCTCTACGAAGATCGTATTGAAGAACCTTTCAGCTAATTCAGGGTTTATATAGTGGAGGCTGTGCCCTTTTATTGTCATAGAATCCATAAGACTATACAAACCTTCATATCCATCGGCAGATACATCTAGAATCTTTTCTTTGTAAATATTTTCTGCATTGAGATTGGGAGTATGCTCCGGCAGGTTCTTGAAATAGCCGATATAAGCGTTTTGTTCGAAAATGTTTCGAGTTGAGGAGGTCAGGTCAAAACGGCTGGGTTCTGCGGCGTAAAAGATATTTTGTCGGAAGCAAGTACTGTCAGCATATCCATTCCATGAATCAGAAGTAATCATTGTCCGGTCCGTAGCGCTATATGGTTTGTGATTGGCATGCACGATATTTCGTTCGATTAAGGTCCGTTTCACTGGGCCGGCAATATGAATACCGGGTGAAAACATCCCTTGCCTTGTCTCTTTGGGACGTATGCCGTCGCCGATACTGATATTATATCGGATTATACTTCCGATATTGCCGCAGCTATAATCTCCGGCTTCTCCGCTATTGCATATCAAAACCATTCCACCATAATTGTCATGGCTGTAGTTATATTGTATGAGTGTGTTTTGACAATTATAGTCAGAATCAAAACCTTGTGCGTCCCAAGGTGCTTTGTGATGGCTCACTTCATTATATTGTATGATGGTGTTGTCGCAACTCCAAGGCCAGATTCCTGCAGCTGCTTCTGTCATGGGAAGTGTATCGGGGGAATCGCACATAAGATTATATTCAATCAGTGTGCTGTCGCATCCAATGGGAACGATGCCATCACCAGGAACTTCTTCGATGAGATTTTTTCTGACGATTGTATGTGTGTTGGGGTGCCAGTTTTTCCGGTCGTAATATCCGTTCCAGATTATGGCATTGCGTGCACAGCGCAAGATATGACAGTTTTCAATTGTCAGGCTGTCAAAACGTGAACGGATGCTGTCACCTCCGTTGACAATCAGAATTCCACTACCGCCTCCTTCTTCTTTGACAAGAGAGCCGTTGACATCCCGTACAGTAATATTGTTAATTCTAATGTTATGTGATACACCATAATTCATGCATTCCACTTTTAGCCCTGTACGTCCGGCCAGTGCTTTTTTTCCTGTGTTGATTATCTCTAGGTTTTGGATGGTTAGATAATCTGAATTGGAGATGCATACAGCGTACATGGAAGAGTCATTCCCTATGATACGTGGGTTTTGTTTTCCTTCACCATAAGCGTCAATGAAAATAGGGGCTTGAGAAACTCCGTTCCCGGTTATTTTCAGTTCCCCTTTGAAAGTTTCACCACGTTTTAATAATAGTTTGGAACCCTTTTCCATAGAAAGATTTTCTGTCCTTTTCAGTGTTTTCCAGGCATCATTTGCAGACAGTCCGGAATTTGTATCATCTCCATTTGTGGCGTCCAGATAGTATGTGGGAGGAGCGGAAGTACATCCGGCTACATATATGGATGCGATTATAAATAGGTTTTTGATTCTTTTCATGAATGGTATTGAATTGGGAAAAATAGAAAAGTCACAGGTAAATATGACTTTCCTGTGACTTTTATTTAAAATAATTTATTTCAAGTTTCCGTTCAGATCAGCGTCAAATGAAGGAATTGTGGCATAGTTGCGTGAATCATCCCAGCTGCCTGTCACTTCCACACCTTCTGTCAGAGAAACGCCTGGAGCGACTTCTACTGGAGTATTGGTCTGGCGTGAAGCAAATGTGTTCTTGAGGTCATTCATACGGAGTTGGTCATTGGCGCGAACCACAAGAGCTACATAATATCCTGTGACTTCATATCCATGTTCCTTCAAGCATTTGTTTGCAAATGTAGTCGGGTCATTGGCATAGTTTTCCGCTTTTTCCACTCCTTCTCCGTATGCACGATCCAGAACTTCCTGTAAACATTGTTTAGCTTCTTCTGTGACAGAACCACTGCGGGCTTGTGCTTCAGCATACCATAGCAGAACTTCACTGTATGAAACTAAGTATAATGTCTGGCTACAGATACCGTTGTTCATGGTGTATTCCCGGTCGTTATAGTCATTCATTGCACTACCATCCGTACCTCCTCCATATAGTAAGGTTCGGAACATCGGATGACATTCACTGAGAATGAATGCACCATTATTATCCTTCTGGTACCAATCAATCACTTGATCTTTATAGGTGTTCTTTTCGACCAAGATTTTACCTCCATCACTTCCATAGATAGCATCTTTTCGTGGTCCTTCCGGCATTTCTTTCCAATATTTGATTTCGCCTACGGCATCTCCCCATCCGCCATTGGTGACAGATTCGTATGCTTGACAAACAGAGTTCCAAGAATCTAATCCAGACCATCCCCATGGATTGTCTTTGTTGAATTTAACAGCTACTACACCTTCCTTTGAATAGGGGTTAGACACATACATGAACCGGTCTTTGTAGTTGTTTTCCAATTTGTAATAGTATTTATTGCTTGTTGCTCCATCAATCACAGCTTTAGCCATTTGGGCAGCTTTGGTATAGTAAGAAGTCTCATTTAGCGGATATCCGGCTCGTGCCATGTAAACAGCCGCCAATACTGCTTGTGCTGCTCCTTTATTAATGTAGTTATTCAGGCCGTCTGCAATTCGGGGAGCAGAAGTATAGGCATCAGGTAAAATACGTTCAGCTTCCTCCAAATCGTTGCATATTTGAGTGTAGACTTGGGCTATCGTGGATTTTTCGACGTTAAAATCCAAGTCTGTAGTCAGTATCAAAGGAATTTCTCCGTACCAGCGTACCAGTTTAAAGTAAGCTACGGCTCTCCAAAAGAGTGCTTGTCCTTTTCCTATGTTGATTTCTTCTTCAGTTGTGGGTACTTTTTCTATATTGTTAATGATAAAGTTCGCTGCCTTTATAATGGCATAGTTGGTGTTCCATGCGCTCTTTGAGTCGGCATTGTTGTCATTTACTTTGTAACTGTCAAATTCCCGATACACATCTTTATTTCCACTTGTGAGTGCGGTCAAGTCATCGCCCATCCAGTTAGGAGATAAAGTGTGTGTGCCGTTAATGGAATATTGTACTTGGGCATATAGTACGTTGATGGCACCATCCAGGTCGTTCTGTGAGGTGAAGTAATTTTCGGGTACCATTTGTCCCTTCGGATCTTCGGTCAGGAAGTCACTGCAAGAGCTCATGGTTATTGCACAAGCCATTAATGCGCTTATAAATATTTTTGTTTTCATAATGATCAATTTATTAAAAGTTCTATGCATTGTTGATATTAGAAATTCATCTTTACACCGAAGGTGAAAGTTCTAGGAGTTGGATAACCACCTATATCTACGCCGCTACTTACGTCCACACTCTTTGAAGAATCGTCTGTAAAGGCTGAGGCTGTAGGATCCATACCTTTATATTTGGTAATGGTGAACAGGTTCTGGCAACTGACAGACAAACGGATATCAGCAAATTTTGTTTTAGATTTCGGGAAAGTATATCCTAAACTTAAGTTAGCCAAGCGTACATAACTGGCATTTTCCACCCATTGAGTTGAGTTTGCATAGTTGGTACCTCCGTTCAGTAAAGATGCAAATTTGGCATTGTTCGGATTGACATCCCAGTTGTATTCGTATGCTTCTTTTGTGTTGATGAAGGATGCATCTGAGATAGAGGTAGACATGGCATAGCGTACCAGATTCAGGCGGTCCATTCCAAAAGCTCCTGTCAGGAACATGCTTAAATCCCAGTTCTTGTAGTTTACTGTATTGTTCCATCCAAAGGTGAAGTTTGGATTTGCATTACCGATTACAGTACGGTCGCCGGCATCAATACTTCCATTATTGTTCAAATCTGCATATACATTCTTACCATCTTTACTGATTCCTTCCCAAATATATCCGTAGAAAGAACCAATGCTGTATCCCGGCATGACGATAGTAGATTCATCTGCCATTTTATCGGCAGGAGTTTTTCCGTAAATATACTCATTGGTACCTAAGCTTTTTACTTCATTCTTCAGGTATGTACCTGTTAAAGTTGTATTCCATTGCCAGTCCTTTGTTTGGATTAGATGAGCGTTGATAGAGAAATCAAGACCTTTATTGTCAATTCGTCCTACATTTGCCAGATAGTTTCCACCTCCGTTATAACCTGGAATAGGTTCCTGCATCAAGCAGTCGACCGTACGTTTGTAGAAATAGTCGAATGAGAATGACAAACGCTGGTTCCATACGGCAAATTCCAGTCCTAAGTCAAATTGTTTGGTCTTTTCCCAAGTGACATCAGGGGTTGGTAATGATGTGGGCCAGTAACCATAATACAGTTGTGAAGAAGTTCCATAGTTGGTATAAGCTTGCCCTAACAATCCAAGAGTAGAGTATGATCCAATGCCTTGATTACCAATCACACCATAGCTGGCACGCAATTTCATGTTTTGTATTGCGTGGAAATCTTTCAGGAAAGGTTCGTTGCTGATGTCCCATGCTGCTGCAATAGAAGGAAAGTATCCCCATTTGTCTTTGCTGAACTTAGAAGAACCATCTGCACGGAATGTCGCTGTTAAGGTATAGCGGTCGTTGTAGTTATAAATCACACGTCCTACACCCGATAGTAAGGTTTCTCTTGAGTAGCTGTTACCTAATGTTTTTGTGCTTGCCATGTTTACATTCCACCACCCTACAGCTTCCGTGGAAAGATTATTTCCACCGATGTTCATGTTGCGATATTCGGTTGAGGTGGCTTCCCAGACAGCTGTGGCAGTCAGGTTATGTTTACCGAATTTTTTCATGTAAGTGAAATTGTTCGTAGATTGCAACATCATTCGGAAGGCATCACTATTGCCCATGCTGCTGATGGCTGTAGGACCTGCTTTGGCAGAAGAGAATGAATATGATTTGTTATCCTGATAATCGAATGCATTTGTAGTTGTAAATGTCAATCCGTCAATAATCTTGAATCGCAATGACAGATTTCCAGTGGCTGCATAAGTGCGCAGTTCATTGTCTGTGGCTTCGATGGCTGCCAACGGATTACCTCCAGTTGTGTTTTTACCTACATTATATTTCCCGTCTTCAGTAAACATGTCCATGGTAGGATCATAGTTCAGCGAGTTGAATATAGGATTTCCTTTGCTGGCAATGTAGGTGTTTCCGTTTCTTACACCATGAGTGAATTGTATGTCGGTAGTAACCGTCAGCCATTTTGTTACGTCTGAATTTAAGTTGACACGTGCGGAGTATCTTTCATTGTCAGAATAACGCAGTACACCCTGTTCGTTTACGTAATTGGCAGAAACATAATACTGTGTTTTCTCACTACCTCCTGAAAGGGCTAGTTTGTAGTTTTGTACCAAGCCGGACCGGAACATTTCATCCTGCCAGTTGATTCCTTTTTTTCCTGTCTTGAGCGCTTCCAGTTCGCTGTCAGAGTAACCGTTTCCTGGATACCAGAAATTATATGCTTCAGCATATTCGTACGGGCTGAGCATATCATAGTGTTTGTATACATTGGATACTCCTACTGATGCATCAAATGTAATTTGAGTTTGTCCGGCCACACCTGTCTTTGTTGTAACCAATACAACTCCATTGGCACCTCGAGAACCATATATTGCAGTAGAAGAGGCATCTTTTAAAACTTGGATAGATTTGATGTCGTCAGTGTTGAGGCCGCTTAAACCTCCTTCACGAACAATTCCGTCTACTACATATAGAGGCTCATTGCTAAGGTTTACAGAGTTGGCACCACGTACACGGATTCGGATATCTCCGCCCGGAACTCCACTGTTTTCTACTTGTACGCCGGATACACGTCCTTGAAGAGCTTCGGAGATTCGGGTTACAGGCTGGTCTTTGAAAGACTTGTTGTCCATGACAGCTACGGAACCAGCCAAGTCGGCTTTACGGACTGTTCCGTATCCAACCACGATGACTTCGTCTAGTGTTTCAGTATCTTCTTTTAAGGTAAGCTTGAGTGATAATCCATTGCGGTCGACTTTCGCTTCTTGGCTTTTATAACCTATGTAAGATATGTTTAATGTGGCTCCTGCACTGACTTCAAGAACGAATTTTCCATCAAGGTCTGTAATTGTTCCATTGGATGTACCTTTTTCGACGATACTGGCTCCAATTACAGGTTCCCCATTCGTATCGGTGACAATTCCGCTAACTTTGTAGGTGTTGTTTTGTTGGATGCTAGTCGTTTCGTTGGCAATGTTAGCTTCAATGTGAGTGGAATAGGATATGAGCAGTCCTAAAGCTAACATTTTACTTACATTTAGTTTTCTACGTTTCATAATATTAATGTTTAAGTTTGCTTTCTTTGATTGAGCATGCTCAAAGTTAGTTTTATGAAGACGATGTGGCGATGAAAAAATAGCAGAAAAGGATAAAAACTAAAAATTCATCCTTTTCTGCTATTTTTTCATCCATTCCCGATAGGGTTGATTCTTTATTCTTTGTCGTTTTCCTTGTTTGTGGTATATTCTTTAGGTAAAAATCCAAATTTTTTCTTGAAACATTGGCTAAAGTATTTAGGGTCATTGAAACCTACAGAATAGGCCAGCTCGGAGACACGTATTTTTTTCTTTTCTTCCAGTAGGCGGAATGCAGCCTGCAGGCGTATGCTTGATATGAATGTAAGAGGTGTCATATCGGTCAGTTGTTTCAGCTTTTCATTTAACGTACTTCTGGACATTTGCATTTCCTTGACAAATGTCACTGTATCGAAATCCACATCGCTCAAATGTGCATTCACACATTCGATGGCTTTCTTTAGAAATTCTTCATCTTGGCTTGTATAGTCTACGTGTTTGGCTTCAAAAATCAGTTGTTTTCTGGAATCACCATTGTGGGCCTCACTTTTCTTCAGTAGGTTCTCTATTTTGGCGAGCAGGACTGAAATATTCAGCGGTTTGCATATATATCCGTCTGCTCCTGCTTCATATCCTTCAATTCTATCGATATCGCTGGTTCTGGCAGTTAGCAGGATAACCGGAATATGTTTTGTCTCGAATTTTTCTTTCACTTTCTTGCATAGTTCAAATCCGTCCATTCCTGGCATCATGACGTCGGACACGATTATATCTATATTCTTGTCCTCCAGTTGAAGTAAAGCCGTTTCACCGCAGGAAGCTTCTGTAAGGTCAAAATAATCTGTAAGGATGCGCCGCATGACATTCCGTAGCTCTTCATTGTCTTCTACCAGCAATAAGGAAGGCTTTTCTTTCTTGGAACCATGGTCTGGGAATGCCGGGATGGTATCTGCAGGTAAATAGTTGGTTTCTTCCTGTTGGGTATTCGATTCCACATTCGCATAGTTTTCGTTTTCTTCATCAATTTCTTCTTTGCTATAAGCGTCTTTGTTTATGGGAATTAATATAGTAAACGTATTTCCTTTTTCTTTGTCGCTCTCCACTTTAATCTGTCCATGATGTAAGAGGGTAAGATCTTTCGTCAAAGACAGTCCGATTCCGGTTCCAATGGTGTGGAATTTACGATATTCCCCTTCATAAAATCTTTCAAACAGATGTTTCAGTTTATTTTCAGGTATCGGTTCTCCTGGGTTGCTGATGCTTATCTGGAACAGCTTTTGTTCGCTTTGATAGGCCTGGGCTATCGTAATTGTCTTATTTTCTGTTGTATATTTGGCTGCATTAGATAAAAGGTTGTAAATGATTTTATCTAATTTGTCATGGTCAAAATAACCTTGGTATTCGGTATTCATGTTTTGAAAGGCAAAGTGCAGATTTCTTTTTTTTACCAATGGGGTAAAAGCTTGTGCGGAATGTTGGAGGAAAGTCGTTAGGTTACCGTAGGAAACCTTTAGCTTCTGACGTCCGTTTTCCACTTTTCTGAATTCCAGTATCTGCTGTATTAATCGCTTCAACCGCAATAGGTTGTCTTCTATTTCCGGCAGTGAGTTCCGAGTTTCCGGGAAATGTATTTTTATTTCATCAATAGAAGCGGATATAATGGATAAGGGAGTCAGTAGCTCATGGGTGATATTGGTGAAGAATTGCAGTTTGCTATGATTGATTTCCTCATTTTTCTGGCGCTGCATATTAGCCCATTCTACCATTTGTTGCAAATGGATTCTTTTGCGTATGATTCTGTAAGCGTACCATATCAGTAGGGCGAAAAGAATGGCATAAATGCAATAAGCCCACCAAGTTAGCCAGGGAGGAGGTAATATTGTGAGGGTTACAGAACGTATGTTGTCCGACCATAATCCATTCGGATTGCTTCCTTTTACAGAAAAGGTATAAGTACCTGCAGGAAGATTGTTATAGAATGCGGCAGGCTGGTAACCTTCCGTGGAAATCCATTGATTATCATATCCTTCCAGCTTGTATTCATATTTATTCAGTAGAGGGTTGATATAGTTTAATGCCGAGAATCCGATACTGAAATTATTTTGTTTGTATGAGAGAGTTATATGTTGTGTATATTCCAGGGATGAATCCATTATTTTTTGCAGTTCCGTGTCTGCCATGTGTGAAATGGAGGTGTTGTAGATTTTCAAGTCGGTTAATACTACAGGATATGAAACTGTATCATAATTGATTTCTTCCGGAAAGAAACTGTTTATGCCGTGTACCCCGCCGAAATACAGTTTGCCGTCTTGTCCTTTGGCACAGGCGTTCCGGTTGAATATGTAATCTTGCAGTCCGTCTTCGGTGGTGAATGCCTGTATGTTGTTTCCTTTTTTCGTTTTATCAATATGAATCATTTCAGAGGTCATGGTAACCCATAGTCCTTTCTGGTTGTCTTCGAGTATGCAAGATACCACTTCCCCCTTTTTCATTGCATTGGGTAATGCATTCTGAAAACAATCTTTGTGAGGATTGTAAACATTTAGTCCTTTCCCATTTGTACCTGCCCAAATGGTATTCTCGCTGTCAATATACAGTGTCATGGCACCCACAGCTTCTGCATTCCCGAGGTTGATGCTGTATTGTTTGGTGACGAATTTATGGTTCTTGGGAGTGATTTTCCAAATACCTGAATTAGGAGTTGCAGCCCAGATATTGCCGTCTTTGTCTTCTTGCAAACGGAATATGGATTCTTTGGGAGGAATATAGGAGCCGTTTTCTATCAAGTCGTTCAGTGCATACATTTTCCTTTTGATGTCGAGTAAAAAGATGCCGCTTCGGGTTCCCAACCATATATTTCCGTGATTATCCTCAAATACGGAGTAGATGCACACATCCGTCAGTTGTGGATAAGAGTCAATGTTGATTTCCCGCACTTTTTTCCCGTCAAAAATCCAAAGTCCGTCATCCCATGTGGCGAAGCAATATTCGTCTTTACCTTTGAGACGAATGATTTCGTTGATGGTTGATACGGGAGGTAATTCTTTAAATGCTTGCATTTGGTTGTAGGGAATGACTTCTTGGCTCCGGATGTTGTATTTTACAAATCCAAATCCCATGATGCCTATCCAGATCCAATTATGGTCGATAGGGCAGATTGCTCTGACCGATGCGCTGGGAAATATGTCGCGTATGGTTCTCAGCGAATTCAGGTTGAATTTCCGGGTATTGGTGTTGGCTACACGGATTCCTCCTCCAAGCATTCCTACCCACATCAAGCCGTCAGTGCTGGATAGTAATGCATCCACTTCATTAAAAGGGAGATGTCCGCTTTTGTCGCTCGGATAATAATTGGTAAATGTTCCGTTTTCAGATTCCATGATGCTGAGTGCACTTCGAGAGCCAATCCAGATTTTTCCGGTGTTTTTGTCTTGAGTGATGGCATAGATAATATTATCTGCAATGCTCGATGGGTTATTTGTATCATGGGTGTATCGGATAAATCCATAGTGTTGCATGTCGTATGGATTCTGCATTTTTAATAGGCCATACCTCCATGTCCCAATCCATATATTTTCATTCTTATCCTGAAAAATGACATGTGCGGAATTGCTGGGACATACATTATGATAAGTGTAAAGTTGTTGTCGCATAGGGTCATAGCGGTAGAGTCCTTGGCTCCATGTACCAATCCAAATATGTCCTCTCTTGTCTTCTAGTATGGATTTGACGTCAATGTTTGTTTCAAACTTATATTGGGTGAAACTGGCTTCATTTTCTTTCTTTATGAACAGGCCTTTGTTGGTTCCTACCCATACCGCTCCTTTGTGGGTGCATGTGACTGTCTCTACATTTGTCACTTGCGGATGTGGAAGCGAAATTTTTTCTATTTTATCGTTCTTCTTATTCAGTTTGTATAACCCGTTATGGGTGCCAATCCATAGATTGCACTGGTAATCCTCTGCAATGGTATTGATGAATCCGTCAATTGATTTTTCACTGCCTTCAGGTCCTGCATGGTATACTTTGGTGGAATAACCGTCATAGCGTACCAGTCCGTTATAAGTGGCAATCCAAATGTAGCCTTCTTTGTCTTGAAAAAGATTCCGGACTTCGTTTGTGGGAAGTTGTATGAGGTTCCTTAGTGGGCTGAAGTTAATATATTCTGTGGAAATAGTGGAATTTCCCCATGCAAAAATGGAAATTAAGGTAAATATTGGGTATAGTAGAAGATGTCGTTTCATGGTATTATGCAAATAATAAATGCAAATTTAGAAATACTATTTGTTAATACAAAAAAAATGAAAAAATAGAGTTCAATCGTTTCATTTATCAGGAAGGGAGATGTTGGGAGTAATTTTGGCCGGATATAAAGTGAAAATCCTCTCATTCCGTGCAGGAATAAGAGGACTTTGCGTAAAATGAATTTGAATTTATCTCACTTGAATTACCAGATAGCGTGATACGCTCCAGAATTCATTCGGATTGTTGATTTTCAAGGTCAATTGTCCTTTGTCATCTTTCACAAGTTCGTAAGAACCTTGCGGATGAGTGGTTAGCAGTTCAGCACGTTTGGAATAGAGTTTGATTTCCTTTTCCTTACGGATATCAATCTGTGTGAAATAATCTTTGTTGAATTCGTTGTCTTTCAAGACATCTCCTTTCTTCAGGATTTTCTGGTCTTTCAGTTCAGATTTCGTTCCGAATACATACCAGGCAGTGTTCAGTGCTTGGTCCTGTGCTTCCACTGTCTTTGTCTTGGCCTCGTTTTCAGCGCTCAGCTCGTCTACGTTTTTGTTCAAGTCCATGACCGCTTCGTCCAGTTCGGCGATACGGATGTTCTTGGCAGCCAGTTCTGCCTGTAATGTTTCAATTTGCTGTTGTTTGGCAGCCAATTCTGCGGTCAGGTTTTTGATGGCTTTTTTCAGTTGTGCGGACTGGTAATTGCTTTTTTTCAGCTGTGCTTCCAGTTTGGCAATCTGTTCACGGTTCGATTTCAGTTTTTCGCTGATAAAGCGGATATCTTCTTTTATTTTGTCGGCAGCCGACTGGCTTTCGAGGGTACCTTCTTTCAAGTCTACACGGTTTTCAGCTTCATTGATTTCGCGGAATCCTTCCTGAATTTCATTAAAAGATCCCATGATTTCGTCCAGCTCTGTGTCGCGGTTGGAAAGTTCAAGCATCAGTGAATCGTTCTGGGCTTGCAATGTGCTTTTGTCCTGGCTGGAATTGTTACATGCTGTCAATAATGCGGCAGCACATAAAGCAGATAAAACAACCTTTCTCATAACTTTTTAATTTAGAATTATAATTTAGTTTTCTTTTCCTCCAAGTATGATGACGATTTCTCCTCTTGGTTCAGTCTCTGTGAAGTGGGCAATGACTTCCTGTAAAGTGCCCCGTACGCTTTCTTCATGTATTTTGGAGATTTCACGGCATACGGATACCGGACGGTCTGCACCGAAAATCTCAGCAAATTGCGTCAGGGTTTTTAACAGCCGATAGGGTGATTCGTAGAAAATCATTGTGCGTGTTTCTTCTTTCAGACCGTTCAGACGAGTCATTCTGCCTTTTTTTTGTGGAAGGAAACCTTCGAAACAAAAGCGTTCGTCCGGCAGACCGGAAGAAACCAGTGCCGGTACAAAAGCGGTGGCTCCAGGGAGACATTGTACTTCGATGCCGTTTCTTATGCATTCCCTCACTACCAGAAACCCGGGGTCGGATATGCCCGGAGTACCTGCATCGGAAATCAGGGCTACAGTTTGCCCTCCTTTGATGCGGTTGACTACGCTTTCCACGGTCTGGTGCTCATTGAACTTATGATGAGACTGCATGGCATTCTTGATTTCATAATGCTTCAGCAGTATACCCGATGTACGTGTATCTTCAGCCAGAATCAAATCCGCTTCTTTCAGGATGCGGATGGCACGGAAAGTCATGTCCTCCATATTGCCTACCGGAGTAGGTACAACATATAGTTTACCCATTTTCTTTTCTTAATATGTGATAAAGCAAAGGTAAAAAGTTTTCGTCTTCACGCGCCCGATTCATCAAACATTTAACAGAAGTTTTCTCTTTATATCTCCTTTTCGCCACTATTAATAAAAAAACCTCGATTTTTCGGCAGTTTCAACCTATCGTTGTAATTTTGCACTTGTTTTATAGAATGAAGCTATATGGTAGTATTTTCAGAAGACCACCGGGAAGAGACTTGCCGGAGAGGAAGAATAGAAGTGATATGTGGTTCCATGTTTTCAGGAAAGACGGAAGAGTTGATTCGGCGTTTGCGGCGGGCTACTTTTGCCCATCAGCGGGTGGAAATATTCAAGCCGGCCATAGATACCCGTTATTCGGAGGAGGATGTGGTGTCGCACGACAATAATAGCATCAAATCGACTCCGATTGATTCTTCTGCCAGCATTCTTTTGTTTACTTCGGAGATTGATGTGGTGGGTATTGACGAGGCTCAGTTTTTTGATGACGGATTGCCTGAGGTGTGCAATGAATTGGCCAACCAGGGAATTCGGGTAATTATCGCTGGATTGGATATGGACTTTAAGGGGATTCCTTTTGGGCCGATGCCTGCATTGTGTGCCATTGCCGATGAAGTCACGAAAGTACATGCCATCTGTGTGAAGTGTGGAAACCTGGCATACGTGTCGCATCGTACCGTTTCGAACGAGAAAAGGGTTCTGTTGGGGGAAAAAGAGGAATATGAACCTTTGTGCCGCTGCTGCTATCAGAAAGCTTTGAAGCAGGAATTAAGTAAATAGTTGAAAAACAGAATGATGTGTAACTAGGTGAAAAAATATTGAAAAAATATAGCTGCAATATTTGGTAGTTATGATAAAAACATCTACCTTTGCACTCGCAATCGGGAAATGACCGATGCGACAAAGGATTGATTCGCTAGCTCAGCAGGTAGAGCACAACACTTTTAATGTTGGGGTCTTGGGTTCGAGCCCCAAGCGGATCACCAGAAGAGAGAGGCACATTAAGTGGCTCTCTCTTTTTGTTTTAGTGGTTTCTGTAATTGGCTTTCTGGCGGGAGAGCTAAAAATAATAGTACCGTTTTTCTGTGTGATTTAAAAATTTTGTATATTTGTCTTATTCTAAAAGAGAAAAGAAAATATTAGAAGCGTTTTGACATTATCCACAAGTTCAGGAAATCCCCAATTTCGTAACGATAACAATGGATAATACAAAGACGCTCCACGGACTATTTATATTTGCAGTTCAGAATCGAAAATGTATTTATATAATAGGCGTGGGGCTTTATGTATTACTCGGTTATCAAGTATGGGGATACTTCTGAACAGGTAATGCTAAAGTTCCCCACGCTTCACTATATTATAATAACGGCTTTTGGGGGAAGTAAGCTGACAATTGGATTGTATATGAAAGCACTTCATGCTGTAGACCGTGGTTCCTTCTGTAATCGGATTTTTCTCTTCTATTTTTTCTTTGTATTCTGTATCGTCATGAATCTGTTGAGCAAAACTTGTGCCATTTCTTCTTTATAATTAATGTAATGGGCGAGGAAAGCTTGTGAATATCCTCATGATAAGGGCAAGGCATAGGGTGTAGTCGTGTAGTCTGTCGGATGCTGAAAAACATTCAGGCCGCCAAAGGTCTTTTGTCTGTGGATGGGTTTGATAAGATTCTTCAAGAGTTAGAGATGAATGAAAGAAAATAGACGTTTTGTCTGTTTTTTCTAAAAAATGTGTGACAAAATGTCTTTTGTTTAATTTCTGTCTTTGGTTATTTGTTATTTCTGATTGTTAATTCAATACAAAAAGGGAAATTATGGATAAAAGCATAGAAGAAGTTGTCAATGAGCAGCTTAATAATGAAATATGGTCTTCTGGGGTTTACATGGCCTTTCAATTGTATTTTAGTGAACAAGGTATGCCGATGTTGTCATCCTGGTTGGGAATACAGGTGCGGAAGAAAGGTGAATGCATTCGTAGGATGAGCGAATATTTGCTGGCGGGAGGGGGTATGGTCTTTCTGAAGGGGCAGGTCTTCAGGCCTGAAAACAGACTGGAGCCAAGAGCGGCATTGGAAGCCTTCTTTTCTCACGAGCAATATTTTCATCGTCAGGTGAGTGATTTTTTGAGATGGGTCCGTGAGGTGGATGATTCTTCGTTGCGCTGTTTGGCCTTTGATTTGTATGCAGATGAAGTGAATGTCAGCGATTTCTTTTTGGAATTGCTGCGGATACTCGCGAAAGAGTGGAGGAGGATGTTGCCTTTGGAATAAAAGAATAGAATTGACAATAGGATTATTGTGAAACAGAAAATGAGGATGCATGTCATTAAAGGGAATAGGTTGTGAGCGGATATGGAAAGTTTTGATTTTGAGGAGGAGTTGATATCCCTGCAGGGAAAACTTCGCAGTTATGCGTATTTGTTGTTTCCCCAAAGGGAGGATGCGGAAGATTTGATACAGGAAACCTTGTTGAAAGCGCTTGAGAATAGAGAGAGGTATAATGAAAATGTCAATTTTAAGGGCTGGTTATATACTATTATGCACAATATTTTCATCAATATCTGCAAGTCAAAGAAATATTGTCTGTTTCTGAGTCTGTCTGATAGTAACGTGAGTGAGGACATGGCTCGGGCGATGGAATTTGCAGATGATGAGTATAGTTTTAAGGAAATATGTCAGGTGATTGATGAATTGCCCGAAAATCTTCGGATGGTCGTTTCGATGAGGATGAAAGGGTTCAAATACCTGGAGATTGCGAATCGTACCGGGATTCCGATAGGGCTGGTAAAGAGTCGTATCTTCTATGGAAAAAAAAGATTGAAGGAGATGCTGGATGAGTCATAAAATAAAAGAGCGCATCGGGATAACCGATACGCTCTTTTATTTTGCCTTTTTTTCAGGGATAGACTTGGATTACGCGTTTGCACGTTTTTCCTGAATTCTGGCTTTCTTACCAGTAAGTGCACGCAAATAGTACAATTTAGCGCGACGAACTTTACCTACTTTGTTGACAGTGATGCTGTCGATAGCCGGAGATTCCAATGGGAAGATACGTTCAACACCCACTGTACCTGACATTTTACGGACAGTGAAACGTTTCTTTTCACCGTGACCTGAAATTTTGATAACAACACCGCGATACAACTGTACACGTTCCTTGCTACCTTCAACGATACGGTATGCTACTGTGATAGTGTCACCAGCTTTGAATGAAGGATGCTGTTTGCCAGTAGCAAATGCTTCTTCTGCAATTTTAATTAAATCCATGTTTTGTAATAAATTAAATTGTTTGATCGTTACAACGCAACATATCAAGTAACTCTTCTTTGACAGCGATTGCGCGAAAGCGGGGCAAAGGTAGCCATTTTCCATGAAGATGCCAAATGTTTTCGGTGTATTTTATTAAAAAATGAGAACGCTTTCAGATAGCTTTTGTCTGTGTTTCTTTTTTCGCTACTTTTGACTTCAAATAAATCTTATTTTTATGAATTGTGTAAAAATGAAATTAGTAAAAGGTATGGCCGTCGGGTTGCTTGCCGGATGGTTGTTGGCCGGTTGTAGCTCAGGCTATTCGCTGGCGGGTGTTGAAGGTGGACGGATTGCCATAACTGATAAATATGACCGGAATGCCGACCCTGAAGCCTTGAGTATATTGAAGCCTTATCAGCAGAAAGTAGACAGTATCATGAAGCCGGTTATCGGGCATTCGGCAAAGGCTTTGAGTGCCTATCGTCCGGAATCACCTTTGTCAAACTGGATTGCGGATGTGCTTCGTCAGTCGGCCGTGCGGGCCATTGGCAAGCCGGCTGATGTGGCTGTGATGAATATGGGAGGAATCCGGAATGCGATGCCGGAAGGTGAGATTACCTATGGCACTATTTATGAGATTGCGCCTTTCGAGAATGCCTTGTGCGTATTGACGATGGACGGTGCTACTTTGAAGGAGCTTTTTGTGGAGATTGCTTCCGTGCACGGTGAGGGGCTTAGTGGGGCTGCCTTGCAGATTGATGAAGAGGGGAATCTGCTGGATGCAAAAGTCAATGGACGTCCGGTAGAGGAAAAGAAAGTCTACACGGTAGCTACCATCGATTATCTGGCCGAAGGTAATGACCGGATGATGGCTTTCAGGAAAGCGCAGTCGAAGACATTCCCGAAAGATGCGTTGCTGCGGGGACTGTTGCTCGATGCGGTAAAACAGTGCGAGCAGAAAGGACAGTTTGTCTCTGCACAGGTAGAAGGGAGAATAAAAGTGAGTGCGTCCAATTGAACTAGAAAACGAAAGATATGAAAAAGATATATTGTTTGTGGCTGATGTGCCTGTTGGCAGGTGTGTTGGCAGCTCAGTCGGTAAAAGAATTGTATATATTCCACACAAACGACATGCACAGTCGTATAGAACCATACGCCTCTTATTTTCCCGATTCGTTATTGGCGGGAAAGGCCGGTATGCTGCGTCGGGCCACCTTTGTCAAGGAGCAGCGTCGGGAGCACAAGGACATGTTACTGTTTGATTCGGGAGATTTTTCTCAGGGCAGCCCGTATTACAATCTGTTTAAAGGAGAAGTGGAAATCAAGATGATGAACGAGATGGGCTACGATGCCGGGACCATCGGAAACCATGAGTTTGATTTCGGACTGGATAACATGGCCCGTCTGTTCAAGATGGCACAGTTCCCCATCGTGTGCGCCAATTATGACGTGACTGGGACGGTGCTGGAAGGCTTGGTGAAAGAATACACCATTCTGGAACGGGACGGTATCCGCATCGGGGTGTTCGGGTTGAGTCCGGAACTCGACGGACTGGTGGCACATGCCAACTATGGCAATGTGAAGTTTGAAGACCCTGTGTCGGAAGGGCAGCGTGTGGCCGATTTGTTGAAGAATCAGGAACATTGTGATTTGGTGATTTGCCTGTCGCATCTGGGTTGGAAAGGGGAACCTTACTCGGATGTGGAACTCATTGAAAATACCCGTCATATTGATATCGTGCTGGGAGGACATTCGCATTCCTTCTTTGAAGCTCCGGAATTTTATAAGAATCTGGATGGGGTGGAGGTACCCTTGCAGCAGATGGGGAAAAGTGCAGCCTTTGTCGGAAAGATGAAGGTCAAGATGCAGAAAAATTAAAACAAAAGGCAGAATGATAAAAAGATGTTGGTGGAGCTGGGTGCTGTGCAGCCTGATGATAAATGGTATTTTGGCGCAGGAGCCTGCTCTTTTAAAACAGATGCAAGACACGGAAGCCTGCCGGAAATGGGTGGACGAGCAAATGGGGCGTATGACCTTGAAGCAGAAGGTGGGCCAATTGTTTATCTATACGCTTCAACCGGTGACGAACCAGTATACTAAGAATGTGTTGCGTAAGGCCGTGGAAGACTATGCCATCGGAGGCCTGTTGTTTACCGGTGGAGAAGCCGGCAAGCAGGTGCAGCTGACCAATTTTGCCCAGTCGTATGCCTCGGTGCCGTTGATGATTACCTTCGACGGGGAATGGGGACTGGGTATGCGCTTGAAAAATACGCCCTCGTTTCCTTACAACCGGGTATTGGGTTGTGTGCAGAATGATTCACTGATTTATGCCTATGGAAAGGAGGTGGCTCGTCAGTGCCGCTTGATAGGAGTGCAGGTGAACTTTGCTCCCGTGGCAGATGTGGACAACAATCCCAATAATCCGGTAATTAACTTCCGTTCGTTCGGCAGTGAGGCGAAACGGGTGGCCGACAAGGTGGTGGCTTATGCCACCGGACTGGAGGCTGGGGGAGTGCTGGCGGTGTGCAAGCATTTTCCGGGACATGGCGATACGGAAATCGATTCTCATAAGGCACTTCCGAAGCTGAATTTTGACCGTCTGCGTTTGGACAGCGTGGAATTGTATCCTTTCAAGAAGGCTATTGAAGCCGGTGTGGGTGGCGTGATGGTAGGCCATTTGCACGCCCCTACTTTGGGCGAGAAGCCGGCTTCCATCTCGCAAGGAGTGATTATGCGTACGCTGATAGACGAGTTGCGCTTCCAAGGACTTGTGGTGACGGATGCTTTGGAAATGAAAGGTATTGCAGGGCATGAAGATGTTTGCGCAAAGGCGCTGATTGCCGGCAACGATGTGCTGCTGGCTCCCCGCAACCTGAAGAAAGAGATTGACGGGGTCATGACGGCCATTAAAAAAGGGCGTTTATCGGAGGAAGAGATTGACCGGAAGTGCCGGAAGGTACTGATGTTCAAGTACGCTTTGGGGCTTTCTTCCTGGCAGGAGATACCAGTGGAGGGATTTGAAGCGAAAATCAATACCCTGGAGTCGCTGGCGCTTCAGCAAAACCTGTCAAAGGCGGCAGTGACGGTGTTGAAGGACTCTTTGGGCCTTCTTCCGCTCGATTTGTCTGTGTCGGGGACGGTATTGCTGAGTGTGTCTTCTTCCTTGTCGGAGGCATATCCTTTTTATCATCAGTTGCGTGAGGAATTTCCAGTCAGCTGGCTGCATGCGAATGTGGATTCGCTGGAGGCAATCGGAACTCGTCTGCGTCCGGCACAGCGTGTGCTGGTGGCTTTGCACACTGCGGAAATCGAACCTTATGCGCCTTTGCTGGAAAATCTGGCGGCAGACAAACCGCTGGCTTTGGTTTGTTTCGGCGATATGAAGATGCTGGAGAAGGTTCCGGAAGTGGTCCGCCATTCTTCCACCGTCATTTTGGCCCATACGGACGCGGACGATGTGCAGCGTCAGGTGGCCGATTTGTTTTTAGGCAATGCGTATGCCGACGGGCGGTTGTCCATTCCGTTGGCCGGGCTGTTCAAGGCGGGCGACGGAATTACGGTTGATCCGGATGCTCCTCGTAAATATGCCCCGGAAGAGGTGGGGATGGATGCCTCCATACTGGCCCGTATCGATAGTATCGCGGAAGAAGGAATCAGACTCGGGGCTTATCCGGGTTGTCATGTCATGATTTTGCGGGAGGGACTTCCGGTGTACAACAAGTGTTTTGGAAATTATACCTACGGGGGAATGACTCCGGTGAAGGAAAACAGTCTCTACGATTTGGCCTCGCTGACCAAGGTGACGGCTACGCTGCTGGCAGTCATGAAATTGTATGATGAAGGGAAGTTCGGCCTGACCGACCGGGTATCGGATTATCTGCCAGTATTGAAAAAAACGGACAAGTCGCGTCTTACCATTCAGGATTTGCTTTTCCATGAATCAGGCCTTCCGGCTTATCTGCCTTTCTATGAAGAGGCCATCGACATGAAGTCGTGCAAGGGAGAGCTGTTCCGAAAGAAACCCGATAAGAACCATACCCTGAAACTGGCAGAGAATGTATATGCGTGCAAGGATTTCCGGTATAAACCGGAGTGGGTGTCGCGTATTCCGTCGGCAGATTATCCGCTTCAAGTGGCCGACAGCTTGTTTCTGAACAAGGAATTTTGCCGGGAAGTGGTGAAGCAGATTGTGGAGGCTCCGTTGAAAGGGAAATCATACCGTTACAGTTGTCTGAATTTCATGCTCCTGAAGGAGATGGTGGAGAAAATAACAGGTACACCGATGGACGTGTACCTGGACAGCATATTTTACAGTCCGATGGGCTTGAGGCATACGGCTTTCCAGCCTTTACATAAATTCAAGAAGGAGCAGATGGTGCCTTCTGAGGGAAAAGATTTGTTGCGCGGCGGCCCTTTACAAGGGTTTGTGCAGGATGAGGCGGCTGCCTTTATGGGAGGCGTTTCGGGAAATGCAGGTCTGTTTTCTACGGCCCACGATGTGGGCCGGATTGCACAGATGTGGCTGGACAAAGGTATTTGTGGCGACCGGAGATACCTGAGCCGTGCGACGTGCGAACTCTTTACTACCTTGAAGTCGCGTAGCAGTCGCCGGGGGTTGGGCTTCGACAAACCCGATATGGAACATCCGGAAAACAGTCCGTGCACGCCTGAAGCACCTGCTTCCGTGTTTGGTCATACCGGATATACCGGTACTTGTGTGTGGGTGGATCCTGACAACGACCTGGTGTTCGTGTTTCTGAGCAACCGGACATATCCTTCTGCCTTGGAACCGAACAACCTGGTGAAATACAACATTCGGACCCGGATGCAACAGGCAATGTACCAGTCGATAATGCACTGAATCTATTTAGACAGGATATAAATTGGCTAGAAAATGTAAAGTGGATGTGACAACTGATTGGAAAAAGATTAACTTTGCACTATCAATTTAGGACTAATAATAACTTAACTTTTTTACAACAATGGCTTACGTAATTAGTGACGATTGTATCGCTTGCGGTACTTGTATCGATGAATGCCCGGTTGGAGCAATCTCAGAAGGTGACAAATATTCAATCAATCCGGACGCTTGCACAGAATGTGGAACTTGTGCTGACGTTTGTCCTTCTGAAGCAATTCACCTGGGATAATCGAGTCGTCTGTATGACACACAATAGGGGAATCCTTTTCGGGATTCCCTTATTTTTTTGCTGTTTTCAGAGGAAAAGAACGGGTCGGTTTTTGCTCGTGGAAAATGCAAGTGCGTTTGGTTGGAAACGTAAAGGCGTTTAAAGTCAAACGCAAGTGCGTTTCAATGAAAACGTAAGGACGTTTTGTTCTAAACGCAAGTGCGTTTTCAGGGCATAAAAAAACAGCCTCGGGAATATCCCGAAGCTGTTTCGTAATATTTTGTTTTTCAGCTTGTTATTTCAAGCGGGCCAAGGTTTCCTTGATGCGACGCATAGATTCCACGATGTTTTCGTCGGAAGTGGCGTAACTCATACGGATGCACTCAGGTGCTCCGAAGGAAGTACCGCCTACGCAAGCCACGTGGCCTACTTCCAGCAGGTACATAGCCAAATCATCTGCGTTGTTGATCACGCGGTCGCCGTCTTTCTTTCCGAAGAAAGAGTCGCATTTCGGGAACAGATAGAAGGCTCCTTGTGGTACGTTCACTTCAAATCCAGGGATTTCTTTTGCCAGTTTCACAATCAGGTCGCGGCGGCGTTCGAATGCTTTGCGCATTTCTTCTACCGGAGCCTGTGTGCCGGTATAAGCAGCTTCGGCTGCTTTCTGTGATACGGAACAAGGTCCAGAAGTGTACTGTCCCTGCAGTTTGTTCACACCTTTTACAATCCATTCCGGACCGGCGATGAAACCGATACGCCATCCTGTCATGGCGTATGCCTTTGATACACCGTTGATGATGACTACACGGTCCTTGATTTCAGCAAACTGGGCGATGCTTTCATGTTTGCCGATGTAGTTGATATGTTCGTAGATTTCATCTGCAATGACGATGACACGTTCGTGCTTGGCGATGACTTCTGCCAGTCCTTTCAGTTCTTCCTTTGAATATACGGAACCTGTCGGATTGGACGGAGAGCAAAGAATCAGGGCACGGGTCTTGGGAGTGATGGCAGCTTCCAGCTGGGCCGGAGTGATTTTGAAGTCTTGTTCGATGCCTGCACGAACGATGACCGGAGTACCTTCTGCCAGTTTCACCATTTCCGGATAGCTTACCCAGAATGGAGCCGGAACAATCACTTCGTCACCTTTGTTGATCAGTGCCAGGATGGTGTTGCAGACAGACTGCTTGGCACCGTTTGCACAGCTGATTTGAGCGGCGGTGTATTCCAGACCGTTTTCATTTTTCAGTTTTGCCACGATGGCGTTGCGCAGTGCCGGATAGCCGGCTACAGGTGAATAACGAGAGTAGTTTTCGTCAATGGCTTTTTTGGCCGCTTCTTTGATGTGGTCAGGAGTGTTGAAATCCGGTTCTCCCACACTCAGGTTGATGACGTCAACCCCCTGAGCTTTAAGTTCACTACTTTTCTGTGACATAGCCAGTGTAGCCGAAGGCGACAGGCTGTTCAAACGATCTGAAAGTTGGTTCATGTTATTGTGTTATTAAAGTTGGAAATTCTTTGCAAAAGAAGCTAATTTCTTCCACATATAAAAGAAATTAGCTTCGAAAAAGGTTTATTTTCTGTCTCCAAGTATCCGGAGGAGATAAATGAACAAGTTGATGAAGTCGAGATACAGGGTCAAGGCTCCCATCAGGGCTATCTTCTGTGTGGTCTCGTTGACCTCAATGTCGTCGTGCGACAGGAGTTGCCTGATTTTTTGCGAATCGTAGGCTGTAAGTCCCACAAAGAGCAGCACGCCGATGTAGGAAATAATCATGTCCATCATCGTGTTGTGCAGGAACATGTTCACCAGTGAGGCGATAATCAGTCCGATTACTCCCATCAGGCAAAGACTGCCGATACGGGTGAGGTCTTTCTTGGTGATATAACCGTATAAGGCCGTTACTCCGAATGTTCCGGCTGTCACAAAGAAGGTAGTGGCAATGGAACTGAGGGTATAAATCAGGAAGAGCACGGACATCGTGACCCCGTTCAGTACCGAATAGGTGATGAACAGAAGGGTGGCCGTGGTGAAGCTGATTTTATGTATGCGGGCAGAAAGATACATCACCAGGGCTACTTCGGCAATCAGTAAGCCCCAGAACAAGATGGAGTTCTGCATCATGGCCTCAATGAGGGTGTACGATTTGGCCACGTACATGGCCACAAAGCCCGTAATGACCAGTGCCAGCGTCATCCAAAGATATACACTGCGGAACAAAGCGGTTTGCGCAGCCTTGCTGGCATAACTTTTTACTAGATTGTTTGTTTCCATACGTCTTGATTATTTATTAAAATGTAAGGTATGTCCCATTCTGTCTTTTTTGGTACGCAGGTAGCGCTCGTTGTATTTGTTGGGAGTCACCTCGATAGGTACGTTTTCTACGATTTCCAGTCCGTAAGCTTCCAGTCCCACACGCTTGACTGGATTGTTGGTGAGCAGACGCATCTTGTGGATGCCGATTTCGCGAAGAATCTGTGCGCCTACTCCGTAGTCACGTTCGTCGGCCTGATGTCCCAGACACAGGTTGGCGTCTACCGTATCCATCCCTTCTTCCTGCAACTTGTAGGCTTTCATCTTTTCCATGAGGCCGATGCCGCGTCCTTCCTGGTTCAGGTAGATGATGGCTCCCTTTCCTTCTTTCTCGATTTGCTGCATGGCTTTGTGCAACTGTTCTCCACAGTCGCAGCGCATGGAGCCGAAGATGTCGCCCGTGGCGCAGGAAGAGTGTACACGTACCAGCACCGGCTCGTCTTCAGCGAAAGTGCCTTTAATCAGGGCCACATGTTCCAGTCCGTTGCTTTTCTGGCGGAAAGGAATCAGACGGAAGTGGCCGTATTCGGTCGGCATGTCTACTTCCACTCCTCTTTCTACTAATGATTCCTGCTTGAGGCGGTAAGCGATGAGGTCGGCAATGGAAATCAGTTTGAAGCCGTATTCGTCGGCCATTTTCTTCAATTCCGGCAGACGGGCCATTGTGCCGTCTTCGTTCATCACTTCCATCAGGGCTGCGGCAGGATAGAGTCCGGCCAGACGGGCCATATCCACACAGGCTTCGGTATGTCCGGCACGGCGGAGTACTCCTTTGTCTTGTGCATACAGCGGGTTCACGTGTCCGGGACGTCCGAAGGTTTCCGGTTTGGAAGTCGGGTCGGCCAGCGCACGGATAGTGGCTGCACGGTCGGCAGCCGATACGCCAGTGGTGCATCCTTCCAGTTTGTCGATGGTCACGGTGAACGGTGTGCCCAATACCGACGTGTTGTTCGATACTTGGTGTGGCAAATCCAGTTCCTCACAGCGGGATATGGTGATAGGGGCGCAAAGTACACCTCTTGCATGTTTCAGCATGAAATTTACTTTTTCCGGGGTAATCAGTTCTGCAGCTACCACCAGGTCGCCTTCGTTTTCGCGGTCTTCGTCGTCTACGATGATGACGAATTCTCCTTTGCGGAAATCTTCGATTGCCTCTTCAATTGTATTCAGTTTGATTTTCTCCATAATGATATGATAGTTTAGAATGATTTCTTGATTCTTTCCTGTATGTCACGGCTGGTCTTGACGATGGTTTTCAAGTCTTTGTCCAGACGCACCCGGTAACGCCAGATATTCAGCCAGATGAGCAGTCCGGCCGGGACAATGATACCAATCAGCAGATTAAGCCAGCGGTTGTCCGACACACTCTTGTGCGCCTTTATCGACAGGAACGGATAATTGTTCAATAAGTTCAGCAATACGCTGTCTTTTGAATTGGACAATTCTTCTATCAGTCCTTCCATTTGCTGGCTGATTTCCTTGATGGCATCATCGTGCTTGTTGTTGGTGAACACCCGATAGTAGTTCGGCGGTCCCAGCAGCTTGTGAGTATTGCCGTAAGTCTCACATTCCAGACAGAGCTCATCCAGCTCCTGACAGATTCTGCTGTAGTCGGGGGTATGGATGATGACTTCTTTCTTGAAAATATGACGCGATACTCTGATTCCCAGTATCTTCCGGAAGAAGGCTACATAGACATCGATGTTGAATACCACAGAATCTTTATTGGATTTGTAGGTCAGGAATCCACCCAGTGGAGCCAGGATAATCGTACTCATCCATGTTCCCAGTATGATATTCATTTCTCCACTTTTGGCCACACGGGTAGCTCCGGAGTCGATGATGTAGTAGAGTAAGAAAATCAGTACGGAAATGACCACCGGCATACCCAGTCCTCCTTTTCGGATGATGGCACCCAGCGGGGCTCCGATGAAGAAAAAGATGATACAGGACAGTGACAAAGTGATTTTTTTGTGCCAGTCCGATTGGTGCCGGCGGATGTTCCCGTCGGCCTCCCTTGTCATATAGCTCTTCATGCTCCATTCCGAGATGAGGGAAGAGAGGCGCATTTCGGTGCTGTTGATGGCTTTCAATCGCTGCGCCGATGTCATTCCGTTCAGGATGCTGTCGGTATTGATGAAAGTCAGATGTTCTTTTTCGATTTTAGTAGAATCCGCTTGGGAAAGTACTGGTTTCCGGTAAGTGGTTTTCATGGCATCCGAATACATGGCATGTCCCACACTGTCGGCATACATGTTCAGCGAGTCGATAGCCAGTGAAATCTCCCGCATGTTCTTGATGTCCGAACGTTGGTTCAGGAAGTTGCCGTCGACCATCTCAAAGTTGGTGTCGAAAGCTATCAAGGTATGTTTTTCCTTGAAGGTCTCCCGACGGTAGGGGACGTTGCGTGAAATGACAGACTGGGATTTCAGGTTCTCGAACTGTTCTCCGTTGTACAAATGCAAGTACAAGTGTTTTTTGTCGGCGGTCAGTTCCAGTTTTCCTTCTGCGGCCCAAATGATATGGGCATTTTCAAATCCGTCCGAAAAGTTGTAGATTAAGACGTCTTTCAGGATACCCGTCTCACGGTCTTTCTTCTTCACATAGATGTTGTATCCTTCAATGTCGCTGTAGAACACTCCTTCCGGAATATCGACTTCCGGCGATTTCTGTTTCATGGAAACCAGTAGTGTCCAAAGCTCTTTTTGTGCTTTCGGGCCGATTACGTTCTGAAAAAAAAACGACATGACTCCCAGGAACATGCAGAAAAGGACGACCGGGCGGATAATGCGGAGCAAAGGGATACCCGCAGCCTTCATGGACAGCAGTTCATAGCGTTCCCCAAAGTTACCGAATGTCATTAGGGCAGCCAGAAGAATAGCCAGCGGGAGAGACAGCGGTATCAATGTCAGTGCGGATAAAAAGAAAAACTGGGCAAGCACGTTCATCTCCAGACCTTTTCCTACCAGCTCGTCGACATATCTCCATAGGAACTGCATCATGAAAATGAAAAGGCAGATAAAGAATGTGCCCGAAAAGAGCAGCAGAAAACTCTTTAAGACGAATATATCAAGTTTTTTTATGCGTAGCATTCCTGTGTAATATTATCAGCATGCAAAAGTAGCACAAAAAACGGACAGCAAAATAAAGTTTTGTATATTTTATAGATTTATACTCCGAAAACTCTTTTCAAGGTTTCAATTTGTGAATCCCAAAGGCTGCGTACGTCTTCTTCTTCACCAGGTTCCGCAAAATCTGTAATTTCCAGCGAATGGTCGGTTGTCAGTTCATTGTAATGGATTTTCATTTCGAAATAACTTTTTGTTTCCTCATCGTCCAGCCAGTGGAAACGGATAAAGAATTCCGGTCGGCTGTTGACTACAGCAGCTTGTCGCGTTTCTGTTTTTCCCCAGTGGAAAGTATAGTTTTTCCCTTCTTTTGTCACTTGGTCGGCAAACCAACGTTGTAAGCCTGCAGGGGTACTGATGGCATTCCATATAATGACACTGGAGGAAGGGTTCAGTGGATATTCAATTTGTGTTTTTCTTTTCATGACGTTTTTTGGTGTTTTTATTTGTATTTTTTAGCAACGGCGGCAAATTAAAGTATTTTTTTGTTCACTCCATAGCGATTGGAGAAAATTTTTAGAACTTTTTCTGTGGAGATATTGGGGAAAAAGGCAATGCGTAAAAGAGGAAAATGTTTGTTTTCTCTCTTCGGTGAAGTGGAATGATTTTGTTTACAGTCAGTTAGGTGGACTTTTCTTTTGGATTTATACAGTTATCCATTGAAAAAACAGTAAAAAAAGGAAGATAAATTTGCGCAATTCAAAAACTTGCTCTATCTTTGCACCCGCAATCACGAAATGATGGCGGGATAGCTCAGCTGGTTAGAGCGCATGATTCATAATCATGAGGTCCCCGGTTCAATCCCGGGTCCCGCTACGAAGAATGGTTTAGCCGTTGGGTGGCTTCCACGCCTGGCGGTTTTTTTAATGGAATGGCGGGATAGCTCAGCTGGTTAGAGCGCATGATTCATAATCATGAGGTCCCCGGTTCAATCCCGGGTCCCGCTACAAAAAAAGGACATTCAGAAATTATCTGAATGTCCTTTTTTTGTAGGTATGCAAGGGGTTATTTCTTCCTTTCTTTCCATAAACGTGTCATGTCCTCCAATGTTTTGCCCTTGGTTTCCGGGACCAGCCGCCATACAAAGAGGGCTGCAAGGATACAGACTACTCCGTAGAGTCCATACACGAACATGTGGCCGAATTTATCCCCCATATCTCCGGCACTCATGTTATACATAGGCAGGAAGGTAGAGGAAACAATGAAGTTGAATATCCATTGGAAGGCTACGGCGATGGCTACGGCAGCCCCACGAATGGTGTTGGGGAAAATTTCGGCAATGAGAACCCAACAGATGGGGCCCCAGCTGAACATGAACGAGGCACTGTAGACCATGATGCTGATGACTGGTATCATGGGGGAGAGTCCTGCAACGGCATTGCTGAAAGCCACTCCGAGTGCGCCGATAGCCATACCGGCAGAGCCGTAAATCAGCAGTGGTTTGCGTCCCCATTTTTCTACTGTGAAGACGGCCAGTAAAGTAAACAGGATGTTGACGATACCCATGAATACGGTCTGTACCATCGGATTGCCCATGCCCATGCTTTCAAAGATACGAGGGGCAAAATAGAGTACGGCATTGATGCCCACAGCTTGTTGGAAGACACTCAGCATGATACCGATGAAGATAACCATCCAGCCGTAAGTGAACAGTTTTTCGGTTTTTTCGTTTGCTGTGGCTTTGATTTCACTTAGTATTGTTTTGGCTTGTGTCAGTCCGTTGATCCGACACAATACAAACAAGGCCTTTTCATCACGTCCGGTCATGGCCAGATAACGGGGCGTTTCAGGGACAAACAGTACCAAAAGGGTAAACAGTCCGGCAGGCACTGCTTCGCTGACAAACATCAGACGCCATCCGCTTTCAATGGTCCAGGCTGCTTCTTCCGGATTCATGATGCGGTTCACTCCGTCCACGATTTCCACAACAGGGTTCAGGTGGTCGCCCAGGATGAGGAAGTTGACAAAGTACACTACCAGC
The DNA here is from genome assembly GCF_025993685.1 of Bacteroides mediterraneensis. Taxonomy (NCBI): domain Bacteria; kingdom Pseudomonadati; phylum Bacteroidota; class Bacteroidia; order Bacteroidales; family Bacteroidaceae; genus Bacteroides; species Bacteroides mediterraneensis. The sequence continues at coordinate 3,205,891 of NZ_DAJPEN010000001.1, read as the reverse complement.
TGTCCGAAGATGATGGCAAACTGGTTCCAGGAAACCAGTGTTCCTCGGATATTGCTCGGAGCGATTTCTGCAATGTACATCGGACAGATGGCCGAAGCGAGTCCTACTCCCACACCTCCAACGACGCGGTAGAAGTTGAATGCCACCAATAAAGAGTAGGAGGGAGATCCGTAAGGAAATAGAAGGAATTCCGGATAGTAGGAGCCTAAAGCGGAGAGAAAAAACATGATACCCGCAAACAACAAAGAGAACTTTCTTCCAAAGCGGGATGCGAAATAACCGGAAAGGGCGCTGCCAAGGATACAACCTAAGAGGGCACTCGAAGAAGTGATTCCGTGCCACGTATCAGTATAGACAAAATCGTCTGCTCCCATGAAGAAGGCTTGGAGTCCTTTTTCGGCGCCAGAGATAACGGCAGTGTCGTAGCCGAACAGCAATCCTCCGAGTACAGCGACAAGTACGATGGAGAACAGATAGATTCTGCTTCCTTTTTCTGTGTAATCCATAATAAAAAGTTTTAAAGGAAAAGAAAACCGGCATACCCGGTCGGGGAAGATGAACTTCACCGACGGGCATGCCGGCTGGGCGCTAAAATTTTAGCTCATTAGCAATACATGTTTACAATAGCTTCGTACAATTCTTGTTTTCCGCTGGTCTGTTTCGGTTCGCCTGCGGTTTTTGCGTATGCTACAACATCTTCCAGGGTCAGCTTGCCTTCTTCAAAATCTTTTCCTTTTCCGCTGTCAAATGAAGCGTAGCGGTCGGCAAACATCTTTTTGTAAGGAGATTCTTCGAGCAGACGGGCTGCATTTTCCAATGCACGTGCCATGGCATCCATTCCGGCGATGTGTGCGATGAAGATATCTTCCAGGTCGGTGGAGTTACGGCGTGTTTTGGCATCGAAGTTAGTACCGCCGTTGCCCAGACCACCGCCACGGATAATCTGCATCATGGCCTGAATCAGTTCATAATTGTCGATAGGGAACTGGTCAGTATCCCATCCGTTCTGATAGTCACCGCGGTTGGCGTCGATAGAGCCCAGCATGCCGTTGTCGACAGCGACAGCCAGTTCGTGTTCAAAGGTATGGCCGGCCAGTGTGGCGTGGTTTACTTCGATGTTTACTTTGAAGTCTTTGTCCAGTCCGTGTGCTCTCAGGAAGCCGATTACGGTTTCTGTATCTACGTCATACTGATGTTTGGTCGGTTCCATAGGTTTGGGTTCAACCAGGAAGGTTCCTTTAAAGCCTTTTGCACGGGCATAATCACGAGCCATTTTCAGCATCTGTGCCAAGTGTTCTTTTTCACGTTTCTGGTCGGTGTTCAGCAGTGACATGTAACCTTCACGGCCTCCCCAGAAAACGTAGTTCGTACCACCCAGTTCGATTGTCGCATCGATGGCATTCTTGATTTGTACAGCAGCACGAGCCACTACATCGAAATCAGGATTGGTAGCTGCACCGTTCATATAGCGTGCATGGCCGAATACGTTGGCCGTACCCCACAACAGCTTGATGCCTGTTTCTTCTTGTTTCTTCTTGAGATAGGCTACGATTTTCTTCAGGTTGGCTTCGTATTCTTCGATGGTTGCTGCTTCGTCGCACAAGTCTACATCGTGGAAGCAGTAGTATTCAATACCGATTTTCTGCATGAACTCAAAGCCTGCATCTGCCTTGTCTTTTGCAGCCTGTACTTTGTCCGGATTTCCTTTCCAAGGGAAAGTCTTGGTTCCACCGCCGAACTGGTCGCCGCCTTCAGCACACAATGTATGCCACCAAGCCATTGCAAACTTCAACCATTCTTTCATCGGCTTGCCCATGATGATTTTGTTTGCATCGTAATAACGGAAAGCCATCGGGTTTTTGCTTTCTACACCTTCGAATTTGATTTTTCCGATACCCGGAAAGTACTCTTTTGTTGCCATAATATTTTGTTTTAGAAGTTAATGAATAATTTATTTTCTTGTAGATTTTTCGAGATATTCTTTCCAACGTGCGTATGCGTCGGCGTAGGCGGTCTCATCGGATGCTTTCGGCTCGATGACAGCCAGTTTGTCGAGTGTGGCAAACGCTTCTATGTGGTCGTGGTAGATACCGGCTCCCATTCCGGCTCCTTTTGCGGCGCCTACAGAGCCGTCGGTGTCATACAGTTCAATTGTCGCTCCGGTTACTCCGGCCAGAGTGTCACGGAAAAGCGGGCTCAGGAACATGTTGGCGTGTCCGGCATGGATTTTCTTGACTTCCATTCCCATACCTTTCATGATGTCGATACCATAGCGGAAAGAGAATACAATTCCTTCCTGTGCGGCACGCAACAGATGACTGCGGTTGTGAAGATTGAAGTTGATGCCTTGGATGGAACAGCCTGTTTCCTGATTTTGCAACATACGCTCCGCGCCATTACCAAACGGGAGAATACTGATGCCGTCCGCACCGATTGGAGCTTGGGCTGCCACTTCGTTCATTTCTGCATAATTTAAGTCGGAAGCGAGCGTACGCTTCATCCAGGAATTCAGGATACCTGTGCCATTGATGCAGAGCAGGACACCCAAACGGGTTTGTGAAGCGGTATGATTGACATGTGCAAAGGTATTGACACGTGACTGTGGGTCGTAGTTCACACTACCGTTCACGCCATATACTACTCCGGATGTACCTGCGGTAGAAGCAATCTCGCCTGGATTGAATACGTTCAATGAGAGTGCGTTGTTGGGCTGGTCGCCGGCGCGGTAGGTTACTGGAGTACCTGCTTTCAATCCCAATTCGGCCGCTACCTTTTCAGTCAGTTTCCCCTGTTCGGAGAAAGTGGGGCGGACATCGGCCAAAAGGGAAGCGTCAAGACCGTAATAATTCAGCAGGAAGTCGGCCACTTTGTTTTCCTTGAAATCCCAAAACATTCCTTCGGACAATCCGGATACAGTAGTACAGATTTCTCCAGTCAGGCGCATGGCGATGTAGTCGCCCGGAAGCATCACTTTATAAATTTTGGCATAGATGTCCGGTTCATTTTCTTTTACCCATGCCAGTTTGGAAGCCGTGAAATTACCCGGTGAATTGAGCAGATGGGAAAGGCACTGTGCTTCTCCTAACTCCTGAAAGGCCTTTTGCCCGTAGGGTACGGCTCTGGAATCACACCATATAATGGAAGGACGGAGCACCTGCTGATTCTTGTCTACGCATACCAGCCCGTGCATTTGATATGAAATACCAATGGCTTTGATTTCTTCTGCTTTGGCTCCTGAATTTGTCAGTACGGATTGGGTAGCCAGTTTCAGGTTTTCCCACCAGTTTTGCGGGTCTTGTTCGGCCCACCCTTGTTTTATTGCAATGATGGCAGCTTCTGTCTTCGGGAAAAAGGCGGATGCTGCGCACTTTCCGGTCTCTACATTGACCAGACTCGCCTTGACTGACGAGCTTCCTATGTCATAACCTAATAAGTACATATTTTTATATTGTTTTTAATTATCTTCTTGTTTTGTTGTAGATTTTCCGGTCGAAGCGGTAGTAACGTGCAGCACGATGGGAAACGCCTTGCTCGTATTCTTCCAAGGGTACAATGTATTCCATCATGGAAATCTTTTTGTGAAAATTGCGTACATCCAGTTGTTTTCCATATACTACTTCATAGAGCATGCGGAGTTGTAAGGCCGTGAACTTGCGTGGAAGCAATTCGAAAATACACGACGGATTAAATTCAATATGCTGGCGGATGAACCGCATGGCCTCGGCGATAATCAGGTTATGGTCGAAAGCCAAGTCCTTTACCTCCTCGAGAGCAACCCATTCGGCCTTGTATTCATCCAAATTCTTATTGAGTGTCTTGTCTATTTTGACAAGGGCGAGATAGGCAATTGTAACAATCCGTTCCACTTTGGCTTTTTCCGCTCTTTCTAGCCAATGTATGTCTTTGGGGTTCTTGGTACGGTTCTTGGAACCAAACGCCTTGAACTGCATCAGGTTGACGTTTTTAAGACCTGTCAAGTCGCGAAGAACCCGTTTGGCTGCGTCGTCCAAATCTTCATCCATATAGATGAGGCTTCCCGGAAGCTTCATGTCATGGAAGACTTCTCCACTTTCTTCTCCCATACGTTTGACGAGTAATACTTTCAGTTTTTCCCCATCAAATCCGATTACTACGCAGTCGACCGAGATATGATTATTGGCTAATTGTCTTGTGTATTCCATAAGCATTTTTCTGTCTACCCTGCAAAGAACGTTTTTTTAATTGAAATATGCAATAGGATTTTATTCATTATAAAAGCTTATTGTTCAATAAAATAAATATCTTCTTTTGTACAATATCGTAATTCATTGTTTTTGTATCTCATACAATATGTATTTGGGGCGATTTCTCTTTTAGGGCTTTTAAAAATCGTGATAGAATTGAAGTGGCGAATATTCAAGGATTTAGCTTGTGTACATAAAGTTATGAGAGCAGGTTACTTATTGTATTTTACGTTTGCAGGATTGGGAAAACTGGCCATTGTGTGAATGACAGGGGATAATGGTAATTTTCTTTATGTGTTAAAAATTTAAAAGAGAAAAAATGTACCTTTGCATTGGTTTTTAAAGAGGAAATGAAGTATGGAAGATTCAATGAAACTGATTATGCTAGGTACGGGAAATGCGGCCGTAGTGAACTGTTACAATACGTGCTTCGCACTTTGCCGTGGTGAAAGCTTTTTTCTGGTGGATGCAGGAGGAGGTAACGGTATTTTGCAACAGCTACAGAAAGCCCATATATCTTTGAACGGAATTCATGAGATATTTGTGACTCATGCGCATACCGACCATATTCTGGGAGTGATATGGATGATTCGTGTGGTGGCGCAGGCCATCCAAAAAGGAGAGTACGAGGGCAAGTTACGTGTGTATGGGCATGAAAAGGTGGTGAAGGTGCTCGATTGGATTTGCCGGATGACTTTACCGAAAAAGATTGTTGCCCGTTTGGGAGAAGACATTCTGTTGTGTGAAGTAGAGACTGGAGGAAGATTTCAAGCCATCGGCTTGGAGATGGAATGTTTTGACATTGCTTCTACCAAGGAAAAACAGTTTGGTTTCCGGACTACGCTGCCCGACGGACAGTCGCTGGTCTGTCTGGGTGATGAGCCCTACAATGAATGCAACCGCCATTATGTGGAAGGAGCCGACTGGTTGTTGTGTGAGGCTTTCTGCCTGTATGAAGACCGGGAACGTTTCAAGCCCTACGAAAAGCATCATAGTACAGCGCTTGATGCCGGACGGCTGGCTGCCCAGCTTGGTGTAAAAAATCTGTTGCTGTATCACACGGAGGACAAGACACTGGCTGCGAGGAAGATGCGTTATACGGCAGAAGCCGCCTTACAGTTCGGTGGAAAAGTCTATGTACCGGATGATTTGGAAGAGATTCTTCTGTAGGATGGTGAAGTGGTGATTATGCGGTAACAGAAACGCTTTCTGAAAACAAAAACAACCGTCGTACCCCTGAAGGGCAGACGGTTGTTCGATTTTAGGGCTAGAATTCGATATCTGTACGTTTGTTGACCAGCAGCTGATACTTTATATATCCTCCAGACTTGGCAGAATATTTTGTGTAAATCGCCGTGATTGTTCCTTTCGCTCCATTTTGAGGAAGCGCATCAAGGGCGAAATTTGCATATCCGCTTACCCGTACAATCAAGTTCCCCTTTTTATCGGTTTCGTCAGTGGCATTATACGTGAACAAGGAGGAACCGTAATATCTTTGGTTCTGGTAATTATAGGCAAAGGTAGGGGTTAGTCCTTCATCTTTAAAATATTTGTTTGTGTAAGTGGCTTCCGTGGCATTGTTGAGATTCACGGTTTCCAGGTATTGCGGATATCTGTCTCCGTCGAACGTACCTTCTTTGTAGGTCAGTCCTTTGAACCGGACAAGACGGCCCAGGCATTCATCCGTCAATGCGGTTTTGTAATTTTCGGATGTGACAACGGGCAGATTTTCCTCTGTAAGCTGTCCGGAGGGTCCCATAAAGATGTGGGCATCCCGTTCTATCTGCGTTTCAAGATTTCTATTGGCATAATTCTTGGCAATGTCTTTTTCGCTTGGCACACCTCCCACGCTGAGCATATACCTGTAGTTCCCGATGGCAAGTCCCTTCAATTTTACATAGAGGGTTTGCCCCATCGGATAATACACATAATTGCTCACCATCAGCTTTAATTCGATGGCGGCAGTTCCGTCGTCTATATATACCGATTTATATACGTTTCCTGCCTGGTCGCTGGATATCACTTTTCCTTTTATGATGTAGTCTTCGGTAATCTCTTTATATTGGGCAAGTCCTACGCCGGCACACATTTCTTTAAGAGATTTGATTGTAATTATTTCTTCCCCTTTTGTCGTAAAGTCGGAATCATTCCAGACTTTGGCCAAAGCGGGTTCATCAAAGTCGTTGTAGCAGCTGGTGGTACCGAGGGTCATAGCCAGCATTATTCCAAAAATCAATAGTTTATTCTTCATGATAGTATCTTTTGGGAGAGTTAGAAACGGAAATACACATTCAAATAATAGTTTGTACCCATCATATAGAAATATTTGGCGTCGAAAGGCTGATAAGTGAGTGTGCTGGCTTCCTTGTTTTTCAGCAGTCGGATTTGCTCGTAACCTCCGGTTTTGATGCCTTGGTTGTTGAGCAGATTATCCACACTCAGGCTGAAGCCAAGCGTATAGGCACGATAGATATACCAGTTTTTGCCGATACTGGCATTCATGACATAGGCTGCATCAAATTTCTCTTGTCCCCGGATGGCGCGGAGCATTTCCGGGTTTTCGAGCATCGGTTTGGTCAGCACAGCATCTGTGCGATAAAGCGGACTCATGGATAAGTACATGTGGTTGTAGTAATTCATGTCTAACGACAGGAACCAGTTGCTTTTGCTGCGATAAGACAGACCGATGTTGGCAGCTGTCTGTGGGGTACTTTCCACCCGTTTATTTTTCCAGTACACTTTTCCCTGGTTGATAATGGCTGCACTGTTGTCTTGAATCTGTACATAGTTGGGGTTATTGGAATAGATATATTGTCCCCAGCTGAATGCGCCTTTCAGTGCCACTCCCTGATACAAAGGAATGGACGCAGCCACTTCCAGTCCGAAATGCTGTTTGCGGATACCGCTCATTGCAAAGTTGGAGAAGGTAGCTTCCACATCATCATAGTAGGAAATCACCTTGGTCTGGTCCTTGAACGTGGTGTAATAGCCAGAGAGACGAGCCTTGAAGTCACCGATACGCAGGTTGTAAGATGCGTCTACCCCAAAAATCTTTTCCGTGGTTATCCCGGGCGTAATGTCATTACGGGTGCGGGGAGATACGAATGCCGACTGGAAGGAGGGTGCATCCTGCATGTATACGACATTCGCTTCAAAGTTATGAGCCGATGACAGTATATACCTGAGGTTAGCTTTGGCCTTGTATGTAAGATAATCCAGCTTTTGGGAATCTCCTTGCGAATTGTTCAGGAACAATCCCTTTTTCCAGATACCGTGTCGCCACAAAGAGGCATAGCCTATTTCTCCGCCAAGTTTCACTTGCAGATTGTGGAGAAGATGAAAGTCATATTGCAGCCATCCGCGGGTATGGAACACATTTCCGTAATAGTCATAGCTGTATTTGTCTCCTTTGCGGACAATGGGTGCTTTGCCATATTTTTCGTAATAATCCATGTTGTTCTGGTACGAAACGATGTCTATGCCCAAGTCTCTTTCTGCAAATTTATCAATATCCACCCAATAGTCTCCTCCCAGCAGGTCTTTCACTTGACTGTAATATTCAGTCCGGTTCCGACGGATGTTGACTCCTCCGTTCAGTTGGGTATTGTTCTTGAACAGGTGTGAGAATTGTGTATAGAGATTCCAGTCCATCTGGTCTGCATGGCGTTCTTCTATCATGTTGATGGAACGGTGTCCTTCTCCATAATTGGCATTGGCAGGCTGGTTGCGGTTAATCATGTACAGATTATCCCAATTGATATGACGGATATTGTCTGTATTGGACAGCCATGCCTCTTCCAGCCATGCACCGGTAGTAGTGCCTTGGTAATAGCTCGGCAAATACCGGTAGTAATCAGGGCGTGGGTCAGGCCCGCTGTACCATGTAAGTGCAGAGTAACCATTTTTCCCGAATCGCAATGACGTGGCTACATTGAGCTGAGTCCGGTCGGAAATGTCGAAAGTATAGTTCAGCAAGGCAAGCGGTTCATGGTAATTGCGGACTCTTGCGTTACGTCGTTTGCCGCTTTGCCATCCCCAGTTGGGATTGTAGTAATTGTTTCCCACCAAATCATAAGCCTCCTGGGTAGATGCCTGTTGTGCCCCTCTTTCCGTGGGAGCTCCAAGAAGGGTCAGCCCCAGTCGGTGACGGGAGTCGAACTGTTTCTCAACGGCTGCAAAATAACCGAAGGCATTGTAAAATACTCCATTCACATAGGCATTGTTTCCTTGTCGCGTGGAGATAGAGAAAGCATACGACCATCCGTTGTCCTGTGCGCCCGATGCATAAGTCAGCATCCCTCTGAACCGATACATCGAGTTGGTATTGACCAGACTGGCTCTGAAACCTTTTCGCATTTGTGACGGGCGGGTGTTGATATTGGTCACACCGGCAATGCCGCCAATCCCCATTTCTCCCATCTGCAGTCCCGTGGTAACCTCCTGGTTCCGGGTAGCGTCGTTAAGGCCACTCCAGAGCGACCAAGGGGTATAGCCGGTCATGGCGTCGTTCAATTGGATACCGTTCATATAGACATCCGAGAATTGGGAATCATATCCTCTGACATTGAATCTCATTTCACTGAACTGATAGGATGCGATGTTGTTGAATACATCCTTTGAGGCGGAAAGTGAGGTAGGCAAAGATGGTGCATCATCTATAGTTTCCGTATCAAACTCGGCAAAGATGGCATCGTCCATAGCCTGAAGGCTGTTGGCCGGTACCATAATGACTTTCAGCTCACGCATGTTTTTGCCTACTCTGACAGGGAGAGTCAGGTCTTCGAATTCGGCCGTTTCAAAATGCAGTTCATATTCTCCGGGGCCGACCTCTTCAAATAAAAACTCACCTTGTTCATCCGTTGTGGCTGTTCGGTCGCCAGGAGTCAGCAGGATGTGTACGTGATCGATGGCCATACGGCTTGTGCGCGATATGACACGTCCTTTGATGCCTCCGCCGATTTGTGCGATACCGTTTAGTGTCCACATCGATATCAGCAGTATCAATAATGTTTTTAATTTCATAAGATAAAGATTTAATGTTACTTGCCTATATAAATATACACGGGGAAGTGGTCGCTGAATCCTCCTTGGAAGTTGTTACCCACATAGGTGCGCAGAGGGTATCCTTTAAACTGTCCTTCTTTCTGTACCATGTAATGCCGTTTGAAAATGTTGCCGTAGAATTTCGATTTTTCTGCCTTTTTCAGCTTAAGTCCGTCGGAATTCCCGTTTATCAGGTTCCCGCTGACAATCATATTGTCGAAAATGTTCCAGGCATCTCCATAGGCCAGGGTTCCATATCCGGCTTTCAATAAGGCTGCATTAGGGGCATAATAGTCTTCCGGTTTGACTTCCTTGGCTTTGGTTTTGGCTCCTATTCCCTTTTCTCCGGCCACACTCTCGTCCGTCGGGTCATCGTTGAAGTCGCCCATCATAACGACTTTGGTAGCGGGACGGAGTGCTCTTACAGAGTCGGCAATGTGTCTCATCTGTCTTCCTACTGCAATACGTTTAAATGCAGAAGCTTCCTTTCCTCCCAGTCTTGAAGGCCAGTGGGCCACCATGAAAAAGAAATCTTCATGGTCGATTTTTCCCCACATGGTGACAATATCCCGGGTCTTGAAGTTAGGCAATGAGGGAATCACCGTGCGTATGGCCTTGGAGCCTTCCAGCTGCAGTACATCCGGGCGGTACAGGAAGGCGGCGTCCACCCCTCGTATTTCCGGGGAGTCGTAATGCACGATGTGATAGTTGGCAGGAGAAAGCTTCTTGGTGGCTACAATATCTTCCAGCACGTTGCGGTTTTCCACTTCGCATACGCCGATGACAACCGGATAACTCTTGTCGATGGCCGCTATGTCGAAGAATACTTTCTCAATGTTGCTCAATTTCTTGTCATACTTGTCCTGTGTCCATTTCTTGGGACCGTCAGGAGTAAACTCGTCGTCTAACACGTCTGGGTCGTTTTCCAAATCGAAAAAGTTTTCCAGGTTATAGAATACCACCTTATAAGGCTTTTGAGCGTGTCCTGACGTGTAAAACGATAAAATTGCAAATAGAATCGTAAATATAGGTTTCATCTTTTGTTCATTTTAATAGAGATTCCATTCTATGGCGTTGAAATCATTTTTTACTTGAGAGGGGATACCCGGGAAGAATGTGAACCCGGTAATCGCCTCAATCTCAGATACCTTCTTGCATATATCCTTGGTAATCTGTGTGCTGGAATAAGCTTTGTTTTCCAGCCAGAAACCGATGGCTTGCAGCTGTGAGGCGTCACATTGTCTTACCCATTTGCCTGTCATACCGGATTTGGTTCGCAGCAAGACCTTGAAATAGTGAGTCGGAACATCTGCCTTCACTCCGTTATTGTCTGTGGCCTTGACATTGGAATGGGCAAAATAAGCCCCTGTCACCACATAGAGTGTATCCGCGCAGATATAGTTTTTGCGGATTACTTCTTCCAGCTTTTGCCAGATATCCTGATTCAGTCCTTTGCCGACTTGTGGTGTCTGGTTGGTAAAATAGAATGTTTGTGCATTCATTTCACGTGTCTGGGTCCTGTCGGCGGATGGAATCTGATGTCCCCGGTCGTATTTGGGGTGTTCTTTATAGGCCCTCTTCACATAGATTTGGTACAGGCTTTCGATGTCCGGGTCGTATGTCCATTCATCTGTGCGGTCTAAGTTGCCTAAGTAGCATTTGTGTAGTGGGTAAGCCACCCACAGTGCCGCTTTATGCGACTGGTCGTAGCATATAGAGTAGTTACGGACAGATTTACCGTTCAGATGGGTATAATGAGTCACATACTGGAACGCAGGGTTTGCCTGGTAGTCCGGAATTTCCGCCCAAGCCTTGTTCGGTCGCTTGGCGTCTGTTTCGGCATCCGTTCCGGAGATCTTTCCATTCTGTGTCAGCACCAAGGAGATGGGGGTTCCTTCTCCTATTTGAATCGAGATGCCGGCTTTCCGGTCTTCTTTATCGGTATTTTCAGAGAAATATACATACAACGCGTTGATTCCTTCGGTCAAAACTCCATCCTTTTCAGGAATGGAGTTGGCCAAAGAGAAGGAACACCATGCTGCCCCTTCCGTGATGCGAGCGTTCCATTTAATTCCCTGGACACCTTGAATTTGTATGACGGTGTTTCCAGACTGAGAAGAAACCACCGGTACATCTTTCCATTCGGCTGTTCCGGTGGAAAGGGGTGACTCATTGTCTTTCCGACAGGAAAGAAGAAGGACAGAGAGCGTGAATAGAATGAGATAACGGAGTGTCATTTTCAAAGGCATTCAGTTCTTATTTTTTGGTAATTATGATTGCATCGATGTATACAGCACCCGTTTCATCATTCTTGATGGTGAAGTAATCATATTCACCGTCTGTCAGGTCGAAAGTATGGGTATATACCTTGAATCCGTTCTCTTCTTTCATTGAGGAAGCAGGTTCAATGGTGTTTGTGTTTGGATGTTCGCTTGTACCTGCATAAAGATGGTAGGCAGGTGCATACTTTGAGCTGGCTGCTACCCTCAGGGTGATTTCAATGGACTGGATTTTTTCAATTTTTGTCGCATTGAAGATGAATCCTTGTTTCTTGGCATCGGATGCATTACCCTGCAGTTGTATTCCGCCACCGTTTTTTTCGTTTGCGATACAGATTTTGGCACTTTTGAATTGGATGGAATTATAGGTCCAGCTATACCATGTGGAAGCATCTTGGGTATTTTGCGTGTTGTATCCATCGGTAGGTAATTCCACGGAACCATCTTTCCCTTTGGTGATATCGAAACCGCTCATGATCAATTTTGTTCCTGCTGCGGCTTTTGCAGCCACGGTTACAGGGACTTCTATCTTGCTTTCAGCTCCGTCTATTTGGATGGACAGCGTCTGTTTGACAGCGCTTCCTGTAGGGTTAGCCTCTGCATGAACGGTGACAGTCGTACCATTTATTTGGGCCGACAGGATACCTGACAAGCCAGATACCTTCAGGCTTTTTCCTTCCGCATTCTGTAGAGTGACCTTGATATCCTGTTTTCCTCCGGCTTCAGTAAAACTGAGTGAATGTGGAGTGACTTCCGTGATAGCAGGTTCACTCGAAGCGAAGTCCTTCAAGTCTTCCAGGTTACGTGGCATTAACTGTGCCTTCTCTTTAAATACCGTGACAATACCTGTGATAGAACCGCTTCCGGCTTTGTAAGGCTGGCCGATAAGGGAAGTCGCATTTTTGTTGAAAAACACGGTCACGTTGCCGAAAGTATAGGTCTTGGCTTCCCATGTGCCCGGAGCGTCAATCTTTACGTCTTTTACAGTGGCAGGCATTCCAGCATATTCAGCCAGCTTGTCGGCGGTGGTAAGAATCGGAGTCACTGTATTTTTGTGGCTGACAACGGTCACATCACTGATTTCCCAGTCGGTTACTTGGGTAATGCCGTTGTAGGCTCCCAGTTTCACTTTATCTGCCTTTAGTGAGACTTTGACTTTGTCTCCCAATGCGAAAGTCTCTTGTATCTGTGCGTGGAGTGCACTGTTATATAATACAATCCCTTCATTGGCCGTTGTGGCATCGGGAGTCATGAGGTTGAGGGTACCCGCAGAAGCATTATTCACCTTGGGGTCTCCACACACAAGGGCTTCAAACTCCATGTTTTCAGTCAGCTGTGTCTGTCCGCCCTTTTGCAGTTTGATGATGCGGCTGATGGCTGTGCCACCTCCTTCTTCCGGAGTGCTGCTACCTTCTTCCAAATCCACTTCCTGGCCTCCGTTTCCTGTAGAAAGGGTTATGTCGTCCAGACGGAATACGGAACTTTCCATGGCTGTGAACCGGATGTACAGTGTTGGAGTCGCTTTCTTTAAGCTGAACTGGGCCGTGGCCAATATCCAGTAAGGACGGTCGGCGTCTCCTTTATTCTTTTCGTAAGAAATTTCTGTCCAGCTCGTGCCGTTGGAGCTGACTGCCAGCTTGAATGTTTCCGGGGTAAATGAGTTGTCATAACTCTTGTCCTCATTTTGCTTGGAACGGCTGGCGCCAAAGGTCAGTTTCAGATGGGTTTGTCCTTCTGCCAATGTAATTTTCCGGATATCGAAGGTGGCAGGTGAGGAGCCGAAGAAAATGATATTGGGGCCTGAGGCACCTTCATAAGCGTCCGTATTGGTCAGACCGGAAGAACGGACAGACGTGTTGGAACCTGCATATTCTACGGTAGCAGCTCCGTCTCCCGATTTGTCCCATCCTTGGTAATTGGAAACGTAAGGTTTTTGGGATGCATCCGCATTGCCTGCCGTTTCATGATAAATCAGTTTGGATTCGGCCACGGAACCCGCTTTCACAGCTACTGTGGCGCTTTTCAGAATTCCGGAGCGGTTGCTCATGACAATGTTGATTTTAGCTTCTCCCACGGTTCCTTCCGGTACGCTCACCTGGATGCTGGCAGAGCCTTCTCCTTCCGTTTGGGAAAGTGACATCCAGCTGCCATCTTCCACGCTGGCTTTCCAGGTGCGGTTGGTCGAGATTTCCAAGGTCTGCGTACCCCCGTTTTCAAACGTGAGGGTAGCGGGGTTGACTTCCAGATAAGGTGCCTCTGTGTCTTCATTGTCGTCTACGCATGCGATAAACGAAACCGTCATGAGCATGCACAACAGTCCATGCCATAACTTGAACAAGTTGATTTTTTTCATATTTTTGGGGTTAGGTGTTAAGTCTTTCGTAGGAAAAACGCTTAGTTTTCAGTACATGTAGTAGTTTGTAAGGCCTGTTCAGCCTGCATTCTGTAAAAATGTTTTTTTAGTTCGTTTTATCGTAGTAGATGCCGTTGGATATTTTGTGGTAAATACAAAAGTCTTGGTAGTTTAGTGTCGTTTTCAAAATTTGGGTTTAATTTATGCTTTTTCTTTGGATAGTGAAAATTTCCTGAATATTTTTACAAAAAGTTAGCTTTTGTCGTCTGTAGTCACTCTTTCTATGTGGGGAATGGAGTCAGATGCATCAGGATAAAAAAAGGCTCTCATTCCCGAGGAGGAAAATGAGAGCCTGCCTAAAAATATATACGTTGTTTTTTATTCTTTTTCTTTCAGACTTTCATCGATGGCCTTAATCTTTCCCAGCACCAGTTCCATGTCTTTTTTCAGGCGTTCGATTTTGCGGGTGATGTCTGCCACCAGCGTATTTCCTTTCTTGGAAGAGGAATTCAGGAAACCGAGGTTGTTCTCGTAAGTCTGGATATCGTTCTTCAGTCCTTCGTAGGTGCGGACCAAACGTTCGCGGTCGCGATAAAGATTACTTTCTTTATTGCCACTGGTGCGTACGCCGCTCAGCCGTTTTTCGGTGGCCGACAGGTGCAGGCGGTCGAACAGTTTGTCTACTAGTCCGTGGAATTCCTTATACAGGCGGTCTTTTTCCTTGAAAGGCACGAAACCGATGGAGTTCCATTCTTTCATTAAGGCACGTACCTGTTCTGCGGTGGCTTCATCGGCCGCTCCGGAAGCTTCCAACGCAGCCATCCGCTTGATGACATCTTCCTTTTTGGCCTGATTTTCCACTTCCTCCGTACGTTGTGAGGAAGTGGCTTTGTTTTTCTGTTCAAAGAAATAGTCGCATGCACCGATAAAGCGTTTCCACACGGCATCCGAATGTTTTTTGGCTACCGGACCGACGGTCTTCCATTCTTTCTGGAGCTTGGTCAGGATTTCAGCTGTTTCTTTCCAGTTGGTACTGTCTTTCAACGCTTCCGCTTTTTCGCAGAGCGCCTTTTTCTTTTCCAGGTTGGCGGCCATGGTTTCCTTGACCGATTTGAAGAATGCCGCTTTCCGGCGGAAGAACTCGTCGCATGCTGCGCGGAAGCGTTCAAAAATCTTGACGTTCATTTTCTGCGGCGCATAGCCGATGGTTTTCCATTTGGCTTGCAAGGCCAGGATTTCCTTGGTCTTGTCTTCCCAGTCGGCAAAAGTGGTAAAGGTGTCGTATTCCATTCCTTCTACAATCTCGCAAATCACGGTCTTCTGGTCCAGATTGTTCTGTTCCTTCTCTTTCAGTTCCTCAAAATGTTGCTGATGGCGTTTGTTCACTACCGTAGAGGCTGCCTTGAAGCGGGTCCAGATGGCTTCCCGCAAATCTTTGGCCACCGGTCCGATGGCACGGAATTCCTGGTGGAGCTTCTGCAGTTGGTGGAAGGCCGAAATGACATCAGGTTCGTCGGCCAGTTTTTCTGCCGCTTCGCAGAGACGGGTCTTCTGCTCCAGGTTTTTCTTGAAGTCGTATTCGCGGAATTCGTTGTTCAGCTTCACCATGTCATAGAATTTTTCGGTGTAAAGCTGATATGTTTTCCAGAGTTCGTTGACTTTGGCCGCAGGTATTTGTCCGATTTCGTTCCATTCCTGTTGGAGCTTTTTGAAATCGTCGTAAATCTTATTGGTATCTTCCTGTGATTCGGTCAGGAATTTCATTCTGTCCAGGATACCCAGTTTTTGGGTCAGGTTTTCCTCTTTTTCCTTCTCCTGAGCGGCTGTCAGGGCATTCCTTTTTTCCTTGATGGCATTCATGACCGTCTTGAATTCCTCTTCTGCAGGTTCTGTTTCCGGGATAAACTCTTCTGCCTTTCCTCCTTCGTCGATGAAAGCTTTCCGTGCCGCTTCTAATTTGGCCTTTTGTAGCTTGTAGAATGTTTGTTTGAGCACATCAATTTCCTGTTTGTCGGTCAGGTCATTCTTGTCGTTGATTTCCTTGAGGCGTTGCACCACTTCCTCCAACGTTTGTTTCGGAGTGTACGTTTCCTTTTCGGTTTCTTCCACAGTAGGAACCAGAGCTTCAACGGGCTTTTCCATTGGCGCCTCGGTTAATGGGCGGTTGGTTTCATTTACTTCCATCGTATATAGATTTTAAAGAGTATAATTCTTTTGTTTGTATGTGTGTTTTTAAAAAGACTCTCACAAATTAAAGAAATAAAATCTGATTTTCATACTTTTTCAAACAAAAACTACAAAATGTAGCTGATTTTTTGAAGAGAAAGGAAGAAATAAGAGGATTTTTTCAGGGTTTTTGAGGAATTGAAAAAAATGCCTTTGCGTTTGAATGAAAACGCTTAGACGTTTTGATTGAAACGCAAGTGCGTTTGGAAGAAAATGTACTTACGTTTTTCTCCAAACGCACTTGCGTTTTTTTTAACAAATCTTTAGGCCAGTAATACGGTGATTCCCATGTACATCAGCATGCCAATGATGTCGTTGGTAATGGATATGAACGGTCCGGTGGCGATGGCCGGATCGATTTTCAGCTTTTCCAGGGTCATGGGTACCAGGGTACCAAAGATAGAGGCAAACATGACGACGGCAAACAGACTGATAGACACGGAGTAACTCACGGTAGCGGTGGCTCCGAAGCGGATGAAATTGTAGATATAAACCAGCATGGAAATGATGGTGGCATTGATAAGAGCTACTACCGATTCTTTCAATACCTGCTTGAATGTGTTTTCGGCATTCAGCGAGCTGTTGGCCAGCCCCTGTACCACCAAGGCAGACGATTGTGTCCCTACGTTTCCGCCCGTTCCACCAATCAGGGGAATGTAAAGGGCCATTTCCGGATGGGCGGCAAAAGTGGTGTCGAAATTTCCCAGAATCATGGAGTTACCGATACCTCCGAGCATACCGATGAGCAGCCACGGCAGACGGGCGGTGGTCTGGCGGAACACGTTGTCGTCGGTTTCTACGTCCTGCGACAGACCGGATGCCAACTGGTAATCTCGTTCGGCCTGTTCACGCACCTCATCCATCACGTCGTCGACGGTGATTCGTCCTACCAGGCGGCCGATGCTGTCGACTACAGGGACGGCCACAAGGTCGTATTTCTCGATGGTTTGCACCACTTCTTCAATAGGGGTGTCGACGTGGACGGATATCGGATCTTTTTTCATCACGTGTTTCACCTTGGATACCGACGGACTGGTAATCATTTTTTTCAATGGGAATACTCCCCGCAGACGTTCGTCGTCGTCCACCACGTATACATAATAGATTTCGTCCATGTCTTCGGCTTGCAGACGCATCTCGCGCAGGCATTCGGGCATACTCCAGTTTTCATTCACAATTACCATTTCCGTACCCATCAAACCACCGGCGGTGTCTTCGTCGTATTTCAGCAAGTCGACGATGTCGCCCGCCTGCTCGATGTCTTCAATGTGCGAAAGCACTTCTTCCTGCTTGTCCTCGTCCATTTCACGGATGATGTCGACGGCATCGTCCGAATCCATATAATCCACGAAGCGTTTGGCAATGGTTTCCGGGGGGAGGATTTCGAGGAACTTCTTTCGGGCGTCCTCGTCCATTTCAATCAACACGTCGGCTGCCGTTTCATTGTCCAGCAGCAGATAGATGAAGCGGGCGTCTTCTGCGTCCAGTTCGTTGCACAATTCGGCAATGTCCGCCGGGTGCAAGTCTTTGAGGGTTTCCTTTAACTGGTCGGAATCTTTCTTCTCAATCAGTTCGGTGACGGTTCTAATATCTTCGCTGTTCATCTTGTTAGTTTCAGATGAGTTCTTTTATTCTGGTCTGTAGTCTCGTGTGTAGAATCATTCCGCATGGGGAGCGGGAGTTTGCAGGGCTTGTTCCACCCGGTTGGTCAGGTCGATGAAGTCTTGCACGGACAACTGTTCCGGGCGTTTGTTGAAAATGGGGTCGGCACTGAGCGGGTTTCCCTTGTCCAGAATAGACGAAATGGAATTGCGGAGTGTCTTGCGCCGCTGGTTGAACGTGGTTTTGACAATCTGTTTGAAGAGCGTCTCGTTACAGCCCAGCTCCTTAGTTTCGTTGCGGGTCATGCGGATGACGGCGCTCTTTACTTTCGGGGGTGGGTTGAACACATGTTCATGGACGGTAAACAGATATTCTACGCTATACCAGGCTTGTATCAGTACGCTCAGAATGCCGTAGGTCTTGTTTCCCGGAGAAGCTGCAATACGCTCGGCCACTTCTTTCTGAATCATGCCGGTGCAGCAGGGAATCAGGTCCTTGTAGTCGAGCATCTTGAAGAAAATCTGGCTGGATATGTTGTAGGGATAGTTTCCGGTCAATACGAAAGGCTGGCCGTCGAAAAGCTGCCGGAGGTCCATCTTCAGAAAGTCCTGTTCGATGATATGGTCGCCCAGTTGCGGAAAATTCTCGTGCAGGTAAGCTACCGATTCAAAATCGAGTTCCACGACTTTGAGCGGACGTTCTTTTTTCAGCAGGTACTGGGTGAGAACTCCCATTCCGGGGCCTACTTCGAGGACGGGAAGTGCCGGACAGGCATCCACCGTGTCGGCGATGTCTTGTGCTACTTGCAGGTCTTTCAGGAAGTGTTGTCCTAAAAACTTTTTAGGTTTTACTGATTTCATGCCTCAGGTTTTAAATGTTCGTATTATCTTTGTATCTTGCAAAGTTAAACATAAATCTTTATATACCGACTGATTTTGGAACGAACAGGTTTAAAAAAAATAATAAATAGAGCCTGCCAAATTGCGCTTCCACTGGTGCTGGGAGCTGCCATTCTGTGGTGGACTTACCATGATTTCGATTTTCGGCGAGTGTGGAGTGTGCTCGATGGGGGAATGAATTACGGTTGGATGGCCTTTTCGCTGGTGTTCGGCGTGTTTGGACATCTGTTTCGCGGGTGGCGCTGGAACCTGACACTGGCTCCGTTGGGGGAATACCCCAAACTTTCGAATAGCGTGTATGCGGTGTTTGTATCTTATGCCGCCAATCTGGTGGTACCTCGTGTGGGGGAAGTGTCCCGTTGTGGTGTCCTGGCAAAATACGATGGGGTTTCTTTTTCCAAGTCATTGGGTACGGTAGTCACCGAACGGCTCATCGACAGTATTTGTGTGGTGCTTATCACGGTGGTGACCTTGTTGCTCCAGTCGCGCATCTTTGCGGCTTTTTTTGAGAAAACCGGTACGAACATGGGATTTTTTACGGGACTTTTCACTTCCACTAACTTTTACATTACCTTGACTTGCCTGTTGGCGGCAGGAGTGTTGGTTTTCTTCCTGATACGCAAACTGGCTATTTTCACGAAAGTACGGAGCATCTTGAACGATGTATGGGCCGGATGCCTCTCTCTCCGTCATGTGAAACAGCCTTGGCTCTTTACCTTATATACTATAGGTATATGGAGCTGCTATTTTTTGCAGTTTTATGTCAGCTTCTATTGTTTTGACTTTTCCGCCTCGCTGGGCTGGATGCCGGGGCTGGTGATGTTCGTGGTGGGGAGTATTGCGGTGGCTGTGCCCACTCCCAACGGGGCCGGTCCGTGGCATTTTGCAGTCATCACCATGATGATGATGTACGGGGTAGATAAGGATGATGCAGGAATATTTGCTCTGTTGGTGCACGGTATTCAAACCTTTTTATTAATTTTGCTAGGTATTTATGGCCTTGTGGCTTTGCCGCTGGTAAACAAGAAACAAGCCGGAAAGTGATTTGCCTTCCGGATAAAATCAGATAATAATATGAACGAAATTCTTTCTTTGGCTCCGCAGAATGTGTGGAAGCATTTCTATTCGTTGACTCAAATTCCCCGTCCGTCGGGACATTTGGAAAAAATTCAGGCCTTCTTGCTGGATTTCGGTAAGCAGGTGGGTGTGGAATCATTTCAGGATGAGGCCGGAAATATCATCTATCGTAAGCCGGCAGCTCCGGGCATGGAAGACCGTAAGGCGGTTATCTTGCAGGCTCACATGGACATGGTTCCTCAGAAAGACAAACATTCGCAGCATGATTTTGAGAAAGACCCTATTCCGGTTTATGTGGACGGAGAATGGGTGAAAGCCAAAGGTACGACCCTGGGCTCAGACAACGGCATGGGGGTGGCAGCCATCATGGCGGTCATGGAGGACAAGTCGTTGAAACACGGTCCGCTGATGGCCTTGATAACGGCCGATGAGGAAACAGGCATGTATGGTGCTTTCGGCTTGAAGCAGGGCACTGTGGAAGGAGATATCCTTTTGAACCTGGATTCGGAAGAAGAGGGTGAGCTCTATATAGGTTGCGCAGGTGGAGAAGACCTGACAGCTACATTGGAATATAAAGAAGAAGAAACCGACCCGGAGGATGTGGCGCTGAAGGTGACTCTGAAAGGATTGCGGGGCGGACATTCCGGTATTCAGATTGGCTGGGGGCATGCCAATGCCAACAAGCTGATGGCACGTTTCATGAATCAGGTGATTGCCTACGACGAGGCTTGTCTGGTGTCGTGGGAAGGTGGAAACATGCGCAATGCCATTCCGCGTGACTGTGAGGTTGTGATTACCGTACCGGCTTCGGAAGTGGACGATGTGCTGGCATTCGTGGGTGAATGTGAGCAGGTATGGCGCGATGAGTTTGCCACCATCGAAGACAGCCTGAGCTTTACGGCAGAACGTATCGATTTGCCGAAGATGATGGTGCCCGATGAAATCCGTGATAACCTGGTGGATGCCATTTATGCGTGCCCGGATGGAGTGGAACGTTTTATTCCGACGATTCCGGATACGGTAGAGACTTCTTCCAACCTGGCTATTGTGGAAATCGGCAAGGGAAAAGCTACCATCAAGGTGCTGACACGCAGCTCTCGTGAATCCATGAAGGATTATCGCAATACGGCCATTGAAAGCTGTTTCTCTATGGCAGGAATGCACGTAGAACGCTCTGGCAGCTATTCCGGCTGGGAACCGGATGTGAATTCTCCGATTTTGCATGCCATGAAAGAATCCTACAAGGCGCAGTTTGGAGAAGCACCGGAAGTGAAGGTGATTCATGCCGGACTGGAATGTGGCATTATCGGGGCAGTGGTTCCAGGACTGGATATGATTTCATTCGGTCCGACGTTGCAGTGTCCGCATACTCCGGAAGAACGTTGCCACGTGCCTTCAGTGAAGAAATTCTATGATTTCTTGATTGCTACATTGGAGAATACGCCAAAGAAATAAACTTTTAGACCTAAAAACAGAGGTAAAGAGAATCGGGTTCGTAGAGAATCTGGTTCTCTTTTTTTATGCCCTCCGGTGGCCTTGTTTGCTTCTTTTAATTAAAAGTTATGCAGTAATTTAAGAAATCTCCTTTATCTTTATAAGAAACAACCGAAGTGGAATTTTAATTTGAAGGATATGAACAGACTATTCTTACTGTGTGCTATCGGATGGCTGACTTTTGTTTTCCCGCTGGCTGGTGTGGCTCAGAGTTACGAACGCTTGTGGAAAAATGTGGAAGAGACCCGGGAAAAGGATTTGCCACAGACGCTGATTTCGCAGGTGAATCAGATTTATGAAAAAGCCATGAAGGAGAAAAATACTCCGCAGTTGCTGAAAGCGTATCTTTCGCGGGTGGAGTGCCAGGTGGAACTTACGCCGGACAGTCTGCAAAAGGAACTTCAGTATATGAAGGACTGGGCCATGAAGGAGAACGACCCTTTACAGAAAGCTGTACTGATGTTTCTTTCGGGGTATTATAAATTGGAAGCCGGTCCCGAGGAGATGGACAGCGTGTTGTATTATTTCAATCGGTCGGTAAAAGAAAAGGAGGTCTTGTTGTCCGTGTCAGCCGTGGATTTTCGTCCGATGACGGAGATTGGGAAATGGAGCCAACGTTATTTCGGTGATAATATGTACGACCTGCTGTTGCGTCAGGCCATTTATCAGTTGGAGATGAACGGACGGAGCAGTAAGGAGGTACAATGTGCCGTGTATGAGTATTATGAAAAGTTGCTGGCACAATACAAGGCTGTACACAATCGTGAGGCCGAGCTGTTGACACGTTTAAATCGGTTGAGTTACTGGCAAAGCAGGGGATGGCGGTATCCGCAATCGGTGTCGGACACTCAGGCGGTGGATTTGTGGAAGTCGTGGGCGGAAACCTATGCCGGGTTGGATGCGTGTGCGGCCGTATATATCTGCCGGGCTGATTTCTATCATCAGAAACAGGATTTTGTGTCCGAGATGGAGGTGATTGAGGAGGGATTGAAGCGTTATCCCCATTCGGAATTTGCCGCCGACTTGAAAGACAGGCAGCGTATCGTGTGCATGCCTTCGCTATCGGTGCAGGTAACCCGGCCTTATCCGCAGGCGGAAACGGAACTTCGTATCACCAGCAAGAACCTGAAAGGGGCCACGCTGGAATGGTATAAATTGAATCTGAAGGCATCTTCTTCCGTGTTTGCCAATAGTGTGGAGCGTGCCGAATTAATCAAGAGATACGGTACACGGGTGGATAAAGTGCGGCTGGACTTGCCGGAGACTCCCACTTATAAGGATTCGGTTTCCGTCTTGACTTGTCGGATGCCGGAAGCTGGAATTTATGTGTTGAAGTCCATTCCCGATGGTTATAAGGATAAGACTGGATATGATGTGGTGCATCTGTCTACGCTTCAGGTAGTTTCTTTCCCGATGGAAGGAAAGCAGACCGAATGTCACGTGGTGGACCGGAAAACGGGGTTGCCGGTGGCAGGAGCCGAACTGGTGTTCTATTCAATTCCGGTGCCGGGTAATTATACGGTATATAAGACGTATCGTACAGACAAGCAAGGGAAGGTAGTGGTTCCGGATACGAATACACGGTTGTGGATGCATGCACGGACTGCGAAAGATGATTTTATGGAGGTATCCTATTGGTCCAGAAGAATCTTGTCTACTGTAAGCAGCACGCAGAAGACTATCGAGCGGATGGATTTGTTTACTGACCGTGCACTCTATCGTAAAGGACAGACGGTGTATGTGTCGGGAGTGGCCTATACGCAGAAGGGGGATGAGGTGCAGGTACGCAAGGAAGCTGCTGTGTGGCTGGCTTTGCGGGATACCCACAATCGGGAAATTGCCCGAAAGGAGTTGACGACCGATGATTTTGGTGCATTTTCTGCAGAGTTCCAGTTGCCGACGGAAACATTGGCCGGAACCTTCCGCATTGAATCGGAAAAGACTTCTTGTACTGTTCGGGTGGAAGAGTACAAACGTCCGACATTTGAGGTGACTTGGAAAGAGGTGCAGGAGGCCTATACCATGGGAGACTCTCTGACGTTGGAGGGAACGGTGAAGAAATTCTCGGGTGCGCCGGTACAGGGCGGTAAGATACGTTATACATTGACTCGCTCGAAAGCTTGGTTCTGGCGTATGGATGCGGAAGAGAAGCTGTTGGTGGAAGGAGAACTGATGACGCAGGCAGACGGGACCTTTGCCTTGAAAGTCTGCTTGGAGCGTCCGGATACGGAGGTTTCCTTGGGATGGGACGGATTTTATCGTTACCGGATAGAAGCGGAGGTGACGGATGTGGCTGGAGAAACCCAGAAAGGGGTACTGGTACTTCCGGTAGGGGAACATGCTGTCGGATTACAGATAAAGGGATTGGCTGGGAAAGTGGCCCGTGAGAAGCTGGAGCAGATTCAGGTGCAAGCCTTGAATCTGCAACGTCAGCCGGTGGCCTTGGAGGTGGCTTGTCATCTTTACCTCTTGGGTGAGGCTGGAAAGAAAGGACGGACTGTATGGTCGGATACGGTGAAGTCGGGTCAGCCTTTCTTGCCGGAGGAATGGAAACAGCTGGCTTCCGGGAAATACGTGCTGGAAGTAACTGCCTGTGATGAGCACGGACGTCCTTGTCGTGCGGAGCAGGAATTGGTACTCTTCTCTTTGAGTGACAACGTTCCTCCGATAAAGACCGTGGAGTGGTTCTATCAGGACGGTACGGAACTGCAGGCCGACCAGCCGGTGACTTTGTACGTGGGCAGCAGTGAGAAGAATGTACATCTGTTTTATCATGTATATAGCGGCAATCGGATGCTGGTGTCCGAGGCTCAGGTGTTGAACGAGGAAATCCGCCTGTTCTCCTATACCTGGAAACCGGAGTATGGCGATGGAATCACCGTCAGCTTCGGATTTATGAAGGAGGGTATCTGGTATTCCAAGCAGGTGGCTCTGAAGCGTCCGGTTCCCAAAAAGAAACTGACATTGCAATGGGAGACTTTCCGCGACCGTCTGCGTCCGGGTACAGAGGAAACTTGGACGATGCGGATTCTGGATGCCTCCGGTAAGCCGGCAGATGCCCGTCTGTTGGCTACTTTGTATGATGCTTCTCTCGACCGTTTGTGGGAGAATACATGGAACTTTTATCTGACTTTTAGGCGTTATACACCTTCGGTAATGCCGTTCATCCAGCAGATGAACAGTGTGGCAATGGCTTACTCTCCCTTCTATACTTATTCGCTGTCTTCCGTCTATGTACCGGATAACTGGCAGTTGTACAGTCGCTTGTGGATTCCTTCTTTGCAGCTGTATCAAAGTCTGACCCGCAATGTGCAGATGATTCGAGGTACGGGAATCATGATGAAGGCAGCTGCGGCGGCACCGAATGTGAGGATGAAAGAGGATGTGGCTTTGGAGGAAGAGGGATTCTCGCAGAATGAGGGGGCATTGCTCGTGGAACTTCAGTCTGCGAAAATTGAATTGAAAGCAGAGCCGGATTTGACTTTACGGGAAAATTTCGCGGAAACCGCTTTCTTCTATCCCGATTTGCGGACTGATTCAACCGGTACCGTACGGCTGGTCTTTACCGTGCCGGATGCGTTGACTCAGTGGAAGTTCCAGGGATTTGCGCATACGCGTGACATGGATTATGGACTCATGCGGTCCGAAACTCGTACCGAAAAACCGTTTATGCTTCAGCCGAACCTGCCTCGTTTCCTTCGGCGGGGGGATGAGGCTTCACTGGCAGCCTCGTTGATGAATTTATCCACCGAGGAGGTGAAAGGAAAGGCCCGGTTGGAGCTGGTGAATCCGATGGATGGAAGTGTAATCTATCAGTCGGCTCAGGACTTCTTAGTAAGGGCCGGAGAAACGGGCAGTGTATGTTTTGCTTTTCCAGTGAAAACGGATTGTGAGGTCTTGATTTGCCGGATGCAGGCCGAAGCGGGTGAGTTCAGTGACGGTGAACAGCACTACCTGCCTGTACTGACCGATAGGCAATGGATGACCGAGACGCAGTCGTTGCAGGTGGAAGCCGGACAATCCCAGCAGGTGGACCTGAAGGACAGGTTTAACGGGCAGAGCAAGACGGCCGAAAACCGCAGATTGACCATAGAATTGACTGCCAACCCTATCTGGTATGCCGTGCAGGCACTTCCGGTGGTAGGCAATCCGCAACAGGACGATGCGTTTTCTTGGGCTGCGGCTTATTATGCTCAGGCGCTGGCACAGAAGATTGTGGAATTGAATCCGCAGATTCAGACGGTGTTTGACAGTTGGCGGAAGCAGGGCGTGAAGAAAGAAACTTTATGGAGTGAGTTGGAACAGAATCCGGATTTGAAGAATTTGTTGCTGGCAGAAACTCCTTGGCTGGCTGAAGCGGCCAGTGAGCAGGAACAACGGCAGCGGATAGGGTTGCTGTTCGACTTGAATACGATGAAGTACCGTATGGAGCAGGCCGTAACGAAACTGAGCTCCTTGCAGAAGTCGGATGGAAGCTGGAGCTGGTTTGGCGGCATGGTGGGAAGCCGGATGGTCACCACGCAGGTGACGGAACTGCTGGCCCGTCTGAAATTCATGCAAGTGATGAGCGAGGTACGTGTGTCGGATATGTACTTGAAAGCCTTAAATTACCTGGGGGCGGCATTCTTTGAGGAATATCGGCTGCTCAAGGAGAATGAATCGAAAAAGAATGGAGCTCAGTTGCCCAGTGAACTGGCTGTGAGATACTTGTATATTGTTTCGCTGGATAAAGCGGCAGCTGGCCGGGTACAGCAGGCAGCCAAGGAATATATGGTGGCAAAACTGGAAAACCGTTCCAGTGAATACTCCATCTATGAGAAGGCCTTGATTGCCCGGATTCTGCAGGTACAGGGAAAGGAGTCGCAGGCAGAAGCTTTGGTACATTCCATTAAGGAATACACTGTAGCGACTCTGGAAATGGGACGTTATTTCGATACACCGAAAGCTTTGTATGCCTGGAACGGTTACCGGATTCCGACGCAGGTGGCCGCCATGGAGGCTATTCAGTTGGTGGAAAAGGATGAACCGATGCTGAACGAGATGAAGCACTGGCTGCTGAAGCAGAAGCAGGTGCAGTGCTGGAGTACCCCGTTGGCTACGGCAGATGCCCTCTATGCGTTGTTGTCCGATGGAGTCGCCTTGCAAGAAACCGGGAAGATGGAGGCAAAGGCGACAGGTATCCAGCTGGAGACGCCGGACGATGGACTGGGATATATCCGCCAGACATGGACAGGGCAGGATGCCCATGTGAAGAAACTGACAGTAAGCCATACGGGTAAAGGAACCGGATGGGGAGCTGTTTATACCCAATACCTGGAAGATATGGACCGGATTCAGCAGTTTGAAGGAGACGGCTTGAAGGTGTCACGTGAATATATACATAAAGGTGAGACCTTGAGTCGGAAGTCCCTCTTGCATGTGGGTGACCGGTTGACTGTCCGTCTGACTTTCCGTACCGACCGGGATATGGATTTTGTCAGCCTGAAAGACGAACGGGCTGCCTGCATGGAACCTGTGCGACAATTGTCCGGTTATGTGTGGAAAGACGGGCTGGGATATTATCAGGTTCCGGGAGATGCGGCCACTTCATTCTTTATTGACCACCTGCGGAAAGGCAGTTACATGATAGAATACGAGGTCTACGTAGACCGTACAGGAACTTATCAGGCCGGAACGGCCACCATACAGTCGGTATATGCGCCGGAGTTTGGAAGCCATACGGAAGGGCGTAGCCTTCAAGTGGAATAAGTAAGTCCGGGTGGGTAAGTCCTGCCCGGACTTTTTTCTACAGAAGTTTGGACGGAATAAATTTTCAGGCTTGATTTTGCTTGTTTCCGTTTTCTCTTTATCTTTGTTTCCGTAATTTAGAAAGGATAAAAATCAATGAAACGTATATATACTTTTTTCCTGTTGTGTATGGCTGCCTGTTTTTCTTTGTTTGCACAGCCCAAAATTACTTTTGACATGCAGACAAAGGATTTGGGATATGTCTTATGGAGAAATCCGGCCACTGTCATTTATTCGTTTACCAATACGGGCGACAAACCGCTGGTCATTTCCAATGTGACGACCTCCTGCGGTTGCGCCAAAGCAAAATGGACAGAAGAGCCTGTTCCGGCAGGAGGAAAGGGAGAAATTACGGTGGTGTTTGATGCGGAAGCTATCGGGCATTTCTACAAAGATGTGGGTGTCTACTGCAATGCTTCGCCTATGCCTATTTATTTGGATTTCAACGGGGAGGTGACAGCCGACGCCAAGAACTTTTCCTTTACGCATCCCTATGCCGTGGGAGCTATTCGCTTGAATCTGGATGAACTGGATTTTAAATCGGTGAACAAAGGTGACCATCCGGTGATTGAGTTGCTGGTTGCCAATACTTCCAATAAGGCTTATTCTCCTGTGCTGATGCATCTTCCTCCTTATCTGGAGGCTACGGCTGAGCCGGAGAAGCTGGGACGTGGAAAGACGGGAAAAATACGGGTGACACTGGACTCCGAGAAACTCCCGAAACTGGGGATTACACGTGCTTCCGTGTATCTGTCCCGTTTCTCGGGTGACAAGGTGGGAAGTGAAAATGAAATTCCGGTATCCGTAGCACTGTTGCCCGATTTCTCCAAATTGACAGAACAGCAGAAGAATAATCCGCCTCAGATTACCTTGTCGGCTAAGGAACTGGAATTTGTAGACTTGAAACCCAAACAGAAAAAGTCGCAGACCATTGTCATTTCGAATACAGGAAAATCTGATTTGAATATTCAGGATATGCAGGTGTTCAGTATGGCTTTGGCCGTGAAACTGAACAAGAGGGTGCTGAAACCGGGAGAATCTACCAAAATGAAGATTACCGTGTTGGCACAGAATCTTCCCCGTGTGAAAGGTTCTCCACGTGTCTTGATGATTACCAATGACCCTAACCAACCGATGATTACCATCCGTGTGAAAGCCCGGCTGAAATCGTCCGATAAATAAATGAAGTATGGAACACCCCGAGAACAACGAAGCTTATAAGGGGTTAACTGTCAATCAAGGAGTGGAACAGCCCTCCATTGTTAATCCTTATCTGAAACTGAGAAAGAAACCCAAACGTCGTCAGTACACGGCTGCAGAGTATGTGGAAGGCATCGTGAAAGGCGATGTGACCATGCTGAGCCAGGCAGTGACGCTGGTGGAGAGTGTGAAACCGGAACACCAGGTGCTGGCACAGGAGGTGATTGAAAAATGCCTGCCATATTCCGGCAATTCCATCCGCATCGGCATCAGTGGAGTGCCGGGAGCCGGAAAGAGTACGTCAATCGATGTGTTCGGCTTGCATGTGCTGGAAGAAAAGGGTGGAAAGCTGGCCGTATTGGCCATCGACCCCAGCAGTGAGCGTTCCAAAGGAAGTATTCTGGGCGATAAGACCCGTATGGAAAAACTGTCTGTACACCCAAAATCCTTTATCCGTCCGAGTCCTTCAGCCGGTTCGCTGGGAGGAGTAGCCCGCAAAACCCGTGAGACCATCATTTTGTGCGAGGCCGCCGGTTTCGACAAAATCTTTGTGGAAACGGTTGGAGTCGGACAGAGTGAGACGGCTGTTCATTCCATGGTCGATTTTTTCCTGCTGATTCAGCTGGCCGGTACAGGTGATGAACTGCAAGGCATCAAACGAGGAATTATGGAAATGGCCGACGGCATTGTCATCAACAAGGCCGACGGAAACAATATTGAGAAAGCCAAGCTGGCAGCCACTCATTTTCGGAATGCCTTGCATCTTTTCCCGGCTCCCGAATCGGGCTGGACGCCTCAGGTGCTGACTTATTCCGGTTTTTACAATATCGGTATCAAGGAAATCTGGGACATGATTTATGCCTACATTGATTTTGTCCGCAAAAACGGTTATTTTGAACGTCGCAGGAATGAACAGGCCAAATACTGGATGTATGAAACTATCAACGAGCATCTGCGCGACAGTTTCTATCAGAATCCGCAGATTGCCTCTTGGTTGCCTTTGCAAGAACAGGAAGTGTTGGAAGGAAAAGCCACCTCTTTTTCTGCGGCTAGGAAACTGCTCGATATGTATTTTTCAGGTTTGAGATGAAAATGTTGCATAAATATGTAGTTTCTTTTACATTCTTTGTGGACTGAATAAAAATAAAGAAGAAAAGCCAACGATATCATCTTACAAAATGAATTAATATGTAACTTTGCGGACTAATTTTTAAGAAATCATGCAAAGTGAAACCAAACCGATTATAGAGGTAAAGGGCGTATCGAAGTTTTTTGGCGAGAAAACGGCCTTGGATAATATCAACCTGTCCATAAAAAAAGGAGAGTTTGTAACCATACTGGGACCTTCAGGCTGCGGCAAGACTACCTTGCTGCGCCTGATTGCCGGTTTCCAGACGGCTTCCGAAGGAGTGATTTGCATTGCGGGTAAAGAGATTACCCAAACTCCACCCCACAAGCGTCCGGTGAACACGGTGTTCCAGAAGTACGCTTTGTTTCCCCATCTGAATGTGTATGACAACATTGCTTTCGGATTGAAACTGAAGAAATTTCCGAAAGACGTAGTGTTGAAAAAGGTCAAGGCTGCCTTGAAAATGGTGGGCATGACCGATTATGAGTATCGTGACGTGAATTCCCTTTCCGGCGGACAGCAGCAGCGTGTGGCCATTGCGCGGGCTATCGTGAATGAGCCGGAGGTGTTGTTGCTCGACGAGCCGCTGGCAGCTCTCGACCTGAAGATGCGAAAGGACATGCAGATGGAGTTGAAGGAGATGCATAAGTCATTGGGCATCACTTTTGTGTATGTCACTCACGACCAGGAAGAAGCTTTGACCCTGAGCGATACCATCGTGGTGATGAGCGAGGGACGTATCCAGCAGATTGGTACTCCTACCGATATTTACAATGAACCCATCAATTCGTTTGTAGCCGATTTCATTGGCGAAAGCAATATCCTGAACGGGGTGATGGTGAAAGACAAGCTGGTGCATTTCTGCGACCGGGATTTCGAGTGTGTGGACGAAGGTTTCGGTGAAGAGACACCGGTGGATGTGGTGATTCGTCCGGAAGACCTGTATATCTTTCCTGTGTCGGACATGGCACAGCTTCGCGGCGTGGTACAGTCGTGCATCTTCAAGGGAGTACATTATGAAATGGTGGTGCTGTGTCAGGACTATGAGTTCGTGGTGCAGGATTATCATGCGTTCGAAGCTGGTACGGAAGTTGGCCTGCTGGTGAAGCCTCACGATATCCATATCATGAAGAAGGAGCGCCTGTGCAACACGTTCGACGGAAAACTGCTGGATGAAGCGCATGTGGAGTTTCTGGGCTGTACATTTGAATGTGCTCCGGTCGATTTGCATCAAGTGCCTCTGGGCGAAGTGCAGGTGGAAGTGGATTTCGATAAAATTAACCTGCTGGACGATGCCGAAGACGGTACGTTGACGGGAGAAGTGAAATTCATTCTTTATAAAGGGAATCATTATCACCTGACCGTCTGGTCGGATTGGGATGAGAATGTGTTTGTCGATACCAACGACGTATGGGACGACGGAGACCATGTGGGGATATCCATTGCTCCGGAAGACATCCGGGTACGTGTAAAACGGGAGGAGCGATGAACAAGTTGCGTTTGTTTTTTCTGTCGCGGAGAAGCTGGACTTTGCCTTACCTGATTTTTTCAATCATCTTCGTGATTATTCCGCTGGTCCTGATTGTGATTTATGCCTTTACGGATGACGCGGGCCGGATTACCTTGGATAACTTCCGGAAGTTTTTGGCGCATCCGGAAGCCGTCAATACCTTTGTGTATTCCATCGGCATTGCTCTGCTTACTACCATCGGGTGTATTGTGCTGGGTTATCCGGCGGCTTGGATTCTGAGCCGGAGCCGTTCCAGCTATTCCCGTACGCTGATTATGCTGTTTATCCTTCCCATGTGGATTAACATCCTGATACGTACGCTGGCTACAGTGGCTTTGTTCGATTTTGCCAGTCTTCCATTGGGGGAAGGAGCCTTGATTTTCGGAATGATTTACAATTTCATCCCGTTTATGATTTATCCCATTTACAATACGCTTCAGAAGATGGATTCCAGTTACGTGGAAGCGGCCCAAGATTTGGGAGCCAACTCGTTTCAGGTATTTTGGAAAGTGGTCTTCCCTTTGTCCATGCCGGGGGTGGTGAGCGGCATCATGATGGTGTTCATGCCTACCATCTCAACCTTTGCCATTGCGGAACTGCTCACCATGAACAACATTAAATTGTTTGGAACCACCATTCAGGAGAATATCAACAACAGCTTGTGGAACTATGGTGCCGCGCTTTCACTGATTATGCTCTTCCTGATTGCCGCTACTTCCTTGTTCAGTGCCGACGATAAGAACGAGTCGGAGAAAGGAGGGCAGGTATGGTAAAGAAAATACTGATGCAGACCTATCTGTGGGTGTTGCTGCTGATGCTGTATGCTCCGATTCTGATTATTGTGATTTATTCGTTTACCGAGGCCAAGGTGCTGGGCAACTGGACAGGTTTTTCGTTCAACCTGTATCGTTCGCTGTGTAATACGGGTGCCCATCATTCTCTGATGAATGCGCTGGTCAATACGATTGCCATCGCCTTTATTGCTGCCACGGTTTCCACCCTGCTGGGCAGTGTGGCCGCCATCGGCATTTACAATCTGAAGGCCCGGAGCCGGAAAACCATGGGATTCATCAATACCATCCCCATTTTGAACGGAGATATCATTACCGGTATTTCCTTGTTCCT
Source organism: Bacteroides mediterraneensis (assembly GCF_025993685.1). Lineage (NCBI taxonomy): Bacteria > Pseudomonadati > Bacteroidota > Bacteroidia > Bacteroidales > Bacteroidaceae > Bacteroides > Bacteroides mediterraneensis. The sequence goes on along the minus strand of NZ_DAJPEN010000001.1, from coordinate 3,173,944 downwards.
GCTTTTCGTGTCGTTGGGTATTACCCAGGGTTTCACGACCGTGGTGTTGGCCCACATCACTTTCTGTACACCTTATGTGGTGTTGAGTGTATTGCCGCGTCTGAAGCAGATGAATCCGAACCTGTATGAGGCGGCGCTCGATTTGGGAGCTACTCCCATGCAGGCCTTGTGGAAGGTGATTATCCCGGAAATCCGTCCCGGAATGATCAGCGGTTTCCTGCTGGCACTGACTATCTCCATCGATGATTTTGCCGTTACGGTGTTTACCATCGGCAACCAGGGACTGGAGACACTTTCTACTTATATTTATGCGGATGCCCGCAAGGGCGGTCTGACACCGGAACTTCGTCCGCTGTCTGCCGTGATTTTTGTGGTGATTCTGGTGCTGCTGATAATTATTAACCGTAGAGCTGACAAAGCAAAGAACAAATGAAACAGAAGATGAAAAGGTGGAGCTGGTGGGCGATGCTCTGTGTATGCTCCCTGCTGACGAGCTGTTACAATGCCGGAGAGTCGCGCGAGAATGTGCTGAAGGTGTACAACTGGGCCGATTACATTGGCGAAGGGGTATTGGAAGATTTCCAGCAATACTATAAGGAACAGACGGGAGAGGATATCCGGATTGTCTATCAGACTTTCGATATCAATGAAATCATGCTGACCAAGATTGAGAAGGGGCATGAGGATTTTGATGTGGTCTGTCCGTCGGAATACATCATTGAGCGCATGTTGCACAAAGGACTGCTGCTGCCCATCGACACCGTTTTTGCCCACTCACCCAATTACATGAAGGGGGTAGCCCCTTATATCCGCCAGCAGATTGACAAGCTGACGGTGCCGGGCGACCAGCCTGCCAGCCGGTATGCGGTCTGTTACATGTGGGGTACGGCCGGACTGTTGTACAATAAGAAATATGTGTCTGTTCAGGATTTACGCTCCTGGGGGTGTCTGTGGGACAAACGGTATGCAGGAAAAATTCTGATGAAGGACTCTTACCGTGATGCGTATGGCATGGCGTTGCTGTATGCCCATCGGGAAGACTTGAAAGACAGTACCCGCAGTGTGGCCAGCCTGATGAACGACTATTCACCGGCTTCTATGGACTCGGTGGAAAAATACCTGAAACTGCTGAAACCCAATGTGGCAGGTTGGGAAGCCGATTTTGGCAAGGAGATGATGACCAAGGGGAAGGCATGGATGAACATGACCTGGAGCGGCGATGCGCAGTGGGCCATCGAAGAAGCTGCGGAGGTAGGAGTGGATTTGGGATATACCATTCCGGAAGAAGGAAGCAACGTGTGGTACGACGGCTGGGTGATTCCCAAGTATGCCCAAAATCCGAAGGCCGCCAGCTATTTTATCAACTTCCTGTGCCGTCCGGACATCGCCTTGCGGAACATGGAAGAAAACGGGTATGTCAGTTCCATTGCCGCTCCGGAAATTATGGAGGCCTGCATTGATTCTACTTTGAACAAGGAAGTGGATGCCAGTTACTTCTTCGGTCCGGAAGCCCGGCATGTGAAATTGCGGAACACACAGTATCCCGACAAGTCGGTGATAGCCCGTTGCACCATGATACGCGATTTCGGCGACAAGACTGTAGATGTGCTGGAAATCTGGTCGCGAGTGAAAGGTGATAATCTGAACAGTGGGCTGGTCATTCTGATTCTGCTGGTGTTTGTCGGACTGAGTGCTTGGCAGATTCGTCGTCGCTGGCTGCGCTACAAGCGGAGCCATTACAAGCGCTCGCGTCGGAAGCTTCGCCGCAAGTGAGTCACAAATTGAGAGAACCAAAAAGAAACCTCCTTTCCGGGTGCGCCCGAAAAGGAGGTTTTCTTTATGTGTGATGTGAGGGAAAAATCAGATAGACAATTCATGCAATACGTTCACCAGTTCGCGGTCAATCGGCTTGTCGTTCTTGATAGCCTTGGCAAACGGTACGTACACAATCTGGTCGTTTTCGATACCGATCATCACGTTGCGCTGGCCTTCCATCAAAGCCTGGATGCTGGCTACACCCATACGGCTGGCGATGATACGGTCGTGAGCCGTCGGACGTCCACCACGTTGCAAGTGTCCCAGAATGGTGACACGTACATCATACTGTGGATATTCGTTTTTCACACGTTCTGCATAGTGCATGGCTCCTCCGGTGATTTCACTTTCGGCTACCAGTACGATGGAACTGTTCTTTGATTTACGGAATCCGTTGTTGATGAACTCTTCCAGCTGGTCTACTTCCGTGTTGAATTCCGGAATGATGGCTGCTTCTGCTCCGGCGGCAATGGCACCGTTCAATGCCAGGAAGCCGGCATCACGTCCCATTACTTCGACGAAGAACAGACGCTCATGAGAAGTCGCGGTATCACGAATCTTGTCCACTGCATCCAGAATGGTGTTCAGGGCTGTGTCATAACCGATGGTCGTGTCTGTACCAAACAGGTCATTGTCGATGGTACCGGGAAGTCCGATACAAGGTACGTCAAACTCCTGTGCCAGCAGACGGGCGCCGGTCAAAGAGCCGTCTCCACCAATGATGATGAGGGCGTCGATGCCTTCACGCTGCATGGTTTCGTATGCGATTTGACGACCTTCCGGGGTGCGGAACTCCTGACAACGTGCGGTTTTCAGGATTGTACCTCCTAATTGTATGATATTGCTGACGTTTTCAGTCTTAAACTCCTTGATTTCACCTGTAATCAATCCTTTGTAGCCTCTGTAAATACCTTTTACTTTCAGTCCGTTGTAGATAGCGGAACGGGTGACGGCTCTGATTGCGGCATTCATGCCTGGTGCATCACCTCCGGAGGTCAGAATACCGATACATTTAATAGTTCCCATAATTGTTAGTTGTTAGTTTGATTTTTATGAAGCAAAAGTACAAAATATGTAGTTATTCCGTGACACTTTCTCTGCTTATTCTTCGCTCATTATAACTTTTTTACACGCTTCCATCAACCATTTCGGCGTGGAAGTGGCTCCACAGATTCCAATGGAATGTGCATGTGACAATAAGTCCTTGTCAATTTCCTCAGGTTTGTCAATTTGATAGGAATTGGGGTTGACTTTCTTGCATTCCTGAAAGAGTATCTTTCCGTTGGAACTTTTGTGCCCGCAGACGAAGAAAATCAGGTCATGACTGGCCGCGAACTCCCGGATGTGGGGCATGCGGTTGGCCACTTGCCGGCAAATGGTGTCGAAATACTGGAAAGAGGCTTCCGGCGAGATGTGCTCCTCAATGTAGGATACAATCTGGCGGAACTCGTCGAGCGACTTGGTGGTCTGTGAATACAGTCGGATGTCTTTCGTCATGTCGAGCTTGGTGACTTCTTCCAGCTTTTCGATGACGATGGCCTTCCCTTGTGTCTGTCCTACCAGCCCCAGCACCTCGGCATGACCGTTCTTCCCGTAGATGACAATCTGCCGTTCCCGGCCGCTGGGAGTGGTGTCATACTCCTGCTTGATTCTTTTCTGCAGCCGTAGCACGACCGGGCAGGTGGCATCAATGATTTCAATCTGGTTTTTGCGGGCCAGTTCGTAGGTCTCGGGCGGTTCGCCGTGGGCACGCAGCAGCACCTTGACATTCCGCAGGCGGGCAAATTCTTCGTGATTGATGGTAATCAGACCCAGTTTTTTCAGACGCTCACATTCCTGTCCGTTGTGCACGATATCTCCCAGGCAATACAAGGGTTCTCCCTTTGCCAGCTCTTCTTCCGCTTTGGAGATGGCAGTGGTCACTCCGAAGCAGAAACCTGACTCCTTGTCTATTTCAACGTGATGCATGGGTGGCTTTTTCAAATTGTTCCTTTAACCATTCTTTCTGTTCGGAAATCGTCATCTCGCTGTTGTCCAGCAGGATGGCGTCGTCGGCCTTGCGAAGCGGACTCACTGCCCGGCTTTGGTCAATGCGGTCGCGTTCTTCCACATTGTGCAGGATTTCATCGAAGGAGGCTTCCTGTCCTTTGGTCTTGAGTTCCTCGTAGCGGCGCTGGGCACGGATTTGCGCGGATGCGGTGACGAATATTTTCAATTCGGCATTGGGAAATACAGCCGTACCGATGTCTCGTCCGTCCATGACGATGCCTTTTTCCTTGCCCATTTCCTGTTGCTGGCGTACGAGCGCCTCACGTACGAAACCAAGGGCAGATACGGGGCTGACATGGGACGAAACTTCCATGGTGCGGATACGTTCTTCTACATTTTTCCCGTTGAGGAAGGTCACCGGGCGCTGGGTTTCCGGGTTGAGCTGGAACGAAATGTGAATCCGGTCCATCTGCTGGCGCAGGTCTTCTTCACGGATGCTTCCGTCGGCATTGAACAGTCCGTTTTCCAGGCAATACAGCGTGACGGCCCGATACATGGCTCCGCTGTCTATATAAATGTAACCGATTTCTTTGGCTAAATCCTTAGCCATGGTACTTTTCCCGCAGGAAGAGAAACCATCGATGGCAATGATAATCTTTTTCATGTGTTGGTTGCAATAAAATTGATTGGAATAGGGGCAAAGATAGTGTAAATCCTTTGTATGTGGATGTTTTTGAGTAAAGTTTTTAGCAATTCTCCTATTTAATAATAGGAAGTAAGAAACGGCATGTGCATAAACGTTAAAACCTTTCTTTGTATAGAGTAGATTTCTTCTTTATATTTTCTGTTTCACACTAAGGGATTTGTATCCCACAGTGTGAAATATATATCCCACAGTGTGGTTTTTATATCCCACAGTGTGAAACAGAGAATTTGACGTTGGGCTTTCTGCTTAATTCAGGTGTGAAATAAAAAAATCATTGTTTTACATTATTTTTACTTCGGGAGAGTGAATTTCTGAAGATTTGTGTTACCTTTGCCACGTATAAAGTATTAACCTTTTTAATAAACACATTTATGGAAGTCAAGAAATCGCCTAAAGCGGACCTCGAGGGTAAAAAGACCACGTGGTTATTGGTAGGTTTCGTACTGATCTTGGCAGCGATGTTTGTGGCGTTCGAATGGACAGAACGTGATAAACAAGTCACTACCGATACCGGTATCACCGAACCAATTTTTGAGGAAGAAATGATTCCTATCACTGAACAGGAGGAACAGAAACAAGCTCCCCCTCCTCCTGAAGCTCCGAAAGTAGAAGAAGTATTGCAGATTGCAGAAAATGATGCAAATGTAGAAGAATCTACTATCCAGTCAAGTGAGGAAAACAATCAGGCTGTGGAAATCAAGTATGTGCCGGTTGAAGTAGAAGAAGAAGAACCGGAAGAACAGCAGATTTTCCAGGTCGTAGAAGAGATGCCGGAATTCCCGGGTGGTATGGCTGAATGTTTGAAGTTCATCAGCAAGAACATCAAGTATCCGACTATCGCACAGGAAAACGGTGTGCAGGGACGTGTAATCATCCAGTTCGTCGTTAACCAGGATGGTTCTATCGTAGACCCGGTGGTTATGCGTAGTGTAGACCCGTACTTGGATAAGGAAGCACTCCGCGTAATCAAGATGATGCCGAAATGGAAACCAGGTAAGCAGCGTGGTAAAGCTGTACGTGTGAAATACACCGTGCCTGTAACCTTTAAGTTGCAGTAATCTATTGATAGTATAAATTGAAGTAAAGGCTGCATTTTTGCAGCCTTTCTTTTTTCCCCTTTTATTAAAACTTATTTCCATGAAACAATATACAAGCGAACAACTGTTGCAGCAAATCCATGAGTACATCGGCCAGCTTTCTTACAAGCGGAAACCGATGGGGTTGTACGAACCGATAGAGTATGTGCTGGGGCTGGGCGGGAAACGTCTGCGTCCGGTACTGATGCTGTTGGCTTATAATCTGTACAAGGATGATGTGGAGCGTATATTCCCGCAGGCCGCTGGTATTGAAACCTATCATAACTTTACGCTGTTGCACGATGATTTGATGGACAAGGCCGATATGCGGCGCAACAAGCCGACCGTACATAAACGGTGGAACGAGAACACGGCCATCCTTTCGGGAGATGCCATGCTGATTCTTTCCTATCAGTTCATGATGCAGCAATGTCCGGCAGAATACGTGGGAAAGGTGATGGAGGTGTTCAGCCGTACCGCATTGGAGGTGTGTGAAGGACAGCAGTGGGATATGGAATTTGAACAGCTGACGGATGTGACGGTTGAGCAATACCTTGAAATGATTCGTCTGAAAACTTCTGTACTGCTGGCGGCAGCCCTGAAAATCGGAGCCATCCTGGGAGGGGCGCCGGAAAAAGATGCGGAACTTCTCTATGATTTCGGGGTGAAGATGGGACTGGCTTTCCAGTTGCAGGACGATTACCTCGACGTGTATGGTGATCCGGCTGTCTTTGGCAAGAAAATCGGAGGCGACATCCTTTGTAATAAAAAGACCTTTATGCAGATTACGGCGATGACGCAGGCTCAGGAAGACGATAAAGAGGCATTGCTGGGCTGGCTTCATGTGGAAGACTATGCACCGGAAGAAAAAATAAAAGCCGTGACGGCTATATATAATAAGGTGGGTGTAGCCGATAGCTGCAATGCCCGTATTGATGCGTATTATAAGGAAGGCCTGGCTTTGTTGGAGCAGGTGGAAGTAGAATCGGCCCGCAAGGAAGAACTGAAAGCCTTTGTTTGCCGTTTGATGGACCGTAAACTGTAAAATGATGAATGCTCTGATTGATACACATACTCATTTGTACACCGAAGAGTTTGAGGAAGACCGCGAACTGGCTGTAATCCGGGCGGTGGAGGCCGGAGTAACCCGCTTGTTCATGCCGAATATTGATGATGCTACGGTGGAGGCTATGCTGAAGTTGTGCGACGCATACGACTGCTGTTATCCGATGATTGGGTTTCACCCTACTTCGGTCGATGAAAACTGGAAGGAACGTTTGCAGACGGTGAAACAATGGCTGACATCTGATCCGCAGCGTTTCTATGGTATCGGCGAAGTGGGAATCGACTTGTATTGGGACAAGACTTTCCGCAAGGAGCAGATGGCGGCGTTTGAGGAACAGCTGAACTGGGCCTTGGAGTACGACTTGCCTCTGATTATCCATTGCCGGGAAGCTTATCCGGAACTGCTGGAAATTCTCAAGCCTTACAAGCAGACGGCCTTGCGGGGAATTTTCCACAGTTTTACCGGCTCATCGGAAGAGGCTGCCCGTTTGTTGGAATATGAATCGTTCATGCTCGGCATTAATGGGGTAGTGACTTTCAAGAAAAGTACCCTTCCGGAAGTGTTGAAAAATGTGCCTTTAAGCCGGGTCGTGCTCGAAACCGATTCGCCTTATCTGGCTCCGGTACCCTATCGGGGAAAGCGGAATGAGAGCGCCCATCTGGTAAAGGTGGCCGAACGCCTTTCCGAAATTTATGGCATACCTTTGTCGGAAATAGCGGCCCAAACCACGGAAAATGCTTTAAAAGTCTTCACAAATGCGGAGAAAAGTTTTTAAAGTTTATTAATTTCAGGTCTAAAAGAAAACTTTTGCAGTTTGGATGTTATGTAAGACGAAAAAAAAGAATACATTTGTGACTGAAATCAATTAAAGGGGTTATGGGTGTTTGAAACTTGTTCCCGATATTGGAAAAGGAGAGGTGCTCGAGTGGTTGAAGAGGCACGCCTGGAAAGCGTGTATACGCCAAAAGCGTATCACGGGTTCGAATCCCGTTCTCTCCGCAATATAAGAGAAAAACAATTAACAAACTATTAATTAATTAATCTTAAAAATTAGACACACAATGAAAAAGTTATTTGCAATTCTTGCAGTGATGGGAGTCCTCTCATTTGGAATGACTCAGACAGCTATGGCTCAGGATTCTACAGCTACCGCAGCTCCGGCTCAGACAGAAGAAGTAGCAGCCGCTGACGATGCAGCAGCAGCTCCGGCTGTAGTAGAAGAAGGTGGTTTGCACAAAGAATTAAAGACTAAGTTTATCGAAGGTGATGCAGGCTTCATGTCTTTGGTTGCTATCGCATTGGTACTTGGTTTGGCTTTCTGTATTGAACGTATCATTTACTTGAGCTTGGCTGAAGTAGACGTAAAGAAATTGATGGCTAAGGTTGAAGCCGCTTTGGAAAAAGGTGATGTAGAAGGTGCTAAGACTATCTGCCGTAACACTCGTGGTCCTGTTGCTTCTATCTGCTATCAGGGTTTGATGAGAATCGACGAAGGCTTGGACGTAGTTGAACGTTCAGTTGTTTCTTACGGTGGTGTTCAGGCTGGTTACCTTGAAAAAGGATGCTCTTGGATTACATTGTTCATCGCGATGGCTCCGTCTCTGGGATTCTTGGGTACTGTAATCGGTATGGTTATGGCGTTCGACCAAATCCAGCAGGCTGGTGATATTTCTCCGACAGTTGTTGCAGGTGGTATGAAAGTGGCCTTGATTACTACTATCTTCGGTTTGATCGTTGCTTTGATTCTGCAGGTATTCTATAACTACATCCTGTCTAAGATTGAAGCTATTACAAGCCAGATGGAAGATTCTTCTATCACATTGCTTGATATGATCATGAAGTACAACTTGAAATACAAAAAATAATAAGAACAATGGCTAAATTATCATATAAAGTATCATACTACGTATTCTATGTATGCATCGCACTGATTCTGGTGGTGCTGGGCATGTTCTACGGAGTAGGATACAGCGAAACAAATGCAGCTGGTTTGGTTGAACCGGCTAACACTCCGGCCCTGATGTACCTGATGTATGGTATGTTTGCAATTACTGTTATCGCAACTCTTATAGGAGCTATTGCACAGTTTGGCGGAGCGTTGAAAGATAATCCGAAAGGAGCTATCAAATCATTGATTGGATTGATTCTGTTGGTTGTATTGCTGATTGTAACTTATAACCTCGGTTCTTCTGAAACAGTTGTTATGGGTGGCGGTACAGAATATACCAATGTCACTATGCTGAAGGTAACAGACATGCTGCTGTACTCTACATACGTATTGTTCGGCTTGGCTGCCCTTGGTACATTGATCAACTTGTCTGGAATTTTGAAGAAATAATATCATCATTGAAGTTTAATTAAAATATAAGGAGTAAGTCAAATGGCAAAAAAGAAAAGAGCAGTGCCGGGAATCAACTCAAGTTCTACGGCCGATATTGCCTTCATGTTGCTTATTTTCTTCCTTATTACAACATCAATGGATACTGACCGTGGTTTGGCGAGACGTTTGCCGCCTCCACCTGAAAACAAGGATCAGAAAGATGATATTATTGTAAAGGAAAGAAACGTTCTTCAGGTTCGTTTGAACAAGGACGACCAACTGATGGTCGGTGGAGAATGGTCTGACATCAGACAGTTGAGACAAAAGGCAAAAGAATTCATTGCCAACCCGAATAACGACGAGAACTTGCCTGAAAAGCATGCAAAGCATCTTCCGTTCTTCGGTGACGTAATGATTACAGAAAAGCATGTAATCTCTGTGCAGAATGACGTGGGTACTAGCTACAATGCGTATATTCAGGTTCAGAACGAATTGGTAGCAGCTTACAATGAGCTGCGTAACGAACTGGCTCAGTCTCAGTTTGGAAAATCATTCGCTGAATGTTCTGAAGACGAGCAGAAAGCTATTACAGACTATTATCCGCAGAAGATTTCTGAAGCAGAACCTAAAAAATATGGAGGAAAATAATCATGGGAAAATTTAATAAGACAGGTAAGCGTGGCATGCCGGAGTTGAATACCTCTTCTTTGCCGGACCTTATCTTTACCATGTTGTTCTTCTTCATGATTGTAACAACCATGCGTGAAGTTACGTTGAAGGTTCAGTTCAAGGTGCCGCAAGCTACGGAATTGGAAAAGCTTGAAAAGAAGTCTTTGGTGTCCTTCATCTACATCGGTAAGCCGATGCCGGAGTTCCAGAAAAAGATGGGTACTACCGACCGTATCCAGTTGAACGATAAGTTCGCTGAATCTTCAGAAGTGCAGGACTACATCTATCAGGAACGTGAAAACATGAAAGAGGAAGATAAACCGTTTATGACTGTTTCCCTGAAGGTCGATGCAAATACCAAGATGGGTATCGTAACAGAAGTAAAACAGGCTCTTCGTCAGGCATACGCTTTGAAGATTAACTATTCAGCTACTCAGCGTCAGTAATAGTTTTTCATACTTACAAGAAAAGGCTGTCTCTTTAGAGGCGGCCTTTTTTTATGTCTTTAGGAGACCTTGGAGTTGATGGGGCTCTATTGTATGCAGGTTATTTTGTTTTCTGTGGAGAAGACTGACTGACGTGACGTACGAGCAACCTTCTGTGTATTTTTTTCTCTGGGCATGTAGGAACAGAAAGGCTTCTCTGAGGGAGTATAAGAATGGGTGAGATTGGTATGGTAGACAAGTCCTGCCTTTCTGCCTTTGATGGAAAAAGTGTCGGATAGAGGTGTGTCTTTTATTGTGAAACAGTGGGAGGGACAAGTAAGTAACGCTTCTTTTTCCAGTAATATACCTGTCCGTAGATATCCGCCAATGCCCAGCCGATAGGAATGGACCACCAGATACCGTGTACACCAATGGAAGGAATGGATGCTAAGAGGTAGGCTAAGGCTACACGGGTTCCCAAGGACAGAATGGTCAGGATAATAGACATTTCAGGCTTGCATACCGCCCGGTAAAAGCCATACCATAGAAACAGGTAGCCGATACCTAAGTAGAAACTGCCTTCTACTCGGAGATATTCTACTCCAATCCGGATAATTTCTTTTTCTTCCGGTGAAATGAAAATCTGCATTAGCCAGGGAGCAGTCAGAAAGATAAGCGCTGAGAGAAGCAGGCAGAAAAGCGTAGTCATCCAGAACGCTTTTTTGAAGCCTTGTAGGATGCGCTCTTTCTTTCCGGCTCCGTAGTTTTGGGCAGTGAAAGTAGAGAATGCATTGCCGAAATCCTGTACGGGCATGTAAGCAAAGGAATCAATTTTGACGGCGGCAGTGAACGCAGCCATGACGGAAGTCCCGAAACTGTTAACCAGCCCCTGTACCATCAGAATACCAAAGTTCATGACCGATTGTTGTATGCAAGTCAGTGAGGCATACGAAAATACCTGCCTGACGAGGGGACGGTTTATCTTGAAGTCTTTGCGTGTAAGTCGTGTTTCCGGAATTTTTCTCCAGCAGTACAGCCAAAGTCCGATGGCGGAAACGGCTTGCGAAAGGACCGTAGCTGTGGCCGCTCCTGCGATACCGTAGCCGAGTCGAAGGATGAACAGCAGGTCGAGTACGATGTTCAATACGACGGAGATTGCCAGATAAACTAGGGGTGTAAAGGAATTGCCTAATGCCCGCAGGAGGTAGGCATAATAATTATACAGGTAGACGAACCAGATGCCGATAAAGGTAATTTTCAGGTAGTCGTACGTCATTTCCTGTAATTCTTCCGGGGTTTGCAGCCATTGGATAATAGGACGGATGCAGCTGATGGTGAAAGCGAAAATGAGGAAGGTAGCGATGCCCGTAATGAGTAGAGCGGCTGCTTGGCTACGTTTCAGAAGTTCATAATCTTTGGCTCCGTAACGCATGGAGAACAAGGCACTGCATCCCATGCACAGACCGATGAAAATGGAAGTGATGAATACCATGAGCGTGTAGGAGGAGCCTACGGCAGCCAGCGCATTGGCCCCCAGCGTCTGGCCGATAATCAGTGTATCCGCAATATTATATCCCTGCTGGAGCAGGTTGCCGAGGATGAGCGGATAAGCTAGACAAAGCATGCTTTGGGTGATATTTCCCGAAGTGAGGTCTTTCGTGCGACTGGTCTGCATAGTTTATGGGGTATAACAAAATAAAATGGATTTAATAAACACGTGTTTATTAAATCCATTTTTACTATGTGCGCCTGATAGGACTCGAACCTACACGTCTCACGACACCAGATCCTAAGTCTGGCGCGGCTACCAATTACGCCACAGGCGCATACAGAAAACGATTTCTGCATTTGCGGAGGCAAAGGTAGAAATAATTTCCCGATTCTCCAAATCTGCGGGTCAATTCTTTAGTATTTTGATGGCGGTTTCAATGAGTGTATCTTTTCCTCGCTGCATGTCTTCACTGGTCATGTCTACTTTCACATCCGGCTCGATACCGAACTCCAGCTGGTTCATGTCCGGGTCGAACATGGGGCTGGCCGAGAAACGGATGGACCATCCGTTGGGGATTTCGGAACTGAACGGCAGACCGGAACCGCCTCCGGTCGTATCTCCCAGGGTAGTGACATGGGGGAACTGCCGCATGGTATTGACAAAGTCATTGGTGGCACTGTAGGAACGTCGGTTGGTCAGCACTACGGCCTTTTTCTGCCAACGGATGCTGTTGGATGGTTCTTGATACACCGGTTCCGGGTCGGAAAAGTCATTGTGGCCGGGTCCCGTTTTGTGGCGGATGTAGCCCACCAGCACCTTTTCGTTGGTAAAGCGGGCGGCCAGTTTTTGGGCGGTAGTCAGGCTACCCCCTCCGTTGTTGCGCACGTCGATAATCACTCCGTCGCAGATTTCCAGTTTTTTCAGCATCTGATCCAGATTTCCATCGCCGATACCGTCCGAGAAGCTCTCGCAGTACACATAACCGATGTTGTTGTCCAGTATCTGGTAGGTGAGTCCGGAAGTGATGATATAGTTTTTTTTAAGGTAATTGCTTTGGATGCTGTCGCTGAAATTGCGCGGGTAGGCATCAAACCATTCCCGGTATTGCGAGCTGCCTAAGGAGCTGCTCAGATTCACATGGCCGTCTCTGAGTTCGTTGACCATATCTGAAAGAACTTCAAAAAGTGCTTCCCAGCTCATCGACGGAGAAATCCGTTTCGCATAGCGGGTGTGTACTTCGTCCCAGTCCAGACCATACACTTCCTTTTTGTAATCCAGGAAACAATATTGCTCGTCGATGATTTTCCAGAGCGATTCGAAATTGGCTTCCGGTGTATTGCCCTGTATGTCTTCACGGATACACGAAGAGAATAAGGTGTAGGTCAGCACCAGCAGGAGGCCGTATAAGTGGAAATGATATATTTTCTTCATATCAGTAGGGAGTAACGTTTGAAGGCATGGTGATTCGGTTCTTGCCTTTCAGCAGGTGGAAATTCTTCACGAAGCCAATCATGAAATCATGTGAGTAAGTATGGTATTTCAGGTGGTTGACCTTGGCTTGCTGGAGATCGCAGACATAGGCTACACGCATTGTGACCTTCCGGATAGGGAAGTCGAGGGTTATCATCTGACGGAGGGAAGGGCTGTTGTGGAGGGAGGTAAACAGGACATTCTTTCCTTTGTATCCCAAGGAGAACATTTCGTAGTAGGACTGTCCGAATTCGGGAGAGAACATGGTACCCAGCAACGGAAGGTTGGCCTGGTAACGTGCTACCAGCGGATAGTGGCCGATGTGGAACTTGTAGATAGCCATGCCGGAGAGGCCCAAACTTCCGTACACCTTGGCCTGTGCCGGGTTATTGGAATTGCGCGTATTGTACACGAATCCCCCGTTCAGGTCAATTGTCGGGCCGGCCAGCAGCTTCAACTGCTCACTGAGACGGAACTGATAGTGGAGAGCATAACTCCAGTTCAGCAGTCCGGCATACATATAACCTGTCTTGCTGGGATTGTGCGTGTACGACACATGGGCTTGCAACAGATTCTGTGCCGATACGTTTCCGTTCATCAGCCGGGTCATGCGCATATTCTCACGCAGGATACGTACCTCCGGCCCTTTGTATTCCAGTGGAGAAAGATACGTGTCGAGTACGTTGCTCACGCCTGCTCCGTAGAGTACGGAACGCATCACGTAGCGGGTCGCACGCAGACTGTCTTCCTGTGCATGGAGCATGAGGACAGACAGGCAGGCGTAGAGTAGAAAGATAATTCGTTTCATGCGATTAAAAGAGTTTCATTTGTCCGTCGTCTTCCTGGATGTCCTCTTCTTCTGTTCCGTCTTCCTCATCCTTTTCCGGTTCTTCCGGTTCCGGCTCCGGCATGCGGGTCGGTTCCAGCTCGGTAATCCGTTCGACGGTATAGGTGGTCAGACGCTTGCCCTTGGCCTTGAAGCTTTTGACGCCCACAAAGTCGCTGGCTTCCAGTACGAGTGCTTCCCGGAAGCTGTCGTGCCCGCCGAAATCAACTTGTATGCGCGGGTACACCTGACAAGTCAGCAGGATGAGCTGTGTATGTTTGTTGTCGCCCAGGAAATTCTGTTTCTTGTTGGTCGCTTCGAAGGTGAACCGTTTCAGGTACGGATAATTCTGTTGGTCGGCATCATAGAGTACGGCTGTCCATACCTTGTCGGGATTGAACTTTTCAATGCAAAGGATATCCGGATCGTAATGGTTGCTCAGGTCGAAGTTCGTGGTGTAGAATTCTCCGTTTTTCTGAACCACCAGGATGCTTTCATCGCTTTGGAATTCGCCCAGGTATTGTCCTCTGCCGTCGTAGTTGAGCCGTAGCACGTCGTGGTCGAACCAGACCTTTCTGCCACCGAGGGTGGAACCGCCTTTCTGCTTCAGGCTGATTTTGTGTACCTCGGCCTTGGTGAGCAGGTTACCCATCGATTGCTTGCCCTTGATGTGGATGGTACTGAAATCCTTCTCGAAGGTCGGTTTCTTGATGCGGGGTGTCGGACGCAGGATGACCCGGATGACTTCCGCTTCTCCGTTGGGATTGGCCGTGAAGTAGACAATCTTGGAGCCTGGTGTACCTTGTGTCACGTCGTACTCCCGGTCGCGGATGATGGAGGTCACATTGAAGCGTTTGATATAATAATACCCATCCTTTCCGTCACGGTAAATGACGTTGTAGATGGTACGTTTGTCGTTCTTTTTGAATACATTGACATACAGGATGTTCTTGCCGACAAACAGTTTGTCGGACACGCGGACAATCTTGTATTTTCCGTCCTTGTAGAAGATAATCACATCGTCGATGTCGGAACAGTTGCACACATACTCGTCTTTTTTCAGCCCTGTACCGATGAAGCCCTCCTCTCGGTTGATGTACAGCTTCTCGTTGGCTTCCGCCACTTTGGTAGCCACGATGGTGTCGAAGTTGCGGATTTCTGTACGGCGTGGGAAATTCTTGCCATATTTCTCTTTCAGGTGCTGGTACCAGTCGATGGTATATTCCGTGATGTGTGCCAAGTGGTTGTCAATCTCCTCCAGTTGGGCTTTCAGACGGGCGATGAATTCGTCTGCCTTGTCTTTGTTGAACTTGAGGATACGTGCCATTTTGATTTCCATCAGTTTGAGGATGTCTTCTTTCGTCACTTCGCGCACGAACTGTGGATAGAAGGGAGTCAACCGTTCGTCAATGTGCTCGCAGGCTGCATCCATGGACTCTGCCTGTTCGAATTGCTTGTCCTTGTAAATCCGCTCTTCGATGAAGATTTTCTCCAAGGAAGCAAAATGCAAGGTTTCCAGCGTTTCGTCCCGCTGAATTTCCAGTTCTTTCCGGAGCAGGGCCAGTGTGTTGTCGACAGATTTTTTCAGCACTTTGCTCACCGAGAGGAAATGCGGTTTCTTGTTGTCGATGACACAGCAGTTGGGTGAGATGTTCACCTCGCAGTCTGTAAAGGCGTATAGAGCGTCGAGTGTCTTGTCGGACGATACACCCGGCGTCAGATGTACCAGAATTTCTACCTTTCCGGCCGTGTTGTCGTCTACCTTCCTAACCTTGATTTTTCCCTTTTCGATGGCCTTCAGAATGGAGTCAATCAGAGACGATGTGGTCTTCCCGTAAGGAATCTCGCTGATGCACAGGGTCTTGTTGTCGAGTTTGGAAATCTTGGCCCGTACGCGTACTACGCCCCCTCTTTCCCCGTCGTTGTAGCGGGACACATCGATGGAGCCCCCTGTCTGGAAGTCCGGATAGAGCTGGAAGTCCTCTCCGTGCAGGTAGGCAATGGCCGCATCACACAATTCGTTGAAGTTATGGGGAAGAATCTTGGAAGAAAGTCCCACGGCGATACCTTCCACCCCCTGAGCCAGCAGCAGCGGGAATTTTACCGGCAGAGTGACCGGTTCCCGGTTTCTTCCGTCGTAGGAAGCCTGCCATTCCGTGGTTTTCGGGTTGAACACCACGTCGAGGGCGAATTTGGACAGCCGGGCTTCGATGTAACGGGGAGCTGCTGCGCTGTCGCCCGTCAGGATGTTACCCCAGTTTCCCTGGCAGTCGATGAGCAGGTCTTTCTGTCCCAGTTGCACAAGGGCGTCTCCGATGGAAGCATCTCCGTGCGGATGAAACTGCATGGTGTGTCCCACGATGTTGGCCACCTTGTTGTAGCGTCCGTCATCCAGACGTTTCATGGAGTGGAGAATGCGTCGCTGCACCGGCTTCAGTCCGTCGTTGATGTGGGGTACGGCACGCTCCAGAATCACGTATGAAGCATAGTCCAGAAACCAGTTCTGGTACATGCCGCTCAGCTGGTGCTTCACCGCCTCATCGGTGGTCGATACAGGTTTGTAGTCAGAGTGTTCTTCTTTTTCAGGCAGATTTGCCGTTTGCTTTTCGTCCTTGTCAAAAGTATCTTCGCTCATATTCAAATGGGTCCTATGTAAAAGAGATTCGGGCAAAGTTACTGAATAATTCTGTAAGGTGGAAATAACTGACTTACAATTCTAGACCTTGCAAGGGGCATTTTTAGGGAAATCCCTTAGCTTGATTATCTCGACACGAGCGTGATGAGAGGTGGACACGGACGTGACGAGACCTTGACACGAACGTGATGAGACCGTTGCACGTTCGTGTCAAGGTAAGAAGTCAAGTACGGGATAGCTTATTGCTGCTTGCGGTAGCTGCGGATGGCCCATACATATAGCAGAACGGCAAAGGTGGAGAGCATGGAAAGCTGGAAGCCGATGTCGCCGATGTGGCTGCCCTTCAGATAGACCATGCGCATGATTTCCATAAAGTAACGCAGCGGATTAAGGTATGTGATGTATTGTGCCCATTCCGGCATGCTGCTGATAGGAGTGAAAAGTCCGCTCATCAGAATGAAAATCAGCATGCAAAACCACATGACGAACATGGCTTGCTGCATGGTAGAAGAATAGTTGGAGATGACCAGTCCCAGTCCCGACATGACCAGCGCGAAAATCAGTGTGGCCAGATAGATGGTGAGGATGTTTCCTTCGGGAGTCAGGCCGTAGACCAGCCAGGCCAGCAGCATGCACAGGTTCAACACCACAAATCCGATGGCCCAGTAGGGCAGCAGTTTGGCGAGGGTAAAGGTGAAACGGCTCACCGGACTGACATTGATTTGCTCGATGGTACCTGCTTCTTTCTCGCTCACCACGTTCAGGGCTGGCAGGAAGCCGCAGAGCAGTACCAGAATCAAGGTCATCAGGGCGGGTACCATGAATACTTTGTAGTTGAGGTACGGGTTGAACAGGTAGCGCACGGAAGTAGGGAAGGCTTGCGGATTGAGAATCTGTTGCAAGTAGGCACTTCCCAGTCCTCCTTTGGTACCGTTGACCGTGTTGACGGCAATTAGGGCGGAGGGACTGAGGCCGCGGGCCTGGTCTTTCTCAAATCCGCGGGGAATTTCCAGCAGCATGTCCACCTGGTCTTTTTCGATGACATTCAGACCTTGTGTGTAGGAAGCAGGCAGGGCGGTCAGCTGGAAGTAACGGGAGGCCTCGATGCGGTGTACCAGTTGTTGGGACGAGGGACTATGGTCGTGGTCAATGACGGCAATGCGCAAGTCCTCGATTTCCAGTGTGGCGGCCCAAGGCATCACCAGCATCATCACGCAGGGAAACAGCAGAATGAGGCGGGGCAGGAAACGGTTCCGTTTCAGTTGCTTGAACTCTTTTTCTATCAGGTAACGTAACATCATAAGCTTGCGGTTTATTCCAATCGGTTTTTAAATTTGCGGGTGGTGGCTGCAATCAGGACTACGGCCATGAGGCATAACACAGCCACTTCCTTCCACACGTAGACAAAGGGTACACCTTCAATCATCAGTCGTCGCACTGCTGCCACGTACCAGCGTGCCGGGATGAGGCAGGAAAGGGCCTGGAGGATACCCGGCATACTTTCCACCGGAAAGATGATACCCGACAGGATAATGGTCGGGATGAGCAGGACCATGGCCGAAACGAGCAGGGCTGCTACCTGGGTATGGGTGACGCAGGAAATCAGTAGTCCCAGCGCCAGCGACACGAAGATGAACAGCAGGGAGACTCCCAGCAAGGCCGTCAGACTTCCGGCTATCGGCACGTCGAGCACAAAGACCGAAAGCAGCAGGATGGTGGTCAGGTTCAGCAGGGAGAGCATGAAGTAGGGCACGGCTTTCGAAAGGATGACAAACAACGGATTGACGGGAGAGACCAACAGCACTTCCATTGTGCCGGTTTCTTTTTCGCGGACGATTGAAATGGAGGTCATCATGGCGCAAATCAGCATCAGAATCAGTCCCATAACTCCTGGCACGAAGTTGTAGGCACTCTTCATCTGCGGGTTGTAGAGCAGCTTGTTGTAGGCTACAATCGGCATCCCTTCCGTACTTCTTTTGGAGGAGAAAGCGTCAGCGGGCCGGATGGTTTGCAGGGCTTGTCGGAGAATGGTTTGGGCATACGTACTCCGGGTGACTGCCAGGTTGGGTTCCGTGGCGTCGGCCAGAATCTGTATCTGTGCGGAATTGAAGCGGAAACGGTGCAGGTCGGACGGAAAAATGACGGCCAGCTCTATCTGGTTGCGCCGGAACAGCCGCTCAATCTCATCGGGAGACTGGACGACATGTTTTACCGTGAAATACTCACTGGCATCCAGTTGCTCTACCAGTTTCCGTATATCCGTCTGAAGGGAGGGAGCCAATACGGCAGTCTGGACATTGCGCACCTCGGTAGAGATGGCAAAGCCGAAAAGGATAATCTGTATAATCGGCATTCCTATCAGTATCAGCATGGTGCGCCGGTCGCGCAGAATGTGATGGAATTCTTTTCTGACAAAAGCGATAAACTGTTTCATGGTCGTTCGGTTTGAGCGTGAGTAAAAGCCGCGTCTCCCCGTTGGGCATCGCGGGCCAGTTTCTGGAACACTTCGTCCATGTTTCGGGCTTGAAAACGGGCTTTCAGTCCGTCGGGAGTATCCAAGGCGCGGATATGTCCGTCCACCATCATGGAAATGCGGTCGCAATATTCTGCTTCGTCCATGTAGTGCGTGGTGACGAAAATGGTGATTCCCTGGTCGGCAGCCTGATAAATCAGTCCCCAGAACTGGCGGCGGGTGGCCGGGTCCACACCTCCGGTCGGTTCATCCAGAAAAACCAGTTCCGGGCGGTGAAAGATAGCTACCGAGAAGGCCAACCGTTGTTTCCAGCCTAGCGGCAGGGAACGGACCAAGGTATGTTGCTCCTCGTAGAGGCCGATACGCCGTAAGGTCTCTTCGGTGCGGGTCGTAATTTCTTTGGCATTGACCCCGTAGATACCTCCGAACAGGCGGAGATTCTCGCGGACCGTTAGGTCTTCATACAGCGAAAACTTCTGGCTCATGTAGCCGATTCGTCGTTTTATCTCCTCACTCTGGGTCCGGACATCGAACCCCATCACTTCCGCTTTCCCTTCGGAAGGCAGACTGAGTCCGCAGAGAATACGCATGGCGGTGGTTTTTCCGGCCCCATTGGCTCCCAAAAAGCCGAAAACCTCTCCCCGCTGTACCGAGAAAGAGATATGGTCGACCGCGGTAAAAGTGCCGAACCGTTTGACCAGATTGTCTACCTGAATGAGGGGGGCGGCGTTTCCGACTGCTGCTTTTCGCTTAAGTCCGGGAGGACACAGAATGTCGCTGAACCGTGTCAGGATGGTTTCCGGGCGGTCGATACCTTTGATTTCTCCTTCATACAGGAAGGCCACGCGGTCGCATTGTCGGGCTTCGTCCATGAAAGGGGTGGATACCACGAGAGTGATGCCTTCCTGACGGAGACGGGCCAGCATCTCCCAGAATTCCCTGCGGGATACAGGGTCTACTCCGGTGGTCGGCTCATCCAGAAACAGGATTCTGGGAGCATGGACCAGCGCGCAACACAATGCCAGCTTTTGCTTCATACCTCCCGACAGGGCTCCGGCTCGCCGGTTTTTGAACGGAGCAATCTGTTCGTAAATCGGCCGAATCCGTTCGTAGTTCTCTTTCACAGTGGTGTGAAAGACGGTGGCAAAGAAACGCAGGTTTTCTTCCACAGTCAGGTCTTGGTACAAGGAGAAACGTCCCGGCATGTAGCCTACGCTTCGTCGGATGGTGCGGAAGTCGGCCAATACGTCGGCATGCAGTACATGAGCCGTTCCCTGGTCCGGTTTCAGTAGAGTGGTCAGGATGCGGAAGAGTGTACTCTTTCCGGAGCCGTCGGGACCGATGAGACCGAACAGTTCGCCTTGTTTCACCTGGAAAGATACGTTGCGCAGGGCCTGTACCTTTCCATAGTTTTTGCTTACGTGGCTGACTTCAATAAGGGTTTCCATTTATGTGCTTCTTTCAGAATTTGACTTCGCCGTACATTCCCAGTTTGATGTGGCCGTCGTTGTGGACGGCTATCTTGACAGCATAGACCTGGTTGGCGCGTTCGTCATCGGTCAGGATGGTTTTCGGGGTGAATTCGGCTTCTTCGGAAATCCAGGTCACTTTGCCGGGGTAGGTGTTCCGTTGTGCATCGCCGAAGTCGGCAAATACCGTGACCTCGCTTCCCAGTTTTACGGAGGCCAGTTGCCGGGAGGTGACGTAGGCCCGCAGGAAGATGTGTTCCGTGTCGGCTATCTTGAACAGCGGCTTCCCGAGGGTGGCCAGTTCTCCCGGTTCGGCGTATTTGGCCAGAATTGTTCCGCTTATCGGGGTGGTGATATGGCATTTCTTGAGCTGGTCTTCGATTTGTGCCACTTGGATGGCTACCGACGAGCTTTGTTCCGTCAGGCTGGCAGTGGTGTTTCCTAATGACGACACCTGTGCCTCCAGTTGCCGGTTGAGTACCGCCAGCTGGGCGTCCCAGTCATCCAGTTGTTTGCGGTTAGCCGCCTGTGCTTTCAGCAGGTTTTCCACTCGGTTGCGTTCCCGTTGTGCGGTGGCGATTTGTTCCTTGGTGGCGGCAATCTGCCGATGAATGTCGGGGCGTTGGCTTTCCACGGATTTCATCTGTGCCTCCAGCTGTCGTTTTTTCAGGTAGAGCTGTACGGTGTCCACCAGCCCCACTTCAGTGCCTTGGGTAAAGTGCATCCCTTCTTCCGCATTCAGATAGAAGAGCTTTCCGGAGGCTTCGGAAGAGACCACAATCTCAGTTGCTTCAAAAGTACCGGTTGCATCAAAGTCGTCTTTATCTTCACAGGCGGTGAGACAAATCAGCATAAGCGCTTGGAATACATATCTTTTTTTCATACGCAAGAATTTTTAGAATGAAGTATTTTAATTGGTCAGGTGTTTCCGTTGGTGTAAATGCATGAGCAGTTGTACTTCGTGTACGGCCTTGGCTTGTCGTGCCAGGTTTTCGGCTGTAATTTCTTTTAGCATGTCACTGACACTCAGTGTGCCATTGGCCACTTTGGCTTGGGCAGACCGCCGGATATTCTCTCGCAATCGGATGATTTCCTCGTCTTTCTTCATCTGCTGGCGGAGACTTTGGATGGTACCGTCCTCCTCTGCCACTTGCAATTGGGTGTGGAATAGAAACAAATC